>NZ_JBIUWD010000002.1:211165-671509 GCF_044743285.1 Microbacterium sp. NPDC087665 | reverse complement strand
ACCTTCGTGTGATCGAACAGGAACCTAGACAGCTCCCACTCGACACCGAAGGTCTCTCCTACGTCAACAACGATCCGGGTCAGTACAGCTAGCGCGGTGCGGCGCCGCCGGTGGGCGCGGTCAGCGCGCGCCTCAGTCGGCGTGGCCTTCGGCGAGGTACGCGAGGCGATGGAGCGTCTCGGCGTTGCGCAGACGGAGCAGCGGCGTCGTCAGAAAGCTCGGAACGAGAGTGGCGGGTCCGCTCACCGGTTCCTCGTCGATCCGCACCATCGCACCGTCGCCCCACGAGCGCACGCGCAGCGTCACGCGGGCTTCGCCGATCGGCCACCCCTTCGCGCGCATCACCATGCGGTGCGGCGGCAGCCACTCCTCGACGACGGTCGTGTCGTCCAGCAGCGCCGGCCAGACTCCGACGGAGTGGTGCAGTTCGGCACCCGGCGACGGCCAGGTGTCATCGACGTCGCGCATGCGCGACGCGCCCACGACCCACGCGGGGTACAGCCAGCCGTTCTCCAGCACCCGGAAGACATCGCTCGGGAGGCAGCTCATCGTGCGTACGTTCTTCGCCATGTGCTGATGGTGGGGCCGAGTGGCCGGCCGCGCACAGGGGCTTGACTCGCGCCGTTCAGCGGGTGAGGTGTGCGCGCAGCGCCTCGACCACGAGTGCGTGGTCGTCGTGCATCTCGAGCCCGCTCACTCCGATCGCTCCGGCGAGCGTGCCGCCGATCCGGATCGGGAAGGCCCCACCGGCCGCGGCGAACAGGGTGGGGTCGAGACGGGAGCTCGTCGAGAAGTCCTCCCCGCGGGAGGCGAAGTCGTAGAACACGGCGAGTGAGGAGTGCCCGAAGTGCTCCACGACCCGGAACTTGCGTTCGAGCCAGGCGTCGTTGAGAGCGCTCGTGCCGGACGTCGCCATGTGGAACGCCCGCTGGCCGCCCAGCACGACCGAGGTGACGATGGGCAGAGCATCCGCCACCGCACGCTCGTGCAGCCATGACCCCACCGTCCACGCGTCTGCCACGGTGAATCGTTCGAAGTCCAACTCCCGCTCCTCGTCTTCGAGGGAACGCAGGACGTCACGGGGATCAGCACTGGTCATGTTCCGGACACTAGCAGCGCGCGATGGTCGCCAGAAAAGAAAGTCCGATCAATCTGTGACGTTTCGTGCGCTGCACCCGTCTTAGAAGTGTCGACGACAGTGCGACCCGCACCACGAGGCGCGGACACAGGCATGAAGGAGCGCATGATGGCGAACGTGACCGGTGGCAACCAGCCGAAGGCTCAGGTCGTGACGGCACCGATGGTGGCGTCTGTGGGGAGGACCACGATCGAAGACGGCGTCGTCGCGAAGATCGCGGGCATCGCTGCGCGCGAGGTCGATGGCGTCTACGCGCTCGGTGGGGGAGCCGCGCGCATGGTCGGGGCGATCCGCGATGCGTTGAACACGACGGACCTCTCGCAGGGCATCGCCGTGGAGGTCGGGGAGACGCAGGTCGCGGTCGACGTGACCATCGTCGCCGAGTACCCGGTGTCGTTGCAGAAGGTCGCCGACGACGTGCGTGCGGCGATCCACACCGCGATGGTCGAGCTCGTCGGCATGGATGTGGCCGAGGTGAACGTCACGATCAACGACGTGCACGTGCCCGCGGAAGACGACGAGGTCGAGGTCGAGGTCGTCCAGGAACGGGTCCTGTAGTCGAACCCCTTGACCGATGGTCGAGCGGAGCGTAGCCAGGGGATCGTGAGGATTCGATTCCGAGATCCGGATTCGAGGTGGGAAGGAGACGCGATGAGCGCCGCAGCACCCATCCGATGTCCACGCGACTCCGAACACCGAGGAGACGCGAGCGAGGGAGCGGGTAGATGGTTCGTGAAGGTTTTCGCGGTGAACTCGAGCGGGCCGACGACAGCATCGTCGCCGGCCGCGCCATGGATGGGGACGTCGCGGCGTTCGCGGTGCTGGTGCGGCGGTACACGCCGATGATGCGCGCGTACACGCAGCGGATGCTGAACGCCTCGGCCGAGGTCGACGACATCGTGCAGGAGGCTTTCGTCACCGCCTGGCAGCGGCTCCCCGAGATCGAGGAGCCGGCCAGGGTGAAGAGCTGGTTGATGCGCATCGTCAGTCGCAAGGCCGTCGACCGCATCCGCGCGCGGCGTCCCGTGGTCGACATCGACGAGATCGATCAGGCCGCACCGGAATCCGCGTCTCCTGCGCGCAGGGCGGAGACGCGGGCGGGGATCGCCGCGCTCGGCGCTGTGCTGGGCGAGCTTCCGGATGCTCAGAGGGAATGCTGGGTGCTGCGTGAGATCGGCGGCTACTCCTACGACGAGATCGCCGAGGAGCTCGGTGTTCCCACTGCCACCGCGCGAGGGCTGCTGGCTCGCGCCCGAAAATACATGATCGTGCGGATGGAGGAGTGGCGATGACTGACGACCGCGAGACTCCCGAACTGCGTCGACTCGGACTCGAGCCGACCGACCTCGACGGGCACACGCTGGAAGAGCTTTCCGACTACCTCGACTCCGGCCGGAGCCCTGCCGATCCGTCGATCGACGGATCGGCCGGATGCCTCCTGGCCCTGGACGCCCTCGACCGGCTCCGCGGTCTCGGCGGACAGCTGATCGAAGAGGATGCGGCGAACGGGCGCGAAGTCGAAGCGAGCTGGGTGGACAGCATCCTGAGCGGAATCGCCTTGGATGCCCGCGCGGGCCGGCGCATCCCCTTCCTCTCCGGCGATCCCACCGAAGATCTTGGAATCACGGAGGGCGCCGTGCGCGGCCTCATCCGCGCGGCCGAGACCGAGGTGCCGGGGCTGCTGGTCGGCCGGTGCCGTCTCGATGGAGATGTCTCCGAGCCGGGCGCGCCGATCCACATCACGCTCGAGGCGAGCATCCGCTACGGCGAATCGATTCCTCGTCTCACCGATCTGCTGCGCGCCGAGGTCGCGCAGCGGCTGAGCGTGCACACTGAACTGAACGTGGTCGGGATCGATATCGCGGTGCGGGGTCTCCAGGAACCCGGATCGCCGAAGGAGGAGGGGCGATGACTCCGCAGGAACGGCTGGATCTCGCCACTCGTCTCGAGGCCGTCGTGCGCGCGGTTCCCGGGGTGACGAACCTGTACAGGTCGGGTTCGCTCGTCTCCAACCTGATCGGCGACGGTGCGGCCGCCCTCGGCGTGCGCGCGGCCGCGGGGCCGTTGATCACCATCACCGAGAGCGATGACCGCATCGCGGTGGAGGCCTCGCTCGGAGTGGCCGGAGACGTCGGCTCTGCCGTGACTCTTCGCGCCGTGCGCGCAGCGATCGCTGCGGCGACCGCACCTGTCGCCGTGAGCGTGCACCTCACCGTGGCATACCTGCATGATCGGGAGTGATGGACTCCGGTCGCAGAAAGGCCCGGTATCCGACGGGGATACCGGGCCTTTTCGCGACAGGAAGCTACCGCCGCAGACGGGGATCAGGCGATCGCGCGCAACCCGTCGACGAGCGGCGTCGTCGCACGGCCGATCAGACGCGCGAGCGTGCCGTCGGTGTCGGCGAGAGCGCCATCGCGGATGCCCGCATCCAGTGCGGTGACGAAGCCCACGGTGCCGGCGTCAAGACCGGCGGCCTCCAGGGCCGCTGCATGCTGCTCCGGCGTCAGCGCACGGTACTCGACCGGGCGTCCGATCACCTCGCCGATCGCAGCGGCGAGGTCGTCGTACGTCCAGGCGACGTCGCCGCCGAGTTCGTACTCCTGGCCGATGTGGCCGTCTTCGAGAAGCACCACGGCTGCGGCATCCGCGAAGTCCGCGCGGCTCGCCGAGGCCACGCGACCGTCGCCGACACCGGCCGACAGCACGCCGGTCTCGCGCGCCTGGGCGAGATCGCCCGCGTAGTTCTCGGTGTACCAGTTGTTGCGCAGGATCACGGCGGGGAGCCCCGCCGCAGCGATGAGTTCCTCGGTGACCTTGTGCTCGGGCGCGAGCACGAGAGCGCTCGTCGGTGCCTTCGGAGCGCTCGTGTAGACGAACTTCGTCACGCCGGCGTTCTTCGCGGCGTCGATGACGGCGCGGTGCTGAGCGACGCGGCGTCCGACCTCCGACCCGGAGACGAGGAGCACGGAGTCGACGCCGTCGAGCGCGGCGGCGAGCGTCTCGGGTCGGTCGTAGTCGACGACGGCCGTGCGCACGCCCCGCGCCGCGAGATCGGAGGCCTTGGCGACGTCGCGCACACCGGCGACGATCGAGGAGGGCTCCGCTCCGCGGGCGATGAGGCTGTCGATGACGAGGCGGCCGAGGTGTCCGGTGGCACCGGTGACGAGAGTGGTCATGAGGGTCCTTTCGTGGGGATGACATCCTCGACAACCGGGCGTTGCTGTGAAACCTTCCGCTCGGTGGGTACCCACTTTGAAGTAAGGTACATACATGTCGGTGAGTTTTGCAGGAATCCGGGACAGCGCTCCGAACATCTTCGAAGAGGGATGCGGTACCCGCGTCGTCCTCGACCACATCATGAGCAAGTGGGGTGTGCTCGTGCTGTCGTGCCTGTCTGACGGCACGCTGCGCTGGGGCGCCCTCCGTCGCGAAGTCGACGGCATCAGCGAGAAGATGTTGGCCTCGACCCTGCGCACCCTCGCCGACGACGGACTCGTGCACCGCGAGTCCTTCCCCACGGTGCCCCCGCACGTCGAATACAGCCTTACTCCGCTCGGCCGCGACCTCATGGAGCGGATGCTGCCGCTGATGGCCTGGATCGCTGAACACTCGGACGGAATGCTCGGTCGCGACTGAAACTGCTGATTCCGTCGAACGCCTCGGGTAGAACCACGAAATCCGTCGCATCCAGAAAACGATTGACGCGATAACGCAACAGCCGTACTGTTCTGACCATGGCAGCAACGACGCCGATTCACCTTGAACGACCCGACGGCAAGGGACTGGCGGCAGGCACGCTGGGGCTGTGGGGTTCGACCGTCATCGGTCTGGCCTCCACCGCGCCCGTGTACTCGCTCGTCGCGACGCTCGGATTCGTGGTCCTCGCCGTCGGCGCGCAGGCGCCGATCGCCTTCATCATCGCTTTCGTGCCGATGCTCCTCATCGCCTTCGCCTACCGGGAACTGAACAATGCCGTGCCCGACTGCGGCACCACGTTCACGTGGGGGACCAAGGCATTCGGTCCCTGGGTGGGCTGGATGGGCGGCTGGGGTGTCGCGGTCGCCGGCATGGTCGTGCTCGCGAACCTCGCCCAGATCGCCTCCGTGTACTTCTGGTCGCTGGTTGGTCAGGACCTCGAGAACAACGACTGGCGGGTGGTGCTCGTCGCCGTCATCTTCATCGCGGCGATGACGTGGGTCAGCTGGCGCGGGGTCGAGATCGGCGAGCGCATCCAGAACATCCTGCTCGGCATCCAATACCTCGCTCTCGTGATCTTCATCGTGACGGCGCTGTGGCAGTTCTTCGCGGGCTCCGCCCCGAACCCCACACCGTTCGACATGGAGTGGCTGAACCCGTTCGCCTTCACCGACTGGTCCGGCTTCACCGAGGCGATCCTGCTCGCACTCTTCATCTACTGGGGCTGGGACACCTGCCTCGCGCTGAACGAGGAGACGAAGGACCCCAAGCGCATCCCGGGTCGCGCGGCGCTGCTGACCACCGTGATCCTGCTCTTCACGTACGTCTCGGTGACGATCGCGGCGATGATGTACGCGGGCCTCGGAGAGACGGGCACGGGTCTCGGCAACGAAGCCAACGCCGACGATTTCTTCCTCGCGATCAAGGACGGCCTGCTCGGCCCGTTCGGATGGGTGCTGGTGGTCGCGGTGATCATCTCGGCGATCTCGTCGACGCAGACCACGATCCTCCCCACCGCGCGCGGCACGCTCGCGATGGGCGTGTACCGCGCCCTTCCCGCACGCTTCAAGGACGTGCACCCCACTTACAAGACGCCGTCGTTCTCGACCCTGGTCATGGGCGTCGTCGCGACCCTCTACTACGTCGGCATGACGCTCATCAGCGACAACATCCTGCAGGACTCGATCCTGTCTCTCGGTCTCGCGATCGCGTTCTACTACGCCATCACCGGATTCGCCTGCGTCTGGTACTTCCGCAAAGACGTCTTCCGCTCGCCCCGCGAGTTCTTCTTCAAGGGACTGTTCCCGTTCCTCGGCGGCCTGATGCTGGCCGCGGCATTCGTGCAGTCGGCGATCGACATGTGGGACGTCGACTACGGCTACACGGTGCTCTTCGGCATCGGCGGAACGTTCGTGATCGGCATCGGTTCGCTCGCCTTCGGTCTGGTGCTGATGTTCGTCTGGTACCTGTTCCCGCGATCGAAGCGCTTCTTCCGCGGGGAGAGCCTCAACCGCGACACCGAAGTGATGGTGCCCGACGAGCCGGCCGTGGCGATCCGGTCGATCGACGGCGGCATCTAACCGCAGCTCCCAGCGTCCGCCGGCGGTGACCTAGGCTTGTCGTCGTGCGCATCCGGCTCGACATCGCCTACGACGGCACCCATTTCCGAGGGTGGGCGCGGCAGCCGACGCTGCGCACGGTGCAGGGCACGCTCGAGCAGGCCCTCTCGCGGATCGTCGGCTCCGAGGTGCAGTTCGTCGTCGCCGGGCGCACGGACGCCGGTGTGCACGCCTCCGGTCAGGTCGCGCACGTCGACCTCGACGAGGAGCAGTGGGGTCGCATCGAGTCGCGGCACGGCAAGGCATCGGTCGACCCGGCGGGCTCCATCGCCGGGCGCATGCGCGGGGTGCTCGGCGCCTACTCCGACGTCACCGTGACCCGGTCATCGATCGCCCCGGAGGGTTTCGATGCGCGCTTCTCGGCGGTCTGGCGCCGGTACCGCTACCGTCTGGCCGATGAGGAGACGGGTTTCGACCCCCTGCGCCGGCTCGACACCACGAGCTTCCGCGGGCGCCTCGACGTGCAGGCGATGGATGCCGCGGCACGCACGCTCATCGGGCTCCATGACTTCGCGGCGTACTGCAAGCCACGCGAGGGCGCCACGACCATCCGCACTCTCCTCGACTACCGGTGGGAGCGCGACGAAGAAGGCGTGCTCATCGCCGAGGTGAAGGCCGACGCGTTCTGCCACAGCATGGTGCGCGCCCTCGTCGGTGCCTGCGTCGCCGTCGGCGACGGGCGTCTCGGCATCGACGAGGTGGTCGCGCTGCGCGATGCGCTGACCCGCACCAGCGCGTTCAAGGTGCTGGCCGCCCGGGGGCTGGCGCTCGTCGAGGTGGGCTATCCCGCCGATGACCTGCTGACGCTGCGAGCCGAGCAGACGCGGGCGCGTCGCGATAGTGAGTGAGAGTCGGGTCGTCTCCACTACCGGACCCTCGGACCGACGACAACCCCGAGGTCGATCCACAGCACTCGGGAGTACCGTATCAAAGTCATGAAAGTCATCTCGTACAACCTCCGGAAGCACAAGGCAGCGGGCGAGCTCGCGGTCCTCGTCGCCGCCCACGATCCCGACATTCTGTGCCTGCAGGAGTGCGACGTGCCTCACCTGCCCGAACGTATCGGCGGACTCGTGCTCGCCGACGCGACACAGGGCAATCGCCTCGGCCTCGCCCTGTATTACCGGGAGAGTTCCTTCCGTCTTCGCGAGATCCGTGCGCTCGAACTCAAGAAGTCGCTGCACGATCGCGTGCTGAAGCCCGCCCACGAGCGGTTGCTCGGCGCGCGACTGATCGACATCGACGAGGGAAGGGACCTCATCGTCGCCTCCTTCCACGCCGCGCCCCTGACCGCGCTGAATTCCTTGCGACGTCACCAGATCCGCGCCGCGCTCACCGAGCTCGCGAAGCTCGGAGAGGACCTGCCGCAACTGATGGTCGGCGACTACAACTACCCGGTGTTCAAGGAGAACCTCGGTCAGGCCGTGCGCAAGCACGGTTACGCGTTGACGCTGAGCGACGACCACACGTATACGCGGTACCGGGTGTTCAGGGGTCACTACGACTTCGCGACATCGGTCGGCTTCGAGATCGACGGCATCACCACGCTTCCGCAGGGGGCGAGCGACCATCGCCCGATCCTCGTCACGGTGCACCCGGACTGAGACGCCCGGCATTTGAGTGAATCGCCCGCGTGGCGTATGCTGTCTCTTTGGTGCCCTTCCCTTCGTGGTGAAGAGCATCATCCGAACGTGAGCCCTCCACTGGCGTGTTCCTCCCCCTCGGGAAAGAACCACCCCGGAGTGGGATTCACGAACTTCTCCGTTCGATACAAGAAAGCAGCACTATCGTGACGCGCACTTACACCCCGAAGGCCGGCGAGGTCCAGCGTGACTGGGTCGTCATCGACGCCACCGACGTCGTTCTCGGCCGTCTCGCCTCGCACGCGGCAACGCTCCTGCGTGGCAAGCACAAGCCCACCTTCGCCAACCACATCGACTCCGGTGACTTCGTCATCATCGTGAACGCAGAGAAGGTCGCGCTCACGGGTCAGAAGCTCCAGAAGAAGCTGGCTTACCGTCACTCGGGCTACCCGGGTGGTCTGAAGTCGGTCACCTACGCCGAGCTTCTCGAGAAGAACCCCGTCCGCGCCGTGGAGAAGGCCATCCGTGGCATGCTCCCCAAGAACAGCCTCGGACGTCAGCAGCTGTCCAAGCTCAAGGTGTACGTCGGTGCCGAGCACCCGCACGCCGCACAGCAGCCGCAGACGTACACCCTCGACCAGGTCGCCCAGTAAGCGCCGTACAGACTTAAGGACATACTCGTGGCTGACATCCAGGACACCACCGAAACCCCCCAGAGCTTCTCGACCTCGACCCCTGAGACCGAAGCAGTCGAGGCGGCTCCCCGCCCCGTGCTCAGCGTCCCGGGTGCCGCTGTCGGGCGTCGCAAGCAGGCCATCGCCCGCGTGCGCATCGTCCCGGGCTCCGGCACGATCACGGTCAACGGCCGTACGATCGAGGACTACTTCCCGAACAAGCTGCACCAGCAGCTGATCAACGACCCGTTCACCGTGCTGAGCCTCACCGGTGCATACGACGTCATCGCACGCATCTCCGGTGGTGGCCCCTCGGGTCAGGCCGGTGCGCTGCGCCTCGGCATCGCCCGTTCGCTGAACGGCATCGACGAGGAGAACAACCGTCCGACCCTGAAGAAGGCCGGCTTCCTGTCGCGCGACGCTCGCGTCAAGGAGCGCAAGAAGGCTGGACTCAAGAAGGCCCGCAAGGCGCCTCAGTACTCGAAGCGTTAAGGTCCGCCGCTTCCGATGCCGATCTTTGGCACGGACGGTGTGCGAGGACTCGCCAATGGCATCCTCACCGCCGACCTCGCGCTCACCCTGGCCCAGGCGACTGCTGTCGTCCTGGGCCAGGGCCGTACTGCGGAGGCCCGTAAGGGCGAAGGCAAGCGTCTGACCGCAGTCGTGGCCCGCGACCCTCGGGTCTCCGGTCATTTCCTCACCGCCGCCGTCGCGGCGGGGCTCGCCTCCTCGGGCGTCGATGTACTCGAAGCCGGCGTCATCCCGACCCCGGCGCTCGCGTTCCTCGTCGCCGACCGTGACGCGGACTTCGGTGTGATGATCTCCGCATCTCACAACGCAGCCCCCGACAACGGCATCAAGATCTTCGCCCGCGGCGGCGTCAAGCTGCCCGACGTGGTCGAGCAGCGCATCGAGGCCGCGATGGCCGGCGAGATGCTGCGCCCGACCGGCGCGGGTGTGGGTCGCATCGATCGATTCTCGGATGCCGAGGATCGCTACGTGATCCACCTCCTCGGTTCGCTGCCGAACCGACTCGACGGCATCCACGTCGTGCTCGACTGCGCGCACGGCGCGGCATCCGGCGTCTCCCCGGAGACGTTCCGCGACGCCGGCGCCGAGGTGACCGTGATCGGCGCCGACCCCGACGGGCTCAACATCAACGACGGCGTCGGATCGACGCACCTCGACAACCTGGCTGAAGCGGTCGTGCGCCTGGGAGCCGACATCGGCATCGCGCACGACGGCGACGCCGACCGCTGCCTGGCCGTCGACGCCGACGGCGCATTCATCGACGGCGACCAGATCATGGCGATCCTCGCGGTCTCGATGAAAGAGCGCGGTCACCTCACCGACGACACCCTCGTCGCCACGGTGATGAGCAACCTCGGTCTGCACGTCGCGATGCGCGAGCACGGAATCACGGTGCGCCAGACGGGCGTCGGCGACCGCTACGTGCTCGAAGACATGAACCAGGGCGGATACGCGCTGGGCGGCGAGCAGTCCGGCCACGTGATCATGAGCGAATACGCGACGACGGGTGACGGCATCCTCACCGGGCTCCACCTGGTCGCCGAGATGGCACGCACGAAGAAGACGATCGCCGAGCTCGCCTCGGTGATGACGATCTATCCTCAGGTGCTCATCAACGTGCGCGGGGTCGACAAAGACCGCGTCGCCGATGACGAGGGCGTGCAGGCAGCGGTGCGCGAGGTCGAGGCCGAGCTGGGCAGCACCGGTCGTGTGCTGCTGCGCAAGTCCGGTACCGAAGCTCTGGTGCGGGTCATGGTCGAGGCGGCAGACGCCGAATCCGTGCAGATCTACGCCGAGCGCCTGGCCGATGTCGTTCGCGAGCGCCTGGCGCTCTGACGACGGCACTCCACGCGACTGGGATAGCCTTCACCGGGAATGTGTCCCCGCCGTGAAGGAGAGCGCGTGTCTTCGAATGACGTGATGGCCGACGAGACGGATCGGCTCGTCGCCGCAGCTCTGCAGGTGAATGGCAGGGCGTCGTGGGGCGAGATTGCGCGCGCCGTCGACCTCCCGGAACGCACGGTCGCGCGGCGCGGGCAGCGTCTGCTCGATCGCGGACTCGTTCGCGTCTCGACATATGTCGATCCGGCGCGCGTGCTCCACGCTCGAGCCGTGCTCTTCCGCATCACGACCGACCCCCAGGCGCTGTGGCACGTGGCCCGCAGGCTCGCACGCAGGACCGACGCGTCGTCGGTATCGGTGCTCGAGGGCAGCAGTGATATCGCAGGTATGCTTCTGCCGCACGATGATGCATCCATCCGGGAACTGCTGTTCACCGATTTCCCTCGCATCGAGGGCATCGTCTCGATCAACGTGACCACCGTGTTGAAGTTCTTCCGCTCGGGCCACGATTGGCGGGCGGGTGTGCTCACCGATGAGCAGGCGCGCATGCTCGATGAGTCTTCGGCGACCGAGGTCGATCCTGCCGATGCGTTGAGCGAGGACGAGGAGGCGTTGATAGCGCTTCTGCTCAAGGACGGGCGACTGCCGGTCGCGCAGCTCGCGAGGGCGCTCGGGCTCAACGTCACGACCACTCGCCGCCGCATGGAATCGTTGACGCGACGGGGGCTCATGCATCCGCGAACGGAAGTCGTTCCGCGCCTGTTCGGTCTCGGCCTGGAAGCACTCGTGTGGTTGCGCGTGCCCATGGAGCGTCTGGAAGATGTCGGCGCGGCCCTGGCCGCCGCGCCCGAGGTGAAGTTCATCGCGGCGACGACCGGAACCTCGCAGCTGCTCGCCAACGTTCTCGTCACGGATGCCGATGCCTTCTACCGGTTCCTCACCGGCCCCGTGGTTGCCGGTCATGACGGGCTCGAAGTCGTCGAGTCGCTCGTGGTGATCACACCGGTGCTCCGAGGGTCGCTGATCGTCGATGAGGCGCCCGACTCCCTGGCGCACGATGCGCCTACCGGGGCCATTCGTCTCTAGGCCGATTCTGTTACGGACGTGTAAAGAATTGGCGAGATAGTTCGCCAAAGCTTGCAACAGTGGCGAAATAGGGCAATCATCTCTTTCGGGGGCAACCAGCCCGCGGAAGGATGATCGTGTTCACGGCAACAGGAAATGACTGGGCGCAGCGCGCGGCCGTACTGCGTCTGCGTACGCGCATGTTCATCGACGGCGAGTGGGTCGACGGCTCGGCGGAACCGCTGAGCCCGATCAGCCCCCGCGACGGGCGGGAACTCCCCTCGATCTCTGCCGCATCCGCTCAGGACGTCGACCACGCGGTTCGCTCCGCGCGTCGCTCGTTCGAATCCGGTGTCTGGTCAGGTCTCGCGCCCCGCGAACGCGGACAGCTGCTCATCGCCTTCGCGCAGAAGATCCACGACGAGGCGGAAGAGCTCGCCCTCACGATCTCGCTCGAGATGGGCAAGCCCATTCGCGAAGCGCTGCAGACCGAACTTCGCGCTGTCGTGAACTGCTTCCGCTGGTATGGAGAAGCCGCGGACAAGGCGCTCGACGAGGTGCCCGTCACGGCTCCGGGGAGCCTCGCGCTCGTCACACGCGAGGCGGCCGGTGTCGTCGCCGCCGTGGTTCCGTGGAACTTCCCGCTGACGATGACCGCCTGGAAGCTCGCTCCCGCGCTCGCCGTCGGCAACAGCGTGGTGCTCAAACCCGCAGAGCACACCACGTTCTCGGCTCTGCGCCTCGCAGAGCTCGCCCATGAGGCCGGGATCCCGGCGGGCGTGCTCAACGTCACGCCCGGTACGGGCCAGATCGCCGGCCGTGCGCTCGGCGAGCACCCCGACGTCGACGTGGTGACGTTCACCGGATCCCCGGAGGTCGGAAGGAAGTTCCTCGGTTACTCCGCGGCGTCGAACGGCAAACGCGTCTGGCCCGAACTCGGCGGCAAGACGGCCAGCCTCGTGATGCCGGATGCCGACCTCGAGCGCGCGGTGCGCGCGACCGCCGACGGATGCTTCTACAACCAGGGTCAGATGTGCACGGCATCCTCCCGGCTGCTCGTGCCGCGCGCCCAGCGTGATCGTGCCTTGGAGATCGCGGCCGATGTCGCGCGCACCAGCCTGCCGTCCGATCCCTTCTCCATCTCCACCGGGATGGGCGCGATCGTCAGCGAACGACAGCTCCAGAGCATCTCCGGTTTCGTCGAGCGGGCACAGGAGCAGGGCGGCGAGCTCGCCGCAGGCACCGCTGAGCGCTTCACCGCGGTCGACGGAGGAAGCTACTTCGCCCCTGTCGTGCTCGGCGTGACCCCCGCGCACGAGATCGCACAGCGTGAAGTCTTCGGGCCCGTGCTGTCGGTGATCGGCTACGACGACGTCGAGGATGCTCTTGCGATCGCGAACGGGACCGAATTCGGCCTCGCCGCGGCGCTGTGGAGCAACGACCTCACGACCGTGCACACCCTGTCTCGACGTCTGCGCGCAGGCATCGTCTGGGTCAACTGTTTCGAGGAGGGCGACATGACGGTGCCGTTCGGCGGCGTCAAGGGCTCAGGATTCGGACGAGACAAGAGTCTGCACGCGATGGAGAAGTTCACGGATCTCAAGACCACGTGGATCGCGCTCTCATGACCCGCCCGTACATCGGCATCACGACCTGGCGCCGTTCCGTCGACACCGACCTCGGATCCGCGCGTCCCGTCCACAGCCTCGGAATCGAATACGCCGCGCCGCTCGAAGCTGCGGGAGCCGCCGTCGTCCTTCTTCCCCCGACCGGAGGCGTCGACGAAGTGCTCGACCGGCTGGACGGTCTCGTGCTGTCCGGTGGTCAGGATGTGCATCCGGGGCGTTACGGCGAACCGCCGCAGGCAGGAAAGTCCTACGACGATGCGCGGGACGAGTACGAGATCGCTCTGGTCCTCGGTGCGAAGAAGCGGGGAATCCCCGTGCTGGCGATCTGTCGCGGTATGCAGGTGATGAACATCGCCCTCGGCGGCACCCTCGTCGTGGATGTGCCCCGATCAGAGCATCACCGTCCGGTGAGAGAAGGAGCAGAGCAGCTCGCCGCGCGGCATCCGATCCACGTCGCCGAAGGCAGCCGAATGTCTGCCGCATACGGGGTCACCGACCGCACAGTGAACACGATCCATCACCAGTGCGTCGGCGTGCTCGCTCCGGGGCTCCTGCCTGTCGCCTGGGCGCCCGACGGCATCGTCGAGGCCATCGAAGCCGACGACGGCTGGCCGCTCTGGGCCGTTCAATGGCACCCCGAGAAGATGACCGGCCCCGATGAGGCCGCAGAAGAGCTGTCGCTGTTCGCGCATTTCGTCGCGGCCGCCCAGGAACGAGCAGTGGAAGTCGCCACTGCAGAGAAAGGAATACGATGACCAAGCAGGTCTTCCTCGAGTACGAGAACGGCGTCCGCGCCGTCGCCACCCTGTTCGAGGATCTCGCCCCTCGCACGTGCGAGGCCATGTGGGGTGCGTTGGAGAAGCCGGTCACCATGCAGGCGATGCACGCCATGTACGCCGGCCCCGAGGTCATGGTCGGTCTGCCCGAAGAGGCGCAGAACTTCGACCCCGAGGCCGTACCGTTCGAGAACCAGCAGGTGGTGCCCGCGCCGGGCGACCTGCAGTGGTACTGGCAGCGTCCTATGCAGATGGGAGGCCTGCCGTTCGAGTGGTACGAGATCGGGGTCTTCTACGATCGCGGGGCGCGAACCCTCGGTCCACTGGGATGGACGCCCGTCAACATCTGGGGCGGAATCACCGAGGGGCTGGCGGAATTCGCCAAGGAAAGCGCCGCCATCCGCATCGACGGCGCCAAGCAGCTCACCATCGGACGCCTGGTTTAGGCGTTCATTCCCCGTGCTGGACCCATCCCGAAGGAGCAGTGCATGAATACTCGCAGAATCCTCACCACCGTTGCCCTCATCGCCGCCGGTGCTCTCGTCCTCACCAGTTGCGCCGCAGGTGACGAGCCCGGTACCCCGACCGGTGACAAAGAGTTCGCCGGCGAGACCCTCGTCGTCACATCGTTCGGTGGCGACTGGGAGGCCGCCTTCATCGAGGCCGTCGTCGAACCCTTCGAGGAGGAGACCGGCGCGAAGGTCGAGCTGATCACCCTCTACAGTGCCGACGCCCTCGCGCAGGTCACCGCCCAGAAGGCGAGCCCGCAGATCGATGTCGTGCACTTCTCCGGAGGGCAGGAGTTCACTGCGGCGCAGGACGGGCTCATCGCTCCGATCGCCGCCGCCGACCTCTCGGAGTCCGGTGACCTCATCGACATCGCGACCGCTGGACTGGAACGCGGGGAGGGGCCCGTCATCCAGCTCGCTCCGATCGGACTCGTCTACAACACCGAGTCGGGCGCCCCGGTGCCCACCTCGTGGCTCGACCTCTTCGACGAGGAGTACGCCGGTCACGTCGCGTTGACCGACTTCTCGAACACCTACGGGGTGCTCTCGATGCTCCGTGTCGCCGACGCGCTCGGCGGCGGCATCGAGGATCCCTCTCAGGCGATCGATGACCTCGGTGAGCTGGCCTCATCGGGCGATGCGATCGTCGTGCCGACGTCTCCGGACCTGCAGACCGCTTTCGCCCAGCGCGACACGTGGCTCGCGCCGTACGCGATGGACTATGCGGGAACGCTGCAGGACGCCGGGCTGCCGGTCGAGTTCATCGTCCCGGATGAGGGCGTCACCGCCTCGCTCATCACGGCGAACGTCGTCGAAGGTCGCGAGAACCCCGAGCTGGCGACGCTCTTCATCGACTTCGAGCTTCGCCCGGAAGCGCAGGCCGCCTTCGCGGAGAACATGCGTTACTCGCCGGTCAACCTGAAGGCGGAGCTCTCCGGCGACACTGCGGATGCCGTGCTCACGGGCGACGAGCTGGACTCGATCGTCGTGTACGCGCCGGGTGAGATCGCTGCGGACCGCCCTGCGTGGACCGATGAGTGGAATGCGCTGATCACACGATGAGTGTTCGAACCCGTAAGGAGCCCTGGCTCCTTCTCCTGCCGGCGATCTCGCTCCTGGCTCTTGCCTTCATCACTCCGGTGGCGGGCATGCTCCTCATGAGCGTGCAATCGCCGGCAGGCGGGTTCACGATCGAGAACTTCACTCGTCTCTTCACGAGCGAGTACCACCTCCAGGCGGCGCTGCGGTCGCTCCGCCTGGGGGTGATCCAGACAGCCATCACCCTGGCGCTCGCCATCCCGCTGTCGTACGTGATGGCGCGGTCGGGGTCGAAAGTACGGTCCTTTCTGCTCATCGTCGTCATCCTTCCCCTGATGACGAGCGTCGTGGTGCGAACATTCGGATGGGTCGTGCTGATGGGGCCCTCGGGTCTTCTCATGCAGATCCCCGGGGCTGATCTCCTCGTCGGCGGCAACCAGGGCTTCCTCGGCACCGAGACGGGCGTCGTGATCGCCATGGTGCAGGTGCTGCTCCCGTTCGCGGTGCTCAGCATCCTCGGGGTGATCTCCGGCATCGGCCCCCAACTGGAGGAAGCCTCCCGCACCCTCGGGGCGGGCTTCTGGCGCACGCTCTGGCACGTCGTGCTTCCGCTCGCCGTTCCGGGCATCGTGGCGGGAGCGACACTCGTCTTCGTGCTGTCGGTGAGTTCTTTCATCACCCCGCGGTTCATCGGCGGTTCGCAGATCCCGGTGTTCGCTCAGACGATCTACGTCGATGCCACGACCAACCTCGACTGGTCGTTCGCTGCCGCTCAAGCGGTGTTGCTGTTCGCCGGCGTGATGTTCGTGCTGGCGGCGACGTCGCGACTCGGGAAGCAGAAGGTGTAATCATGGTTCGCTCCATTCCGATCCTGGGCCGAGTGCTGGCCCTCGCCCTGGGCGTTCTCGTGACGCTGTACATGCTCGTGCCCCTGTTCGTCGTCGCCGGTGCGTCGGTGGGGGAGAGTCGTTTCCTGACCTTCCCCGGCACGGGCTTCACTTTGGACTGGTACGTCGACGCGCTCACCTCCGACACCTACCTCGAACCGTTCCGGCTCAGCCTGATGGTCGGGGTCACCGTGGCCGTTCTCGCGGCGAGCATCGGCACTGCTGCTGCACTCGCCCTGACCCGTTTCCGTATTCCGGGCGCCGGGGCGATTCAGGGACTGCTCATGTCACCCTTGACGATCCCGACGATCATCCTCGCGATCGGAGCCCTGTCGATCGCGTCCCTCACGATCGGTGCACCGAATGTCGCGGTGCTCATCGCTGTGCACGTGGTCATCGCGATCCCCTATGTCATGCGCACCGTCACCGGTGTCATGACCCGCGCCGATCGCTTCACCGAGGAGGCCGCACGCACCCTCGGAGCAAGCACCTGGAACCGCTATCGGCTCGTCGTGCTGCCGATCGCACGTCCTGGCATCGCCGCGGGCGCCTTCTTCGCCTTCAACATCTCGTTCGACGATGCGGTCATCGCCCTCTTCCTGCGCACCCCGCAGCTGGAGACGCTGCCCATCGCCATCTATGGCCAGCTCGAGTTCAGCACGTCGCCCACAGTGGCGGCAGTCTCCACTCTCATGGTCCTGCTCACCGTCGTCCTGATGATCGTTCTCGAACGCATCATCGGCCTGGGAAGGTTGTTCGTCTGATGACCACGCTCACCATCTCCTCTCTCACGAAGGATTTCAAAGGGACGTCGGTGCTCAAGGGCATCGACCTCACGATGCAGTCGGGGGAGTTCGTCTCGTTGCTCGGGCCTTCGGGCTGCGGCAAGACGACGCTCCTCCGCTGCATCGCCGGGTTGGAGTCGCCGAGCGGCGGCACCATCGAGATCGATGGCACGGATGTCACGAACCTCCCGCCGGAGAAGCGGCACCTGGGCATGATGTTCCAGAGCTACGCGCTCTTCCCGCACATGAGCGTGGTCGAGAACGTGCGATTCGGCCTGCGGATGTCCGGCGAGAAGTCGAAGGTCGAGCAGAAGGCCCTGGCCGTGCGTGCGCTGGAGCGTGTGCAGATGGGACATCTCGCCGATCGGTCGCCGGCACAGCTGTCCGGTGGGCAGCAGCAGCGTGTCGCGCTCGCCCGTGCCATCGCGTTCGAGCCTCGTGTCCTTCTGCTCGACGAGCCGCTGTCGAATCTCGACGCGCGTCTACGTGAAGACATGCAGATCGAGCTGAAGGAGCTGCATCGTACGCTCGGCCTCACCACCGTGTTCGTGACGCACGATCAGGAAGAGGCGATGAGCCTTTCCGATCGGATCGTTCTCATGAACGGCGGCGTCGTCGAGCAGGAGGGTGCTCCCGCCGAACTCTACGGTTCTCCGAAGACGTCGTTCGCCGCCGACTTCATCGGTGCGGCCAACCTGCTCCCCGCGTCACGCGCCGGCGCGGTCGCCACACTCGACGGAGCATCGGTGAGCATCCCGTTGACGCATGCGGGGGCGGACGGTGCGGGCTCGGTCATGCTGCGGCAGGAAGACCTGCGCCTTGCGTCCGCTGTCGGCACCCACACCCCGGTCGGCGTCGAGATCGTGACCCAGGTCTATCGCGGCGCGGACCTCGTCTACGTCGTCGAGCTCGCTGGGCAGCGGGTTCGCGTGGTGCGTCCGCGGCACGAGGAAGTCCTGCCGGCGGGCCCCGCGGCGCTCGGATGGCGCGACGGATCCGCACTGTGGATCACCGGCTGAGGCGAAGCGTGCTCCGCTACAGCGACTCGATGTAGCGCAGCAGCACACCCTCGCGCAGCGCCCACGGCGACACTTCGAGCTCGTCGACATCGAGCGCGGTCATCGCGGTGTGCAGTGACACCGCGGCGGCCACGATCTGGAAGGTGCGGTCGGGAGTGATGCGCGGCAGTTCCTGACGCGCCGAGGCGGGCAGGCGCGCGAGCCGCGGAATCCAGGACCCGAGGGATTCCCGGGGGAGCAGCATCCGCTCCGACCCCGACCATCCGGGCGCCGGGTAGCCCACCAGGCGGGCGAGTGAGCGGATGGCCTTCGACGATCCGACGACGTGATCAGGGCGGGGAAGGCCGGCGAACCGGGGGAGCACGCTCGCCAGTGTGGCCTTCGCGTGCACGCGGAGCGCGTCGACATCGTGCTCACCGGGAGGATCGTTCGGCAGGAACTGCACGGTCATGCGCCCCGCACCCAGGGGGACGGATGCCGCGGCATCCGGAAGCTCTTCGCCGCCGGCGGCGATCTCGAGGGATCCGCCGCCGATGTCGAGCAGAAGGATCTGCCCCGCTGACCAGCCGAACCATCGACGCACGGCCAGGAAGGTGAGCTCCGCCTCGGTCTCGCCGTCGAGGACCTGCAGGGGCTGACCCAGCGCCGCTTCGATCCGGGCGATGACGTCTGCGCCGTTCGCCGCGTCGCGCACGGCGCTGGTGGCGGTCGCGAGCAGGGCATCGACGCGTTCGGCCTCGGCCACGCGTCGCGCCTGGGCCACGGCCGTCTCGAGCGCGCGCACGCCCTCTTCCGAGATCGCGCCGTCGGGCGTCAGATATCGCATGAGGCGGAGCACGGAGCGATCGCTGGTGGTCGCGAGCGGGCGGCCACCGGGCCGCACATCGGCGGCCAGCATGTGGACCGTGTTGGAACCGATGTCGAGGACTCCCAAGCGCACGGGAAGAGACTACCGCTGCCCCGATACGATGGTGGGGTGACCATCGCCGACTCCACGCAGCCTCTTTCTCCGTATCGGGAGATCGGTCGCGCGGACTGGGCGCGTCTCGCCGCTGATCTCGATCAGCCGTTGAGCGAGATGGAGGTCGTCGAGATCCGCGGTATCGGTGATCGTCTGAGCCTCACCGAGGTGCGCGAGGTCTACCTGCCCCTGAGCCGGCTGCTCAGCCTCTATGCCACGTCGACCAAGCGTCTGGGGGCGGCGACGAGTTCGTTCCTGCAGGAAGAGGACTCGACCACGCCGTTCGTCGTCGGCGTCGCGGGATCGGTCGCGGTCGGCAAGTCCACGATCGCGCGTCTCCTGCGTGAGCTGATGAGCCGCTGGCCGGGCACTCCGCGCGTCGAGCTGGTCACGACCGACGGGTTCCTGCATTCCAACGCCGAGCTGGAGCGCCGCGGGCTGATGGAGCGCAAGGGCTTCCCGGAGTCCTACGACCGTCGTGCCCTCATCGAGTTCCTCACCGAGGTCAAGAGCGGTGCCCCCGAGGTGCGCGCGCCGTTCTACTCGCACATGCGGTACGACATCGTGCCGGACGCCCATGTGGTCGTGCGCCGCCCCGACGTCGTGATCGTCGAGGGGCTCAACGTGCTGCAGCCACCGGCGTCTCCCAACGATGTGGCCGTCAGCGACCTCTTCGACTTCTCGATCTTCGTCGACGCCGATACCTCGCACATCGAGAAGTGGTACGTCGAGCGGTTCCTCGCGCTCCGTCAGGGCGCGTTCAGCAACCCGTCGTCGTACTTCAACGTCTTCGCCCATCTGACCGATGAAGAGGCGATCACGACGGCGCTCGGGTACTGGAACGAGATCAACATGCCGAACCTCGTCGAGAACGTGATGCCGACCAAGCACCGCGCGCGACTGGTTCTGAACAAGGGCGTGGATCACACGGTCGAGAGCGTTCTGCTGCGCAAGCTCTAGGCCCGTCGGCCGCTTATTGTTCGGACGACTCTCAAAATATGCGGCTTATTCTGGAGCCTATGTGTGGAATCGTCGGATACGTGGGCCCTCGCCCCAGCCAGGACATCCTTCTCGCCGGCCTTGCCCGTCTGGAGTACCGCGGCTATGACTCCGCGGGTGTCGCCGTCATCAACGAAGCAGGCTCGCTCGGCATGCGCAAGAAGGCGGGCAAGCTCAACGCCCTGCGCGAATCGCTGAGCGATGCGCCCCTGCCCGACGGCACCACCGGCATCGGCCACACGCGCTGGGCGACCCACGGAGGCCCCACCGATGTCAACGCGCACCCGCACCTCGCCGACGGCGACAAGCTGGCGCTGATCCACAACGGCATCATCGAGAACTTCGCCGCGCTGCGCGACGAGCTGCTCGCCGACGGCGTCAGCTTCCGCAGTGAGACCGACACCGAGGTGGCCGCGGCTCTCCTCGGTCGCGAATACGCCTCGAACGGCGGCGACCTCGAGCTCGCCTTCCGCGGCGTCGTCAACCGCCTCGAGGGTGCCTTCACCCTTCTCGCCGTGCACCAGGACCACCCGAACCTCGTGGTCGGCGCTCGCCGCAACTCGCCGCTCGTGATCGGTCTGGGCGAGGGCGAGAACTTCCTCGGCTCCGATGTCGCGGCCTTCGTCGAGCACACGCGCAAGGCGCTCGCCATCGGTCAGGACCAGATCGTCTCGATCACTCCGGATGCCGTGACCGTCGTCGACTTCGCCGGCACGCCCGTCGAGCCCGAGCCCTTCGAGGTCTCGTGGGACGCCGCCGCCGCCGAGAAGGGCGGCTGGTCGAGCTTCATGGCCAAAGAGGTCTCCGAGCAGCCCGAGGCCGTGGCCAACACCATCCGCGGTCGCATCCACGACGGCCAGGTCGTCATCCCCGAACTCGACGGTCTCGATGAGCTCTTCATCGGCATCAACCGGGTGATCATCACCGCCTGCGGCACCGCGTCGTACGCGGCGCTCGTCGGCAAGTACGCCATCGAGCAGTGGGCACGCGTCGCCGTCGACGTCGAGCTGGCCCACGAGTTCCGCTACCGCGACCCGGTGATCGGCGCTGACACGCTCGTCGTCTCGATCAGCCAGTCGGGCGAGACCATGGACACGCTCATGGCCGTCAAGTACGCGCGCGAGCGCGGCGCACGCACCCTGTCGGTGTGCAACACGCAGGGCGCGACGATTCCGCGCGAGTCGGATGCCGTCGTCTACACGCACGCCGGCCCCGAGGTCGCCGTCGCATCGACCAAGGCGTTCTCGGCGCAGATCACCGCGCTGCTGCTGCTGGGCCTCCACATGGGTCGCGTACGCGGCACCGTCGCCGACGCCTCGACCGATGTCGAGGAGCTCAGCGCGCTGCCCGAGAAGATCGCCAAGGTCCTCGCCGACGAGAACGAGCACGTCACCCAGCTCGCGAGCTGGATGGCCGACACGCGGTCGGTGCTCTTCCTGGGTCGCCACGTCGGGTACCCGATCGCACTCGAGGGCGCGCTCAAGCTCAAGGAGATCTCCTACATCCACGCCGAGGGCTTCGCCGCCGGCGAGCTCAAGCACGGACCGATCGCGCTCATCGAGCCCGGTCAGCCGGTGTTCGTGCTGGTGCCGTCGCCGCGTCACTCCGCGCTCGTGCACTCGAAGGTCGTCTCGAACATCCAGGAGATCCGCGCCCGCGGTGCCCGGGTGATCGTGATCGCCGAGGAGGGCGATGCCGCCGTGCTGCCGTTCGCCGACGAGGTCATCCACATCCCGCTCGCCGGTGCGATGTTCGAGCCGCTGCTCGCCGTGGTGCCGCTGCAGATCTTCGCGATGGCGCTGGCCACGGCCAAGGGTCTCGACGTCGACCAGCCGCGCAACCTCGCGAAGTCCGTCACGGTCGAGTAAGGCCGCATCTCGTCGCGCGGGGCAGGTGCGTGCGCCGCGAGTAGGCTGGACGGGTGATCATCGGGACCGGCATCGACCTCGTGGACATCCCCCGGTTCGAGCGGACCCTGGAGCGCACGCCCCGTCTTCTCGAGCGGCTGTTCGCGCCGGCCGAACGCGGGCTCCGGCTGGCGTCGCTCGCGGCGCGCTATGCCGCGAAGGAAGCGCTGATCAAGGCGCTCGGCGGATCGGACGGCGTGCACTGGACCGAGATCGAGATCGCGTCAGAACCGTCGGGCCGACCGTACTTCGTGCTGTCGGGATCGACGGCCGACGTGATCGTCGAGCGCGGGATCTCGACGATGCACCTGACCCTCAGCCACGATGCCGGTCTCGCCGCCGCATTCGTCGTCGCCGAAGGAGAACCCCTGTGACCGTTCCGTTCCGCGAAGCGACCATCGACATCGATGCGATCGCCGACAACGTGCGGCACTTCCGTCGTCTCACCGGTACCGAGGTGATCGCGGTCGTCAAGGCCAACGGGTACGGCCACGGCGCGGCTCCCGCGGCGGTCGCCGCGCTGTCGGGCGGGGCCACTCGGCTGGGCGTCGCCGAGATCCCCGAGGCCCTCGAGCTGCGACGACAGGGCATCCACGCGCCGATCGTCGCCTGGCTGCACGCTCCCGGAGAGAAGTTCGAGCAGGCGGCGGCCGAGAACATCGAAGTCGGCATCTCATCGTTCGATCAGCTGGAGGCGGCCGGTGCGGTCGCCAGCGTCGATCGTCCTGTGGCGGTGCACCTGAAGTTCGAGACGGGCCTGTCGCGCAACGGCATCGCGCCGGCGGACTGGGGACGGGTGCTGGCCGAGGCGGCCCGGCACGAGCGCATCGGCCGCCTGCGCATCGTCGGCCTCTTCAGCCATCTCTCCAACACTTCCGAGGCCGACGACCGTGCGGCCCTCGCGAAGTTCGAGGAGGGCGTCGCGGCCGCGGCATCCTTCGGCATCCACCCGGAGATCCGGCACATCGCCGCGACGGCCGCCGCCATCGACCTCCCCGAGATGCGCCTCGACGCGGTGCGCATCGGCGTCGGCATCTACGGTCTCTCGCCCTTCGACGACCGCAGCTCCGCCGAACTCGGCCTGCGCCCGGCGATGACGCTGCGCGGTGCGGTCGCCGCTGTCCGCCGCGTTCCCGCGGGCACCGGAGTCTCCTACGGCTACGACCATCGCACCGATCGGGACACGACCCTGGTCCTGGTTCCGCTCGGATACGCCGATGGGGTGCCGCGGCAGGCCTCCGGGCGACTGCCGGTGTCGATCGGCGGACGCCGGTTCACCAACGTCGGCCGCATCGCGATGGACCAGTTCGTCGTCGATGTCGGTGACATGCCCGTGTCCATCGGCGACGAGGTCACGCTGTTCGGCGACCCCACCCTCGGTGCGCCGTCGGCGGCGGAATGGGCGGATGCCGCGTCGACGATCAACTACGAGATCGTCACGCGCATCGGAGCCCGGGTGCCGCGGAGAACGACGTGAGCATCGATCCCGCTTTCCTCGGACGCCGCGAGATCGCCACCTCGGACGACATGGAGCGTCTCGGCTTCCTGATCGGCGAGCAGCTGCAGGCGGGTGATCTGGTCATTCTCACCGGGCCCCTGGGCGCCGGGAAGACCACGTTCACCCGCGGGCTGGCCGAGGGCCTGGGCGTTCGCGGTCCCGTGCAGAGCCCGACGTTCGTGATCGCGCGCACGCATCCTTCGCTCGTGGGGCGGGTGCCGCTCGTGCACGTCGACGCCTACCGCCTGGGGTCGGGGGCGGAACTCGACGACCTCGATCTCGACCTCGCCCGGTCCGTCGTCGTCATCGAGTGGGGGCGCGGCATGGCGGAAGACCTCGCCGACGTGTGGTGGGACATCGAACTCGAGCGGCCGATCGGTGGGGGAGACGACGAGCTCGACGCCTCCGAGCTCGATGCCGACGCTCCTCGCGTTCTCACCCTCACCCGCGTGGAGCGCTAACCTCCGCGGTCACTGGGGGCGCTGCAGTCCCATACCGGCGAGCGTGTCGTCGACGTCGGGAAACCCGAGTTCGTCCGCCCAGTCGAACTGCTCGCCGGCGCCCTCGATATCGATGTCGAGACCCTCTTCGCCGGTGAGCAGCATCACACCGGCGATGAAGGCGGCGCGGGCGTTCCCCGAATCACCCGCCCTTCGATACCACTCGACCGCGAGCGCCGCGTCCTTCGGCACCCCACGGCCGGTGGCGTACATGCCCCCGAGGTTCGACTGCGCGCGATCGCTGCCGAGCTCGGCCGCCCGGAACGTCCAGCGTTGCGCCGCCTCGTCGTCGGCGGGCACCCCGTCGCCGTTCGCGGTGAGGATGCTCAGTTCGAAGGCCGCGGCGGCCTCGCCACGGAGCGCCGCAGCCTCGAAGAAGCTCGCCGCCGCCTCGGCATCCGCAGCGAAGCCGTACCCCTGGTGCAGGAAGTAGCCGAGGTACAGCAGCACTTCCGCGTTCTCGGGCGAGGAGGTGTGCAGCTCTCCCAACCGGGCGGCGGCTGCCGCCGCGAGTTCGGCGTCGCGATCGAAGTAGGCGGCTCGGATCCATCCGAGTGCGCCCTCGAACGAGCCGAGGTCATCGGCGGCGCGATACAGCTCGACGGCAGCCGCCACGTCGCGGCCGGGGAACGGGGCCCACGGGGCGATCCCACCGCGCTGGTACAGCAGCGCCAGATCGAGGAGGGCAGGGGTGTGGCCCTGGTCTCCCGCCGCGCGGAACGTGCGTACGAGCAGGTCGGGCGCATCACCCGGGAGCAGCCCGATGGAGTGCTCGTTGCGCACGAACGCCTCACGCAGGTCGACCGCTGCCGCATGCAACCGCTCGGGTGGAGTGCCCGCCGTACGAACCAGGAGCGCGGCGTGTTCATAGTGCGAAGACGGCATGCGTCCACCCTAAACGCGCGGATCGCCGGTCACCGGCATCGATCGCGGGCGTCGTATCCCGGTCACGGCGAGCCCTCGTCTCGGCCGACTACCCTGGAGGGGTGATCCTCGCCGTCGACACCTCCCTGGGCAGCGCCGTCGCGCTCATCGATGCAGACGGCGCCACGCGCGCCGAAGCCGGTACGACCGACCCGCTCGGGCATGCCGAGGTGATCGGCGACCTGCTCGTCGACGCGCTCGCCGCCGCAGGGCCCGGCGATGTCACGCACGTCGTGGCGGGAATGGGACCCGGACCCTTCACCGGTCTGCGCATCGGCATCGCCGCTGCCCGCGCCTTCGCACTGGGGCGGAGCATCCCGGTGATCCCGGTTCCCAGCCACGTCGCGGCCGCACTCGCGGTGATCGAAGACGACGGCGTCGACGGTCCGTTCGCGATCGTGACGGATGCCCGCCGGCGCGAAGTCGCGATCACCGTGTTCGACGGCAGCGACTCCGACGGCATCCCGCAGATCACGGCGCAGACGGTGCTCGTGCTCGCGGCGGATGCCGATACGCATCTCGACGGCATCCGCCGCATCGATGTGACGTCCCTCTCGGGCGCGGCCCTCGCGCGGGTCGGCGCCAGGGCGCTCAGCGCCGGGCGCGTACTCACCGGCGGCGAACCCCTGTATCTGCGCAGCCCCGATGTGAAGCTTCCCGGTGCTCCGAAGCGGGTGGGGCTATGACGTTGCGCGACGCGACCCCCGGCGATCTCGCCGGCATCATGGCGATCGAGAACAGCTCGTTCCCCACCGACGCGTGGAGTTCCGAGGCGATGGCCGACGAGTTGGCGAGCCCGCACGGACGCTACCTGGTCGATGAGCACGACGGAGTGGTGATCGGTTACGGGGGAGTGCGGGCTCTGCCCGGGAGCCCGGATGCCGACATCCAGACCATCGCCCTCGACGCGGCGCACCGTGGCGCGGGCCGCGGGCGGGCGTTGCTGCGTTCCCTGCTCGCGGCCGCCGTCGAGCGGGGCGCTCGCGAAGTCTTCCTCGAGGTGCGGGCCGACAACCCCACAGCCGCGGGCCTGTATCTCTCGGAGGGTTTCGAGGAGATCGGCCGTCGGCCTCGCTACTATCAGCCGGATGATGTGGATGCGATCGTGATGCGGCTGGCCCTGCCTTCGCGCGCTGTCGCAGACATGGCAGAGGGGGCGACGCATGAGTGAGCCATTGGTTCTCGGTATCGAGACGAGCTGCGACGAGACCGGCATCGGGATCGTTCGCGGCCGCACGCTGCTGTCGAACACGATCGCCTCGAGCATGGACGAGCACGCCCGGTTCGGGGGCGTCGTTCCCGAGGTCGCCGCGCGGGCCCACCTCGAAGCGCTCCAGCCCTCGATCGAGGCCGCGCTCGCCGAAGCCGGCGTCACCCTCGACGACCTCGATGCGGTGGCCGTGACCAGCGGGCCGGGCCTCGCCGGCGCGCTCATGGTCGGAGTCGGCGCGGCGAAGGGCCTCGCGGTCGCACTCGACAAACCGCTCTACGCCGTCAACCATCTGGTCGGGCACATCGCCGCCGACATCCTCACCGCCGACTCCGAACCGTTGGAGTACCCCACCATCGCCCTGCTCGTGTCGGGTGGGCACACGTCGCTGCTGCACGTGCGCGATCTCACGACCGATGTCGAACTGCTCGGCGAGACCATGGACGACGCGGCGGGAGAGGCGTTCGACAAGGTCGCCCGTCTGCTGTCGCTCCCGTACCCGGGCGGCCCGGAGATCGACCGGGCCGCGCTCACGGGAGACCCGCAGGCGATCCGGTTCCCGCGGGGTCTCTCACGGGCATCCGATCTGGCGAAGCACCGCTACGACTTCTCGTTCTCGGGACTGAAGACCGCGGTCGCCCGCTGGGTGGAACGCTGCGAAGCCGAGGGTCTCGACGTGCCGGTGGCCGACGTCGCCGCGAGTTTCCGCGAAGCCGTCGTCGACGTGCTGGTGACCAAGGCGCTCGCCGCCTGTACCGATCTCGGCGTTCCCCGCTTGCTGCTCGGCGGAGGCGTCATCGCGAACCGCCGCCTGCGCGAGGTCGCGCTCGAGCGCGCCGCCGTCGCCGGTGTGACCGTGCGGATCCCCCCGCTGTCGCTGTGCACCGACAACGGGGCCATGATCGCGGCCCTCGCGGCCGAACTGATCTCGTCGGGCAAGGCGCCGTCGACGCTCGCGTTCGGTGCCGACTCCACTCTGCCGGTCACCGAGATCCAGGTCGCCGAACGGGTGCCCGCATGAGCGATTCCACCGAGCCGACTCCGCCCCTTCCTCCGACGCGTCTCGACAGCCCGAGCGGCGAGGTCGAGGGGCATCCCGCCGGCGCTGCCCGTCTGCCCGGCGCCCGCCGCGACGGGTACACGAAGCTGCCGACCGGCCCCGTCGGGATCGAGCCCGTCGTCGTGAGCGGTCCGGTGGCCGATGCTCCCGCGTCCGACGAGGAGTGGGCCCCGTCGGTGACCGAGATGATCCCGGTCGACGATGCGCGTCTCGCCCCCTGGGCGCTGCTCGCTGCGATCGTCGCGCTCGGCACCTCGTTCTTCGTCGGGTGGGGCATTCCCGTCGCCATCGTCGCGGTGATCGCCGCGATCATGTCGCTGCGGCGCCCGGTCGAGAGTCGGGCGATGGGGCGCTGGGCGCTCGTGCTGGGGCTCTGCGCGACGGTCTACAGCCTGGGCTGGTTGGTCTGGGCGGGCATGCAGTTCGAACGGCTCGGCTGACCGGATGCTCGACGCCGACGAACGGACCGAACTGCGCGCGCTTCAGGCGCGTGCCTACGGGCGCGACGGCGGGCTCGACGAGCGCGACGCCACGCGGCTGCATGAGCTGCTCGCGAGACGCACGGGGGGCGACGATCCGGCACAGGCATCGCCCGGGGCGGGGGACCACGACGGTGAGCGGCTCGCTGCCGCCCCCGCGGCATCCGACACCGATTCCGATGCTCCGGCGGCCACTGTCCCGCCGGAGCGGCCCTCGTTGCGTACCGCTCTCCGTTCGCACGCGATCGCGTTCGCCATCGGCGCGGTGGTCGTACTCGGGCTCGGCGCCGGCGCCGGGTGGCTGCTCGCCCAGCAGCCGTCGGGGGCGGGGGTCGCGCTCGACCCGGAGCAACAGGAGTGGCAGGAGACGATGGTCGCCGAGGAAGATTTCGATGCGGGGTCCGTGCGTGCCGCGGGGATCGAGGCCGACGCCGTCATCTGGGTCGCGACCAAGCAGCAGGGCGAGTGGACGTGCCTGGTCATCGGGACCGGCGAGAACGTGAACCCCGTATGCAATCCGACGGAATCCGTCGAGTCGATGGGCCTGTACGCCGCGGCGGAGGTCGAGGTCGACGACCAGCTCACCCGACAGATCTCGGCGCAACTGTTCCTGACGCTCGACGGCGACCCGGCGATCTCCTCGTACAGCTACATCTTCGCGCCGAGCGACAATGGCACGACCTACGCCAACGAACGCGAGGTCGAGATCGCGGAAGGCCTGGCGGCGCAAGGCTACGACTCGGGCAGCATCCAGCTCATCGGCTACGACGGCGACACGCCGATCTGGACCGCTAGGGAGACGGGGACCGGGGACTCGTGTCTGATCATCAGCGGAGAGGATGCCGCACAGGGGTTCACCTGCGAAGACGGCGACAACCTCGCGAAACCGGGGGCGACACTCGCGATGGCGATCTTCGACGGCGAATCCGGCACGTCCACGCGGTACGAGTACAGCCTCAGCGGCGCACCGCACCTCATCATCACGCACGACTCGGGCACGGGAACGTCCCGTGGCTGAGCTCGACGCGCAGCGCGAGCTGCGCGAGCTGCAGCGCAAGGCCTACGGGCGCGACGGCGGCCTGACCCACAGCGAAGCGGCACGTCTGCGGGAACTGCAGCAGAGCACCGGTGACGTCGCCGTCGTCCCCGAGTCGCCTGCCGCCGCGCCGGAGGCACTCACCGCCGATCCCGACGATGCCCTCATCACCGCGCTCGGGTTCGACGCCCCTGTCGCCGCGGAGCCCGTACGAGAGCCCATAGCCGACGTCGCCGAGCCGACGGACGGGCCGCGGACATCGGCCGCCAGACCGTCGATTCGCGCGGCCGTGCGCACGCACTGGCTCGCGGGCGCTCTCGCCGGAGTGGTGCTGCTCGCTCTGGGCCTGGGCCTCGGGTGGGCGCTCTTCACCCCGCAGGCCCGCGGCATCCCGCTCACGGCTGCGCAGCACGAGCGCCAACGTGTCCTCACGGAGAACAGCGACTTCGACCCCGGCAGTCTCATCGGCGTCGGCAAGGACGACGACGCGCTGGTCTGGTACGGCACGAAGAACGAGGGCGAGCTCGCGTGCATCGTGATCGATGTCGGCGACCTCTCGGAGGCGCAGTGCCAGACCACCGACGAAATGAGCCCGTTCGGCCTCAACGCCTCGGTCATGCTCCCTCCCGAGGCGGGCTCCGAGGAGTCGTTCGATTTCGCCACGGTCAACGGCACCGTGATGTTCTCGACGCAGGGCGAGCCCGTGGCGATCATCCAACGGTGGACGTCGGATGACTCGATGCTCGGCCAGTTCACCGGCGACGAGCGCGCGCGGGCGGAGGAACTGCTCAACCAGGGACTTCTCGCCAACCTGAGCATCGTCGGTTACTTCCGGGATGCTCCGGTGTGGGTGGCGAATCGTTGGACGAACGACCGCGAGCCGGACACGTGCATCATCGTCGACGGGGCTGAGGGGGAGCAGCAGTGCCTGCCGATGTCGGAGGCCATCGACACCGGCATCACCGTGCTCGTCTTCGATGAGGGCGGCACCGCGAGCGCCTCGGCCATCACCGTTGCCTATACGGCCACTCAGACGCCCTACCTGACCATCGCATCGGTCGCCGATGTCGCGTCGTTCGAGGTGAACTCCGACGACCCCGACGACTGACTCCGCCGGGAAAGGCTAGGCGGCCGAAGGCACACGGTCGGCGAGGATCGCGCGACGCTGAGAACCGCTGCGCACCAGGATGAGCGTCGCCGACTGCGTGCCGCGCAGCGTGAGCTTCTTGCGGAAGGCCGCGGGATCGATGTCGACACCGCGCTTCTTGATCTCGAGAGTGCCGATGTCGTGGGCCTTGAGTACCGCGCTGATGGCCTTCGGATTCGCGGCCATGGTCTCGCGCACGCGGAACGACTGCACGAAGGGGCTCGTCACCGCGGCATCCGAGGTGAGGTAGGCGATCTTCTCGTCGAGCATCCCCGCCTCGAGGCTGCGCGCGACGTCGCCGATCAGGCGCGCACGGATGACGGCTCCGTCGGGCTCGTGCAGGAAGGCACCGAGTTCGCGCACCTCGGCGTCGTTGGCGTCGGCTCCGGCGGTCAGTTCGTGCGAACGCTCGCCGCGGATGACGAGGGCCGACCGCCGCACGCCCTCGCGGGCGAGCGCACCGGTCCACAGCACCAGCTCGACGACGCTGCCATCGGCGCTGACCCACTGCGCCTCGGCGTCGGAGGGCAGGGCATCCCGATCGTGGGCGGGGCCCAGCTTGATGCCCGTCGGCATGCGCGAGGCGAGATCGAAGGCCCAGTCGAGCGAAGGGGAGTAGTCGTCGGCCGACACCCGCCGGGTCTCGCTGTGACCCGCCGTGCGCCGCGCAGGGTCCATCCACACGGCATCGCTCGCGGTCAGATCGGCGTCTTCGGCGGTGCCGTGCTGCACGCTCGCGCTGTCACCGAAGGGGGCGAGGTTGTAGGCGGCGATCGCCGCGGTCACCTCGTCGGCGTCGACCGCGTGCACGGCGATGCCTGCGCCGGCGAACGCGAGGGCGTCGCCGCCGATGCCGCATCCGAGATCGGCGATGCTCGTGATCCCCGCTCGACGGAACCGCTGGGCATGGCGCGCGGCGACCCCGAGGCGCGTGGCCTGTTCGAGGCCGGCGCGGGTGAACAGCATCCGCGCAGCGAACGGACCGAACTTGGCGGCGGCCTTGGACCGCAGATGCGCCTGACCGACCACGGCCGAGACGAGATCGGGGGAGTGGCCGTCGGCGCGCAGGCGAGAGACGGTGCGTGCCACGTCGGCCGTCGACTCGACCGGCCCGAGCGCATCGAGCAGCTCCAGTCCTGCCGGGGTCAGCAGGGCTTGCAGCTCAGAGATCTCCACGCGTTCAGCCTACGCGCGCCGCATCCGTTGGCACTCGCATTGCATGAGTGCCAACGGAACGCTTAGACTGGATTAGCACTCTCGGGTTGAGAGTGCGAACAAGTCTTTCGTGTCAGCGTCAAGAAAGAAGAGGTAGACCGTGTCGGTTTCCATCAAGCCGCTCGAGGACCGCATCGTCATCAAGCAGGTCGAGGCCGAGCAGACCACCGCGAGTGGCCTGGTCATCCCCGACACCGCCAAGGAGAAGCCCCAGGAGGGCGAGGTCGTGGCGGTCGGCCCCGGTCGCATCGACGACAACGGCAACCGTGTTCCGCTCGACGTCGCCGTCGGCGACCGCGTGCTTTACAGCAAGTACGGCGGCACCGAAGTGAAGTTCGGCGTGGACGATTTCCTCGTCCTGTCGGCTCGCGACGTCCTCGCGGTCGTCGTTCGCTGAGTCAGCGTTTCTCGAAGGGGCTCGGGTGCTACGGCATCCGGGCCCCTTCTGCATCCGCCAATCCGCATCGGATTCCTGCCGAAGTGCGGGTGCCCGCTCCCGCAGCGCGAAGCCGAGGTGCAGGGCGGGCATAGTGTGGGGCGGTGAGTTCCGCATTTCGCACGCCGTCGAGTCAGACCTCCGGTGTCGCGTACGCGGGCGGCGCCTACCTGCTCTGGGGCGTCCTTCCGCTCTACTTCATCCTGCTCGTTCCGACCGGCCCGTGGGAGGTCGTCGCCTGGCGGGTGCTGCTGTCGTTCGTCTTCTGCCTCGTGCTGCTCACGGTCATGCGGGGGTGGGGCGCGTTCCGGGCGATCATCCGTCAGCCCAAGCTGCTGGCGTGGACCGCCCTGGCGGGCCTGCTGATCTACGTCAACTGGCAGGTGTTCCTGATCGGCACGCTCACGGGGCATGTCGTCGAGACCAGCCTCGGGTACTTCATCAACCCGATCACGACGGTGCTCCTCGGGGTCTTCGTGCTGAAGGAGCGCATCCGGCGCCTGCAGTGGGTGGCCATCGCGATCGCCGCGGTCGCGGTCGTCGTGATCGTCGTCGCGTATGGGGACTTCCCCTGGATCGCCCTGTCGCTCACCGCCTCGTTCGGCCTCTACGGGCTCATCAAGAAGCAGATCGGGGCGGCGGTGGATGCCGTCAGCGGTCTGACGCTCGAGTCGTTCTGGCTCATCCCCATCGCCGTGGTGCAGCTGATCATCGTCGCCCAGACCCCCGAGGGCCTGACGATGGGCATGCACGGAGGATGGCACGCGCTGCTGCTGGCCTGCGCGGGAATCGCGACCGCCGTTCCGCTGCTGCTCTTCGCCGCGGGCGCCCGACGCATCAACCTCACGGTGATCGGGATGATCCAGTTCATCACCCCGGTCATGCAGTTCATCATCGGCGTCGCCGTGCTGGGTGAGCCGATGCCGACGGAGCGATGGGTGGGCTTCATCATCGTGTGGATCGCCATCGTCGTCTTCGTGATCGACCTGTTGCTCGCCGCACGACGAGGCCGAAGGACCGCTCCCACGCCCCTCGTCTGAGTACCGGCATTCCACCTCGGCGCGGATCGTTAACGCACCGAAACACTTGCGACCCCTGCGCGGCGGTTCTTCGCCCTAGGGTTAGAGCACTCGACTGTGGTCACCTCCACTTTCAGTTACGTAAGGGAGCATTATGAACGCACTGAAGGGTTCGCGCACCGCGAAGGTCTTCGCCGGCATTGCGCTGATCAGCGCATCCGCCCTCGTCATGGCAGGCTGCAGCAACACGCCCGCGGAAGAGACGGGTGGCGGCGACAAGCCGGCGACCGATCTCACGCTCAAGCTGGGCTCGCTGCTGCCCCAGACGGGCTCGCTGTCGTTCCTCGGACCGCCCATGGAATCCGGTGTCGGCCTGGCCGTCTCCGAGATCAATGAGGCCGACGCCGGGATCACGATCGACCTGACCGCCGAAGACGAAGGCGACACCGACACCAAGGCGTACGAGACGTCGATCACGAAGCTGCAGGGTGCAGACGTGACGGCCATCATCGGTGCCGCGGCATCCGGTGTCTCCAAGCTCATCCTCGACGGCAACGTCAGTGCAGGGATCCTCCAGATCTCGGCCTCGAACACGTCGCCGGACTTCACCGCGTGGGACGACGAGGGACTGTACTTCCGTACCGCTCCCAGCGACCTGCTGCAGGGCGAGGTGCTCGGCAACCTGATCGCTGAAGACGGCGCGAAGACGCTCGGCATCATCTACCAGAACGACGCCTACGGCACCGGCCTGAACGACGCCATCACGACGACGTTCGAGGGCACCGGCGGCGAGGTCGTCTCCTCGGTCTCGTTCAACGTGGGTGACGCGCAGTTCGACGCCCAGGTCGAGTCGATCAAGGCCGAGAACCCCGACGCCGTCGCGATCGTCTCGTTCGACCAGTTCAAGACCATCGCGCCGCTGCTGGTGAACGCCGGCATCTCGGCCGACAAGTTCTACCTGGTCGACGGCAACCTGTCGGACTACGGCGACGAGATCTCGGTCTCGCTCGAGGGCGCTCAGGGCACCAAGGCGGGCCCCGCGCTGGCCGATGACTTCACCGACCGTCTCCAGACCTACTGGACCGGCGAGGGCAACTCCGAGGTCAAGGACTTCACCTACGCGGCTGAGGCGTACGACGCCGTCGTGCTGGTGGCTCTGGCTTCGCTCGCCGCAGGCTCCACCGAGGGCGCGGACATCGCGGCCAAGATGCAGGAGGTCTCGGGCGGTTCCGGCGATGGTGAGAAGTGCACCAGCTTCGCTGAATGCGCCAAGATCATCAACGACGGTGGCACGGCCGACTACGACGGCTACTCCGGCGACGTCACGTTCGATGAGAACGGCGACCCGCAGGGTGCTTCGATCGGTATCTACAAGTACGCTGCCGACAACATGATCGAGCGCACCAACTGATACCTCTCCACGACGAAGGCCCCGGATGCTCGCATCCGGGGCCTTTCTCGTGCCCTGCCTCTGGGTGCCCGGCTCTGGTGCCCGGCTTCTCGTTGCCGGGGTGTGTGCGCGAGACCCCGCAGACGGCGCCCAAGACAACGCTTGGACGACGCCTGGACGACGAAGGAGGGGCGGGATGCTCTCGCATCCCGCCCCTCCTTCGTGGAATCGCTCAGGCGGCGTCGGTGCCGAGGGTTCCGAGGTAGAGCCCGATCACCTTGGGATCGTTGAGCAGATCGCGTCCTGTGCCCTCGTACGCGTCCTTGCCCTGATCGAGCACGTAGCCGCGATCGCAGATCTGCAGGCAGCGTCGGGCGTTCTGCTCGACCATGATCGTGGTCACGCCCGCCTTGTTGATGTCGGAGACGCGGATGAAGGCGTCGTCCTGACGGACGGGGGAGAGCCCGGCCGACGGCTCATCGAGCAGCAGGACCGACGGGTCCATCATCAGCGCCCGCGACATCGCCACCATCTGGCGCTCGCCGCCCGACAGCGAGCCGGCGCGCTGCTTCAAGCGCTTGCCCAGCTCGGAGAAGATGCCCGTGACGAACTCGAGGCGCTCCGTGTAGATCTTGGGGTTCTGGTAGAGCCCCATCTGCAGGTTCTCCTCGATCGAGAGCGAGGGGAAGACGTTGTTCGTCTGCGGCACGAAGGCCACGCCGCGCTTCACGAGCTTGTCGGCCTTCAGCCCGACGATGCTCTCGCCGTTCAGCGTGACGTCGCCATCCCGCACATTGACCAGACCGAACATCGCCTTCAGCAGGGTGGATTTACCGGCGCCGTTCGGACCGATGATGCCGATGAGCTCGCCCTTGCGCGCGACGAGGTTCGCGCCGTTGAGGATGTTCACGCCGGGAAGGTAGCCGGCGTGCACGTTCTTCAACTCGACGACGACATCTTCGTGCGACGGTGCCGGGGTCGAGCCCGCCGTGGTGTCCGCGCTCATGCGTTGTCCTTCTTGTCCGGGTCGGAGGCGCTCGTCGCTTCGAGCTCTGCCTCGCCCTCCGCCTCGATCTGCTCGCGCAGTTTCTCGGCGGCGGAGCTCTCGATGACGGGGATGCGGCCGGTGACGGCTCCGAGATCGACGTCCTGGTGGGCGCCCAGGTAGGCGTCGACGACTGCGGGGTCGTCCATGACCTCATCGGGCGGGCCCTCGGCGACGACGCGGCCCTCGGCCATGACGACGACCCAGTCGGCGATGTGGCGGACCATGTGCATGTCGTGCTCGACGAACAGCACGGTCATGCCGAGCTCTTTCAGGTCGAGGATGTGATCGAGCAGCGACTGCGTGAGGGCCGGGTTCACACCGGCCATCGGCTCATCGAGCATCACCAGCGTCGGGTCGCTCATGAGCGCCCGTGCCATCTCGAGCAGCTTGCGCTGTCCGCCCGAGAGTGAGGCGGCGAAGTCCTTCTCCTTGGCATCGAGCTTGAAACGGGCGAGCAGCTCGCGTGCCTTCCCCTCGATCTCGGTGTCCTGCTTGCGCCACAGGAACGGGAAGAGGCTCGACCAGAAGCCCTCGCCGCGCTGTCCGGGGGCTCCGAGCTTCATGTTCTCGAGAACGGTCAGCAGCGACAGCGACTTGGTGAGCTGGAAGGTACGCACCTGCCCCATGCGCGCCACCTTGAAGGAGGGGACGCCGGAGAGGCTCGTTCCGTCGAACGACCAGGTGCCGCTGTTGGGCTTGTCGAAGCCGCAGAGCAGGTTGAACAGCGTGGTCTTGCCCGCGCCGTTCGGTCCGATGAGGGCGGTGATCGCCCCGCGGGGGATCTCGAGGTGCTCGACGTCGACGGCGGTCATGCCGCCGAAGCGGCGCTGCACCGCGTCGGCCACGAGGATCGGGTCGACCTTCGGCACGCCGGGCTTGACCGGACCGTTGGTGAGCCCGGTCGTCTTCGGGCGGCGGATGCTCCCGGTTGACGGCGCGGGTTCGGGAATCAGTTCATTTGACAAAGGTCATCTCCCTCTTGTCTCCGAGGATGCCCTGTGGGCGGAAGATCACGAGCAGCATGAGTGCGACGCCCACGAAGATGTAGACGAGCGTCGCGGCCTGGCTGTCGGACATCGGCAGCAGACCCGCCTTCGCCATCTGCGGCAGCAGGTTGGCCATGAACGCGAAGACCAACCAGAACAGGATCGCGCCGAGCGTCGGTCCGAACACGGTCGCTGCGCCACCGAGGAGCAGGATCGTCCAGAGGAAGAACGTCAGCGAGGTCGAGTAGCTGCCGGGGACGACGGCCGATGGCAGCACGAAGACGATTCCACCGGCGGCACCGATCACTCCACCGACGAGGAGCGCCTGCATCTTGTAGGCGAAGACGTTCTTGCCGAGCGAGCGCACGGCATCTTCGTCTTCACGGATGCCCTTGAGCACGCGGCCCCAGGGGCTGCGCATGAGCGACCACACGAGGAGCACGGCGACCGCGAGAACGATGAGCCCGAACACGCGGTTCCAGAGATCGTTCGCGGTGTACGTCCACGGACCGAAGCCGTACGTTCCGGGTGGGAACGGGTTCGCATCGCGGAATCCGCCGTTGTACTGCGCGAGACCGTCGGCCGAGTTCGTGTACTCGTCGAAGACCTGGGTGGTGAACAGCAGGCGCACGATCTCGCCGGCCGCGATGGTCGCGATGGCGAGGTAGTCGGCGCGCAGCCGCAGCGTCGGGATACCGAGCAGAACGGCGAATGCCGCACCGCCGAGCAGTCCGATGAGCATGCCGATCCACCAGGGCAGACCGAAGCTGAGCACGGAGATGGCGTAGCCGTATCCACCGATCGCCATGAACGCGGCCATGCCGAAGTTGAGCAGTCCGGCGTAGCCGAAGTGCACCGCGAGGCCGGTCGCGGCGAGCGCGTAGGCCAGGGTGACCGGGCTGAAGAGGTAGACGGCGGTGTTGGAGAAGATGCTTCCGAAGTCCATGGTGATCAGCCCAACCTTTCCTTGCGACCGAGCAGGCCCTGTGGTCTGACGAGCAGGATGATGATGAGGATCACCAGAGCGCTCGCGTACTTGAGGTCCGAGGGGATCCAGAGTGTGGAGAGCTCGACCGCCATACCGACGATCAGCGAGCCGACCAGAGCGCCGAAGGCGGTACCGAGTCCGCCGAGCGTGATCGCGGCGAAGATGAGCAGGAGCATCTGCATGCCCATGTCCCATTTCACGCCGGGGCGGAAGTACGCCCACAGCACGCCCGAGAGGGCGGCGAGGGTGCCGGCGAGGATCCAGACGTACCGGATGACCTTGTCGACGTCGATCCCGGATGCTGCGGCGAGCTGCGGGTTGTCGGAGATGGCGCGGGTCGCCTTACCGATGCGGGTGCGCGTGAGGAAGTACGCGACACCGACGATGGCGATGATGCTGACGCCCATCGCGATGAGGTCGATGTACGACAGCGAGATCGGCCCGAACTGGATCGGGGTGGGGCTCGCTCCCGGGAGCTGCTGCGTGCCGCCCCCGATGAAGTACTGGAACAGATAGCGCAGCGCGAGCGAGAGTCCGATGCTCACGATCATGAGCTGGACCACACCGAGGCCGCGTCGCCGCAACGGACGCCAGAGGCCGGCATCCAGAGCCCACCCGAACAGGCCGCCGCCGATCACGGCTGCGGCGATGCCGAGCCAGAGCGGCAGGTGCCAGAACGAGGTGGTAACGAGGGCGACGAGGCCACCCCAGGTCACCATCTCGGCGTGCGCGAAGTTCGACAGTCGCGTCGTGCCGTAGATGAGTGCCGCGCCCATCGAGGCGAGCGCGAGGAGAAGGCCGAAGTTCAGGCCGCCGACGAGTCGGGAGAGCAGCTGGTCGATGAAGGTGACCGTGACCCGCTCGCCCTCTCCGAGGAAGAGGTTGAGGATCTTGGTGCCGGTGAGTCCGAACTCCACCTCGAACGACGCCGTCGTCCCCGAGATCGGCTGCGTGCCCTCGGGGAGCAGGGTCGGGTCGACGATCACGCCGTCGGGGAGCGTGTCCTCGTCGACCGTGATCTTGTACGTGTCCTTCTCGGGGACGTACAGACGCCACTTGCCTTCGGCGTCTGTCTCCGTCTCGCCCTCGAAGCCGTTGCCCTCGATCGAGAGCTCGACGCCCTCGACGGGCTGGTCATCGAAGGTGATGACCCCGCCGAAATAGAACTCTGTGACTTCTTGGCCGTCGTCTGTGGTTTCTGCCGAGGCGGCGAGCGGCGGCTGCATCAGGATCGCGCTGAGCGCGATCAGCACTCCGATGAACGCGACCAGCCACGGCTTCTTCCGTTGGACGGCGATTGTTGTGGGTCCCACGCAACCTCCACTGTGAGTGCACCTTCGCACAGACTTCTACCGTCTCGGGTTGGACGACGCACTTGACTGTAGTGCGGACTGTGCGTTTCGCCTACACCTTTAATCTGATCGAAATGAGAGCGCTACCAATACACCGGTGGACCGTCCGGTGTCGGGTGCTGCGGACTCCGGGAATGTTCTCGGGCGCGTCTCGCTTAGAATCTTCATACGGTTTCCGGCCGGATCGGCCGACCCACTCGTACTCGGATTCGCGCGACACGCGCAGGAGGAGCATCCATGGAACAGCACGATCCCTTCGGTTTCGTCGGACTCACGTACGACGACGTGCTGCTCCTCCCCGGGCATACCGACGTCATCCCCAGCGAGGCGGACACCTCGTCGCGGGTCACGCGCCGCATCTCGGTCGCTACTCCTCTTCTCTCCAGTGCGATGGACACCGTCACCGAGGCGCGCATGGCAATCGCCATGGCGCGCGAGGGCGGCATCGGCATCCTGCACCGCAACCTGTCGATCGCCGACCAGGCCTCGCAGGTCGATCGCGTCAAGCGCAGCGAGTCGGGCATGATCACCGACCCGATCACCACGACCCCCGACGCCACCGTCGAAGAGGTCGACGCGCTCTGCGCGCAGTACCGCATCTCGGGTCTTCCCGTTATCGATGACGACGGACGCCTGGTCGGCATCATCACCAACCGCGACATGCGCTTCGTCTCCGGCTTCGAGCGCCAGTCCACGCTGGTGAAAGACGTCATGACGACCGAGGGCCTCGTCACGGCCCCCGTCGGCGTCGCCGCCGGCGAGGTCATTGCGCTCTTCGCGAAGCACCGCGTCGAGAAGCTGCCGCTCATCGACGACGACGGCAAGCTCGCCGGCCTCATCACGATCAAGGACTTCGACAAGAGCGAGAAGTACCCCCTCGCCACCAAGGACGACCAGGGCCGTCTGCGGGTCGGCGCGGCCATCGGCTTCTTCGGCGACGCGTGGGAGCGGGCCGAGGCGCTGCGCGACGCGGGCGTCGACGTGCTCGTGGTCGACACCGCCAACGGCCAGTCGCAGGGCGTCATCGAACTGGTCAAGCGGCTCAAGGCCGACGCCTCGTTCGCGCACATCGACGTCATCGGCGGCAACGTCGCCACCCGCGAGGGCGCACAGGCGCTCGTCGACGCGGGCGTCGACGCGGTGAAGGTCGGCGTCGGACCCGGATCGATCTGCACCACCCGCGTCGTTGCCGGCGTCGGTGTGCCGCAGGTCACGGCGGTCTACGAGGCATCGCTCGCCGCACGCCCGGCCGGTGTGCCGGTCATCGCCGACGGCGGTCTGCAGTACTCGGGCGACATCGCCAAGGCGCTCGTCGCCGGCGCGGATGCCGTGATGCTCGGCTCGCTCCTCGCGGGCACCGACGAGTCGCCGGGCGAGATCGTCTTCCAGTCGGGCAAGCAGTTCAAGCAGTACCGCGGCATGGGTTCGCTCGGTGCGATGCAGACGCGCGGCAAGCAGACCTCGTACTCGAAGGACCGCTACTTCCAGGCCGACGTGCCCAGCGACGACAAGCTCATCCCCGAGGGCATCGAGGGCCAGGTTCCGTACCGCGGACCGCTCGCGGCCGTCGCCTATCAGCTGGTCGGCGGACTCCGTCAGTCGATGTTCTACGTCGGTGCACGCACCATCGAAGAGCTCAAGCAGCGCGGCAAGTTCGTGCGCATCACCTCGGCGGGTCTCAAGGAATCGCACCCGCACGACGTGCAGATCGTCGTCGAGGCGCCCAACTACAAGAAGTGACGCGCGAGCGCGCGTAAAAGAGAGAGGGACGGATGCCGCGGCATCCGTCCCTCTTCCGTGTCGGCGCGCCTCGCCCAGGTCGAGGCCGCGACTCGACGCGCGTGTGTCACAATCGTCAAGAACCTGCTCGCCCTTTCCCGCGTGCTCCTCGCCGCGAAGGCGCCGGGGGGTGGCACCGCCCCCATCGGTAGGGAATCTCCCCAAGGAGAGCTGAACCTTGTCGGAAGATGTCATCCGTGTCCTCGTCGTCGATGACGACGCAGACGTCTCGCTGCTCGTGAAGACCGTGCTGGAACGCCGCGCCGGGTGCGTGGTCGATCTCGCACCCGACGGCCTCGCCGCCGTCAAGCGCGTGGGCGAGATCCGCCCCGACGTCGTCATCACCGACATCGAGATGCCGGGCCTCAACGGTCTCGAGCTCCTCGCCGAGCTGCGCAAGAAGGCACCCGCGATTCCCGTCGTCGTGATGACGGCGCACGTCTCCGTCGAATACGCCGTCTCCGCGCTGCGCGCGCAGGCCGATGAGTTCCTGACGAAGCCCCTCGATAACGCACGCCTCGTCGAGGTCGTGCGTCGTCTGGCGGAGGAAGGACGCCGCCGCCGTGAGGAAGGGCGCCGCACAGAGGTCGTGCTCGCCGTCGGGGCGCACCCGGACGACGTCGAGATCGGCGTCGGCGGTGTGCTGGCGGCTCACGCTGCGGCCGGCGATGAGATCACCATCCTCACGCTCTCGCGCGGCGCACGCGGGGGAGACGCCGACAGCCGGCAGCACGAATCCCTCGCCGCCGCCGAACTGCTCGGCGCCCGGCTCTTCGTGAAGGATCTCGTCGACACCGAGATCTCGGGGGGAGGATCGACGGTGCGCCTGATCGAGGAGGTCGTCGAGCAGATCCAGCCGACGATCGTCTACACGCACTCGTCGCACGATCGGCATCAGGATCATCGGGCCGTCAACGAAGCGACGACCGTCGCCACCCGCCGTGTGGGCACCGTCGCCTGCTACCAGAGCCCCTCGTCGACCATCGACTTCCGCCCGACGCGGTTCGTGCGCATCGACGGCTACGTCGACGAGAAGCTGCGGCTGCTGGCGTGCTTCGACTCGCAGACGTCGAGTCGCGAGTACCTCACCCCGGACTTCGTGCGCGCGACCGCACGGTACTGGTCTAGATTCGGCGGAGGCCAATCGGTCGAACCGCTCGAGATCGTCCGCGAGACCGCCGCGTTCGTCGGCGCCCACGAACTCACCCGTCAGGAGAGCTGAGATGGCCCGCGTTCTCGTCACCGGTGCCGGTGGCCCCGCCGGAGTCGCGGTCATCCGCTCGCTCCTGCAGCGCCCCGATCTGACCGTCTTCGCCGCCGACATGGACGGCTGGGCATCCGGTCTCTACCTCGTGCCGGCGGAGCAGCGTCGACTCGTGCCGCCCGGGCGGGCGGACGACTTCGTGACCGAGGTCGCGCGTCTGGTGGCCGATGACCGGCTCGACCTCGTCATCTCGACGGTCGACGTCGAACTCATCACCCTGTCCCGTCGGCGCGAGGAACTCGCACCCGCCGTGCTCGCCGCACCCTCGGCGGACACCCTCGACACCGCACTCGACAAGATGCTGCTCGCCGAGCGCTGCGCACCTACGGGCAAGGCCCCGCGCACCGTGCTGGCGGGCCCCGACGCGCTGGCTGCGGACTGGGAGTTTCCCGTCTTCGCCAAGCCGCGACAGGGCGCTGGGAGCCGGGGCATCCGTCTGGTCCCCGACCGGGCAGCGCTCGAGGCCCTCCCGCTCGACGAGGGACTCATCGTGCAGGACTACCTGCCCGGTGAGGAGTACTCGGTCGACGTGATCGCCGATGCCGACGGTCGCATCGTCGCGGCCGTGCCGCGCACGCGTGCCCGCGTCGATTCGGGAGTGGCGATCGCGGGTCGCACCGTGCACGACCCCGAGCTGGAGGAGACCGCGGCGATCGTCGCGCAGGCCATCGGACTGGTCGGCGTCGCGAACGTGCAGCTCCGTCGTGATCGCACCGGTGCCGCCGTGCTGCTCGAGGTGAACCCGCGCTTCCCCGGGGCACTGCCGCTGACGATCGCTGCGGGCATCGACATCCCCTCGCTGGTCGTCGACCTGTTCCTGGGAGAGGAGCTGCCCGAGCGCCTGCCCTTCCGCGAGATCGCCTCCGTGCGTTTCCTCGAGGACATCGTGGTCGAGATCGACGATGTGCTCGTCTCCGAGCACGCGGGTCACCAGGAGGAGGCGTGACCGACCTCCTGCGCGGCGACCACCACGTGCACTCCACGTTCTCGGACGATGCGGTGTCGACGCCGGAGGAGAACGTGGCGGCGGCGGTCGCAGCGGGCCTCACGACCCTGCGGATCGTCGATCACGTGCGCCGCGACACCACCTGGGTTCCCGAGTACGTCGCCGCGATCGATGCGCTCGTGGTGCCCGAGGGACTGACGCTGCTCACCGGTGTCGAGGCGAAGGTGCTCGACACGGCCGGCACGCTCGACATCCCCGACCTGCCGCGCGGCATCGATCGCATCCTGATCGCCGACCACCAGTTCCCCGGCGCGGCGGGACCGCTCGGTCCGACGGCCGTGCGCGAGAAGATGGCCGAAGGCTGGGCGGCCGACGACGTGCTCGACGACTTCGTCACCGCGATGATCGCGGCGATGGAACGCCACCCGGGCAATCAGCTCGCGCACTGCTTCTCGCTGCTCCCCAAGATCGGACTCGCCGAGAGCGATCTCGGTGCCGAACGCCTCACCGCGTGGTCGCAGGCCGCTGCCCGCACGGGCACACTCGTCGAGATCAACGAGAAGTGGGGATGCCCCGAGCCGTCGTCGCTCGCGGCGCTCCGAGCTGCGGGCGCCGAGGTCGTCGCGTCGACCGACAGCCATGAGGCCGCGACCGTCGGCCGCTACGCGCGCGTGCGCGAGCTGCTGTCCGCCGAGAGCACCTCGTGAGCGGGGGACTGGAGTGGTGGCAGACGGCCATCGTCATCGTGCTGCTGATCTGCATCCTCGTCGGCACGCTCCCGGTGATCAACACGGGCCTGCAGTTCCTCTCGCTGCCGATGCACGCGTTCCGCAACCACTACGCACGCGCGGCTCCCTACCACCCGAACGTCGCCGTGATCATCCCCGCCTGGAACGAGGGCATGGTGATCGGCCCCGCCATCGAGCGGTTGCTGCAGCTGGAGTACCCGGTCGAGAAGCTGCGGATCTTCGTCGTCGACGATGCGTCGACCGACGACACCCCCGACATCGTCCGGGCGAAGGCCGCGGCCTACCCCGGCCGAGTCGCACACCTGCGGCGCGAGGTCGGCGGCCAGGGCAAGGCGCACACGCTGAACCACGGACTCGACATCGCGCTCGCCGACCCGTGGACCGAGGCCGTGCTGATCATGGACGCCGACGTCATCTTCGCGCGGGATTCGCTGCGCAAGCTCACCCGCCATCTCGCCGACGAGAAGGTCGGGGCGGTGACCGCCTACATCGCCGAGGGCAGCCGCGACCGCAACTATCTCACCCGGTTCATCGGGGTCGAGTACGTCATCGGCCAGCTGTCGTCGCGCCGCACGCAGAACGTGCTGGGGGCGATCGCCTGCCTCGCCGGCGGCGCACAGCTGCACTCCCGCGTGAACCTCGAGGCCATCGGCGGCCGCATCCCGACGGGAACGCTCGCCGAAGACACCATGACGACGTTCGAGGGGCAGCTCAAGGGTCGCCGCGCCGTGTTCGAGCCCCACGCGGTCGTGCTCGCGGAAGAGCCGCGCACGATCGACGGGCTGTGGAAGCAGCGGCTGCGCTGGGCTCGCGGCAACGTGCAGCTCACCTCGATCTACCGTCACCTGTGGTTCCGCCCCAGCCCCGACCACAAGCTCGGCAGCTTCTCGTTCGGCCTAGCCTGGTTCACGATCCTGCTGATGCCCGCGTTCATGGTGCTCGCCGCGGCTGCTCTGCTCACGCTCCTGATCTTCCACGCCGACATCGCGAACTTCGTCTTCCGATTCATGTGGATATCGGCGGCCTGCATCTACCTGTTCTCGATGCTCTACTCCGTGCAGCTCGACGGGCGGATCGGCCGTCACTCCTGGCGCGAGGCGATCATGTTCCCCGGGCTCGGTGCGCTCATCCTCATGGCGATCGCCCTGTTCCCCTGGGCGCTGGAAGGGATCGTGCGCGAAATGGGCGGCACGGTCACCGATCAGACCCGCTTCGTCTGGGCGGTGATCTTCTACCTGTGGGGCCCGATCTCGATGCTCGGGGTGTGGCTCGCCCGCTCGGTCGAGAAGCTCCCCGGGGGTCGGTTCTTCGCCGGCCTGCTGCTCTACATCTGCGGCTACGGCTCGCTGCTCTGCGCGATCACCGTGGACTCGTACATCAAGGAATGGCGTCGCGCCGACGCCTCATGGATCAAGACCGAAAAGATCGGACGGGTCGACTCATGAACGAGATGCCCACTCCCGAAGCTGAAGCCGACGAGATCGTCCAGGACGCACGATCGGAGCGCCGGCTGCTCTGGCAGGCGCTCGTCTCGCTCGTGATCGTGGCGGCCGTCGTCGTCGTCCGAGAGATGTTCCTGCGATGAGCGCGCGGCCGCTCGCCCTCGTGGTCGAGGACGACCTCGACCAGCTGGCTCTGCTGCGCCGGTATCTCGATCGTGAGGGGTTCGACGTGTTCGCAGCCGTCGACGCCGAGTCGGCGATCTCGGCGTTCCCCGAGATCCGACCGAGGGTCGCGGTGCTCGACCTCCTGCTGCCCGGAATCTCCGGCCACGAGTGCGCACGCCGCGTGCGGGAGGCCTTCCCGGAGTGCTTCCTCGTGATCAGCTCGGTGCTCGATGCGGCCGCCTATCCGTCCGCGGATGCGGCGTTGCCGAAACCCGTCGTCGGCGCCTCGCTGCGTCAGCTCCTCGAGAGCATCGCGCGATGAGCACCGGTATCGTCCCGGCATCCGTCGAGCGGGGATGGCGCAAGTACTTCGACGACCCGACGCCGCTGCTCAAGCAGGCGCCGACGGCCGTCGCGGTCGGACTCGCCGCTCTGCTCGTCGTGATCATCCCGAACTTCCCCGTCATACGCGAGCTGGCGCTGACGGCGACCGTAGGAATCGGCCTGGTCGCCGCCGTCACGGTGATGGCCGCGGTACTCACCGCTCGCGGCATGCACGAGGGCTGGGTCGTGCTGCTCATCCCGATGATCGACATCCTCGGCATCGGCATGCTGCGCGTGGGGACGGGCGGAACGAGCTCGTTGTTCTCGTCGCTCGTATTGTTGCCGGTGATCTGGATCGCGGCGGCCCCCGGATTCCGGCACGTCTTCATCGTCGGCATCTTCACCTCGATCGCCCTGCTGATGCCGTACGTGCTCGAGCCGCCCACCGACCCGCTCTCGTGGCTTCGAGGTGTGATCGGCCCGCTCGTGTTCGCCACGGTCGGCGCGATCGTCAACGAGCTCTCGCGACTGCAGCGCTGGCGCACGGTGCAGGCGGAGGCTCTGGTCGCCGAACGCACGGCGGCGCTCACCGAGAACCAGGCGATGATCGACCAGCTGCAGGCAGCCGAGACGCAGTACAAGTTCTTGCTCGACTCGTTCAGCAGCCTGTGGGCGTCGATCAACGCCCAGGCCGTGATCGCCACCGACCACGCGGGCACGATCATCGCGTGGAACCCGGGGGCGGTCCGGCTCATCGGACTCTCGGTCGACGAGGCGCTGGCCAATGTGCGGGTCGACCGCTTCTTCGCTCCCCATGCGCTCGCCCCGTTCGCCGACCCCTCGACCGAGCCCGTCGCCGGCGATGTCGCGCCCGGGCTGCGCACACTGTTCGACGAGGCCGATGGCGGCAGGTCGGTCGAAGCCGACATCGAGCTCACCACAGCCGGAGGATCGTCGATCCCTGCACGCGTCACGGTCTCGCCCTACCAGGGCACCGACGGCGCTCGCCGCGGCTACCTGCTGGTGATGACGGATGAGACGAAGGCATCCGAGGTCTCGCGCATGAAGGACGAGTTCGTGGGGATGATCTCGCACGAGCTGCGCACACCGCTCAGCGCCATCATCGGTTTCCTCGACCTGCTCCAGAACGACCCCGAGCAACCGCTCACCGACGACCAGAAGGACTTCGTCGCGGTCATCGAGCGCAACGCCAAGAGGCTGCTGAACCTCGTGGGCGATCTCCTCTTCACCGCCCAGGCCGAATCCGGGCGTTTCCCGCTCGAACGGGTCGACGCGGATCTGCGTGACATCGTGGGTTCCGCCCTCACCTCGGCGGGGCCCCATGCCCAGAAGGAGGGCGTCGAGCTCGTCGCCGAAATGCCGGACCAACCGATCAGGCTTCTCGTCGATCCCGGCCGCCTCGGGCAGGCCGTCGACAACCTCCTCTCGAACGCCATCAAGTTCACCCCGCGCGGCGGACGGGTCACCGCGCGACTCGAAGCCCGCGACGGGTCCGTGCGCATCTGCATCGCCGATACCGGCATGGGCATCCCGAAGGACGAGCAGGGGATGCTCTTCACCCGGTTCTTCCGGGCATCCACCGCCACCCGCAATGCCGTCCCCGGCGTGGGCCTCGGTCTCACCATCACCCGCGCCATCGTTCTCGCCCACGGCGGGAAGATGGATATGCGGAGCGAGGAAGGCGTGGGCACCGAGTTCTGGTTCGATCTCCCCGTCGGGCTGCGCACGGAGGCGCTCCGGCTGGGCGACCTGCGCACCACCTGATAGCCTGGTCGGCTCGCCATCGGTGGGCGGAAGGACGACCACTCACCATGGGGTACATCGATGTTTCCGGCGTCTCGCTGACGCTGCCGGATGGCAGGCCGTTGCTCGACGAGACGACGTTCCGCGTCGGTCAGGGATCGACGAGCGCGTTGATCGGGCCGAACGGCGCCGGCAAGACCACGCTGCTGCGCATCATCCGCGGCGATCAGGCGGCAGACGACGGGGTCGTGACGATCGACGGCGGGCTCGGGGTGATGGACCAGTTCGTCGGTCACGGCGAGCCGGGGGAGACCGTGCACCAGTTGCTCGTGCGCGTCGCGCCGCGCCGCATCCGCGCGGCGGCCGAGGCGCTCGAGGCGACGGAGAACGCGCTGATCGAACGCGACGAGCACGACACGCAGATGGCGTATGCCGCATCGCTCGCGGAATACGCGGATGCCGGGGGCTACGAGCACGAGACCGTGTGGGACCAGTGCACGATCGCCGCCCTCGGGGTGCCGTTCGAGCGCGCCCGCTATCGCGAGCTCACCTCGCTGTCGGGCGGCGAGCAGAAGAGATTGGCGTTGGAGGCCCTGCTGCGCGGACCCGACGAGGTGCTGCTGCTCGACGAGCCCGACAACTACCTCGACGTGCCCGCGAAGCGGTGGCTCGAGGATCAGCTGCGGCAGACGGCGAAGACCGTGCTGCTGGTCTCGCACGACCGCGAGTTGCTGGCGCGTGCGGCGGATCGACTGATCACCCTCGAACCGGGCGGGGCAGGAGCGAGCGCCTGGGTGCACGGCGGTGGGTTCAGTACCTACCAGCAGGCGCGCGCCGATCGGATGGACCGCCTCGACGAACTGCGGAGGCGGTGGGACGAGCAGCACGAGAAGCTGCGCATCCTCGTCGCGAACCTCAAGGTCAAAGCATCCGCGAACGACGGCTTCGCCTCGCGCTACCAGGCGGCGCAGACCCGCTTGCGCAAGTTCGAGCAGGCCGGACCGCCGGAGGAGCGACCGCCCGCGCAGGACTTCGACATGCGCCTGCGCGGTGCCCGCACGGGCAAGCGCGCGGTCGTCGCCGAGAAGGTCGAGCTGACCGGGCTGATGCGTCCGTTCAGCACCGAGGTCTGGTACGGCGACCGGGTGGCGGTGCTGGGGTCGAACGGATCGGGCAAGTCGCACTTCCTCCGCCTGCTCGCACGTGGAGGGACCGACCCCGACCCGACGCTCGGGCACGTCACGTCGACCGGCGAGCAATTGAGCGAGGTCGCCCATACCGGCCGCGCGGTGCTCGGTGCCCGCGTGGTGCCGGGTCTGTTCGCGCAGACTCATGCGCATCCCGAGTTCGTGGGGCGCACGCTGCTCGAGATCCTTCATCGGGGAGATGATCGTCGCGCAGGGATGCCGCGGGATGCCGCGAGTTCGGCCCTCGATCGCTACGGGCTCGTGCGCCAGGCGCAGCAGACGTTCGAGTCGCTGTCGGGTGGGCAGCAGGCCCGGTTCCAGGTTCTCCTGCTCGAACTCTCCGGCGCTTCGCTGCTGCTGCTCGACGAGCCGACCGACAACCTCGACCTGGAGTCGGCGGAGGCGCTCGAAGACGCCCTGGCGAGATTCGACGGGACCGTGCTCGCGGTCACGCACGACCGGTGGTTCGCGCGCTCCTTCGACCGGTTCCTCGTCTTCGGGACGGACGGCGACGTGTACGAGTCGGATGCTCCGGTGTGGGACGAACGCCGGGTCGCGCGGGCGCGCTGAGCCGTGCGCGAGGGGTCGGAACACGCCGGTTGCGGATGCTCCCGCGCGGCGTGCTCCGACCTCTCATGCGTCGGGTGCTTCCGCGGGCGGTCCCGCGCCCGGGTAGTCTGGAGGGGTGACCATGGAGATCGAGCTCGGCCGAGGAAAGCGCGCACGTCGCGCGTACACGTTCGATGACATCGCGGTGGTGCCCTCGCGGCGCACGCGCAACCCGGAAGACGTCTCGACCGCATGGACGATCGACGCCTTCGGCTTCGGCATCCCCGTGCTGGGAGCGCCGATGGACTCCGTCGTCAGCCCGCGCACCGCGATCATGCTGGGTCAGCTCGGCGGCCTGGGCGTCCTCGACCTCGAAGGCCTGTGGACCCGGTACGAGAACCCCGAGCCGCTGCTCGCGGAGATCGCCGGGCTCGGCGAGGCGCAGGCGACCGTGCGCATGCAGCAGCTGTACTCCGAGCCGATCAAGCCGGAGCTCATCCGGCAGCGACTCGCGGAGATCCGTGAGGCCGGTGTCACGGTGGCAGGGTCCCTGACCCCGCAGCGCACGCAGGAGTTCTACGACACCGTCGCCTCCGCCGGCGTCGACCTGTTCGTCATCCGCGGCACCACCGTGTCGGCCGAGCACGTCTCGAGCGTCGACGAGCCCCTGAACCTCAAGAAGTTCATCTACGACCTCGACGTGCCCGTCATCGTGGGCGGTGCTGCCACCTACACCGCGGCGCTGCACCTCATGCGCACCGGGGCGGCCGGCGTGCTCGTCGGCTTCGGCGGGGGAGCGGCGTCGACCACGCGGGCGACCCTCGGCATCCACGCGCCGATGGCGACCGCGGTCTCCGATGTCGCCGCCGCACGCCGCGACTACCTCGACGAGTCGGGCGGACGCTACGTGCACGTGATCGCCGACGGCGGAGTGGGCACCTCGGGCGACATCGTCAAGGCGCTCGCGATGGGTGCCGACGCGGTCATGCTCGGCGTCGCGCTCGCTCGCGCCACCGATGCCCCCGGGCTCGGATTCCACTGGGGTCCCGAGGCGCACCACCCCAAGCTTCCGCGCGGTCACCGCGTCGAAGTCGGCGGGATCGGCACGCTCGAGGAGATCCTCTACGGCCCGGCTCCGGTCGCCGACGGCACCGCGAACCTGATCGGGGCGCTCCGCAAGTCCATGGCGACGACGGGATACTCCGATTTGAAGGAGTTCCAGCGGGTCGAGGTCGTCCTCGCCCCCTACGAGGCCTGAACGCCGCCATCATCACCGTGTCATCTGCTCCGCTGTTCCCGCCGACCCTCCGTGAGGTGATGCTGCGGGGACGCTGGATCGGCATGCTGTTGTTCTGCCTGGTCGTGGCCGGCGTGTTCGCCTGGCTCGGTCAGTGGCAGCTCGAGAGGGCGATCGAGACCGATCCGCCCGCGCCCGGCATCACCGAGCAGGTGGAGCCGCTCACCGAAGTGGTCGACCCCGGTCAATACCTCGCGGAGCCCCTGGTCGGTCAGCGGGTCGAGACATCGGGCACCTGGGTCGACGACGATTTCCTCGTCGTCTCGCACCGCTTCAACGACGGCGTCGAGGGCTACTGGGTGACCGGACAGCTGCGCGTCGCCGAGCGCACCTCGATCGCGGTCGCGATCGGGTGGGCACCGGATCGCGAGAGTGCGGATGCGGCGATCGACCGGTTGAACGCCGAGAGCGACGGCTCCACCGTCGACATCAGCGGCCGCATCATCTCGGACGAAGGACCATCCGTCCCGCCCCGCACGGAGCCGGACCGCATGGACCGGATGTCGACCGCCGCCCTCCTCAGCCGATGGCACGACACCGAGCAACTCGACGTCTACCGCCCCTACCTCGCTTCCATCACGGCCACGGCGGGACTCGTCGACATCGCCTCCCCTGCTCCGGCCGAGATGTCGCCGATCAACTGGCTCAACATCTTCTACGCGCTCGAATGGGTGATCTTCGCGGGCTTCGCGTTCTACCTCTGGTACCGCCTGGCGAAAGACGCCTGGGAGCGCGAGGTCGAAGAGTTCGAAGACGCCGCGGAAGCCGCGGTGTGAGCGGCGGGATCAGACCGCGCGTAACCATTCGGCGATGCGCTCGTCGAACCAGTCCGGCCGCTGCAAGGGGATGCCGTGGCCGCAGCCGGCGACGACCGCGAGCTCGCTTCCGGGAAGTGCCGTATGGATGAGCTCCGCGGACTCCCGCATCAGGCGTCGCTCTCGCTTTCCGACCAGGACGAGCGCCGGCCCGGGAAACGTCGTCCACCCCGCCGGTAGCTTGAACCTGAGGTTCTCGCCCACGGCAGCCAGGAGGGTCGCTCTCGTCACGGCACTGCTCGTGCGCATGTACTCATCCATCAGATGCGGAGGGATGAGGAGCTCGCGCGCTTGCAGCTCGGCGAACCAGGGGCGACGGGCCAAAGGAGCGCTGATCGCGAGCGCACCGAGCGTGAGGTTCATGAACGGCATGACTTTGGCTTGCGCGCTGACGATCACCGCCTGACTCACGAGGTCGGCGTGCTCTGAGGCGAGTTGGATGGCGAGCTGGGCGCCGAGGGAGAATCCGACAACAGTCACCGGACGGTCGGATGCGGTGGCGACCAGGAGGCGGGCCAGCGCAGTGACCGTCTCCGAGTGCGAGACGTACGGCTCATCGGCGGAGTGTCCATGCCCCGGCAGGTCGGGGACGAGCACCCGGTACTCCGGTTCGAGTCGTTCTCGCAAAGAATCCCACATCCACCCGGCCACGCCACCGCCGTGGAGGAGCAGCACGGGCGCGGCGTCTTCGGGGCCAGAAGTATGCAGGAACATGATGCTCTCCATGCTGTCAGAGCGCGGGCGCACGAGGGACCGCGGTGAGCACTCGATGACCAATCGGCGAACACTGTTGAGGATGTCGGAGCCTCTCCGTAGGCTCGCTCACATGCGCGCACCCGATACGTCTGCCCGGGTGCTCCGCGCGACAGGCCTCACAAGGGCCCGCCGTCACCGAAATCCACAATGACGAGGAGACCGTTCGCATGTCAGCCCCCCACGACGACGCCCGCCCGGGAGCCGAGTCGTCCGAACACCGCAAGCGGGGGCGCGCCGGCGCTCTCGCCGTAACCACAGCCGTCGCGCTGGCCTTCGGGTCGCTCGGCGCCGTGCCCGCATCCGCCACCGATGAGCCGGTCGACGCCCCCGCGTCGTCGAGCACCGAGACGGAAGCCCCGGCATCCCCCACGCCCGACTCCAGCGCGCCGGTCGACACCACGACGCCCCCGCCCGCCGAAGCACCGGCCACCGAAGCGCCGGCGACCGAAGAAGCGCCAGCCGAAGAGGCGCCCGCCGAACAGGCGCCGGCCGACGAGGCTGCGGCGGCCGCCGCAACGCCGGCGACGCACACGATCGCCGAGGTGCAGGGCACCACCGACGTCTCTCCGGTGAGCGGTCAGACCGTTACCGTCGAGGGTGTCGTCACCGCCGACTACCGCACCGGCGGCTACAAAGGCATCGTCATCCAGACGCAGGGCTCCGGCGGAGCCGAAGACCCCACTCCCGGGGCATCCGACGGCGTGTTCGTGTACCTCAACGCCCTCGCGCCGGGACTCGAGATCGGCGACCTCATCTCGGTCACCGGCAAGGTCAGCGAGTACTTCGGCCAGACCCAGATCAACCCCACCGCGCTCACCGGCATCGAGGTGCTCACGGCCGGTGCGGGTGTTCCCGCGGTCACGCCGCTGCCCGACACGGTCGTCGGCACCGATCGCGAGCAGTACGAGAACATGCTCGTCGCCCCGGCCGGCACGTATCGCCTGGCATCCAGCCACCAGCTCTACAACTTCGGAACGCTCTGGCTGAACCCCGGCGACCTCAACGTCAAGAGCACCGAGACCACGCGTCCGGGTGCCGACGCCGCCGCGATCGCCGCGGCCAACCGCGCTGACCGCATCCTGCTCGACGACGCGTGGTCTCTGCAGGTGACGAACAACAACCACCCCGGCCACCAGCCGTACTTCACCACCGATACGGTCGTGCGCAACGGCGACATCGTCGATTTCAGCGACAGCGGCTACATCCTGCAGTGGGGCTTCGACGACTGGCGCCTGCAGCCGACCGTGCCGATCGACGATTCCTCGCCCGCCGACCTCAAGGTCGGGTTTGAATCGGCCAACCCCCGCACGGCATCCGCTCCGGATGTCGGCGGTGACGTGCAGGTCGCGTCGTTCAACGTCTTCAACTACTTCACGACGTTGAAGACCGAGAACGCCGACGCCCGCGGAGCCGCGAACGCGGCGCAGTTCGCGATCCAGAAGTCGAAGATCGTCGCGGCCATCAACGGACTCGACGCCGACATCGTCTCGCTGATGGAGATCGAGAACTCGGTCAAGCTGGGCAAGCCCATCGACACGGCACTGGCCGATCTCGTCTCCGGGCTCAACGAGGCCGCCGGCAGCGAGGTGTGGGCGTACGTGCCGACGCCGAGCGCGCTGAACGACGCGGCGACGACCGACTACATCACCAACGCGATCATCTACAAGAAGGATGCGGTCTCCCCGGTCGGCGACAGCGAGACCATCGTCGACGAGACGGTCTGGGGCAACGCGCGCGAGCCGATCGCCCAGGCCTTCGACATCGACGGGCGCGTGGTCACCGTGGTCGCGAACCACCTGAAGTCGAAGTCGCCGCCCGAGGGGGCAGGAGCAGAACCCGCCGACGGGCAGGGCTTCTTCAACGCCGATCGCGTGGCGCAGGCACAGGCCGTCCTGGACTTCACCGCCGAGCTCGAGGAGACCACCGGCAGCAGCGACATGCTGCTGATCGGAGACTTCAACGCGTACGGCAAGGAAGACCCGATCGACGTGTTCACGTCGGAGGGATGGAGCGACCTCGTCGCCGACAAGACCGACGGGCAGTACACCTACTCGTTCGACGGCGAGCTGGGCTCGCTCGATCACGTCATCGCGTCGCCGTCGCTGACGGCGTCGATCACCGGTGCCGGGGTCTGGGGCATCAACTCGCCCGAGTGGAGCGACCGCGGTTACGCGTTCGGCGCGACCGAGGCGGGTACTCCGTACCGGTCGAGCGACCACGACCCGATCATCGTCGGCGTCTCGTCGGAGATCCCTCCGGTGAGCATCGACGTCGTGACGATCAACGATTTCCACGGTCGGATCGAGGCCGACGGTGCCGCCGCCGGCGCCGCGGTCGTGGCGGGAGCGGTGCAGCAGTTCCGATCGGAGAATCCGAACACGATCTTCGCGGGAGCGGGCGACCTGATCGGCGCCTCGACCTTCACATCGTTCATCAACGACGACAACCCCACGATCGACGCGCTGAACGCGGCGGGACTCGATGTGAGCGCCGCGGGCAACCACGAGTTCGACCAAGGTTGGGAAGACCTCCGCGACCGCGTGCAGGACCGAGCGGACTGGGAGTACATCTCCTCGAACGTGTTCGTCACCGAGACCGGTGAGCCCGCGCTCGCTCCGGCCTGGATCAAGGAGCTCGACGGCGTCAAGGTCGGCTTCATCGGCGCAGTGACCGAAGACCTCGACTCGCTCGTGTCTCCGGAAGGGATCGCAGACCTCGAGGTGCGCAGCATCCCCGACTCGGTCAACGCAGTGGCCGACGACCTGCGCGATGGCGATGCGTCCAACGGCGAGGCGGATGTCATCATCCTCCTCGTGCACGAGGGCGCGGAGACCACCGACATCGCCGCCGTCACGCCGGACTCGCCCCTCGGCGAGATCGTCTACGGCGTGGACGACGACGTCGATGCGATCGTGTCGGCGCACACGCACCTCGCCTACAACCACGTCATCGACGGCCGCCCGGTCGTCTCGGCGGGCCAGTACGGCGAGAACCTCGGGCTGATGAACATCCAGGTCGATCCGACCACGAAGGACCTGATCTCGATCACCAACGAGATCAAGCCCCTCACGGCCAACGGGCAGCCGCTCTACCCGGCCGTCCCCGAGGTGGCCGAGATCGTCGCCGCGGCGAAGGCCGAGGCCGATGTCCTCGGTGCGATCAAGGTCGGAGACATCACCGCCGACTTCAACCGCGCACGTCAGACGAGCGGGGCCGAGAACCGCGGTGGCGAGTCCACCATCGGCAACTTCGTCGCCGATGTGCAGAAGTGGTCGACCGGTGCCGACATCGCGATCATGAACCCCGGCGGAATCCGCGCGAACCTGACGTACGCGTCGGGCGGAGCATCCGATCCCGCCGGCAACGTCACCTACCGTGAGGCCGCCACCGTGCAGCCGTTCGCCAACACGCTCGTCACGCTCACCCTCACCGGTGCTCAGCTGAAGGGTGTTCTCGAAGAGCAGTGGCAACCCACGGGGTCGGCACGGCCGTTCCTCAAGCTCGGCGTCTCGGAGGGTCTGGTCTACGCCTACGACCCGACCGCGGCGCAGGGGTCGCGGGTCACCTCGATCACGCTCGACGGCGAACCGATCGATCCGACGGCCGAATACACGGTCGCGGCGAACTCGTTCCTGGCCGCCGGAGGTGACAACTTCTTCACCTTCAAGGAGGGCACGAACAAGCGCGACACCGGCAAGATCGACCTGCAGTCGATGGTCGACTGGTTCGACGCGAACGGAACAGCGACCCCCGATCTCGCTCAGCGCGCGGTCGGCGTCGCGGTCAGCGCCCCGGATGCCGACGGCTACAGCGCCGGCGACCAGGTGACCGTCGCACTGTCGTCGCTCGCGTTCAGTGCGGGCGAGCCCGCACCGGGTGAGGTGACGGTGTCGCTGGGCGGTTCGGTGCTCGCCTCCGGTGCGGTCGACCCCACCATCGTCGACACGACGGACGAGGGTGGTCGTGCGACGCTCACCTTCACGGTTCCCGCGGGGGTGACCGGCGAGCAGCAGCTCACGGTCGCCGTCGCCTCGACCGGAACCACGGTGCAGGCGCCGTTCACGGTCACGGGTGAGGCGGAGTTCGCCGGCACCATCGACCTCGGATCCTCGAAGGTGACCGCGGGCAAGAAGCTCCCGATCACCGGGTCGGGATACGAGCCGGGCGAGACGGTGACGGTGCAGCTGCGTCCGACATCCGGCGCGGCGATCGATGTCGGAACGATCCAGGTCTCGGCCGACGGCTCGTTCGCCACATCGGTGACGGTGCCGAAGAATACGAAGGCCGGGACCTACACGGTCGCCGTGTCGCAGGCCGACGGTGACGAGGCCACGGCCACCGTCTCCGTCGCCAAGGCCGGCGGCATCGGGGGCATCATCGGTGCGATCCTCGACTGGCTGTGGGGTGTGATCGGCGGATGGTTCTGACGCTGTTCCTCGATTGACGAAAGCGGAGGCCGTCGGGAGTGATCCCGGCGGCCTCCGTCGTGCCCGAGCGGGCGTCGAGCGCTCGGAGTCCCCGGCTAGACTGGTCGCATGCCCGAACCGAAAGTCGCCAGCTTTCCGGCGATCCGCGGTGCGCTGAAGTTCTACCAGATCGCGTCGATCATCACCGGAGTCATGCTGCTCCTGCTGCTGACCGAGATGGTGCTGAAGTACACGCCGATCCACCTCGAACTCTTCCTCGGTGGGTCCGGTGGTCCCGTGTGGTTCGCCGGTGTGCTCGCCGGTGCCGACTGCCAGTGGTGGTCGCTGTTCGCCCCCTGGACCAACTCCTGCGAGATGACGTCTCTGGGCGACGGGTTCAACCTGTCGCTGTTCATCCTCGTCGCGCACGGCTGGTTCTACGTCGTCTACCTCTTCGCATGCTTCCGCATGTGGAGCCTGATGCGCTGGCCGTTCCCGCGCTTCATCCTGCTCGCACTCGGCGGCGTCATCCCGCTGCTGTCCTTCTTCATGGAGTCGATCGTGGCTCGTGAAGTGAAGACCTACCTCGCCACCAGGGAAGCCGCCGAGGCTCCCGCCCCTGCCACGGAAGGCATCCGTTGACCGAACAGTCCGAGACCCAGCAGCGTCCCGCGCTCGTCATCGACTTCGGCGCGCAGTACGCGCAGCTGATCGCACGCCGCGTCCGCGAGGCGGGTGTGTACAGCGAGATCGTGCCGCACACCGCCACCGCCGAAGAGATCGCCGCCAAGAATCCGGTCGCGATCATCCTCTCGGGCGGACCCTCGTCCGTCTACGAGGAGGGCGCTCCGCGGCTCGACCCCGCGGTGTTCGACCTCGGCGTTCCCACCCTCGGTATCTGCTACGGGTTCCAGTACATGGCCCAGACGCTGGGTGGAGAGGTCGCGAACACCGGCCTGCGCGAGTACGGGGCGACGGATGCCGTCATCACCGGTGACGGCGGAACGCTGCTGGGCGGACAGCCCGCGGCGCAGAACGTCTGGATGAGCCACGGCGACCAGGTCGCCCGCGCCCCCGAGGGCTTCGAAGTGCTCGCCACGACCGACGCCACGAAGGTCGCCGCGTTCTCGAACGAGGAGCGCGGCTTCTACGGTGTGCAGTGGCACCCCGAGGTCAAGCACTCCGACCACGGCCAGCAGGTGCTCGAGAACTTCCTGCACAAGGGTGCCGGTCTCGCCTCCGACTGGAACAGCGACAACGTGATCGCCGAGCAGGTCGAGCGCATCCGCGAGCAGGTGGGTGACGCCCGCGTCATCTCCGCTCTCTCCGGCGGCGTCGACTCCGCGGTCTCCACCGCGCTCGTGCACAAGGCCATCGGCGACCAGCTGACCGCCGTGTTCGTCGACCATGGTCTGCTGCGCAAGGGCGAGCGCGAGCAGGTCGAGAAGGACTACGTCGAGTCCACCGGTGTGCGCCTGATCACTGTCGAGGCCGCCGACACGTTCCTCGGTCACCTGAAGGGTGTCACCGACCCCGAGGAGAAGCGCAAGATCATCGGGCGCGAGTTCATCCGCGCCTTCGAGAAGGTGCAGCTCGATCTCGTCGAAGAGGCGAAGGCCGATGGCGGCGCCCCGGTCAAGTTCCTCGTGCAGGGCACGCTCTACCCCGATGTCGTCGAGTCCGGCGGCGGTGCGGGCACCGCGAACATCAAGTCGCACCACAACGTGGGCGGCCTCCCCGACGACCTCGACTTCGAACTGATCGAGCCGCTGCGTGCGCTGTTCAAGGACGAGGTCCGTGCGATCGGCCGCGAGCTCGGCATTCCCGAGGCGATCGTCGGTCGTCAGCCGTTCCCCGGCCCCGGCCTCGGCATCCGCATCATCGGTGAGGTCACCGCCGATCGCCTCGAGATCCTGCGCGAGGCAGACGCCATCGCTCGCGAGGAGCTCACCAAGGCCGGTCTCGACCAGGAGATCTGGCAGTGCCCGGTCGTGCTCCTCGCCGACGTGCGTTCGGTGGGAGTGCAGGGCGACGGCCGCACCTACGGGCACCCGATCGTGCTGCGTCCGGTCTCCAGTGAAGACGCGATGACGGCCGACTGGACCCGTCTGCCGTACGACGTGCTGTCGAAGATCTCGAACCGCATCACCAACGGCGTGCGCGACGTCAACCGCGTCGTTCTCGACGTGACGTCGAAGCCGCCGGGAACGATCGAGTGGGAGTGACGGGCGAGAGTGTCTCTCTCGCCTGAGACGGTGTCCGGCACGCTGCCGGATGCCGAGTACCTGGTGCTGTCGAGCCGGCTGATCCCCGATCTCGACGGCGGATACACGATCGCGACGCTGTCGCGCGCCCGGCAGCTCGCGGGAGCAGGCGTCGCCGAGGGCCTCGGTCCGCAGCTGCTGACGTTCGATCCCGGCACGGCGGCCGCTCACGCGGAGCACCGGGCGACGTTCGCCGCGCGCGGCGCGCTCGTCGACGCCTCTCGTCTGCGTAACCTCTTCGATGAGGCGGCCTCCGAGGCGGGCGGAGCGGCGGTCTGGCTGCGCGATGCGGCCGACGCGGCACTGATCCCCGCCGACGACGTCGAGTACCGCGTGATCGCGGATGCCGAGGGGCGCCCGGTCGTGGCGTTGCCCGTGATTTCGGGTGACCCCGACTGGCACCTGAGCCGCGAGCCCGTGCAGATCTACGATGCGACCGGTTCTGTGATCGGTGGCGTTCCCGGCTTCGGCGGACTCTACCGGGCATGGCTCGAGCACCTCGCCGCCGGGCTGGACGAGCGCCCGATCGTCGTGATCTGCGAGTCTCGACAGCTCGGTGAGTTGATCGTCGGCTGGTCGGAACCCCGGGTGCGCATCCTGCACACGATCCACACGATCCACCTCGAGGCCCCGTACACGGCGGATGCTCCGATGAACCCGCTGTGGACGCGCTGGCTCGGCATCGCGGACCGTTTCGATGCCGTGATCTGGCCCACCGCGACGCAGCGCGACGATGTCGTGGCCCGCTTCGGCGATGCGGCGGTGCACGAGGTCGTCCCGAACCCGATCCCCGCGGTCACCGTGCGCGAAGATCTGCGCGAACCCGGACTCGTCGCAGTGCTCGGGCGGCTCGCTCCGGGCAAGCGCGTCGATCAGGCGATCCGCGCGTTCCTCGGTGCCGACGTGCCGGGCACCCGTCTCGAGATCTGGGGAGGCGGGCCGGAACAGGAGCGCCTGCAGGCTCTGATCGACGAACTCGGCGCATCCGACCGCGTGGTGCTCGCCGGGTATACCGACGATCCGGGACGCGTTCTCGACCGGGCGTCGCTCGTGCTCACGGCGACGGCTTTCGAGGGCCAGCCGCTCTCGATCGTAGAAGCACTGCTGCACGGTGCGCCGGTCGTCTCGTACGACGTGCGCTACGGCATCCGCGACGTGCTGGGGGCCGGTGGGGGAGTGCTCGTTCCCGACGCCGATGTCGAAGGGCTCGCCGCCGCGGTGCGGGGAGTTCTCGACGACCCTGAGCTTCTCGCGCGGCTCAGCGCCGAGGCGCCGGGTGTCGCCGCGGCGTGGAGCCCCGAGAAGTCGCTGGCCGCGTTGACAGCCGTGATCGACGGCGCCGTGCGCCGCCCCTCGCGCCGCTGAGGAGCCGCTTTCTGCGCCCTTTCCATGGCGCCGGACGAAATCTCAGAATATTGTCGGGGCGATGTCGATCGGCGTCATTCCCGTTCGACGTCTTTGATGAGAGGGTCGAACGACGATCCCATCGATCAAGGAGAACACCATGAAGTTCATGCTCATCATGCGCTCGACCGACGAAGCAGTCGCGGCCTACAAGGAGATCCCCTTCGAGCAGGTCATCGAGGCCATGGGGAAGTACAACGAGTCGATGATCAAGGCCGGTGTGCTGGCAGCCGGTGAGGGTCTGACCGACGCTGCGGAGGGCTTCGTCGTCGACTTCAGCGCCGAGACGCCGCTCATCACCGACGGCCCCTACGGCGAAACCAAGGAACTCTTCAACGGGTTCTGGATCATCGAGGTGTCGAGCCGCGAAGAGGCAGCGGAATGGGCGAGCCGCGCGCCGCTCGGGGCGGGATCGTTCCTCGAGGTGCGTCGGGTGACCGACATGTCGGACTTCCCCGCCGACAACGAGTGGATCGAGAAGGAAGCCGGCTGGCGCGACGAGGCCGCGCAGCGCGCCCAGCAGTGAGATGACCACGTCTGCCGATGGCGATGCGGTGCGTTCCACTCCCGGCACAGGGTCGGTGGAGCGCACCGTCGCCGCGGTGTGGCGCATCGACTCGGCGAAGATCATCGGCACGCTCACCCGCATGACGGGGGAGTTCGGGCTCGCCGAAGATCTCGCGCAGGAGGCGCTGCTCGACGCGCTGCAGCAGTGGCCGGTCGAGGGCGTGCCCCGCAACGCAGCCGCCTGGCTCACCGCCGTCGCGAAGCGCAAGGCGATCGATCGGTGGCGGCGTCGTGAACGTCTCGACGAGCGGCTCGCGGTCATCGCGCACGACCTGGAGCGCGAGCAGGCGGAGTCGGCGGATGCCCCGCCGTGGGATCCGGATGCCGTCGACGACGACGTGCTGCGTCTGCTGTTCATCTCGTGCCACCCGGTGCTCTCGAAGGAAGCGCAGGTGGCGCTGTCATTGCGTGTGGTCGGCGGGCTGTCGAGCGAGGAGATCGCCCGGGCGTTCCTCGTGCCGACGGCGACGGTCCAGCAGCGTATCGTGCGCGCCAAGAAGACTCTCGCGGCGGCGAACGTGCCCTTCGAGGTGCCGCCGCGCGAAGAGCACACGGCGCGACTCGGCGCGATCCTCGGCGTGATCTACCTGATCTTCAACGAGGCGCACTCGGCGAGCAGCGGGTCGAATGTGCTGCGCGTCGATCTGGGCGACGAGGCCATCCGTCTGGGACGAGTGCTCGCGGCGCTCATGCCGCGGGAGCCGGACGTGCACGGGTTGCTCGCGCTCATGGAGCTCACCGCGGCCCGGTTCCCCTCCCGTACCGATGCGCAGGGCGAGCCGGTGCTGCTCGCCGATGAGGATCGCCGTCGCTGGGATCGCCGTCGCTGGGATCGTGGGCGCATCGCTCGCGGACGCGCGGCGCTGGCGCGAGCGGATGCTCTCGGGCGCGGACGCGGGGCCTACGGCCTGCAGGCGGCCATCGCCGAGCGCCACGCAGTCGCCCCATCGGTCGACGAGACCGACTGGGAGCAGATCGTGCTGCTGTACGAAGCGCTCGGGCGGCTATCGCCGTCTCCGGTGGTCGAGTTGAATCGGGCTGCTGCCGTGGCGATGGCGACGGGTCCGGCATCCGCCCTGCGCATTCTCGACCAGCTCGCCGCATCCGGAGCGCTGCCCGGCTACCACCTGCTGCCGGCGACGCGCGCGGAACTGCTGCGTCGCCTGGGCCGCGAAGACGAGGCGCGCAGCGAGTTCGCCGTCGCCGCGGGGCTCGCAGGCAACGATCGCGAGCGCACCCTCTTGGAGCAGAAGGCTCTCGGGCGCACGACATAGACCCGCCCCCTTCGGAGTGCCGGAGCAGCCGAAGAGGGCGGGCGTCGAGTTGCTGGTGCGATCAGTCGCGCACCTTGCTGCCGCGGCCGACGATCAGGCCGTAGATCAGCAGAACGATGATCGAGCCGCCGATGGCGAGGAGCCACGTGCCCAGATCCCAGAACTCTGTGAGAGGACGGTTGAGGATCAGGCTGCCGAGCCAGCCGCCGAGGAATGCGCCGACGACGCCGAGCAGGAGAGTGACGAACCATCCGCCACCCTGCTTGCCGGGAAGGATCAGCTTCGCGATGGCCCCGGCGATGAGACCGAGAAGAAGAAAACCGAGAAAGCTCATGATGACCTCCTGTTGTCAGACGACGGTCGTCTGTGATCTCCGATCGTGCTCTCCCAGCGATCTTCCAGGAACCCCCTTGCGCAGCGAGCCCGGGCATGGCAAGAGGCCCGCCTCCGGAAGGAAACGGGCCTCTCGCGATGAGAATGCGTCAGTTGCTGCCGCGGACGATCGCGATGATGCGCAGGATCTCGACGTACAGCCACACGACGGTGACCATGATGCCGAAGGCACCGAGCCAGCCGTACTTGCGCGGTGCGCCGTTGCGCACGCCCTGCTGGATCTGATCGAAGTCGAGCACCAGCGAGTACGCAGCCATGATGACCACGAGCACGCCGATGATCAGCCCGAGCGGGATACCGGCGATCGACTGGCTGTAGAGGCCGAAGGCCTGGTCCTGCGGGAGGACGCCCGTCCACATGAGCACGAGGTTCAGCAGCGAGAAGACGAGGTAGCCGACCATGGCGATCATGAAGATCTTGGTGGCCTTCTTCGACGCGCGGATCTTGCCGCTGGCGAAGAGGGCGAGCGTGACACCCACGACCGAGATGGTGGCGAGGGTGGCCTGCATGACGATGCCGGGCCAGATGACCTCGAAGAACGCCGAGATGCCACCGATGAAGAGACCCTCGAAGGCCGCGTACGCGAAGATCAGCGGCGGGCGCACCTTCTTGCGCGACGTGAACGCGATGACCATGGCGAGCACGAAGCCGCCTGCAGCACCGATGATCCACGGAAGCATCGAGATGTTCTCGGTGGGGATCGCCTGGACTCCGCCGAGCGTCCACACCCAGCCGACCGCCGCGGCGACCAGGAGGATCGCGAACAGACCGGCCGTCTTCCAGACGGTGTCCTCGACCGACATGCGGTCGGTCTCGATCGATCCGGCGGGCGGGGCCGCGTACATGCCCTCAAGCTGCGCGTTGGTCGCGGCATCGACCGAGGCGTGCTGGAACGACGCGGTCTGCGCGCCCTGAGCAGCCTGCGGGGCGCCGGGGTAGGTCGCGACGTTGCGCGGATCCTGCTGCTTGAACGCCGGGTTGTTGAAAGCAAAGTTGCTCATCGTGGGCCTCACTCCAAAAGGGGGTCGTAGGTCGCTTTCCTCTACGATACTCGGGCGGAGCGCCGGGTGGGGTGTTCTACGCTGAGAGCGTGCCCAGGAAATCTCCTCTCGTCATCGGGCATCGCGGTGCGCCCGGCTACCGTCCGGAGCACAGCCGCTCCTCGTACGAGCTCGCGCTGGCGATGGGCGTGGATGCGGTCGAACCGGATGTCGTGGCGACCCAGGACGGCGTGCTGGTGGTGCGGCACGAGAACGAGATCTCGGGCACGACCGATGTGGCGGAGCATGCGGAATTCGCCGATCGCAAGACGACCAAGCGCGTCGACGGCCAGGCGCTGACGGGCTGGTTCACCGAGGACTTCACCTGGGACGAGCTGTCGACGCTGCGGGTGCGCGAGCGGCTTCCCGAGGTGCGCGCGACGAGTGCGAGCTTCGACGGCGCCCAGAAGATCCTGCGACTGATCGATGTGCTCGACATCGTCCGCGACGGGTCCATCGAGCATGGCCGCGAGATCGGCGTCGTGCTCGAGGTCAAGCACGCCACCTACTTCGCCAGCATCGGCATCGATCTCGCGCCCCTGATCGAGCGCGATCTGCGCGCGGCTGGGTGGGCTGACGGAGAGCTCCCGCTGGTGATCGAATGCTTCGAGTCGACGATCCTCGGTGACCTGCGCGGGCGTGGCATCGCCGCGTCGTACATCTACCTGATCGAGTCGACGGGGCGCCCGTACGATCTGTTGGTCGCGCAGGGCAAGCACGCTCTGACGTACAAGGCGACGGTCGAGCCGAAGGGCTTGAACGGTCTCATCGGCAGGGTCGACGGCATCAGCGTGAGCAAGAAGATGCTGCTCGTGCGGGGCAACACGATCGTCGCGGACGCGCATGCCCGGGGGCTCACCGTCTTCACCTGGACGTGTCGTCCCGACAACGGATTCCTCTCGCCCGAGTTCCGCGGCGCCGGTGGCAAGGGCGACTTCGGTGACTACGAGGCGGAGTGGGGCGTGATCGCCCGCAGCGGCGTCGACGGCGTGTTCGTCGACCACCCCGACCTCGGGGTCGGGTTCTTCCGCAGCTGAGAGCCGGTCAGAGCGGTCCGAGAACCTCGGCGACCTCGCGCTCGAGCGTCAGAGTGCGCAGCGGTTCGAGGATCTCCCGCTCCTCGAACCGGAAGTGCGACTCCATGATCGCGCCGATGGCGTCGAGGTGGCGCCCGATCGTCGCCGGGTCCTCGCGCCTCTCGGCGGCTTCGCGCAGGCTGCCCAGCAGGTGCGACAGCATCGAGTGATCCTGCATGAGTTCGTCGATCATTCCATCGAGCTCCGGATGCTCCGCCCGCAGTGCCAGGAACAGCGCCCGATCCTCGCTGCGGTGGTGGCCGTCGAGCGCCGAGCAGAATCCGATGCAGAACAGCACCAGATCGGGGCTCGCTCGGGTCAGAGCGTGCGATCGAACGCCCCGCGGCGGGTCGAGACGATCTCCTTGCCCAGGGGCATGAGCGAGACGGGGATCATCTTGAAGTCGGCGATGCCCATCGGGATGCCGATGATCGTGATGCACAGCGCGAGGCCCGAAATGATGTGGCCGATCGCGAGCCACCATCCGGCGAGGATCACCCAGAGCACGTTGCCGAGGAAGGAACCGACCCCGGCGGTGGGCTTGCTCACCACCTCGCGACCGAAGGGCCAGATCGCGTAGCGCGCGATGCGGAACGAGGCGATCGCCCAGGGGATGGTCACGATCGGGATGCAGAGCAGCAGCCCCGCCAGGATGTAGCCGAGGAACAGTGCCCATCCGGCCAGGATGACCCAGATGATGTTGAGGATCGTGCGCATGAGCCGATTGTGCCATCCGCGGCTGTGCAGCCTGAGCATCCGCCCGGAGGTCCGCGGGTCGCGCGTGACCTGATGCCAGACTGGCCGGCATGAATGGAATCGCCGTCGATGGTGTCAGCAGATCGTTCGGGACGGTGCAGGCGGTTCGCTCGGCGACGCTGCGCGCTGAGCCCGGGCGGGTGACCGGCCTGGTGGGGCCGAACGGCGCGGGCAAGACCACGCTGCTGCTGATGCTCGCCTCCCTCCTCGCCCCCGACACCGGGACCATCCGCATCGGTGACGTCGACCCCTCGGAGGACCCGCTCGCGGCCCGTCGGATCCTCGGGTGGATGCCGGACGCCCTCGGCGCCTGGCCCTCGCTCACCGCGCGCGAGACGATGGTGACGACCGCCCGGCTGTACGGGATCTCGCCGGCCGATGCGGCGCTGCGCGCCCGGTATCTGCTCGATCTGGTCGATCTCGGCGCGCTCGCCGACTCTCCGGCGAAGGTGCTCTCCCGCGGCCAGAAGCAGAAGCTCGGGCTGGCCAGAGCGCTCGTGCACGACCCGCAGGTGCTGCTGCTCGATGAGCCCGCATCGGGACTCGACCCCGAAGCACGGGTGCAATTGCGCGTGCTGCTGCGGCGCCTCGCCGCCGAAGGCCGCACGATCCTGATCTCCAGCCACATCCTCTCCGAACTCGAAGAGGTCGTCGATGACGCCGTGTTCCTCGTGGCCGGGGCCGTCGTCGATGCGGCCGCCGTTCCGGCCGCCGTGCGCGCCTGGCGAATCCGCCTGGTCGGAGCATCCGCTGAACGGTTGAGCGCCGACGCCTGGCAGGTGGCGTCGACGCTCGGCGTTCCTCCCGAATCGCTGGGCGGTGACCGTGGCACGGTGCTGATCGGATTCGAGAACGAGGAATCGGCGGCCTCGGCGCTGCATCGTCTCGTCGCCGCGCAGCTGCCGATCTCGGAGTTCGCGCCGGCGCAGAGCGCTCTGGAGCACACGTTCCTCCACCTCAACCAGCCGAGAATGCAGCCGGCGCCCCCTGCGCCCCCTGCGCCCCGCACCGGATCGGAGGCGGGAGCATGAGCATCGCGCACATCGGAACCATCGCCCGTCTCGAACTCACGCAGCGCCTGCGCAGTGTGGGCTGGTACGTGCTCCTGGGCATCTTCGCCGTCGTACTCCTCGGCATCACCGCGCTCGCATTCGCCGTCTTCTCGTACGGAGACGCCCCCGGAGCCGGGGTCTACTCGATCGTCGTGAACATGGTGCTGCTGCTGGTCGTGCTGGTGTCGCCCACGCTCAGCGGCAACGCCATCAACGGCGACAGGGATGCCGCGACGCTCGCCGCGATCCAGGTCACCGCCGCATCGACCGGCGACATCATGCTCGGCAAGCTCCTCGCCGCCGTCGCCACCGGGGGAGCGTTCCTGCTGGTCGCGCTGCCGTTCCTCGCCTTCTCGCTCGTGGGTGGCGGTGCGGATGCCCTGGTGCTGCTCATCTCGCTGCTGGTGCTCGCGGTGGAGATCGTGATCGTCGCCGCCATCGGCGTGGGGCTGAGCGGCCTGATCGCGCGCCCGCTGTTCTCCGTCGCGACGACCTACCTCGTCGTCGCCTCGCTCGCGATCGGCACTCTCATCGTCTTCGCCCTCGGAGGATTCGCGATACGCAGCGAGGCGACCAACTACAGCCGGCCGTACGACCAGTCCGGCAACGCGATCTGCGACGAATGGGAGACGTACACGTACGAGGTCCCGCGCTTCGATCTCGTGTGGTGGGTGCTCGCCGCCAACCCCTTCGTCGTGCTGGCCGACGCCACCCCCACCGAGTACAGCCCCAACGGATACCCGGTCGATCTGTTCGGACAGATCAAGTACGGCGTGCGCACCGCCCAGCTGTCGCCGCTCGAGCAGCGATGGGACGAATGCGACCCCGACTACTCCTCGGACACGGCGAGCGACGTGATCGAGTCCACCGTGCCGAGCTGGTTCGTCGGTCTCGGTGTGCAGATCGTGATCGCCGGTTCGCTCTTCGCCGGGGCCTGGTCGCGCACCCGCACGCCGGCGCGGCGGCTACCTCCGGGAACGCGCATCGCCTGAGGGGGCTGCACCCCCGTGAGGGGCCGGACGGGCAACGGCAACCCCGCGTGCACCGCGCGTACAGCGCGGGGTTGCCGCGCGTCCATCCGGCATCGATGGTCTGGTCGGGCACCCGCCCGCACACCCGATCAGGAGTCCCATGTCCCGCCTGCATCGCGGGGTCTCGGTCACGGTGGTCTGCGCTCTCAGCGCGGCCGCCCTGCTCGCCGCCCCCGCTGCCGCCCTCGGCGCCTCGCCCGACCACCGCTCCACGGAGCTCCCGGAGGCCGCCGCGGCATCCTCCCTCGTCCTGAACGAGATCGTCTACAACGACGCGCAGACCGGCCTGGTCGACCAGGTCGAGATCTACAACGCAGGCTCCGAGACGGTCGCGCTCGACGGCTGGAAGATCTCGGATGAGAAGCGGGATGTCTTCGGCCAGGCGCCCGCCGGCACGAACCTGGCCCCCGGCGAGTTCGTGGTGCTCGTGAAGGACGTCGACTTCGACTTCGGGCTGGGAAAGGGCGACGAGGTCGTGCTCTATGCGCCCGACGGCGCGGTCGTCGACTCCTACGCCTATGCCAACACCGCGCCCCTCTCGGTCTGGGCGCGCTGCCCCGACGGCACGGGGGAGTGGGCACACGCCACTGCCGCCACTCCGGGAGCGGCGAACGACTGCTCGGTGGCTCCGGTCGACGGCTCCATCGTGATCAACGAGGTCGACTCGCAGCCGGCGGACTGGGTCGAGTTCTACAACCCCGGCACCGTCGCCTTCGACATCTCGGGATACGAGATCCGCGACAATTCCGACGACCACCGCTGGAGGTTCCTCCCGGGCACGAGCATCGCGCCCGGTGAATACCTGGTCATCGACGAAGGATCGATCGGCCTGGTCGACGGGGCCGAGACGGCGTTCCGAGACCCTATCGGCATCGGCAGCGCCGACCGGATCAGGCTCTTCGACACGAACGGCACCCTGGTCGACGACACGAAGCCGTGGAACGGTCACGCGGCGATCGACGGCGATGCCGCGGCGGCCACTCTCGCGCGCTGCCCCGACGGCGTGGGCGACTTCGTCCTCGCGTACGCGACACCCGGCGAGACCAACTCCTGCGTGCTGCCGTCGGTCGTCATCAACGAGATCGAGTCCAACGCCGACACCACCGACTGGGTCGAGGTGCTCAACACCGGCGCGACCGCCGTTGACGTGTCCGGTTGGACCGTGATGGACAACGACCCGATCGGGCATGCGAACGAGACCACCCCGCTGCCGGTCGGCACGATGCTGCAGCCGGGCGGGTACTTCGTCTTCGACCAGCCCGCGAACTTCGTCTTCGGACTCGGCAACGGAGACGTCGTGACCATCCGTGACGCGACAGGCAACACGGTCGCCGAGCACGCCTACGCGGCGCACGCCGACGGTGTGCTGGCGCGCTGCGCCGACGGCACCGGAGACTTCGCCGACATCGCCGTGTCGACCAAGGGCCTGCGCAACGCCTGCGGCAACCCTGTGCGCATCAACGAGGTCGAGTCCGACGGCGGGTCCCCCGACGACTGGATCGAGCTGGTGAACCCGACGTCGAGTGCGCTCGACGTCGCGGGAATCGTCGTGAAGGACGACGATGACACCCACACCTACACGATCCCCGCCGGCACGACGATCGCCGCGGGCGGCTACCTCGTGATCGAGCGGGATGCTCTCGGCTTCGGACTCGGCGACGGCGATGCGGTGCGCCTGTTCGAGGGCGACCTCCTCATCGATGAGACCTCCTGGGGTGCGGGCCACGCCGCCATGACGTGGGGTCGCTGCCCCGACACGACCGGCGCCTTCGCCGTCACCGCCGAATCGACCAAGGGCCAGCCGAACGTGTGCGCGGGAGAGATCGCCACCACGCCGTGGCCCGGTTCGGCCGAGGTGCGCGTGCTCGACCAGGCGCCGACGTTCCTCGAGGACAGCTCGGGTCTCGACGTGCAGGAGACCGCCGACGGCGCGTTCCTGTGGGCCGTGGACAACGGTGACGGGCGCATCTGGAAGCTCGCGGCGCACGCCGACGGTTCGGTGACCCAGATCGACGGCTGGACCGACGGCAAGCGCGTGCGCTTCCAGAAGGATGCCGGAGACCCGGGCGCCGCCGGTCCCGACACCGAGGGCATCACCGTCGACGGTGAGGGCTTCGTCTACGTGGCCTCGGAGCGCGACAACAGCGCCAAGGGCGTGAACCAGAACATCGTGCTCAAAGTCGACCCCGACTCCGCCTCCGGCGACCTCATCGCGCAGCAGGAGTGGGACCTCACCGCACTGCTCCCCGCCGTCGGAGCGAACCTCGGCATGGAGGCCGTGCAGTGGGTGCCGGACTCGGCGCTCGACGGCGCACTGTTCGACGACAACACCGGTGCCGCCTACGACCCCGACCTCTATGCGGGACACGGCGACGGGCTGTTCTTCGTCGCGGTCGAGGACACCGGCCATGTCTACGCGTTCGCGCTCGCCGCAGGGGGAGGAGCGACCCTGGTGTCGGAGATCGCCCCCGGCCTCACCGGCGTGATGGCACTGGACTACGACAGCGTGCGCGGCGTGCTGTGGGCGGTATGCGACGACGGATGCGGTGGGCGTTCGGCCGAGATCACGCTCAACGGGACCGCGCAGCCGGGGCTCTCCCACCACGACCGCCCTGCCGAGATGCCTGACATCAACAACGAGGGCTTCGCCACCGCTCCGGCTTCACTGTCGGTCGACGGACAGCGTCCGGTATGGTGGTTCGCCGACGGATTCGCCTCGCAGTCGCTGCGTGTCGGCACCCTTCCCGGTGCCGAGACCGAGACCCCGGGCGTCGGCACGCCGCCGCTTCCCGGCACCGCGCTCGTCGACGGCAACCGCAACGGGGTCACGATCAATCCCGCCGCGGCGGCTCCGGGCGAGCGGGTCACGGTTTCGCTCGATGCGTCTCACGCCGGCACCGAGGTCACCGTGTGGCTGTACTCCGAGCCCGTTCGTCTCGCGACAGGGGCGCTGGATTCGTCGGCGCGCATCTCCGTCACGATCCCGGCCGCTGCGGATGCCGGTGCCCACCGCATCGCCGTGTTCGCCGCCGACGGAGAACTGCTCGGATGGGGCGACCTCCGGATCACGGCGGCGGGTGGGGGAGCGGCCGACGGCAGCCTCGCCGCCACCGGGTCGGAGCTTCCCGCTGCGGCGATCGCGCTCGCGCTGATCCTTCTCCTGGTTGGGGGCGTCATCGGCCGGCGACGGAAGGCGCGCGTCTGACCACGGCGACGCCCGACGAGGGGACTGCGGAGGTCACCTCCGCAGTCCCCTCCCGCGTGCCCGCCCGTCGGCGGTGTCGGTGGCGCGGCCTAGACTCATAAGGCCATGACCGAAGCTCCCCTCATCGTTCCCGGAACCGCCGGCCCGCAGGGTCAGGACGACCTCCTCGCCGGCCTCAACCCCCAGCAGCTCGAAGCCGTGACGTACCGCGGCCCTGCGCTGCTCATCGTCGCGGGCGCAGGTTCCGGCAAGACGAGCGTGCTCACTCGGCGCATCGCCTCGCTGCTGCGCAGCCGAGAGGCCTGGCCGAGCCAGATCCTCGCGATCACGTTCACCAACAAGGCCGCCGGTGAGATGCGCGAGCGGGTCACCGACCTCGTCGGCGAAGCGGCGCGCGGCATGTGGATCTCCACCTTCCACTCGGCGTGCGTGCGCATCCTGCGTCGCGAGGCCGATCAGTTCGGCTTCACCAAGTCGTTCACCATCTACGACTCCGGCGACTCGCGCGCGCTCATCAAGCGCCTGGTGAAAGAGCACGAGGCCGACGCCTATGGCCTGACCCCGGCATCCGTGCAGTCGCGCATCTCGAAGCTCAAGAACGAGCTCGCCGACGCCGAGTCCTACGCCCGCCAGGCCAACATGTCCGATCCGGCCGAGCGCAAGTTCGTCGAGATCTTCGGCGATTACCAGCGCCGCCTGCAGAAGGCCAACGCGTTCGACTTCGACGACCTCATCGGCCAGACGGTCTACCTGTTCCGCGCCTTCCCGCAGGTCGCCGACACCTATCGCCGACGGTTTCGTCACATCCTCGTCGACGAGTACCAAGACACGAACCACGCGCAGTACGCGCTCATCCACGAGCTCACGAAGCCGGCCTCGGGCGACGCCCCCGACCCGTATGCCTCGAACGGCATGATGATCTTCGAACCCGACACGACCCCCGAGCTCCCGGGGGCATCACTCACCGTGGTCGGCGACTCCGACCAGTCGATCTACGCGTTCCGCGGCGCCGACATCCGCAACATCAGCGAGTTCGAGCGCGACTTCCCGGGTTCCCGCGTCGTGCTGCTCGAGCAGAACTACCGCTCGACCCAGAACATCCTGTCGGCGGCCAACGCGGTCATCGGCAACAACTTCGACCGCAAAGAGAAGAAGCTCTGGAGCGACCGCGGCGAAGGCGACAAGATCGTCGGCTTCACGGGGTACTCGCAGCACGACGAGGCGCAGTTCGTGGCCGACGAGGTCGAGGCGCTGCACCGCGCGGGCATGGCGTATTCCGAGATGGCCGTGTTCTATCGCACCAACTCGCAGTCGCGTGCGCTGGAGGAGATCTTCATCCGCTCGGCCGTCCCCTACAAGATCATGGGCGGCACGAAGTTCTACGAGCGCGCCGAGATCAAAGACGCCCTCGCGTACCTCGTCGCCGTCGCCAACCCGGCCGACGAGATGGCCGTGCGGCGCATCCTCAACAAGCCGCGCCGCGGCATCGGCGATGTCACCGAGACATCGATCGCCCGCTTCGCCGAAGAGAACGACATCAGCTTCCGCGACGCGCTCTCGATGCCGGCGCAGCTCGGTGTGGGCCCGAAGATCCAGGCGGCGATCGCGCATCTCGATGCCGTGCTCGCCGAGGCGACGGCCATCATGCTCCCGGCGACCGGCGAGCTCCCCGCCCCGACCACCGTCGCCGACGGTCTGAGCCTGCTGCTGGCCAAGAGCGGCTACCTCGATGCGCTGCGGGCGAGCCGCGACCCGCAAGACGAGGCGCGCGTCGAGAACCTCGACGAGTTCGTCGCCGTCGCCCGCGACTTCGCGCGCAACAACCCCGAGGGCACGATCGTGGACTTCCTCACCGATGTCGCCCTCGTCGCCGACGCCGACGATCTCGACGACGAATCCGGGTCGGTCTCCCTCATGACGATGCACACCGCGAAGGGGCTCGAATACGACGCCGTCTTCGTCACCGGCGTCGAGGAAGACCTCATCCCGCACCGTATCTCGGCGGGTGAGCCCGGCGGACCGCAGGAGGAGCGCCGGCTGTTCTACGTGGGCATCACCCGTGCGCGTAAGCGACTGCACCTCTCGCTCGCGATGACCCGGGCGCAGTTCGGCGAAGTCACGGTCGCGATGCCCAGCCGCTTCCTGCAGGAGATCCCCGCCTCGCTCATCGACTGGCGTCAGTCGCCCGGCGACGTCAATTCCCGCGGCGGCATGCAGTCACGGGCCCTGAACGCTCGCCGTCCCGGCGGATTCGGTTCGAGCGGATCGGGTTCCGGCGACCGCTTCGCCGTCAAGCCGCTGGCCGGGCGCGACTCGCTCAAGCCGCTGTCGACCGCGATGGATCGGTTCCCCAACCGTGTCACCGCCAAGGTGCGCGACAACGGCGATCTCGAGCTCGAGGCCGGCGACCGCATCCGTCACGTCGACTTCGGCGAGGGTCGGGTCGATGCGGTGACCGGAGAAGGCGCGAAGCGCATCGCGCACGTGCGCTTCGACACCTCGGGACAGAAGAAGCTGCTCATCAAGGTCGCACCGATCGAGAAGATCTAGCGCGCAGCGGGCGTGCGCCGCAGCGGGTTAGGCTGACAGATATGGCCCTGTTCTCCCGCCGCAAGAAGTCCGGTGACGATGCCGTCACACCCGCCTCCGACGCACCCGTAGAGGCGGCGGCATCCGATCAGGCGCAGCCGACCGAGACCGTCGAGCCGCCCGTCGCGGCGCCGTCGATCGGCATCTCGGTGCAGGCGTTCCGGGGAATGGGAGCCGAGGCCGGCCCCGCCGTGACGCTCCCCGACGCCGACGAGAAGCCCTCTCCTGCCGCGCCGGTGCAGGCCCCGCCCGCGGCTGCTGCTCCCGCCAATGAGGCGCGCGAGATCACCAGTCCCAAACTTCCGTTCGCGCCCGGTCTTCCTCCGGAGCAGACCGAATCCGTTCCCGGCATGAAGGACAACGTGCTGCTGCGCGAAGCCCTCCAGCAGGTCGAGAAGGGCGCGACCAACGAAGAGCTGCTCGGCGTCATGCGTCAGGCACTGCAGGGTCACCTCTACATCCGCGTGAACGGCGATGCCCGTGCGCAGATCAGCGAGGGCAAGCCGCTCGCGGTCGCGGTGGTGCGCGACGACGAGCGCCAGTTCATGCTCGCGTTCAGCTCGGCGGCCGCCGTGCGCGACTCCGTCAAGCTCGAGGCCGACCCGGCGGCGACATCCGCCGTGGCGCAGCCCTCGACGTCGGTCATGCAACAGGTCGTGCAGGGAGACTTCGCCGGCCTCATCATCGACAACGCCTCGGCCCCGCACCGCGTGGTCTTCCCGACAGAGCTGCTGCAGAAGACGCTCGAGCAGGCCGACACCGAGATGGTCGTCAAGGCGATCGTCGCGGCTCCGCGCGAGCAGGATTCGGCCAGCAAGGTCGGAGAGGCCCTGACACGCACCCGCATGTGGGTCGCGGTCAACGGCGGCAACGACGATGGCCAGGTCGGCATCGCCGAGGCGCAGACCACCGACGGAAAGCGTTTCCTGCAGCTGTTCTCGCACCCGCTCGAGGTCATCGCGCTCGGTCGGGGCGACCGGCCCCTGCCCTTCGAGCCGGAGCAGCTGGCGAAGGTTCTCGCGGGTCACCCCGAGATGGCGGGCGTCGTCGTCGACCCGGCCGGGCCGACGATGATCGTCGAGCGCGACGCCCTCGCCCCGGTGGTCGAACTCGCCACTGCGGCCGACACCACGGCCGAGGCCGCGCCCGAGGGCTGACCCGAGGCCTGACCTCGGCGCAGCAGGCGCAGCACGGTCTTCCGTGCGCGCTGCCCGCGCCCTAGGGTCGGTGCATGGCTTCAGAACGCGTGACCCTGACCGTCGCCGATCCCGAGGGGGAGCGCGAGGTCGTGCTCTCGAGCCCGAACAGGGTGGTCTGGCCCGAGCTCGGCATCACGAAGGCCGAGCTCGCCGAGTACACGCAGCTCGTCGCCGAGCCCTTTTTGGCTGCCAACGGCAACCGTCCGGTGTCGCTCGAGCGATTCCGCGATGGCATCGGCAGCGACGGCTTCTTCTCGAAGAATCCCCCGAAGGGCACACCCGACTACGTGGATGCGGTCACCGTGACGTACAACAGTGGGCGACAGCATCCGCAGATCGTTTTGAACCGCCCTTCGGCGATCGTCTGGGCCGTGCAGATGAACACGATCGTGTTCCACCCGTGGGCGTCGCTCGCGACCGACTCCGACAACCCCGTCGAGCTGCGCATCGATCTCGATCCGCAGCCGGGAACGGACTTCGCGGATGCCGTCGTCGCCGCGCACGGGCTGCGTGAGGTGTTGCGCGAAGCCGGACTCGACGCCTTCGCGAAGACGAGCGGTAACCGCGGTCTGCACGTGTTCGCGCCGATCGAGCCGACGCACGAGTTCCTCGACGTGCGGCATGCGGTGATCGCGGCCGGTCGGGAGCTGGAGCGGCGGATGCCCGAGCAGGTCACGATGAGCTGGTGGAAGGAAGAGCGCGGGGAGCGCATCTTCATCGATTTCAATCAGGCCAACCGCGATCGCACGATGGCGGGCGCGTACAGCCCCCGGGCGCTGCCGGGAGCGACCGTGTCGACGCCGGTCGCCTGGGACGAGCTCGACGGTCTCGATCCCACGCGATTCACGGTGCGCAGCGTGCCGCAGCGTCTCGCGGAGATCGGTGACCCCTGGGCCGAGAAGCAGTCGGCGCCGGGGCGCATCGACACCTTGCTCGAGTGGTGGGAGCGCGACGTCGCCGATGGCCTCGGCGAGTTGTCGTTCCCGCCGGAGTTCCCGAAGATGCCCGGTGAGCCGCCGCGCGTGCAGCCGAGCAAGAAGGTCGCCGCGCACTGGGATGCCGACGGCTCTCCCGCGGGCGACGACTGACTCAGCCCAGCACGTCGCCGAGGTCGTACCCGGCGACGGTGTCGAGCTGGTCGTAGGTGCACGAGCGCGCCTCGCGGTCGGGGCGCCACCGCTCGAACTGCACGGTGTGCCGGAAGCGTGCCCCCTCGAGCTGGTCGTACCGCACCTCGAGCACGCGTTCGGGACGCAGGCGCACGAACGACACGTCTTTCGACCCACTGAACCGCGACCTTTCCCCGGCGCCGGTCACAGCGGCGCCGGCGTCATCGCGTTCCACCAGCGGCGCGAGTTCCTCGACGAGTTCCTGGCGACGCGCATCGCTCCATGCGGCGACGCCGCCGACCTGGCGAAGCGATCCATCCGCGTCGTAGAGGCCCACGAGCAGCGACCCGACGCCCGAGCCCGACTTGTGGATGCGGTAGCCGAGAGCCACGACATCCGCGGTGCGGGCGTGCTTGACCTTGATCAGCGTGCGCTTGCCGGGTGCGTAGGGCTGGTCGAGGGGCTTGGCGACGACCCCGTCGAGGCCCGCGCCCTCGAACTCGGCGAGCCAGCGCACCGCGGCCTCGCGATCGCGGGTGGTGCGGGTGATGTGCAGCGGATGCTCCACCCCGGCCATCAGCGCCTCGAGGTGGGCGCGTCGATCGGCGAACGGGCTCGACAGCAGATCGTCGTCGCCCTCGGCGAGCAGGTCGAAGGCGACGAACATCGCCGGGGTCTCGGTGGCGAGCCGTGCGACGCGCGATGCCGCGGGGTGGATGCGCTGACTCAGCGCCTCCCAGTCGAGTCTCTGCGCGCCTGCGGCGCCCGTCGCGACGACGATCTCGCCGTCGAGCAGGCAGGGTCCCGGCAACAGGCGCGGGATCGCCTTGACGAGCTCGGGGAAGTAGCGGGTGAGCGGCTTCGCGCCCCGTGAGCCGATCTCGACGGTGTCGCCGTCCCAGGCGACGAGTCCGCGGAAGCCGTCCCACTTGGGTTCGTAGAGCAGCCCGCCCGGCGTCTTCGCCGGGTCCGGAACGGACCCAGCGGCTTTGGCGAGCATGGGCGCGGGGATCTCGTAGCGCATGAGTCCATCCTGGCGACAGCATCCGACGGGCGGAAGGGGCGTGTGTGCGGTCAGCCGAACAGGTCGTCGAGCTCGTGGGGGAGTCCGGCGTCGGAGAGGGCGGTGCGGGCGGCGAGCCAGCCCGCCATCCCGTTCACGCCCGGGCCGGGAGGGGTCGCGGCCGAGGCCAGGTAGACGCCGCGCATCGGCGTGCGCCACGGCGCGGGCGACAGCGTCGGGCGGCGCAGGGCCTGGAGCATGTCGAAGGCCCCTCCGAGCACGTCGCCGCCGATCTCGGCCGGGTTGACCGCTTCGCGTGACGACGCGGGCACCGCATGGTGGGCCAGGATGCGGTCGCGGAAGCCGGGCGCGAAGCGTTCGACCTGTTGAGTGATGAGTTCGGTGGCGTCGAGGTCGGAGCCGAGAGGTACGTGGATGTATGTCCAGAGCACCGCCTTGCCTTCGGGCGCGCGCGTGTCGTCGAAGATCGAGGGCTGCACGGTGAGCACGTAGGGGCGATCGCTCACGCGTCCCTGCGCGACCGCGTTCTCGCTGGCCCAGACCTGGGCTCGAGTGCCGCCGACGTGCACCGTCGGCGACTGGGCGACGTCGGCGTTCGCCCAGGGCACCGGCCCGTCGAGGGCGAAGTCGACCTTCGCCGCTGCCGGCCCGTACCGGTAGGCCGTGATCGCCCTGGCGTAGCCCGCCGGCACATCGGGGTGGGTGAGTGCGAGCCGCGGCGAGGTGTTCAGGATCAGCAGGTCGCCCTGGCGGGGATCGCCCCAGTCGAGAGTGCGCAGATCGGTCACGTGTGCGTTCGTCTCGACCGTGCCGCCGTGGGCCTCGAGGTCGGCGACGAGCGCATCGGCGATGCGCTGCGCGCCTCCGCGCGGATACATCCACCCCTGTGCGTGGCCGAGTGCGGCGAGCAGCAGTCCCGCGGCGGCACCGGCGAGCGAGGGGAGGGGCGTGTTGGCGTGGGCGAGCACCCCCGTGAGCAGTGCGGCGGCCTCTTCGGTGCGGAAGGCCCGCGCAGCCAACGGCGTTCCCTGATCGAGCATCCGCAGCGCATAACGGGCAGCGGTGATCGGTTCGTGGGGGATGCGCGGGATCTGGTGACCGGTGAAGTCGACCACGCCGTCGATATGGCGGCTGAGGGGGCGCACCCTGGCGAGCCAGGCGTCGCGGTCGGCGCCGAGGGCGTTGGCCGTGCGGTCGATGTCGCGCCACGCGATGGCGGCCCGTCCGTCGTCGAGCGGGTGCGCGTACGAGATGTCGGGGCGGATCCAGTCGATGCGCTCGGCGAGGCCGAAGGCCTGGAAGAAGGGCGAGGCGAGGGCGGCGGGGTGCACGGCCGAGCACACATCGTGGCGGAACCCGGGCAGCGTGGATTCGATCGTGCGCACGCCACCGCCGATCGTGTCGGATGCTTCGAGCACCCGCACTTCGTAGCCGGCCCTGGCGAGGGAGACTGCGCTCGCCAGGCCGTTGGGTCCACTGCCGATGATCGTCGCCCGTGCCATCTCGCCAGTCTTGCACGCGCTGTGCGGACGGTCTCGAACAGATGCGGTCCGAAAGGGCCGCCGATCGTGCGATGCTGGAACAGATGAATGAAGTTCAGGGCCCTACGCCCACCGGCACGTCCCGTCCATACCGAAACCTCGCCGAAGCGCTGCGCGCGCACAGGATCGACCCGGTGAACCACGAGTTCATCGGTGCGATCGTCGAGGCGGTGGGCGTGACCGCACTGATCGACCGCGGGCGATACATCGAAGCCCTGCGGCGCGGAGACAACGCGAACCTGCACATCGGGCGCACGTACACGAACGGCTTCACCGAAGACGAGGCGATCGTGATCGGCTCGACGCGGCTGCGCCTGCAGCCCAGCGAGGGGCGGACGCCGTACTTCTACGTCAGTCACCCGAGCGAGTACGGGGTCGTGCCGCAGGCGCGCACGGCGACGAAACGGTCGACGACGCCGCGGGCTGCGGCGGCTCCGCGCGCGGCGCGTGCCTCGACGCCGGTCACCGAGCGCGACTACGGCGTCTGCGACGTGTGCTTCATGGTGAAGACGCCCGCGGGCGGGTGCGGCTGCAACTGAGCCGCGCGGCCGCGTGCGCCGGGGTCAGGCGAAGGCGCTCATCCCGGTGATGTCGCGGCCGAGCAGCAACGCCTGAACGCTTTCGGTTCCTTCGTAGGTGTGGATCGCCTCGATGTCGGCGAGGTGCTGCATCACGCCGTTCTCGAGCAGGATGCCGTTGCCGCCGAGCAGGTCGCGCGCCGTCGACGCGATGCGTCGTGCTGCGCGGGTGTTGTGGAACTTCGCGAGCGACGCCTGCGTCGGACGCAGCTGCCCTGCCATCTCGAGATCGGCCATGCGACGGCAGTACAGCTGCATCGCGGTGAGGTCTTCGAGCATGTGCGTGAGGCGCTCCTGCACCATCTGGAACTTGGCCAGCGGTTTGCCGAACTGCACGCGCTGCGTGGCGTAGGCGAGGGCGGCCTCGTAGCAGGCGGTCGCGTGGCCGAGCGCCGACCAGGCGACGCCGGAGCGGGTCGCATAGAGCACGACGGAGGCGTCTTTGAAGCTCTTCGTACCGGGGAGGACGGCGTCGAGGGGCACGCGCACGTCGTCGAACCGGATGTGGGCCTGGTGGATCGCCCGCAGCGAGGCCTTTCCCGTGATGACGGTGCCGGTGTAGCCGGCGGCATCCTGCTCGACGAGGAAGCAGCGCACCGCGCCGTGCTCGTCTGCGGTCTCGTCGTCGACGCGTGCCCAGACGAACGTGATGCCGCCGGATGCTCCGTTGCCGATCCACTTCTTGGCGCCGCGGATCACCCAGCTGTCGCCGTCGCGGCGCGCCACCGTCTCGAGCGACACGGAGTCGGAACCGTGGTCGGGCTCGGTCAGGGCGAACGAGCCCAGCACGCTGGCGTCGGCGAGGGGCGCGAGCCACTTCTCCTGCTGCGCGGCAGAACCGAACAGCGCGAGCGTGCGGAGCGCCAGTCCGCCCTGCACGGCGAGGATCGTTCCCAGTGAGCCGTCGCCGCGCGAGATCTCCATATTGACCAGGCCGGCTGCCAGGGGCGAGAGCCGGGTCAAATCGGGATGCTCGATGCCGTCGACGACCAGATCCATCTTGCCCATGCGCCGGGCGGCAGCGAGGGGGTACTCGGCACGGTCCCAGGCATCCGCCATCTGGGGGGCCACCTCGTCGACGTACGCCTGCGCTCTCTCCCAGGCCGCGCGGTCGTCGGCGGGGATGTCGGCGAAGACGGCGTAGTAGTCGCTGTCCTGTCGTCCCGTGATGTCGTACGACGAGACGCGCTCGCCGGGAACGGGGGAGGCTGCGGTGCTCATGGAAACTCCTTCGTGGCACCAAGTATCGTACGCCTCGAAACTCAGTTCCACGACCTCCGCCGTGGAGTCGGGTCAGCCGAGTTCGGCGCGCACCCGTCGGGTGATCTCCGCCAGCGGCATCGAGCGCGGGAACACGGCGACGACGACATCGTCGGCCGAGGGCGCAGCCTCGGCATCGGCCAGCACCCCGAAGCGACGCATGGCCACGTCGAGAGCCTGCCGGAGAGCGGATGCCGGAACCCGCTTGCCGCGCAGCATCTGACGCAGCACGTGGTTGTGCACGGCCGTGACGACCGCGGCGAAGCTCACCGCATCCAGCGGGTCGAGGTCGGGGAGCGAGGCGCGCAGGTACTCGTCGAACAGGCGCTCGTAGCGGAAGACGGCGACGATCTCGCGCTCGCGGAGCGCCGGGATCTGCCGCACCAGCTCGTAGCGGCGACGCGCGACCTCGGGCTCCGCGGCGAAGTGGCGGTAGACCAGCATCGCCCCGTCGGTGACCGTCGACCAGGGGTCGTCTTCCGAGGCGGCGAAGTGCTCGCGCAGCACGTCGAGCAGCAGTTCGTGATCGGCGAAGACGACGTCGTCCTTGCCGCCGAACTGGCGGAAGAACGTCGACCGGGAGACGCCGGCGGCCTTGGCGATCTGCTCCACCGACGTCTGATCGAAGCCCTGCTCGGCGAACAGGTCGAGGGCGGCGGCGACGACGCGTGTCGCGCTCGCGGCCGCGGGAGCGGATTCAGTCATGCTCCGATGCTAGGTCACCGCTCCCGTGCGCGGGAGGCGAGGCCGTGCGGGCAGAGTGCGCCCAGGCCGAGGTAGTAGGCTGTGGGACTGGTCGATGTCTCGACATCGAGAGAATTACCAGACAGCAGCCCAGTGAAGGAACCACAGTGGATCTGTACGAGTACCAGGCACGAGACGTTTTCGAGAAGTACGGAGTGCCGGTTCTCGCCGGCATCGTCGCTGACACCCCTGAGGAGGTGAAGGCAGCCGCGGAGAAGATCGGCGGAGTCGTCGTCGTCAAGGCTCAGGTCAAGACCGGTGGTCGTGGCAAGGCCGGCGGCGTCAAGGTCGCGAAGACCCCCGAAGAGGCGTACGAGGCGGCCAAGGCCATCCTCGGCCTCGACATCAAGGGCCACGTCGTCAAGCGCGTCATGGTCGCCCAGGGCGCACGCATCGCCGAGGAGTTCTACTTCTCCGTGCTACTCGACCGGGCCAACCGCTCCTACCTCTCGCTGTGCTCCGTCGAGGGCGGCATGGAGATCGAAGAGCTTGCCGTCGAGCGTCCTGAGGCGCTCGCACGCGTCGAGGTCAACCCGCTGACGGGCATCGACAAGGCGAAGGCCGTCGAGATCGCCCGCGCCGCGAACTTCCGCGAAGACCTCATCGAGAAGGTCTCCGACGTGTTCGTCACGCTGTTCGACGTCTACAAGGGCGAAGACGCCACGCTGGTCGAGGTCAACCCGCTGGTGCTCACCGAAGAGGGCGACATCATCGCCCTCGACGGCAAGGTCACGCTCGACGACAACGCCTCCGAGATCCGTCACCCCGAGCACGAAGCGCTCGAGGACAAGGACGCCGCAGACCCGCTCGAGGCCAAGGCCAAGGCCTCCGGCCTCAACTACGTCAAGCTCGACGGAGCGGTCGGCATCATCGGCAACGGCGCAGGACTCGTCATGTCGACGCTCGATGTCGTCGCCTACGCCGGCGAGAACCACGGCAACGTGAAGCCCGCGAACTTCCTCGACATCGGTGGCGGGGCCTCGGCCGAGGTCATGGCCGCCGGCCTCGACGTCATCCTCGGTGACCCGCAGGTCAAGAGCGTCTTCGTCAACGTCTTCGGTGGCATCACGGCGTGCGATGCCGTCGCCAACGGCATCAAGGGCGCTCTCGAGACCCTCGGCGCCGCGGCTTCCAAGCCGCTCGTCGTGCGCCTCGACGGCAACCGCGTCGACGAGGGTCGCGCGATCCTCGCCGAGTACGCGCACCCGCTGGTCACGCTGGCCAGCACCATGGACGAGGGCGCCGACAAGGCCGCCGAACTCGCGAACGCCTGAGACACAAGGACTAGAGAAATGTCGATCTACCTCAACAAGGACTCCAAGGTCATCGTCCAGGGCATCACCGGCGGCGAGGGCACCAAGCACACCGCCCTCATGCTCAAGGCGGGCACCCAGGTCGTGGGCGGCGTCAACGCCCGCAAGGCCGGCACCACGGTCGCGCACACCGACAAAGACGGCAACGCCGTCGAGCTCCCCGTCTTCGCCTCGGTCGCCGAGGCGATGAAGGAGACCGGCGCCGACGTGTCGATCGCCTTCGTTCCCGGCGCCTTCACGAAGGACGCGATGATCGAGGCCATCGACGCCGAGATCCCGCTGCTCGTCGTCATCACCGAGGGCGTTCCCGTCGGCGACTCTGCCGAGGCCTGGGCCTACGCGCAGAGCAAGGGCAACACGACCCGCATCATCGGACCGAACTGCCCCGGCATCATCACCCCCGGCGAGGCGCTCGTCGGCATCACCCCGGCCAACATCACCGGCAAGGGACCGATCGGCCTCGTGTCGAAGTCCGGCACCCTGACCTACCAGATGATGTTCGAGCTGCGCGACCTGGGCTTCTCGACCGCCATCGGCATCGGCGGCGACCCGGTCATCGGCACCACGCACATCGATGCGCTCGCCGCATTCGAGGCCGACCCCGAGACCAAGGCGATCGTCATGATCGGTGAGATCGGCGGCGACGCCGAAGAGCGCGCGGCCGAGTACATCAAGGCGCACGTCACCAAGCCGGTCGTCGGCTACGTCGCGGGCTTCACGGCTCCCGAGGGCAAGACCATGGGTCACGCCGGCGCGATCGTCTCCGGCTCGGCCGGTACCGCTCAGGCCAAGAAGGAGGCCCTCGAGGCCGCCGGAGTCAAGGTCGGCAAGACGCCGTCCGAGGCCGCCGACCTGATGCGTGCGATCGTCGAATCGCTCTGAATCGGTAGAGCCCGTGCCGTCGTCCGGTTGCTGAGCGAGGAGCGCAGCGACGAGACGAAGTACTGAGTTATCATTGGAATGAAGGCCCCGGGCTCCACCCTGGGGCCTTCTTTCATGCCCGGACGGCTTTTCGGGACGCGTGATGTATGGTTCTGGGCGTGAGCGCGACGAGAAGCCCGGAACGATGATCCCCGCGACGAATCCCGCGCCCGGATGGTATGCGATCTCGCAGAGACCGCGGCTCCTGCGGTGGTGGACCGGGCTCGCCTGGTCCGACGCCCTGGTGGCACGCGGCTCGTCCATCGACGCCCACCAGACCACGACGGCTCTCTTGCGTCGAGGGCGCATGGTGGCGACAGGCATCTGGATTGTGGCCGGATTGTGGGTCGGGATGGCCGTGATGATGGCGCTGACGGGCGGATACGGGCCGATGCCCTTCCTCGCGCCGGTGGCGTTCATCATCGGGGGCATCTTCATGGAGAGCCGGGTGGCCACCTACCGCCGTCTGCTGGCGCCGGATGCGCCTCCGCCGTTCGGCCTGGCACCTCTGCGCTGACGCGAGTCGGCCGGCTTGGCGCACGAAAAGGGGGCGGATGCCGCAGCATCCGCCCCCTTTTGTCGTCTCGGTGTCAGATACCGACGCCGAACAGTGCTTCGATCGGCCCGCGGGCGAAGAAGATGAGGAACCCGGCGCCCACGACCCACAGCAGCGGGTGGATCGTCTTGGCGCGGCCGGAGAACGCGTTGATGACGATCCAGCTGACGAAGCCCGCGCCGATGCCGTTGGCGATCGAGTAGGTCATCGGCATGACCGTGGCGGTGAGGAACACCGGCAGGAGCACCCGGAAGTCGCTCAGATCGATGTTCTTGATCTGCGCGAGCATCATCGCACCGACGAGCACGAGCGCCGCGGCGGCGACCGCGCTGGGCACGAGCGAGGTCAGCGGGGTGAAGAACATCGCGACGAGGAACATCGCGCCGGTGATCAGCGTGGCGAAGCCGGTGCGCGCACCCTCACCGATGCCGGCACCCGACTCGACGAACACGGTGGCCGACGATGACGAGGTGCCACCACCGGCGATCGCGCCGAGGCCCTCGACGACCAGTGCCGACTTGATGCGCGGGAAGTCGCCCTTCTCATCGGCGAGGTCGGCCTCCTTCGCGAGACCGGTCATGGTGCCCATGGCGTCGAAGAAGTTCGAGAAGAGCAGCGTGAAGACGAACATCACCAGGGCGACGATGCTGACCTTCTGCAGGTCGAAGCCGAAGTCGACCTGACCGACGAGGCTGAGGTCGGGCAGACCCACGATCGCCCCGGTGAAGCCGAAGTCGAGACCGAACGGCCAGATGAGGTTGACGATGGCGCCGAGCACGGTGCCGCCGACGAGGGCGATCAGGATCGCGCCCTTGACACGCAGTGCGGTCAGCACGCCGCCGATCAGCAGGGTGATCACGAAGAGCAGGGTCGGGACAGACGCGACGGAGCCGCCGATGCCGAGGTCGACCGGAGGGGAGGGGTTTCCCGTCGCGGTGACGAAGCCGGCGTTCACGAAGCCGATGAAGGCGATGAAGAGGCCGATACCGACGGTGATCGCGAGCTTGAGCTGCACGGGCACGGCGTCGAAGATCATCTTGCGCAGGCCGGTCGCGGCGAGCAGCACGATGATCACACCGTTGATCATCACGAGCGCCATGGCCTCGGGCCAGGTCACCGAGCCGACGACGGAGAACGCGATGAACGCGTTGATGCCGAGGCCCGCGGCGAACGCGAAGGGCAGACGCGTGATCACGCCGAACAGGATGGTCATCACACCGGCGGTGAGCGCGGTGGCCGCCGCGACGGCGGATCCGGACAGCACATTGCCGTCGACGTCGGGTGTGGCGAGGATGATCGGGTTGAGGATCACGATGTACGCCATGGTGACGAAGGTCACCAGGCCGCCTCGGATCTCGGTGCCGAAAGTGGATCCGCGCTTGCTGATCTCGAAGAAGCGATCGACCGCGTTCTTCGGCTCGGTGGTCGCGGGGGCAGGGGACGGGGCAGTTGTCATCGGGTGAACCTCCGGATGAGACGATATCGTCTCTCCCGCACCGCGCGCGCCCACCGGGGGACACACGGGTTCTCGTCGTAGTCTCGAATCGCTATGCAACGCCTTCTCGTCGCGCTCCTCGCCGCGTTCGACGCCGCCATCGCGGCGGCCGTCGGACTCGTGGTGATCCTGGCGCCGTTGACCCTCCTGTGGACGCTCGCCTTCGGCGCCACGGCCGACTGGGGTGCGCTCTGGCCGCTCACCGGCACGCTCTGGGCGTTCGGGCACGGCGTGCCGATCGACGTCACCATCGCGCAGGAGGTTCTGGTCGCGGTCGGCGTCCCCGCCGAGGCCTCGATCTTCACGGTGTCGGTCGCCCCGCTCGCCTTCCTCGTCTTCACCCTGCTGTTCGCCGCGCGTTCGGGCGCACGAGCGGCGAACGCCGGCGCCTGGCTCACCGGAATGCTCTCCGGAACCCTCGCCTTCGCGCTGATCGCCGCCGGAGTCGCGCTGACGGCGCGGCTGGAGGCCGCGCACACGTCGCTCGTCCTCGCCATCGTGCTGCCCGCCGCCGTGTACCTCGTCGGCGCATTGTGCGGCGCTGTGCGCGCGGCGTGGGACGACGGTGACGGCGGCCTGCTCGACCGATTGCACGACCGGATGGATGCCTGGGGCGACTGGGCTCCGGTGCCGGCGGCGATCGTGCGCGGCACGGCGTTCGCGCTCGTCGCTGTGGTCGCGGTGTCGGCCGCGGGCCTCGCCCTCATGACGCTGCTGCGCGGCGGCGAGGTGGTCGCGCTCTTCCAGGCCGCGCGGGTCGACGCCCTCGGGGCGGTCGTGATCACCCTCGGCCAGCTGGTCTACCTGCCCACGTTGATCGTCTGGGCCGCCTCGTGGCTCGCGGGCCCCGGGTTCGCGGTCGGCGTCGGCACCGCCGTCTCCCCGGCCGGCACGCAGCTGGGCGTGGTGCCCGGCATCCCCGTCTTCGGCCTGCTACCGGAGAACGGCTCGATCTGGATGCTGATCGTCGTGCTGCTGCCGATCGCCGCAGGAGCGGTGGCGGGGTGGGTCGTGCGCTCGCGCCTGGTGTGGGAGGGCACTCCTCTCGGTATGGTTCCCCGGGCGGCGATCGCCGTCGGCATCGGTGCGCTCACGGCCGGCATCGCGGCTGTCGCGGCGTTGCTCGCGAGCGGATCGATCGGACCGGGGCGCCTCACCGAGGTGGGGCCGGCCGTCGGTCCCTTCGCACTCGCCCTGGGTGGTGAGGTGCTGCTGGGAGCGGCGATCCTGCTGCTGTCGCCGCGCAACCGCGACGAGCTCGCCGAGGAGCGCACCGATCGATGGGTCGCCGAGATGACGGCATCCGACTCCGGTCTCGATGTCGTGGCGCCCGCGCAGAGCGACGGGATCCCGGCGTTCGCCGAGACCGCGCCGCTCGATGACGCGACCGGGTTCGTGATCCCTCCGCGCGATGTGGACGACCGTCCCGACTGACCGGCATCCGCCCTCGGACGCCCCCGGTGAGAGGCCGGTGCGCGCCCCGGTAGACTGGGCGCGTGCTCACGGTCGCCGTTCTCATCTCGGGCACCGGCTCGAATCTTCGGGCCCTCCTCGAGGCCGCCCGCCATCCGGATTTCCCCGCGCGGGTCATCGTCGTCGGCGCCGACCGCGAAGCCGATGGCCTCGCCCATGCCGAGGAGTTCGGTATTCCGAGCTTCACCGTTCCGTGGCACGAGCACGAGAGCCGTGAGGCCTGGGGCGAAGAGCTTGGCCGGCAACTCGCGGTCTGGAACCCGGATCTCGTCGTGCTCAGCGGCCTCATGCGTCTGCTGCCCGCGTCTCTCGTCGCGGCCTACTCGCCGCGACTCGTGAACACCCACCCGGCGTATCTGCCCGAGTTCCCCGGCGCTCACGGCGTCCGCGACGCCCTCGCGTCGGGAGCATCGCAGACCGGCGCGAGCGTCATCGTCGTCGACGACGGTGTCGACACGGGCCCGATCCTCGCCCAGGAACGCATCGCGATCGTCGAGGGCGACACCGAGCACACCCTGCACGAGCGCATCAAGCCCGTCGAGCGACGTCTGCTGATCGACGTCGTCCGCCGGATCGCCACGGGCGAGCTGACGCTCGACCCGGCATCCTGACCTTTTCTCTTCCTCTCCCACGAACGACACCTCACGCACGCACGAAGGAGCCCACACATGGCCGGCCCCCGCCACGACCACTCGCAGTACCGCGATCGCGACACGGTGCCGATCCGCCGTGCCCTCGTCTCGGTCAGCGACAAGACCGACCTGCTGGTGCTGGCGGCGGCGCTCGCCGAGTCCGGCGTGCAGATCGTCTCGACCGGCTCCACGGCGGCGACGATCCGCGAGGGCGGCTTCGACGTCACCGACGTCGCCGCGGTCACCGGCGTCGACGAGATGCTCGACGGACGCGTGAAGACGCTGCACCCGAAGATTCACGGCGGTCTGCTCGCCGACCTGCGCCTCGAAGACCACGAGCGTCAGCTCGCCGACCTCGACATCGCTCCCTTCGAACTCGTCGTCGTCAACCTGTACCCCTTCGTCGAGACCGTCGCCTCGGGCGCCGTCGGCGACGATGTCGTCGAGCAGATCGACATCGGCGGACCCGCCATGGTGCGCGCCGCGGCGAAGAACCACGCCAACGTCGCGATCGTCGTCTCCCCGCAGTCGTACCCGGGCATCGTCTCGGCCCTCGCCGCCGGTGGCACCTCGCTGTCGCAGCGCCGCGAGCTCGCGGCACGCGCCTTCGCGCACACGGCGGCCTACGACACCGCGGTCGCCTCGTGGTTCGCCGAGGGCACGCTCAACGCCGACGGCGACCTGCCCGAGCACCTCACGATCCAGGCCGAGCGCCTCGCGACCCTGCGCTACGGCGAGAACTCGCACCAGCGCGGCGCGATCTACACGCGCGCCGGTGGTCACGGCATCGCCCAGGCCACGCAACTGCAGGGCAAGGAGATGTCGTACAACAACTACGTCGATGCGGATGCCGCGCTGCGCGCCGCCTACGACATGGTGCTGCCCGCCGTCGCGATCATCAAGCACGCGAACCCCTGCGGCATCGCCACCACCGCGCCGAACGCCCTCGATCCGATCGCGAGCGCGCACCTGCGCGCCCACGAGTGCGACCCGGTCTCGGCGTACGGCGGCGTGATCGCCGCGAACGGCACCGTCACGCTCAAGATGGCCGAGAACCTCAAGGACATCTTCACCGAGGTCATCGTCGCTCCGTCGTTCGAGCCGGCCGCCCTCGAGGTCTTCAAGTCGAAGAAGAACCTGCGTCTGCTGCAGCTCCCTGTCGACTGGCAGCAGGAGCGCATGGACGTGCGTCTCGTCTCGGGCGGTCTGCTCCTGCAGGATGCCGACCGCTTCCCCGACGACATCGTCTCGGTCGCGAAGAACTGGGAGCTCGTCTCGGGCGAGCGCCCGAGCGACGCCGAGATGGAGAACCTGATCTTCGCGTGGAAGGCGTGCCGCGCGGTCAAGTCGAACGCGATCGTGCTCGCCAAGGACAACGCGACGGTGGGCGTCGGTATGGGGCAGGTCAACCGCGTCGACTCGTGCCGCCTCGCGGTCGAGCGTGCGGGGGATCGCGCTACCGGGTCGGTCGCCGCATCCGACGCGTTCTTCCCGTTCGCCGATGGCGCGCAGGTGCTGATCGACGCCGGCGTGACGGCGATCGTGCAGCCCGGCGGATCGGTGCGCGATGAAGAGGTCGTCGACGCGGCGCGCAAGGCCGGCGTCACGATGTTCTTCACCGGAGAGCGCCACTTCTTCCACTGAGTCGCGTCACGAGGCCCCCATCTGCCGATGCTCGCAGGTGGGGGTCTCGGCGTGCGGGCGCCCCTCAGATCATGACGATCGCGCACATCGCGACGGTCGAGAGGCACATGGTCGAGTGATGGATCCGGTGCAGCCACGACCGCTCCGCACGCAGCGCGACCACCGCGAGCACCACGGACCCGAGCGCCAGCCCCGCTGTCAGCACCTCGGTCATCGCCGAGCCCCCTCCCGCGCCGTGCGCGTGCGACGGCGACATCACGGCGATGGCGGAGGACGACATCGTCGGCATCAGGAGGATGAGGGTCGCCGTGGTGACCACGCCGAGGGCGAGATGGGTCGAGAGCATCGATCCGGGCCGCGCGGTGGGGATGGGCATCCGTCGGCGTGCCCCGGCCAGGATCAACCCGGCGGCCAGGAGCACGGCGAACCAGACGACGGGCGGCAGCAGCGATACCGTCATGGCGTCGGTCATTCCCGCGAGCATCAGCGCCGCCGCGAGGATCTCCGGCAGCCCGGCATCCCGTCGCATGCCGACCAGAGCCCCCACGCCGATCGCCGCGGGGAGGAGGGCGCCGAGATGGAGGATGCCGTTCACCGCACGGCCGGAACGACCTCGTCGGCCACGCCGACGCGTCGCCAGTCGGCCGCAGCCACGTCGGCGGGAGCTGCGGCGGCGAACGCGATCGCTCCGCCGGCGACGTCGAGTGCGACGGTGAGCTTCGTCTCCCAGCGCAGGTGCTCGGGCTGCTCGGGTCGGGCGCGCACCGAGATCGGCGCATCGGGGATGCTTCCGAAGGCGAGCGCCCTCTCTCGGTCGTCGACGATGCGGGAGAGATCGGATGCCTCGGTCAGGCAGGTGTACCGGGGCACGCTCGTCGTCTCGTACGGCGAGTACTCACCGGCCGCGAGACGTTCGTCGAGGAAGTGGTTCGTGTGCGCGAGGGTGTTTCCGCGCGGGGCGGACAGCACGGCAACGCCGGTAGGGGAGACCTCGATGGCCGCGGCTTCGGGCACGGTGCCGTCGAACGCCACGACCGTCAGCACGCTGGATGCCGCCAGGGGGACGGATCGAGCGATCGCGACCGCTTCGCCGACCGAGCGGGCACGATCGAGGATCATCCGCGCGAGGACGTGCACGGGCACGCCCGCCTGCGACCCGTCGGTGCGGTGATGGAGGATGTTGAAGTGCAGGCCGAGACCGCGATCGTTGACGCCGATCTTGGCGGGCTGACCGAACTCCGAGAAGGTCACGACGCGGGCCCCGGATGCCGATCGAAGCCGCCGCACGACGGTCTCGTTCGAAAGCGTCTCATGCCAGTCCCACGTCTGCAGCGTGCGCGGGGGACGGGCGTCGCCAGGCACGTACACGACCGTGGAGCACTCCATCGAGGGCGTCATCCGCGCCAGGATCTCTGTGCGCGCGGTGAGCAGGAGAACATCGGTGAGCGCCAGCCCACTGCCCTCCGCGATGCCGCGGAACTCGTCCGCCACCTCCGGTGCATACGTCTCGGTCTCGATCCGGCACTCGTCGGCGATGATCCGCGCCTGTTCCCCGGAGACTCCGGACTGCTGGAACAGTCGCAGGTAGGAGTCGCGGGCACCCGTCAGCTGGGGGGCCCAGTGCGCGCCGAAGCGGCGGCCCTCCTCGTGCGCGTCCGTGGTGTCGGAGGTCCACTCATGAATGATCACGTCGCGCCGCCGATCCGCTCGACGAGCTCAGCGACATCCCCGTAGGGGCACCCGCGAGCACGAGAGGCGGCGGCGACCCGCTGCCGTACCTCGTGGGGCTTGTCCTGGCTCACCTTGAACACCGCCCGCTGCGCGAGGACGTCGAAGCGGAACGACACGATCCCCCCGACGATGCGCTCGAACGTGGGGAGGGAACTCGTCATGTCCCAGGCGTTGGGCTCGAGTTGCTCGAGTTCTTCGACGGTCCGCGTGACGACGTGCATCCCGTCGGCCGCACCCTCGAGCACGGTGACCCTGGCCGTCAGATGCACTGCCGCATAGTCCCAGGTCGGGACGTTGGGGTCGTCGGCGTAGGTCGTGGGTGAGACGTAATCGTGCGGTCCCGAGAACACCAGGAGCACCGAGTCGCCGTCCGCGATCTGCTCCCACTGCGGGTTCTTCCGGGCGATGTGCCCGAGCATCTCGCCGCCGACGAACCCCCCGTCGTCGGCCATCCGCTCGATGATGACGGGCGTGTGCGTGACCGTGGGGGCTCCGGCGTCGCCACCGCCATTGGTCACGATGAGCGCGAAGGGATGCCGCCGCACGAGCTCGTTCACCTCGTGCTGCGAGGGGGCGCGGTACTTCTCGAATTCGTGCACGATCAGCCCGCCGCGCAGAGGATCGCGTCCCACGCGGTCTCGCCGGCCAGCGTCGCGACCGCCGTCGAGTTCAGCGACAGCCGGCCTCGCGAGGTGCGGGGATCCTCGGGGAGTGCGACCTCGTCGGTCGTGAGAGCGAACAGCGTGTCGCCGTCGAGCGGAGTGTGGAAGGGCTGGATCCCGCGGTGCATCGAACTGTGCACCTGCAGTCCGAACTGCTTGAGTTCGACGTCCGAGAGTTGCACGTTCGTGACGACGGCCGTGATCGTCGTGTTGCCGGACATCGATTCCACGAGCCGCGATTCGCCGATCGCCTCCTCGTAGTCACGGGCGGGGTGACGACGTTCGCCCGTGGCGGCGTCGTAGTTGCCGCGGATGATCCGGCCCTCCCTGTCGAGGATCACCCCGTACGGGTTGAGGACGGTGACGACGAGGACCTTCACGTCGCCGACCTGGCGGAAGGCCGCGCCCTGCCCGGTGAGTTCGACCCGGGCGGGATCGACCTTGCCGGATGAAGCCGCCGCCCCACCGCCGACCCGTCCGACTTCGACGACACCCGCGCGGGCGGCCCCCAGTGCGGCTTTGCCGAGGGCGGTGTCGGGGAACACCGAATTGTCGCGGACCGAGTAGTCGTAGATGATCGCGCCGGACACCAGCTGGAGCTGGTCGAAGCCCGACCGGTGATCCGCGCGCTCGAACAGCGCTTCGGACACGCCCGCCACGGCCGAGAGGCCGTAGACGGAGCCTCCGGCGAGGCAGATCGCATGGTTGTAGCCGTAGAGACCGCTCGCGCCGACGGCGCCACCACGGCGGTCGGTGAAGGTCCGTGCGCCCGCGGGGATCGACAGCACCGTCGCCCCGGTGGGACCTTCCGCATACTCGGCGGTTCCGAGGAGAACCCCGGGGAAGTCGTATTCGACCTGGCCGCGGTCGGTGCCGTGCACGGGCGTGAGGGTGTAGTCGCCGTTGGAGCGGCGGGGCCCCGCGGGGATGACGGCGGCGAGGCGATGGGTATCGGTCACGATGAGAGCTCCTGGAACAGTTGACGCGAATAGGGATGCTGGGGGAGGTCGTAGAAGACGTCGGTCGGCGCGTGCTCGACGATCTCGCCGGAACGCATCACCGCCACGTGATGGGAGATGTAGCGCACGGCGGCGAGGTCGTGGGAGATGAACAGCGCCGCGAAACCGTGCTCGGCCTGCAGATCCTGGATGAGGTTGAGGATCTGTGCCTGCACTGAGACATCGAGCGCGCTCACTGCTTCGTCGAAGACGATGAAGGCCGGGTGCGTCACGAGCGCACGTGCGACGCTCACGCGCTGCAACTGGCCGCCGGAGAGCTGATGCGGGTGGCGCGCGGCGAAGGAAGCGGGAAGGCCGACTCGTTCGAGCATGGCGACCGCCCGCTCCTCGACCGCCGGGCCGCGGCGCTCGTGCACTAATAGCGGTTCGAGGACCGACGACAGCACCGTCGAGCGGGGGTCGAGCGCCCACCGAGGATGTTGGAGGACGGCCTGCATGCGTCCGGCGCGCGACCGCAGGCTTCGAGCGAGGGGTGCGCCCTGGAAGCGCACCGCACCGGAGTCGGGGCGCTGCAGGCCCAGGACCACTGTGCCGGTTGTCGTCTTCCCCGAGCCCGATTCCCCGACGAGGCCGAGAGTCTCCCCGGGGGAAACCGAGAACGACACCTGCGACATCGCTCTGACCTCGCGCCGACCCGACCCGATCCCGGAGGTGAAGGCGACGCTGACATCGACGAGTTCGATCGTCGGTTCGGATGCCGGGGACGCGGCGCTCATGCGCTGACCCCTTCCTCGGGCAGCGGGCCCGATCGGCGATCCGCATCGACGAGGTCGGCGGTGCGGATGCAGAGACTGTGACGCGGGGGCACCGGCTCGGGCCGGACGACCTCACAGGCGTCGATGCGATGCGCGCAGCGTGCGGCGAAGGCGCAGCCCTCCGACTCGCCATGCAGGACCGGCGGTGAGCCGGGGATGCTGGACAGGCGCTCGCCGCGTCGCGCCCGTGAGGGATCGGTGGCGGCGAGAGCCCGGCTGTACGGGTGCACCGGGCGACCGAGCACCGCGGATGCGGGTCCGTGCTCCACGACACGACCCGCGTACATCACCGCGACCTGGTCGCACCACCGGGCGACGGCGGGGAGGTCGTGGCTGAGCCAGAGGATCGTCGTGCCTTGCTCCTGCGCCTGGGTGAACAGCAGCCGGATGACCTCCTCACGCACCTGACTGTCGAGCGCTGCCGTCGGCTCGTCGGCGATGAGCAGCCGCGGACGTCGGCACATCGCCATCGCGATAGCCACCCGCTGCGCCATGCCTCCGGAGATCTGATGCGGGAACAGGCGCGCCACGCGCTCGGGATCTGCGATGCGCATCGACTCCAGCAGAGCGAGCTGACGACGGAGGGAGTCATCCTCGCCGACGGCTCGGAGCACGAGCTTCAGCTGTGCACCGATGCGCATCGTCGGATCGAGCGAGCCGATCGGGTCCTGCGCGATGTAGGCGAGCGTGTCGCGGCGGTAGGCGCGCAGGTCGTCGTGGCCGAGACCGAGCACGTCGACGCCGTCGACCTCGAGCTGCCCGCGCACGATGTGGGCGGATCGGGGCTGAAGGCGCCCGATGACGGCGGCGAGCGTGGACTTGCCGGATCCGGACTCGCCGACGATGGCGACGGAGCTGCCCTCGGCGACGTCGAGATCGACGCCGTCGAGCGCGCGGATAGTGGTGGCTCCGGTGAACTCCAGGGCCAGATCTCTGATGCGTACAGCGGTCATCGGAGGGACCTCGTCTCTCGCGGTTCGAATCGGTCGCGGAGGCCGTCGCCGATGATGTTGATGCACAGGATCGAGATGACCAGCACGGCGCCGGGGATGACGACCAGTTGCGGAGCCTGAGTCATGTAGAGCATCCCCTGCTGGATGAGCAGTCCGAGGGAGGCCTCCGGAACCTGGACGCCGAAGCCGAGGAAGCTCAGTCCGCCCTCGACGAGGATCGCGACGGAGAGGGCGTAGCTCGCCTGCACCGTGACGGTGCCCGAGATGTTCGGAAGAAGTCGGCGGGCGAAGATCACGGGCGTGCGCACACCGCTGATGCGCGCCGACACGATGAAGTCCCGTTCGGCGACCGCTCGGGTCGCGATTCGGACGACCCGGGTCATGAGGGGGATCGTGATGATGACGATGCTGATGATCGCCGCGGGGCGCCCGGGGCCGAGAAGCGCAGAGACCAGGATGGCCAGCACCAGAGCGGGGAATGCGTAGAGCACGTCCGCGACGCGCATGACCGCTTCATTGACCGCTCCGCCGTAGTATCCGGCGAGCATCCCCAGCACCGTGCTCACGACGGCGGAGCAGAGCACCGCGGCGATCGAGACCACGAGAGTCGTCGCCGTCCCCTGGAACACCCGGGGCAGCAGGGACCGGCCGAGGTTGTCGGTGCCGAGGGGAGCGAGTGCCGAGGGGCCGTCGAGGCGACCGGCCACGGTCGCCTCCGTGGATCCGGTCAGGCCGGTGAGCACCGCGAACAGCGTGACCACGACGATGAGGCCGAGCACGACGATCGCGGTGCGCAGGATCGCGTCGCTGCGTCGCCACGCGCCTCGGGACGCCTCGCCGGCGGCGCGGATGCGGTGCGTGGCCGTGGGTGCGATCGTCATCATCAGCGGTTCCCTCCCGTGAGGCGCAGGCGTGGATCCAGCGCGTTGGCGATGAGGTCGACGAGCAGGCTCGCGACGATGAAGACGATGGCGGCGAGGAGCACCGCGCTCTGCACGATGGCGTAGTCGCGTCGCCCCAGCGCGGTCTGCAGGTACGAGCCCATGCCCGGGATGTCGAACACGAACTCGACGATGACGGTGCCGCCGAGCAGCACGGCGACGAGCACCCCGACGATGGTCAGGATGGGGGCGGCGGCGTTGCGGAGAACATGGTGCCGCACGATGAAGCCCGGCGTCTCCCCGCGGGCGACCGCCGCATGCACGTGGGGTTCGACCAGCACGTTCATGACCGCATCTCTCGTGTTGCGCGCGACGACGGCCACGCAGCCCACGGCGAGGACGGTCACCGGGAGCACCAGCGACGCGAAGAATCGGGCGGGGTCGACGGCGAACGGGGCGAACCGGCCGACCGAGACGCCCAGTCCCAGCGTGGAGACGGCGAAGACCAGGAGCCCGGCGAGGAGGAACTCGGGGATGCTGATCCCGAGCGCGCTGACGATGCGGCCGAGTCCTCCGGCCGATCCCTGCGAACGGAGCGCGGCGAAGAAGCCGAGGGGAACACCGATCACGAGGGTGACGATGATCGTCAGCAGCGCGATCGTCGCCGTCACCGGCAGCCGCGCCGCGAATTCCTCCGATACGGACACGTTGGAGACGAAGGAATAGCCGAGATCACCGGTGAGGACCCCGAACAGCCAGCGGAAGTACTGCGCGATGACCGGTTCGTCGAGCCCGGAGGAGGCCACGGCCTGGGCCCGCTGCGCGTCGGTGGCGAGCGGACCCAGGACGAGATCGATGTAGTCACCCGGCATCAGGCGCACGGATCCGAAGATCAGCACCGAGACGACGACCAACGTCAGCAGTGCGGCGCCGATGCGCCGGAGCGACCACAGAGCGGCGGTCATGTCAGTTGGCGCGGAAATCGGTGATGTAGCGCAGGAAGTTGCCGTATCCCTCGTCGCTGCCGAGCGTCGGGGACAGCGACGCCGTGTTCCACCCGATGGTGGAGGGGCGCAGCACTAGGGGCACCATCTCGCTCTGCTCGTCAGCGAGTGCGCACAGCTTCTCGAAGACATCCGCTCGTTCCTCGCCCGGCGGGGTCGAGTATCCGTCCGCGATGAGGCCGTTGAGCTCGTCGCTTCCCTTCATGAAGACGGCCGAGAATCCGGCGACCTCCGGGTTCCACCAGGTCGTCACCATCGCGGGATCCGCGTAGCCGGCGAACCAGCTGAGCGCGAGATCGAAGTCTGCGGGGCTGCCGTAGACCTGATCGGAGTACGTCGCGTAGTCGACCTGCTGAATATCGACCTTCACGCCGATCTCGGCGAGGTTCTGCTGCATGACCTGGGCGATCTGAGCGAGCACCGGCTCATCCGTGTAGACGACGAGGCGGAGTTCGAGACCCCCGATCTCATCGATGACGGCTTTCGCGGCCCCGATGTCTCGTGCCGCCGAGGGCAGGTCTTCGGCCGCGCACGCATCGGGCAGGCCGGCGGGCGTGATGCCGGTCGCCGCCGTCGAACCGCCGAAAGCGAGCTCGTTGATCGCGTCGCGGTCGATGGCGGTGTTGATCGCGAACCGCACGTCCTCGTCCTGCAACGCCTCATCGCCGGTCAGCGAGTTGATGATGAGGTAGTGGAAGTCGGTGTTCCGCTGCCCGACCACGGTGACGTCCGCAGCATTCGCGAGGAGCTCGGAGGAGTCGATGGAGTTCAGCACGGCGAAGTCGGCCGAACCGTCGCGGAGTGCGGCGGCTCGCGTCGCCTCGTCACCGACGATGTCGATCGTCAGTGTCGAGAAGCCGAGGGAGTCGGCGTCGGGGTGATGGGGGTTCGGCTCGAACGACCACTCCTCGTCCTGGCGGTGCGAGGTCGAGACGAGCGGCCCGGTCCCGAGCATCTCCGTGGTGATGTCGACCTCGCCCGACTCGATCTCGGCCATCGGCAGGATGGCGGCCGGAGTGTTCGCCAGTGCCGCCAGGAACGGCGCATACGGGCTGGCGAGCGTGACGGTGACCTCCAGGTCGCCGGTCTCCTCGATCGACGCGATCGGACCGAGCTGGCCGGTCCACGTGGTGGGGGTGTCGATGAGGCGCTGCAGGCTGCCGGCGACATCGGCTGCGGTCATCGGGCGGCCGTTCGAGAACACCGCGTCGTCGGCGAGGGTGAAGACGTATTCGGTGTCGCTCGGGGTCTCCCAGGAGGTGGCGAGCTTCGGTACCACGGCGAGGTTCTCATCGATCGTGGTGAGCGTCTCGTAGGAGAGGCCCTCGAGCATCCAGGATCGCGCCGTGGCGGCGCCCTGCGGATCCAGGCCGCTCGCTTCGGCGGTGTCGTAGTCGACCTGCACGACGAGTTCGCCGCCGGCCTCGAAGCCCTCGTCCGTGACGGCGAGGAACCCGGGTGCCACCTCCTTCTGGGTCGGTTCGGTGTCGGGTGATGCGCCGGCGGCGCATCCGGTGAGGGCGAGGATGGCGACGGAGGCGATGGCCACCCCTGCTCGAGCTGCTGTGTGCATGTCGGTGTTTCCCTTCGGGATGCCGGACGACGTCGGGTCAGACGTCGTGCGACGACGGGCGGACAGAGAGGTGATGCAGGTGGTGCTCGGATCGGGCATCGCCGGCGTCTTCGTGAGCGCAGGCGCATGCGGTGGGGGAGGCCGGAACGTCCAGGGTCGGGTTCCGGTCGAAGAAGTCGTGGGGTTTCAGAGTGAAGCCGCAGGAGTCGACCGGCATGATCGGCCAGTCCTCGGTGCGCGGGAAGTGGGTGAGGCCGAAGGTATGCCAGAGCACCAGATCGGCGCCCTCGAGAGGGGCATCATCTGCGACGAAGGCCGGCAGGCCCTGTTCCGGGGCGGATTGGTTGACGACGTCGCCGGCGGGATAGCGCTCGTCCGCATCGTAGGCCGTGACCCAGAGGTCGGCCGTCGCGAACCGTGCGCGCGAGGCGATGACGGACTCGGGGCGAGCGAGGAGGACCGGCTTGCCCTCGGGGGTGAGGACGTAGGAGGTGGGGCGGCCGAGACGATTGGTCGCCGTGGCGCTGCTCACCCGCCACGTGCGGTCGACCGTCGAGTTGGCGCGCCGGCGTCCTTCGAGCTCGCTGCGCAGGCGCGTCTTCGTGAAGCCGATCGCGCTGCCGTGGAGGTTGTCCTCGTCGATCGGGAGGGCGTGCACGTCGATCTCGTCGATCACGGCCGGCCCCTCGTCGACCGCCATGTCGAGCCGCGCGCAGAACAGGTGCTGATGGTAGGGAGCGGCGAGACCGGGGGCGAGTTCGCTCGCGAACCGGCTGGTGCGCTCGTCGTACGCGGCGGTGAACACGAGTCCGGTGGCCTTGGCTTCGAACTCGATCTTGCCGTCCAGGTAGAGATACCAGTAGAACCCGTAGTCGTAATTGCCCACGGTGACGAAGAACGAGATGACGAGGCGGCGCTGACGGCGCACGTCGCTGGTCCCCGTGAACTGCTCGGTGTGCTTCCACAGCACCCCGGCATCCTCCTCGTGCACGCAGACCACGTTCGGGAGCACCTTCACGTTCCCTCGGGCATCGGCGATCGGGACGTCGAGGTAGGTGATGTCGCCGACGCAGTCGCAGCCGAGCTCCAGCGAGTTGGCGAGCCGACCGAGCAGGTACTCGCCGGTGTCGAAGTAGTTCTGCCAGAACCGCACGGGACCGGGATCGCCGTACGGCACCAGCATCTCGGCGATGGAGGCACGGTGCACGATGGGACGCACACGACCGTCGTCCTCGAAACCGATTCCGTGGAGGATCAGGCCTTCGCGCATGTCGTACCCGATGCGCAGCGACCACTTCTCCCACGAGATCACGTCTCCGTCGAAGGTGAAGCTGGGCCCCTCGGGTTGGGTGATGACGATGGGCTTCTGCGTCGTCCGCTCGGGGCCGAACGTTCCGGGCACGTGATAGTCGCCGGTCTCCTGCGGGATGGGCATGACCCCGGTGTCGATGACATCGACGACCGTGCGGCTCGCGAGATCGACGTACGCGACGAGTCCGTCGATCGGATGCGCCCAGGGCATGGTCTGCGCCGTGGGCTGGTGGTGTCCGAGCACCCGTGCGAGGCGCCTGCCTGCTTCGCCGTCGATGGGGAAGCGGCCCGCGGACAGACCTGCCAGTGCGACGGTGCCGGGATCGTCGATGCCGCGCGCGGCCAGCGCGGTGGCCCAGCGCTCGTCGGCGCCGATCAGTTCGCGGATGATGGTGTGCTCCTCCTGGAGCAGTGGCACCTGGCCGTCGATCTCGGGGTCGATGTCGACGTCGCTGGCGATCTCACCCGTGCCGATGTCGACCGAGAGGGCGCGGGCGCGCCCGATGTCGGTCTCGAGCAGCTGCACCCGCGCACGGCGGGGGACGGGGCGACCCGCGGTGACCTCGGCCCGGTCCGGCTCATCGAGTCCGACGTAGGCGATCCGGTGCGCCTCGTCCAGGGCGCCGTGGGCGCGCAGCGTCTCGGCGACCCGCCGCAGCTCGTCTGCGGAGAGCGTCGCATACGGAGCCCCGGACTCGTCTCCGAGCGGGCGAGAGCGCTGGACGTGATCGGACGAGGAACAGCTGCAGTTCATGGAGTCTCCATCGGTGTCGGTGCCGGAACACCTGCGTGCCGGAACGTTCCGGCAAAAGTATGCGATGAAGGCGTTACAGCGCAAGACCCCCCGTGTTTCGGGTGGGTTACGTCTCGCTCTGTGTGGTTAGACTCGGCCGCATGCAAGAGCCACGGCGCGCCCGATTGATCGACGTCGCTCGGCGCGCAGGGGTCGGGAAGACCACCGCGTCCGACGCGCTGAGTGGCGGTGGACGCGTTTCGCCGGCCACCCGGGAGACCGTCCTGGCGGCGGCCGCGGAACTCGGGTACTCGGTGAACACCGCCGCCCGGCACCTGCGCGGTGGCAGCATCGGCACGATCGGAATCGTGCTCCCCGAGGTGGTGTCGCGGTCGTCGTACTACATGGCGTTCACGTTCGGCATCGTGACGAGCGCGGCCGCGCACGACATCGATGTGACGATCGTCAGCCCGTCTCTGTCGTCCGGCCGGTCCCGACCGATCCGCGCCGACGGCCTCATCATCGGCGACCCGCTGTCCGGCGACCCCGGTCTGCCCTCGCTGATGGCATCGGGCATCCCGGTCGTGACGCAGGAGCACCTCCCCGAAGACGTCGCGGGGACCCCCGCCGGAGTGGTGTGGTCGTCCCATGAAAGCGGGATGCTGCGGCTGTTCGAGGAGATCGACGTCGTCGGTGCGCAGCATCCGGCGTTGCTGGTCGCACCCGACGCCACCGACTGGTCACGACAGCTGGTCGCCGGCTATCGGGAGGGCTGCCGGGTGCGCGGGCTGGACCCGGTGATCGCGCCGGTCTCGTTCGAAGCGCCCTGGCCCGCAGTCCGCGCAGCGACGGAGCGGGTCCTGCAGACGCATCCGGAGACCGACGTCATCATCTGCGGCCCCGATTCCAGCGCCATCGAGGTAGCGGCCGTCCTCGGGCGGCAGGGGCGCACGATCGGTGAGGACATCACCGTCGTCTCCTGCGTCGATCACCCCTCCCTGCCATTCCTGACGCCCTCGATCACATCGATCGACCTGCGCCCGCGCGACTCCGGAGTGGCCTGTGCCGAACTGCTCATCGATCTGCTCGAGGGGCGGGCCGCACCGGGCACGGACGTGGAGTTCCCGATCGCCGTCGTCGCGCGGGACTCCACCGCGCACCCGCTGCGGGCGCGCGCATGACCGCACCGCTCGACGGCATCGTCGTCGCCGATTTCTCCCGCGTGCTCGCCGGTCCCCTCGCCACGATGACCCTGGCCGACCTCGGAGCACGCGTCATCAAGGTCGAGCGTCCGGAGTCGGGCGACGACACGCGATCCTGGGGCCCGCCGTATGCCGAGTCCGGTATGACCACGTACTTCGAGTCGGCGAACCGCGGCAAGGAGTCGGTCACGCTCGATCTCACGACTCCGGCCGACCGCGAGCGGGCGCACGAACTCATCGCGCGCAGCGACGTGGTGATCGAGAATTTCCGGCCCGGACTGTTCGAGAAACTGGGCTTCGACTGGGCGACGCTGTCGGCCGCCCACCCCGGTCTGATCTTCGTGTCGGTCAGTGGGTTCGGCCTCGGCCTCGGCGCATCGCTGCCCGGCTACGACTTCGTGGCGCAGGCCGTCGGCGGGCTGATGCACATCACCGGTGAGGCCGAGGGCGGGGCGATGAAGGCCGGCGTGGCTCTCGTCGACGTGCTCACGGGCAAGGATGCCGTGATCGGCATTCTCGCCGCGCTGCGCCGGCGAGAACTCACGGGGCGCGGCTCGAAGATCGAGGTGAACCTTCTCTCCAGCCTGCAGGCTGCCCTGGTGAATCAGGTGTCCGCACATCTCGGCGCGGGCACCGAACCCGGGCGGCTCGGAAATCGGCACCCGTCGATCGCGCCCTACGAATCACTGCGGTGCGCGGATGCGCCCATCGCGGTGGCGTGCGGCAACGATGCGCAGTTCGCGAAGATGGTCGCCGAGCTCGGGATTCCCGCACTCGCCGACGAGGAGCGTTTCCGCCGCAACTCCGACCGTGTCTCGCACCGCGAGGCTCTCGTCCGCGAGCTGGAGGCGGCGCTTGCGGCGGACACGGCCGCGAACTGGGCGGAGAGGCTCAACCGCATCGGCGTCGCGGCGGGCGTCGTGAACACGATCGGCGAGGGCATCGCGCTCGCCGATCGTCTGGGCCTCGAGCCCGTGCGTGAGTCGTTCGGCAGCGACGGGCGGCGGTCGCGGCAGATCCGCTCGCCGCTCACCTGGAGTCCGGAGATCCCCGAGACCGTCTCCGCGCCGCCCCGTCTCGGCGAGCACGACGAGCTCGTGCGCGCCTGGCTCGACGACCGCGGCTAGATCGTTCGGTCGCGCAGCGCGAGCCAGAGCTCGGCCGCTACATCCGGATCGTCCAGCCTGACCGCGAGGAGGCGTTCCGCGGCAGCGATGCGCGGGCGCACCGTGTTGCGGTGCACACCGAGCTCTCGGGCGGTGCGCTCGGCCTGCTGGCGGTGGCGCAGATACGCGACTACCGTGCGTTGCAGCATCGGATCCGCCTCGGCGAGCAGATCCACCCAGCCCTCGGCCCGCGATTCCGGCTCGACCAGCAACGACGTGTGCGGCGTGTTCCGGTGCAGCGCCAGGGCGCGAGCAGCCGCAGCGGGGAGATCGTCGAGGATGGCCGGAGAACTGAGCGCGCCGGAGCCCCGTGTCACCTCGGCGTCAGCGGGTACGAGGGCGACGCGCACTCCGCGCTGCTCGATGCCGAAGTCGCTCGCGTCGTCGGCACCGACGAGCACGCGAAAGAGCAGGGGGAGTTCGATATCGGCGGCGGCTGCGAGGGCCCGCGCCGCCGCCGCGTCGCCCTGAAGGGCCAGTGCCGTGATCCACGCCTCCGGGTTGCGCCGGCCGGTCGACTGCACGGCGACCAGCCGGAGGAGCGCGGTGGCGGTGAGGGCGAGCTGACGGTCGGCGCGTGCCAGGGGGCGACCGGCTCCCAGCGCGAGGGCCCCGCGGATGCGCTCGCCATCCGTGACCGCATGCGCCATGACGGTCGAGCCGTGCGAGACGAACGATGCGGCTTCCACACCGGAGCGAACGAGCGTCCTCTCCACCTCGACCCGCACCGCCGGCAGCAGTCCTTCGAGTGACGGCGGATGCAGCATCCCGGCAGGTGCGCCCGCGCCGAACGGTAACCACGCCACCCAGCCTCCGATCGCCTGCGCCATCTGCCGCACGATCGCGGTGACGGGGTGCGCTCCGGTCGCCGCCTGCACCAGCCGGGTGTGCGCGTGCGCCGTGCGGAGCACCTCGTCGTCGCCCGTGCGTCCGGTGTTCGACCAGAACGCCCGGGAGACATCGAGGAACGGCGCACCATCCGGCACGGCGAACACGGGGATTCCGACCAGCCGGCACCGCTCGACGAGGGCGGGCGGTGCATCGTCCCAGCCCTCGCCCAGGCCGATCCCGATGGCTCCGATCCCGTGCGCATCGAGTCGGTCGACATAAGCCTCGATCGATCCGCTCCGGAGGGGGATGCCGGTGGTCAGCAGCAGTTCGCCCCCCTCGAGATACCGGCCGGGGTCATCGAGCTCGGAGGCGTGCACGCCGGTGATCGGGCGGGCAGCGTCGAAGGGCGCGAGGGGACGGAGCGATGCGCCGGCCGCGCGCGTGAGTTCACCGAGAGAGACCATGCGTTCAGTGTGCAGGATGCACAGCTCAGCGTCCAATATTGGGCGAAGTGCCACTTCGGGAGGCGGCCAGAGCTCTTAGCGTCTATCCCATGACGTCTGTTCCTCATCTGCGCACCGAGATCCCGGGGCCGCGTTCGCGCGAACTCCACGCCCAGCGCGAAGCCGCCGTGGCCGCGGGCTTCGGCATCACGCTCCCCGTCTTCATCGCGAGGGCGGGCACCTCCACGCTCGAAGACGTCGACGGGAACACGCTCATCGACCTCGCCTCGGGCATCGCCGTGACCAGCGTCGGTGCGGCGAACCCTCGGGTGCGCGAGAACGTCGCAGCCCAGCTCGACCTCTTCACCCACACCTGTTTCATGGTGACCCAGTACGAGGGCTTCGTGCGCGTGGCGGAGTGGTTGAATGCCCACGTGCCGGGCGATTTCGACAAGCGCACCGCCCTGTTCAGCACCGGCGCCGAGGCGGTCGAGAACGCCGTGAAGATCGCCCGCGCCCACACCGGGCGCCCCGCCGTCCTCGTGATCGACGAGGCCTATCGCGGCCGCTCCCTGCTCACGATGGCGATGACGGCCAAAGAGCATCCGTACAAAACCTCTTTCGGACCGTTCCCCGACGTCGCGGTGCGCGCCCCCAACGCCAACCCCCTGCGCGGTGCGGGGACCGAGGCCTCACTCGCCGAGATCGAACGCCTCATCGCCGAACACGGCCCGGAGCATTTTCGCGGCGTTGGTCGTCGAACCCATCCAGGGCGAGGGCGGATTCATCGTCCCGGCTCCCGGCTTCCTCCCGGGCCTGCGCCGCATCGCGGATGAGCACGGCATCGTGCTCGTGATCGACGAGATCCAGTCCGGTCTCGGCCGCACCGGCCGGCTGTTCGCGAGCGAGCACGAGGGCATGAGCGGCGACATCACCCTCACCGCCAAGGCGCTCGGCGGCGGGTTGCCGCTGAGCGCCGTGACCGGCCGCGCGGACATCATGAACGCCGCGCACCCCGGCGGTCTCGGCGGCACCTACGCGGGGAACCCGTTGGCCTGTGCGGCCGCGCTCGCCGTGTTCGACGTGCTCGACGATCCGGAGATCCTGCCCCGCGTGGTCGCGATCGAGCGCACCATCCGCCGTCACCTCGAACCGCTGCTCGAAGAGCGGGGCGCCGTCGCCGAGGTGCGCGGTCGCGGGGCCATGATGGCCATCGAGTTCGCGGACCCGACGACCCTCGCGCCGCGCGCCGATCTCGCGCAGACGATCGCGGCCGCCTGCCATGCGGCGGGTGTGCTCGTGCTCACCTGCGGCACGCACGGCAACGTCATCCGCTTGCTCCCGCCCCTGGTGATCGAGGAGTCCGTCCTCGACGCCGGGCTCGAGATCCTGACCGCATCCATCCGCTCCGCCCTCGCCGAGGAGACCGTCGCATGAACGCCGTCCCCGATCTGCTCGACTTCGATGACCTCCTCACCGATGAAGAACGAGCGGTCCGCGACCGTGTGCGCGGCTTCGTCGATGCGCGGATCCGCCCGCACATCGCCGACTGGTACGACCGGGCGGTCTTCCCCACCGAGCTGGTACCGGAACTCGCCGAACTCGGGGTGCTGGGCATGCACCTCACCGGCTACGGCTGCGGGGGACGGAGCGCCGTCGAATACGGACTCGCCGCGATGGAACTCGAGGCGGGGGACTCCGGCCTGCGCACCTTCGTATCGGTGCAGGGATCGCTGGCCATGAGCGCGATCCACAAGCACGGCAGCGAGGCTCAGAAGCAGCAGTGGCTGCCGCCGATGGCCCGCGGAGAGGTCATCGGCTGCTTCGGGCTCACCGAGCCCAACTCGGGGTCGGATCCCTCCAGCATGACGACGTTCGCGCGTCGCGACGGTGACGGGTGGGTGCTCAACGGCGCCAAGCGGTGGATCGGTCTCGCCTCGATCGCGCAGGTCGCGATCATCTGGGCGCAGACCGACGACGGGGTGCGAGGGTTCATCGTTCCCACGGATTCGGCCGGGTTCGTCGCCACCCCCATCACTCCGAAGCTGTCGATGCGCGCGTCGATCCAGTGCGACATCACCCTCACCGACGTGCGGCTGTCGGCCGATGCCCAGTTGCCCGAGGCGAAGGGCCTGCGGGCTCCGTTCTCCTGCTTGAACGAAGCGCGTTATGGAATCGGCTGGGGCGTGATCGGCGCCGCACGCGACAGCTACGCTTCAGCGTTGTCCTACTCCCGCACGCGTATCCAGTTCAATCAGCCGATCGCGGCCTTCCAACTCACCCAGCAGAAGCTGGTCGACATGGCGATCGAGATCGAGAAGGCGCAGCTCGTCGCCCTACGCCTCGGTCGTCTCAAGGATGCCGGCCGGCTCGAGCCGCATCAGATCTCCGTCGCGAAGCTCAGCAACACGCGTGCGGCGATCGAGATCGCGCGCGAGGCGCGGACGATTCTGGGCGGCAATGGGATCTCGGGCGACTACTCGCCGCTCCGTCACGCAGCGAACCTGGAGTCGGTGCGCACCTACGAGGGCACGGACGAGGTCCATACCCTCGTGCTCGGCGCACACATCACCGGCTTCTCCGCCTTCCGCACCCTCCACGAAGGAGCATGATGACCACCACGTTCGAACTCCGGCACTTCATCGACGGCACCTGGGTGGAGGGTTCCGGCGACCCGCTCGTCGATGTCAACCCCAGTCGACCGGACGACATCGTCGCGCAGGGCGTCGGGGCATCCGAGAGGGATGTCGACCGCGCTTACGCATCCGCCCGGGCGGCGCTCGAGGGGTGGCGCAAGACCCCGGCCCGATCGCGTGCCGCCATTCTGCTGCGCGCCGCCGACATCATCGAGGCGAACCGCGACGAGTGGGGGCGTGAGCTCGCACGCGAGGAGGGGAAGACCCTCGTCGAGGCGATCGGTGAGACCGGGCATGCCGCCCAGATCCTCCGCTTCCACGCGCAGGAGGTCGAGCGCCCCAGCGGCGGCCTCTTCGAGTCCCCGACCCCGGGGGAGCGCATCCTCGTCATCCGTCGGCCCGTCGGTGTGATCGGTGCGATCACGCCCTTCAACTTCCCCATCTCCATCCCGGCCTGGAAGCTGGCCCCGGCCCTCGTCTGGGGCAACACCGTGGTGTGGAAGCCCGCGACCTTCGTCCCGGTCCTCGCGATGCGGTTCGCCGAGGCGCTCGAGCGGGCGGGGCTGCCCCGGGGCGTCCTGAATCTCGTGAACGGCACCGCCGCCGTGGGGGAGGCGATCGTCGCTCATCCCGAGGTGGATGCCGTGACGTTCACCGGTTCGACCAAGGTGGGGCGGATCATCGCCGCGCAACTCGCCGCGCGCGGCATTCCGTTCCAGGGCGAGCTCGGCGGGAAGAACGCCTCGCTCGTGCTGGCGGATGCCGACCTCGACGTCGCCGTGGAACAGGTCGCGCTCGGAGCGTTCCGCGCGGCAGGACAGAAGTGCACGGCCACGTCGCGCGTGATCGTGCACGAGGCGGTGGCCGATGAGTTCCTCCGCCGGCTCGCGATCCGCGCGGAGCGGATCGTCGTGGGCGATGCGCAGGACGAGCGCGTGGAGATGGGGCCGGTCGTGGATGCCGCCGCCCGCGATCGCGTGGTCGCCGCGCTCGACAGGGCGCGGTCGTCGGCGAAGGCGATCATCGCTCCGCTGCCATATGCGTCGGGGGATCTCGCCGACGGATATTTCGTCCCGCCCTCGATCTTCGAATTGCACGAAGACGACCCGGGCGAGTTGTGGACGGAGGAGCTCTTCGGTCCGGTCATCGGCGTCCGTCGCGTCTCGTCCACGGCGGAGGGCATCGCTCTCGTGAACGACAGCGAGTACGGGCTCTCCACGGCCGTCTTCACCACCGGGCTGGCGGATGCGCTCGCCGCGATCGAGGAGATCCGGGTCGGGGTGGTGCACGTGAACTCGGCATCCGCCGGCGCCGATCTCCACGTCCCCTTCGGCGGCAGCGGATCCAGCGCTCTCGGTCCCAAGGAGCAGGGCGCGGCAGCGCGAGAGTTCTACACCGAGACGGCGACGGTGTATTTGCGGGGCTGAGTTTCGGCCTTCGTCGCGCAGGGCACCACGATGTCCGATTCCCGCCAGTCGATGTCGATGGTGCGTGTCAGCATGGAGACATGAGCCTCCCCGTGACCGACTTCGATGAGCGGTATCGAGCGATCAGTGCCCGCGACACGCGCTTCGACGGGCAGTTCGTCACGGCCGTCAGCTCGACCGGCATCTACTGCCGTCCCAGCTGCCCCGCGCGCACGCCGAAGCCGCAGAACGTCACGTTCTATCCCACCAGCGCGGCCGCGCACGAGGCCGGGTACCGCGCCTGCAAGCGCTGCCTCCCCGAGGCCGCGCCGGGTTCGCCCGCGTGGGATGTGCGGGGAGATGCGGCCGCGCGCGCGATGCGCCTCATCTCGTCGGGTGTCGTCGAACGCGAAGGGGTCTCGGGGCTCGCGGAACGGCTCGGATACTCGACCAGGCACCTCACGCGCCTGCTCGCGACCGAGCTCGGTGCGGGGCCGCTCGCCCTCGCCCGTGCGCATCGCGCGCACACGGCGCGCATGCTGCTGGTCGGTACCGACATGCCGGTCTCCGACGTGGCGTTCTCCGCGGGCTTCGCGAGCATCCGCCAGTGCAACGACACGATTCGCGAGGTGTTCGACCTCACACCCACCGAGTTGCGCGCGCGGCGAAGGATGCCGATGGCCGCGGCACCCGGAACGATCGATCTCGTGCTTCCGTACCGCGGGCCGCTCGACGCGTCGGGCATCTTCGCGTGGATGACGGCGCGAGCCCTGCCGGGAGTCGAAGAGGCCACAGCCACCTCGTTCGCCCGTCACCTGCGCCTGTCGGGCGGACCGGCCTGGTTCGAGGTGAGGCACGACGGGTCCGAACGGTTGCATCTGCGTGCACGGGTCACGCAGCTCGGCGATCTGGCACCGTTGGTGGGCACGGTGCGGAGGTTGTTCGACCTCGACGCCGATCCGCTCGCGGTCGATGCTGCCCTCTCCGCCCACCCCGAACTCGCTCCCCTCGTCGCCCGCACCCCGGGAATCCGGGTGCCGGGTGCCGCCGACCCGCACGAGATGCTGATCCGCGCCATGGTGGGTCAGCAGATCACGGTCGTCGCCGCACGCACCGCGTTGAGCAACCTCGCCGATGCGCTGGGGGAGCGCACCGACGACGGCGTGCTCTTCCCGACGATGACGGCGATCGCGGAACACGGTGCAGAGGTTCTCCGCGGGCCGGCCGCGCGCATCCGGGCGATCACCGGGGCTGCGGCAGCCCTCGTCGACGGGTCCCTCACCCTCACCATCGGCGACGACGGCATCGCGCAGCGCGCCGCGCTGCTGGCCATGCCCGGCATCGGACCCTGGACAGCCGACTACGTGCGCATGCGCGTGCTCGGTGATCCCGACATCCTTCTGCCCGGCGACGTCGCGATGCGTGCGGGTGCTACCGCATCCGGGCTGCCCGGCGACCCCGTGCCGCTCACGGCCTGGGCCGCGCGAACCGCGCCCTGGCGCAGCTATCTCACCGCTCACCTCTGGCGCGCGGCCCCGGTGCGCGCGCCACGAGCGTCCCGTCCCGCCCTTTCGAAGGAGACATCATGACCGCCATCATCCAGACCATCGACACCCCGGACGGGGCGTTCACGATCCTCGCCGATGAGCGCCAGCGGGTGCTGTCGTCGGGGTGGACGGCCGACAGCGATGCGATCGTCGCGCGACTCGGGGTACGCCACCGTCCGACCGAGATCCAGGTGGGGGAGACCGATGCCGCCGCTGCGGCTCGGGCCTTCTACGACGGCGACATCCGCGCCATCGACTCGGTGGCCGTCGCCCAGTACGGCACACCGCTGCAGATGACCGGATGGGCCGCGCTTCGGGAGATCGCTCCGGGCTCCCCGCTCACGTACACCTCGTTCGCCGGGCGCCTCGCCAACCCGCGGGCGGTGCGTGCCGCGGCATCCATCTGCGCGCGCAACGCCCCCGCCCTGTTCGTGCCCTGCCACCGCGTACTGCGCACCGATGGCACCCTCGGCGGGTTCGCCTGGGGGTTGGATGTGAAGCAGCGACTTCTGGCGCGCGAGGCGTCGGGGCGGTGACACCCGGATCGGTTCGTCCGGAACAGGAATGCGTCTTGTGCTCAGCTTGTTCACAGCAATAGGCTGGAGGGCTGTCGTCTCAACCGGGAGACGCCGCCGAGCCCTGAGGAGGACACCATGACCACGATCTTCGTCCCGCAGACCGCAGCTCTCGGCACGACCCCGGCGCGCACGCTCTTCTAGAGCCGCCCGGCGCCCCCTCTGCTTCGGTCGCCGGACTCCTCCTCCCCACTCTTCGAGTCCGGGATCCAGCGAGTCCGCTCGGCGTCCGCTCTGTTCCGCACCCCACCTTCCGTCTGAACTCGTCTGAGAGACATGTCTTCCTCGCAGAATCCTCCTCCGTCGTCCTCCTTGTCGGCCGCCGCAGCGCTGTGGCGTCTCAAGCCCTTCGTCCGTCCCGTCATCTGGCGTCTCGCCGGTGGCGCCGCCAGCGCACTCACTGCCGCGATCATCGCGTTGATGATCCCCATCGTTCTCGAGCAGATCATCCGCGGCCCCGTGCAGTCGGGTGAGATCGGCGCGATCGTCTGGGGCGCCGTCGCCATCCTCGGTCTCGCTCTCGGCGAGGCGCTGATGGTGTGGCTCCGCCGCCAGTTCGTGCTCAACCCGGCCACCGAGGTCGAGTACAAGATGCGCACCGAGCTGTACGCGCGTCTGCAGACGCTGCCGGTCGCCTTCCACGACCGCTGGCAGTCCGGCCAGTTGCTCAGCCGCATGATGCAGGACATCGGTCTCATCCGCCGCTGGCTCGCGTTCGGACTCGTGCTGCTCGTCGTCAACATCCTCACGATCGTCATCGGATCGGTGCTGCTGTTCCGCTGGCACTGGCTGCTGGGTGCGATCTTCCTCGTGACCGCGATCCCGCTGTGGGTGCGGGGCTACCTGTTCGAGAAGCGCTACGGAGCGCTCACACGACGCAGCCAGGATCAGGCGGGCGATCTCGCCACCAGCGTCGAAGAGAGCGTGCACGGCATCCGTGTGCTGAAGGCGTTCGGACGCGGCAAGCACGCCCTGAGCCGATTCAGCCGCCAGGCCGAGACGCTGCGCGAGACCGAGATGAGCAAGGCCAGCGCGATCGCGTCGATCTGGTTCTGGCTCGACCTCATGCCGCAGATCGCCTTCGGGCTCAGCCTGATGTCGGGTATCTGGTTGATCGCACAGGGCGAGATCGGGCTGCCCGAGCTGTTCGCGTTCTTCGCGATGGCGACCGTGCTGCGGTGGCCCATCGAGTCGATCGGCTTCCTCTTCTCGTTCATGCTCGATGCGCGCACGGCGACCGATCGCGTGTTCGAGATCTTCTCCGAGACGAACACGATCACCGACCCCGAGAAGCCGGTGCACATCGACGACCCGCGCGGCGAGCTCGCGTTCCAGAGCGCGCACTTCCGCTATCAGGATGCCGGCGCCAACGAGCGCGATCTGCTCGACGGCATCGACCTGGTGCTGCGCCCGGGCGAGACGATGGCGCTGGTCGGTCTCACCGGCAGCGGCAAGACCACGCTCACCACCCTGCCGACGCGTCTGTACGACGTCACCGGCGGCAAGGTCACGCTCGACGGGGTCGATGTGCGCGACCTTCCCCTCGCCGAGCTGCGGCAGCACATCGCGATGGCGTTCGAGGACGCCACGCTCTTCTCGGCATCCGTGCGAGAGAACGTGCTGCTCGGCCGGGCCGAACTCGACGTGCACAGCGACGAGGCGGAGCGCGTGCTGCGCGAGGCCCTGGAGGTCGCGCAGGCCACGTTCGTCGACGCGCTCCCCGATGGCGTCGAGACGATCATCGGTGAAGAGGGGCTGAGTCTTTCCGGAGGCCAGCGTCAGCGTCTCGCGCTCGCACGAGCCGTCGCCGCCAGGCCGAAGGTGCTCGTGCTCGACGACCCGCTCTCGGCGCTCGACGTCGACACCGAGGCTCTCGTCGAGGAGGCGCTGCGGCACGTGCTCGCCGACACCACGGCGATGATCGTCGCGCACCGTCCGTCGACGGTCGCCCTCGCCGACAGGGTCGCCCTGCTCGAAGCCGGTCGCATCACCGCGGTCGGCACTCACTCGGAGCTGCTGCGCACGAGCCGTCACTACCGGCACGTGATCTCGAGCCTCGAGGCCGAAGAGGCGGCGCGCACCGGCGCGATCCCCATCATCCGCGAGAGCGAGAGCGAGAGCGAGAGCGAGATCGATGAGGCGGTCCGCGATGCGGATGCCGAACGACCCGTGCTCGATCCGATCACCGAGAAGGAGGTGCAGTCATGAGTTCTGCCATCACCGGAACCCAAGACGAAGACCGCTCCCGGTACACCCGCGAAGAGAGCATCGCGATCCGTCGCCGCTCGCTGCGCCTGCTCGGATCGCTGGTGCGACCGCTCAAGCCGCAGGTCGTGCTCGCCGCCATCGTGCTCATCATCTCCACGGCACTGCAGGTCGCCGGGCCCATCCTCATCAGCATCGGACTCGATCGAGCCCTGCCCGCCGTGCTGGAGCACTCGGACTGGATGCCGACCTTCCTGATCGGCGGCGTCTACCTGACCGCCGGGATCGTGGCCGCCGCCCTCATCGCCTGGTACGTGATGATCGCGGCCCGTCTGACGCAGGCGGTGCTGCTCGATCTGCGCAAACGGATCTTCCTGCACACCCAGCGCCTGAGCCTGGAGTTCCACGAGTCGTACACCTCGGGGCGCATCATCTCGCGCCAGACGAGCGACCTCGACTCCATCAAGGAGCTGCTCGACGGCGGTCTCAACGAGCTCGTCTCCGGCGTGCTCTTCGGACTCTTCACCTTCATCGCGCTGTGCATCTGGGATTGGCAGTCCGGTCTGATCCTGGCGATCGGCGGCATACCGCTGTTCTTCCTGATGCGCTGGTTCTACTCCCGGTCGCAGCTCGTCTACCGGGAGTCCCGGGTGATCAGCGCGCAGGTGATCGTGCAGTTCGTCGAGACGATGACCGGCATCCGCGCCGTCAAGGCATTCCGCAAGGAGCCGCGCAACGACGTGAAGTTCCAGAAGATCGCGGGGGAGTACCGCGACGTCAACCGACGTTCGATGCTGCTGTTCGGCACCTTCGAACCGGGTCTGATGGCCGTGGCCGCGTTCACGCTCGGACTCGTCGTGCTCTGGGGCGGTATCCGCGTGTCGACCGAAGCGCTGAGCGTCGGCGTGCTGCTGTCGGCCGTGCTGTACGTGCGCAACTTCTTCGCGCCCATGCAGGAGATCGCGATGTTCCTCAACTCGTACCAGTCGGCGACGGCTGCACTCGAGAAGGTGTCGGGCGTGCTCGAAGAGGTCCCGACGGTTCCGGACCCCGAGAAGCCGGTCGATCTGTGGGAGTCGCGGGGACACATCGAGTTCGACGGCGTGACCTTCGGGTACACCGGCGAGAAGACGATCCTCCCGAACTTCTCGCTCGACATCCCGGCCGGGCAGACGATCGCCCTGGTGGGCACGACGGGCGCGGGCAAGTCCACGCTCGCGAAACTCATCTCGCGCTTCTACGACCCTTCGGTCGGTCGGGTCACCCTCGACGGTGTCGATCTGCGCAAGCTGCACCCGAAAGACCTGCGCCGTGCGATCGTCATGGTCACGCAGGAGGCCTACCTGTTCAGCGGCACCGTCGCCGACAACATCGCGCTCGGCAAGCCCGACGCGACGCTCGACGAGATCCGTGCGGCCGCGCGAGCGGTCGGTGCCGATGGCTTCATCGAGGCGCTGCCCGACGGCTACGGCACCGACGTCAACAAGCGCGGTGGGCGCGTGTCGGCCGGTCAGCGTCAGCTGATCTCGTTCGCCCGCGCCTTCCTTGCGGACCCGGCGGTGCTGATCCTCGATGAGGCCACGGCCTCGCTCGACATCCCGTCGGAGCGGCTGATCCAGGACGCGCTGCAGACACTGCTCGCCGACCGGACGGCGATCATCATCGCGCACCGTCTCTCGACGGTCGCCATCGCCGACCGCGTGCTCGTGATGGAGCACGGCGTGATCATCGAAGACGACACCCCCGCGGCGCTGATCGGCGGCACGGGCAAGTTCGCGCAGCTGCATGCGGCGTGGCAGGAGACGCTCGTCTGATCGCAGCCCGTTCCCTGCGCGCAACGAGATGCGGGGCAACCCTGAGATAGGTCAGGGTTGCCCCGCATCTCGCGCAGACGGCACCGCGCGCGCCGCACGCTGGGTAGCATCGAAGGATGGACCCGTTGCTGCTCGCCGCCGCCGCCGAATGGTGGTGGACGGCGCCCGTCGCGGTCGCCGGGGTGACGGCGGGCGCGGTGGGCATGCGCCGCCGCAGCAAGAGGAGTGGCCGCCGGCTGGCCTACGACGCCGCGCGGCACGATCTGAAGAGCGCTCGCGCAGCGGTGGTCGAGAAGCGGATGGCCGTGAAGGTCGCGCGCGCCGACCACGTGCGCCTCATGGCGGAGCGGAACGCGCGACGCGCGACCCCCGAGCAGGTCGCGAGCGCCAAGCGGATGCTCCGCGACGCCGAGCGCGATGTCAAAGCGGCCACGGCCGATGCCCGCGCCAAGCAGGTGCGACTGAATGCCGCGCGTGCGGCCATCCCCGCAGCATCCGCTCCTCGCCCCCTCGAACGCTTGAGTGCCGAGCACGACGCGATCGTCGCCCGCTGGATGCGGTACGAGACCGACCCCGCGCTGCAGATCGCCCATCCGGCGATGACCGACGTCAAGCAGCCGGCGACCGCTGCCTACCTGCGTGCGGCCGGTCGGGCGAACGACCTCCGGCGCGACGCGTTCCTCACGCCGACGCCCGCGGACTTCGCGGCCTATCGCGATGCGGTCGGCGAGCTGGCCCGCGCGTTCGACGTCGCGGAGCACACCGCGCGGGTGCGATCCGGCGAGGCACCTTCCGCGCCCGCATGGCAGGACGCCGCGCAAGACGCGATCTCGCGTTCCGCTGAGGCGATCGATCGCGCCGCGGCATCCGCGGCATCCGCCTTCGCCGCCTGGACCGCTCGCAAGCGCACGCGCGACGACGACACCGACCGCTGACCGCTGAACGCCGACACCGGCGACCGGGCTGCGAGGCGGGCTACGCCCCGACCGTGCGCGTACGCACGAGGTCGCGGTACCAGTGCCCGGAGTCCTTCACCGTGCGCTCGAGGGTGTCGAAGTCGACGCGCACGATGCCGAACCGTTTGGCGTAGCCGTAGCCCCACTCGAAGTTGTCGAGCAGCGACCATACGAAGTAGCCGCGCAGGTCGACGCCGCGTTCGAGCGCCCGATGCGCGGCCGTGAAGTGGCGGCGCAGGTAGTCGGTGCGTTCGGGGTCGGGCACGGAGCCGTCGTCGGCGACCTCGTCGTCGAACGCCGCCCCGTTCTCGGTGACCATGAGCGGCTGGGCGGGGAACTGCTCCGACAGCGACACCAGCAGTTCTTCCAGGCCCTCCGGGGCGATGTTCCATCCCATCGCCGTGTACGGACCGGGCTGCTCGACGAACTCGACCAGCCGGTCGCTGCCGGGCCAGGCGGTGCCGCCCGCCGTGCCCTTGTGCCCGTCGTTCTGCTGCGGGGGAGAGGTACCGTCCCACAGCCGCACGGTCGCCGTCGAGTAGTAGTTCACCCCGAGCACGTCGATGGGCTGGTGGATGGTGTCGAGGTCGCCGTCGTGCACGAAGCCCCAGTCGGAGACGGCTGCGGTGTCATCGAGCAGGTCGGCCGGGTACTCGCCGCGCAGCATCGGGCCCGTGAAGGCGCGGTTCGCCAGGGCGTCGATGCGTCGCATCGCCTCGGCGGCACCGTCTCCCTGGCCGCGCAGCACGTGGAAGTTGAGGGTGACGGAGTAGTCCGGGTCGCCCGTCGAGGTGGCCCGGAGTGCCCGCACGGCGCGTCCGTGGGCGAGGTTCAGGTGGTGCACGGCCGACAGGGCGGATGCCGGTTCATGGCGGCCGGGTGCATGCCCGCCCTGGCCGTAGCCGAGGTAGGCCGAGCACCACGGCTCGTTGAGCGTGGTCCACGTGTGCACGCGGTCGCCGAGGGCTGTGCCCATGATCTCGGCGTATCGCTCGAACGCGTCGGTGGTGGCGCGGGAGGTCCAGCCGCCGGCATCTTCGAGGTACTGCGGCAGGTCCCAGTGGTACAGCGTCGCGACGGGTCGGATGCCGCGTTCGAGAAGCCCGTCGACGAGGCGGGAGTAGAAGTCGAGGCCGGCCTGGTTCACGTCTCCCGCAGCCGTGGGAACGATGCGCGGCCAGGCGATCGAGAAGCGGTAGGCCTGGAGTCCGAGGTGCGACATCAGGTCGAGGTCTTCGTCGACACGGTGGTAGTGGTCGCATGCCACGTCTCCGGTATCGCCGTTCCACACCCGACCGGGTGTCTTGCTGAAGGTGTCCCAGATCGACGGGGTACGCCCGTCCTCGGCCGCGGCGCCTTCGATCTGGTACGAAGCGGTCGCCGAGCCGAACGTGAAGTTCTCGGGGAACACGAGGCCGGTGCCCCGATAGTCGTCGCGGGGTGTGAACAGCGTGGTCATGCGGTGATCTCCTCGAGGGCGACGGTGCGGTTCTCGGAGCGGCCGCCGGTGTTCGTCGGGGAGAGCCGCGGTGCGTGAGAGCGCTCTCTCACGGCGATGGTAAAGGCGACGGAGTCTCGATGGGGGAGGGGATTCGAGACCCCGCCGCCAGCCTAGGAGGTCAGGCGGATCGAGGCGATGACCTCGGCGTACTCGGTCTCGCCGACCGGGGTGAAGCCGACGCGGTGGAAGAACGCCTCGGGTCCGTCGTCGCCCGCTTCGTAGATGACATCGACGTGGTCGAAGCCGCGTCGCTTGGCTTCTTCGAGCAGACTCTCGACGGCGAAACGACCGACGCCGCGGCCCTGATCGTCGGCATCGACGTTGATGCGCCACAGCACGGAGCGGAAGTGGTCTTCGGGAGCCTCGGGATCGAAGTTGGCGCTGACGAAGCCCACGACGGTGTCACCGTCGAGCACGACGCGCTGCCACGACGTCTGAGGATTGATGACGGTCGCTGCGATCCCATAGGAGACCGGAGCGAGGAACTGCTCCTGTCCGGGCTTGAGCGACAGGTTGTTCACGGCGACGATCGTCGCAGCGGAGAGTTCGACCATGCGCAGTTCGGACATGACCCCAGGCTAACCCCTCGCGCCCGGACGCACACACGGATCGCGCAGATTTCTCCCTGAGCGTTCCTCCGTGCCGCGCGGATGCCCCGCCACAGGGGCCGGGACCACGGGGAGAGAGGCACTCAGGTATCTTGGTATCGAGACAAATCGCCTCGTGAATGGAGAACATCCAGGTGACTGACGACGCCATCATCTACACGCACACCGACGAGGCACCGGCACTCGCCACCGCCTCCTTCCTGCCGATCATCAAGGCATACACGGGCCAGGCCGGCATCGAGGTCGAGACCAGGGACATCTCGCTGGCAGGACGCATCCTCGCCGCCTTCCCGCAGAAGCTCACCCCCGAGCAGCAGGTCGGTGATGCTCTCGCCGAACTCGGTGGCCTCGCCACGCTCCCCGAGGCGAACATCATCAAGCTGCCGAACATCTCGGCATCGATCCCGCAGCTGAAGGCGGCCATCGCCGAGCTGCAGGCGAGCGGTTACGACGTTCCGGACTTCCCGGACGACCCCAGCTCACTCGAGGACAAAGACGTGCGCGCCCGCTACGACCGCATCAAGGGCTCCGCCGTGAACCCCGTGCTGCGCGAGGGCAACAGCGACCGCCGTGCGCCGCTCGCAGTGAAGAACTACGCGAAGAAGCACCCGCACCGCAACAAGCCGTTCGCCGAAGGCTCGAAGACACGCGTCTCGACGATGGGCCACGACGACTTCAAGGCCAACGAGAAGTCGTGGGTCGCAGCACACGACGACGTGCTGAGCATCCGCCACACCGCGAAGGACGGCACGGTCACCGTGCTGAAGGAGGGCCTCAAGGTCCTGCCGCGCGAGATCATCGACGCGACCTTCCTCTCGGCCGCCGCCCTCGACGCGTTCCTCGCCGAGACTCTCGAGCAGGCCAAGGCCGAAGACGTGCTCTACTCGGTGCACCTCAAGGCCACGATGATGAAGGTCAGCGACCCGATCATCTTCGGTCATGTCGTGCGCGCCTTCTTCGCCGACGTGTTCGCGAAGTACGGCACGCAGCTCACCGAGGCGGGTCTGCGCCCGAACGACGGGCTCGGCTCGATCCTCGCCGGACTCGGCGACATCGCCGAGGGTGCCGAGATCGCTGCGGCGTTCGATGCCGCACTCGCCGCGGGTCCGCGCGTCTCGTACGTCAACTCCGACAAGGGCATCACGAACCTGCACGTGCCCAGCGACGTCATCGTCGATGCGTCGATGCCGGCGCTGGTGCGTAACGGCGGAAAGCTCTGGGGCCAGGACGGCGGCGAAGACGACACGATCGCCGTCATCCCCGACTCCTCGTACGCCGGTGTCTACCAGGTCGTGATCGATGACGTCATCGCGAACGGCCCGCTCGACCCCGCCACGATCGGCACCGTCCCCAACGTGGGTCTCATGGCGCAGGCGGCCGAGGAGTACGGCAGCCACGACAAGACGTTCGAGATCGCGGCCGACGGTCTCGTGCAGGTGCTCGACTCCGAGGGCAACGCGCTCATCGAGCACGAGGTCCAAGCCGGTGACATCTGGCGTGCCACGCAGACCAAGCACATCGCGGTCATGGACTGGGTCAAGCTCGCGGTCACGCGTGCGCGGGCGACGGGCGACCCCGCCGTGTTCTGGCTCGACGCGAACCGCTCGCACGATGCGCAGATCATCGCGAAGGTGCACCAGGGCCTGGCGCTGCTCGACACGCACGGTCTCACGCTCACGATCCTCGCTCCCGAGGAGGCCACGCGCTACACGCTCGCTCGCATGCGCCACGGCCTCGACACCATCTCGGTGACGGGCAACGTGCTGCGCGACTACCTGACCGACCTGTTCCCGATCCTCGAGGTGGGCACGAGCGCCAAGATGCTCTCGATCGTTCCGCTGCTCGCCGGTGGCGGGCTCTTCGAGACGGGTGCCGGAGGATCGGCGCCCAAGCACGTGCAGCAGCTGGTCGAGCAGAACTACCTGCGCTGGGACTCGCTCGGCGAGTTCTTCGCGCTGGCGGCCTCGCTCGAGCACTTCGCCGACCGCACGGGCAACGAGAAGGCGCGTGTTCTGGCGCAGACGCTCGATGCCGCGACGGGTACGTTCCTTGAAGAGGACCGCTCGCCGGGCCGCGCGCTCGGCACGATCGACAACCGCGGCAGCCACTTCTACCTGGGCCTGTACTGGGCGCAGGAGCTGGCGGCGCAGACCCAGGACGCCGACCTCGCGGCCGCGTTCGCCCCGGTCGCCGCGGCGCTCTCCGAGAACGAGGAGAAGATCGTCGCCGAGCTGAACGCCGTGCAGGGTTCGCCGGTCGAGATCAAGGGCTACTACCGCCCCGACGACGCGCTGGTCACGGCCGTCATGCGTCCGTCGGCGACGTTCAACGGGATCGTCGACGCGCTCAGCTGAGACCGAGATCGAAGAAGGGGGCGGATGCTGCGAAGCATCCCCCCCTTCTTCGCGTCGGGGCCGGTCGTCGGCCGTCACGCCAGATGGCGACGCACGGACTGCACGATCCCGTCGACGACCTCGTCGCCGCTCGGGCGATCGATGTCGTCCAGCGCGGCGATCAGCGCGGTCTTCGCCATCGGGCGATCCGCCGAGGGTGGCAGGCGGAACGCGAGCACGTCGAAGTCCCCGTCGGTCGCTTCGGGGATCTGCGCCTTCACACGGCCCAGGGCCGGATCGTCATCCGTGAGGTGCACGTGAGTGCGCAACTCGGGGTCGAACGCCGTGCCGCCGACGTGCACGATCGCCCTCTGTGCGAGATCGACCCAGACGTACAGCCAAGACCCCGTCGGTGCGACGCGGCCACCACGAACCTCGATGATCCGAGACTCGACGCGGTCGCTCATGCCGGTGGCGGGACGAGTCCCGATCAGTTGTGGACCGAGACCTCGAGGCCGACGGGCGACCAGTCGTAGACGTACTTGGCGAGATCGATCGGCAGGTTGACGCAGCCGTGGCTCATGCGGTTGCCGTAGTTGTTGTGCCAGTACGTGCCGTGGAAGCCGATGTTGGTGGTGAACCACGTGATCCAGGGAACGTCTTCGGTGCAGTACGGAGCGCCCTCGTAGCAGCCCATGTCCTGCATGCGGGTGTGCGCGAACACCTTGAAGTTGCCGGTCGGCGTGGCCGTGCCCGGGAGGCCGGTGGAGACGAGCCAGCTGTTCACGACCTGGTCGTTCTCGTACAGGGTGGCGCGCTGGGTGCTGAGGTTGATGTCGATGTGGCGGTAGAGGTTCACCGACTCGAAGGCGACATCGGTCACGGTCAGCGCGAACACGCCGTTGCCGTCTGCCAGCTGCGCGGCGAACTGCTCGGCGATGCCGGAGGTGTCGCCGAGTTGGCGGCCGTTGACGCCCTCGGCCTCGGCGCGCAGCACGGTGCCGGCCGAGTCGACGACATTCGTCGCGTTGACGGGGGCACGATCGACGAATCCGGGGAGTGCATCGACGGTGGCCTGGATGGCCTGCTGGTCGGCTTCGATGCTCAGTGCACCGTCGTCCTCGACGACGGTGAGCCAGCTGGCGGCGACATCGGGGGCGACCGGCACGGTGCGCTCTTCGCCGACATAGAAGCCGATCGTGCCGAGCATCGTATTGAGCGAGGCCGCGGTCGTGGTGGCGTCTTCGTCGGTCACGGCCGGAAGAGCCTCGGTCGGATCGCCCGAGAACTCGACGGTCTTGCCGCCCGCGGCGACCGCGGTGGTGATGGCGTCGGTGAGATCGGCGACGTTGATCGCGGTTCCGGTCTCTGCCGGAGTGGTGACATAGGTGCCGGCGGCGGGGTCGAAGGCCACGCCCGCGTCGGTCGGGTCGTCGAAGCTCGAGGGCACGGCGGCGCGCAGCGCGCTGGTGGCCGCGGCGGTGTCGAGCGTGATCTCGCCGGCGATGGGGTCGCCCATCCAGGTGGTGACGTTCCACATCGGTCGCGTCGAGAAGGCGGTGTCGGCCAGGGCCTCGGCGTCGAGGCTGAGGCCCAGGTCTTTGCCGGTCAGCACGGTGTCGTCGCCCGCGCCGGTGAGAGTGACCTCGGTCTCGGCGAGGTGCGCGGAGACGGCGTCGGCGGCGGCGCCGGGCGTCATCCATCCGACGTTGATGCCGGCGACGGTCGTGCCCGGGGCGATCAGGATCATCGAGGCGGCGCCGGCGCCGAGGGCGACCACGCCGAGACCGAGACCGATCCAGAGGCCGAGACGGCGCTTCTTGGGAGCGGGCTCGTTGGGTGCCCAGGCGAGCGGCTGTTCGCCGGTCGTGGGCGGCACGGATTCGCCGGAAGTGGGCGCGTCGTCGTGCGCCTCGGTCGCAGCATCGTGCGCAGAGATCAGGTCGGTCACGAACTTCACCCCCCGGTTATCAACGTGTCGTGTACGTCAATGGTACGGGAAAGCTGGTAACGGGGAGGCAACGGTCGCGCGGCCTCCACGCGCCGTCACTCGACGATGGCGATGCCGTCGATCTCGACGAGCATCTCCTCGCGCGGCAGGCCGGTGAACACGGTGGTTCGCGAGGGGAGGACATCGCCGGTCGTGTGCGCCGAGACGAAGGCTCCGTACGCCTCGTTCATGATCGGGAAGTCCTCGCGCTTGGTGAGATAGACGCGCAGCATCACGACGTCGTCGAAGGTCGCACCGGATGCCTCGACGATGGCCTTCACGTTCTCGAGCGTGCGGGTGGTCTGCGCGGCGACATCGCCGGGGAACAGGTACTCGTTGGTAGCGGGGTCGACCGGTCCCTGACCGGAGACCTGCACGAAGGGGCCCTTGCGGACGCCCTGCGAGAAGGTGTGCGCGGGAGCAGGGGCGGCGGTGGTCGAGATACGGGTCTTCGCGGTCATGCAACCAGCCTAGTAGCCTTGTTAGATGCCTCAACAAATTCCGGATGCCGCACACGGGACGAGCGTCGACACCCTGGTGCTGAGCGCCGAGAAGGCGGCCGTCGGTCTCGTGCGCGTCTACCGCGGAGCGACCGTCGTGGATGGCACCGGAGTGCCGCGGTTCATCGCCGACGTGGCCATCGAAGGCGCTCGCATCGTCGCCGTGCTGCGCGCGGACGAGTCCGGCACCGACATCGTGCTGCCGGACGGCTCCGTCGAGATCGACGCGCGCGGTCTCGTCCTGGCCCCGGGATTCATCGACATGCACGCCCACAGCGATCTCGCACTGCTGCAGGGTGCGGCGCACGACGCGAAGATCCTGCAGGGCGTCACGACAGAGGTGATCGGGCAGGACGGACTCGGCTACGCCCCGCTCGACGACGCCACCGCCCCGGTGATCGCGGCGCAGATCGCCGGGTGGAACGGTCCGACGACGGCCCCCTGGCGTCGCATGGACGACCTTCTCGCCGCCCTCGACGATGCGGCGGTCGCGAACGCCGCCGCCCTCGTCCCCCAGGGCAACCTGCGCATGATCGTCCTGGGGCACGAGAACCGGCCGGCGACGACGGAGGAGATCGAGCGCATGGCGGCGCTCCTGGCCGAGTCCCTCGACGCCGGGGCGTTCGGGATGTCGAGCGGACTCACCTACACGCCCGGGATGTACGCCGACACCGCCGAGCTCGAGGCGCTCTGCCGCGTCGTCGCCGAGCGCGGCGGATACTGGGCTCCGCACACCCGCAGCTATGGTTCCGCGGCGATCGACGCCTACCGAGAGGCGCTCGACATCGGACGTCGCACCGGATGCCCCATCCACCTGACGCACGCGACGATGAACTTCGCCCCGAACCGGGGCCGCGCGAGTGACCTCCTCGCCGTCATCGACGAGGCGATCGCCGACGGCGTCGATGTCACGCTCGACACCTACCCGTACCTGCCCGGAGCCACGACCCTCGCCGCTCTCCTGCCCAGCCGGCTCGCCGAGGGGGGAGACCTGGTGACGACGATCGCCGCTCTCGATGCGGGCGAACGTGAGGCGGTGCGGGTCGAACTCGAGGACATCGGCTGCGACGGTTTCCACGGCGAGCGGGCGGACTGGGCGGCGATCCAGATCTCCGGCACGGCGAACCCCGCCCTCGCCCCTCTGCTGGGTCGCACGATCGCCGAGATCGCCGAGATGCAGGAGCGCCCCGCCATCGACGTCGTGCTCGACACGATCGTCGCGGATGCCGGAGCCACGGGCATCCTCATGCACATCGGCGACGAGGACAACGTCCGCGCGATCATGCGCCACCCCCGCCACACGGGCGGCAGTGACGGCATCCTCATCGGCGCGCGCCCGCACCCGCGCGGGCGCGGTGCGTTCGCGCGTTATCTCGGGCACTATGTGCGCGAGATCGGCGTGCTCACGCTCGAAGAGGCGGTGCGGCACCTGTCCGGCACGCCGGCGCAGCGACTCGGTCTCGACCGCGCCGACGCTCCGCGCGGAATCATCCGCACGGGAGCCGTGGCGGACCTCGTGCTGTTCGACGCGAAGACGGTCGCCGCCGGGGCGTCGTTCGAGGCACCGCACGATGCTCCCCGCGGCATCGCCGAGGTCGTCGTCGGCGGCGTGGTCGTCGTCCGTGACGGCGCCGTCACCGGCGCGACGCCCGGTCGCGCCCTGCGTATGCCGCCGCCACCCCACCGCGCCACCGTGCCGCGGGTCGACGCCCGCATCGATCCCTCCGCTCCCGGGTTCCGCTGGTCCGCGCGCACGCCGGTGATCGGCGAGCCGGCGCTGTCGGCGTCTCTGCGGCGCCTGAACGCCGACGACGCGCGCTCGGACAGGGGGGAGCATCCGCCCATCCGCCTCGTGCTCGACGCAGGACTCTCTGCGCCCGCATCGGCACAGGGCCGCATCGGCGACGAGTCGTTCCGCCTGACCGTCGCTGCCGACGGTATCGAGGTGCGCGGAGCGACCCCGGCGGGCGTCTTCCGCGGGGCGACCGTGCTGAGGCAGCTGCGCGAACCGGGCGCGGTCGAGGCGGTCATCCCGGCCGGCGTCTGGGAAGGATCGCCCGCCTACGGATGGCGGGGTGCGATGCTCGACGTGGCGCGGCATTTCCGTCCGGCCGACGATATCCGCCGCCTGATCGACCTGCTCGCCGACCACCACCTCAACATCCTCCACCTGCACCTCACCGACGATCAGGGCTGGCGATTCGAGGTGCCCGGGTATCCGAGGCTCACCGAGATCGGCGCACGCCGCACCGCGACGCAGCGCGGCCACGGGCCACTCGCGACCGTGGAGCCCGGGGTGCACGAGGGGCACTACACGCGGCAGGAGCTTCAGGACCTCGTCGCCTACGCCGCCGAGAGGTTCGTCACCCTCGTTCCCGAGGTCGAGCTGCCGGGCCACATCCAGGCTGCGCTCGCCGCCTATCCAGAACTCGGCAACACCGACGTGGGGGCGCCGATCACCGGCCCCTGGGAGCGCTTCGGCGTCAACCCGCGCACGCTCGCCCCCACCGAGGCTTCTCTCGCGTTCGGTCGCGCGGCGATCGATGCGCTGTGCGACATCTTCGATTCCGAGTGGATCGGCATCGGCGGCGATGAGGTCCCTGTCACCGAGTGGGCCGAGAGCCCGGCGGCGGCGGCGCGGATGGCGGAGCTCGGACTGGCGACGCCGCACGACGTGCAGCCGTGGTTCACGGCGCAGTTCGTGGCGCACGTGCGCCGTCGCGGGCGCACCGCACTCGCCTGGGACGAGGTGCTCGAAGGCGACGTGCCCGAGGGTGTGCAGATCCTCGCGTGGCGCGGCCCGGTCGCGATGCGCGACGCCGTGCGCCGGGGCATCCCGGTGGTGGCGTGCCCCGATCTGGAGGTCTATCTCGACTATCCGCAGTCGGAATCGGCCGAGGAGCCCATCCGGGTGGGGCCGCCGCTGAGCATCGAGAAGACGTACACCTTCCGCGTGGAGGAGGGGGCGGTGGGCGGCCAGGCGAACGTGTGGAGCGAGCACCTGCCCACCCGTGACCGCGTGGACTTCGCGCTGTTCCCGCGTCTGGCGGCCATCGCCGAGCGACTCTGGGAGGGCGGCGACCCTGCGCCGTTCGACGACTTCGCGCGTCGACTTCCGACGCACCTGCGCCGCCTCGCGGCCGCCGGCGTGCGGTACCGTTCCCCTGACGGTCCTGCACCCGCTCAACGGCGGCCCGGCGTGCCGGGCAAACCGCTCACGGTCGAAGCGCGCGAAGAGATCGTCGCCGGGCTCGTCGCACGACTGGTCGAACGAGCGGGGGAGGCACCGGATGGGTTCGTCACACAGAAGTAACGTTTCGGTAACCTCGGGGACTCGCCTGGCGAGCGGGGTTGCGTAAATTATGTTCGTAAGGTCTACTAACAAACATGTCCGTGTCGGATGAACCGCGCACCGCATCGCCGTCGGAGTACGTCGATGCGAATTCGCATGCCTTCGGCCCCGGCCGCCATCTGCGCTCGCGCTCCAAGGTCCTGCCCGAGCACGCGCGCGGGCACAACCGCGCGCTCGTGCTCCAGACGCTCTACCACGCGGGAGCGATGAGTCGAGCCGACCTCTCGCGCGAGACCGGCCTGACACGCGTCACGATCTCCGACCTCGTGGCCGAGTTCATCGCCGATGGCATCGTGATCGAGATGGGCATCCGCGAGACCGCCGGACCCGGCAAGCCTCCGATCCTCATCGATATCGACCGCCTCGGCCACCAGATCATCGGTCTCGACCTCTCAGGTCCCCACGCCTTCGTCGGCGCGGTACTCAGCCTCGACGGCGACGTGCTCGAGCGGCGCGAGGTTCCGCGTCCCGAGTCGCCCGACGGCGAAGCCGCATACGCGGCGACGCTCGAGCTCGCCCGCGCCCTCGTCACGGCGTCCACGCGACCGCTGCTCGGAGTGGGCATCGGCACCCCCGGTGTCGTGCGTCCCGACGGCATCGTGCTGAGCTCCCCGAACCTCGGGTGGACGAGCTTCCCGCTCGAAGCCAAGCTCGGCGCCGACCTCGACCTGCCGGTCCTCGCCCGCAACGACGCCAACGCGGCCGTGCTCGCGGAGTACACCTTCGGCGACGCCAAGGCCGACTTCATGCTCATCAAGATCGGTCGCGGAGTCGGCGCCGGTCTCATCACCGGCAGCCAGCCGCTGCTGGGCAGCCGCTTCGCCGCCGGTGAGATCGGTCACGTCACGGTCGGCACCGACGGCGGACCGCGCTGCGCCTGCGGCAAGGACGGATGCCTGGAGGCATGGCTCAGCGAGACGCGTCTCACCGATGCGGTCGCCGCGGATCCGACCGCACGCGACGAGATCCTGCGCGACGCCGGCACCCGCATGGCCATCGCGATCGCGCCCATCGTCGCCGCCCTCGACCTCTCCGAGGTCGTGCTCTCCGGTCCCGCAGAGCTTCTCGACGGCATCCTGATCGATGCCGCCGTCGACACGCTGCACGCCCGCACGCTCGAGGGCGTCTTCGAAGACGCGCTCATCCGACTGACCGTCCAGGAGGACATCGTCCTCCGCGGCGCCGCGGTGATGGTGCTGTCTGCGCAGCTGGGAGTCTCGTGACCCGCACGGCCACGAACCCGGATGATCCGGAGCTTCGTTCGCAGCGGCATGCCGCCCTCGGCGCGCCCGCGAACGGTTCCGTCCGCGTCGGTCTCGACGTCGGCGGCACGAAGATCGACGCGGTCGCCGTCGCGCCCTCGGGCGAGATCCTCGGACGCCTGCGTCGTCCTACGGGGTGGGGAGAAGACGCCGTCGTCGAGAACATCCTGCAGGCGGTCGCTGCCCTGGCGCAGGAGAACGGCATCGCACTGAGCGACATCGGCTCGGTCGGCGTCGGCATCCCCGGACTCGTCGACGTCGAGACTGGCACTGTCTTGCACGCGGTCAACCTGGGGGTGGCCTCGCTCGCCCTGGCGGCACGGGCCGAGGCGGCGATCGGCATCCCGTTCCGGGTCGAGAACGACGTCAAGGCCGCCGCGCTCGGCGCATCGGTGCTGCGCGGACTGACCGGATCGATGGCGTACCTGAACCTGGGCACCGGCGTCGCGGCGGGAATCGTGATCGACGGACGCATCCGGCGCGGAGCGCGGGGGACGGCCGGCGAGGTCGGCCACATCTCCGTCGATCCGAACGGACGCACCTGCGGCTGCGGTCAGCGGGGCTGCATCGAGACGTTCTGCGGGGGAGGATCGCTCGCGAAGGCCTGGTGTCGACCCGGTGCGCTGCCGGTCAAGGACATCCTCGACGCCGCGGATGCGGGGGATGCCGAGGCCATCGCCCTGCGCGACGACCTGCATCACGGAGCCGCGGCCGCCGTCCGCGTGCTCGTGCTGTCCGCCGACGTCGAGACCGTCATCATCGGCGGGGGCCTCACAGCGCTCGGCGCCCGACTGGAAGACGGCATCCGCGCCGCCCTGCGCGTCGATGCGGAGAAGTCCCCGTTCATGCGTTCGCTGCACCTCGATGAGAGAATCGAGATGCTCGCCGCAGGATCCCCTGCCGCCGCATTCGGCGCCGCACTCGTCGGCGCCTCCATACCCGAGAAGGAGATCGTCTTCCATGGCTGAGGTCGTCATCGTCGAGAGCAAGGAAGCCGCCGGCTCCTTGGTCGCCACCGAGATCGTCGCGCTCCTCGACGCACGACCCGATGCCGTGCTGGGCCTGGCGACGGGATCGACCCCTCTGCCCGTGTACGAGGCTCTGCGCGCGCAGCTCGCCGGACGCGATCTCTCCCAGGTGCGCGGTTTCGCGCTGGACGAGTACGTGGGAATCGACCCGAACCACCCCGAGAGCTATCGCTCGGTCATCACGCGCGAGGTCGTCGAACCCCTCGGGCTCGACCCCCGGCGCATCCACGTGCCGAACGGTGCGACCGCGACCATCCAGCACGCGGGAGACGACTACGAGGCCGCGATCGCCGCGGCAGGCGGCGTCGACCTCCAGATCCTCGGCATCGGCACCGACGGCCACATCGGCTTCAACGAGCCCGGTTCGTCGTTCGCGTCGCAGACGCGCGTGAAGACGCTCACCGAGCAGACCCGCGTCGACAACGCCCGCTTCTTCGATTCGATCGACGACGTGCCGATGCACTGCATCACGCAGGGACTCGGCACGATCCTGCGCGCCCGTCACCTCGTGCTGCTGGCATTCGGCGAGGGCAAGGCGCAGGCCGTGGCCGACGCCGTCGAGGGCCCGCTCACCGCCTCGCTGCCCGGATCCGCGATCCAGCTGCACCCGCACGCGACGGTCGTCGTCGACGAGGCTGCGGCATCGCGTCTCACGCAGGCGGACTACTACCGCTACACGTTCGCGAACAAGCCCTCCTGGCAGGGCATCTGAGGCTCGCCCTCGCGGTCAGCGCCGTGTCGCGGGCCACGCCAGCGGCAGCAGGTGCTCGATGCTCAGCGGCGCCATCGGCAGAGCCTCGACGTCGTCGGGAGTGATCCACCGCAGCTCGGCCAGCTCGGCCTGAACACTCACGGTCGACGGGTCGATCGTCGTCGCGAACGCGTCGGCGATCACCCGGTGGCCCGGCTCGTTGGCGGCGGCCGAGACGAACCGTCCCAGCGGGAGCAGATCGGACTCGGCGAGCTCGATCCCCAGCTCCTCGTGCAGTTCGCGCAACAGCGTCTGCGCCGGCGTCTCACCCTGTTCGGGCTTGCCGCCGGGCTGCATGAAGCGCGTGGTGCCCTGCTTGCGGACGACGAGCACCCGCCCGGTCGTGTCGGTGATCACGGCGGCGCTCACGATGATGTCAGGCATCGGCGACGAAGACCTTTCCGGGGTTGAGGATGCCGAGGGGATCGAACACCCGCGCGATCTGCCGCTGCAGCTCCCACTGATCGGCGCCGAGTTCGTCAGCGAGCCAGCGCCGCTTCAGGGTGCCGATGCCGTGCTCGCCCGTCAGGGTTCCTCCGAGCGCGATCGCGGCACGGAAGAGTTCGTCGGCGGCCTCCCAGATGAGGGGAGGCGTCTCGGGTCCCTCGAAGATGAAGTTCGGGTGCAGGTTGCCGTCTCCGGCGTGCGCGACGGTGGGGATGCTGATCCCGAATCGCTGCTCGATGCGGGCGATCTCGTCGAACATCGCCGGCATCGCGCTGCGGGGCACCGAGACGTCTTCGATGAGGGTCGTGCCGAGCGACGCCATCGCCGGATGCATCGAGCGGCGGATGGCGAGGAGGCGCTCTCCTTCGTCCGCGTCGTGCGTCACGGTCGTCAGGCCCCGGTGGGCGCGCAGCACGTCGGCGATCGCCTCGGCCTCGACGCCCGCGGCGGGACCGTCGGTCTGGATCGTCAGCTGCGCAGCTCCCGCCGCCGGAGCCGGCAACCCGAGCAGCGCGTGAACGGCCGCGAGGCTCGCGGAATCCATGAGCTCCATGATCGCGGGCTGGATGCCGGCGGCCGTGACGGCGGACGACGCGGTCGCCGCGGTGCGCACGTCCGGGAACGTGGCGGTGAGCGTGCAGGTCGTGCCCGGGACCAGGCGACGCAGCTTGAGGGTGGCGCCGACGACCACGCCGAGCGTGCCCTCGGACCCGATCACGAGCGAGGTGAGATCGAGGCCGGTGACGCCCTTGACGCTGCGGTGACCGAGGTGCAGGAGGCGACCGTCGGCGAGCACCAGATCGAGGCCCAGGACGGCATCGCGCACGACGCCGTACTTGGCGCACAGCAGCCCGCCCGCCCCGGTGGCGATGTTGCCGCCCACCGTCGAGATGTCGCGGCTGGCGGGGTCAGGGGCCCACCACACGCCCTGGGGCGCCAGGACCCGGTTGAGGTCGGCGTTCAGGATGCCGGGTTCGACGACGGCGAGCAGATCATCGGCGCGCACCTCGCGCACGGCCGTCATGCGCAGTGTGGAGAGCACGATCTCGCCATCTCCGGCGTTCGCGGCTCCGGCGAGTCCGGTACCGGCGCCGCGCACGACGACCGGGGTGCGGGTGGCCGTCGCGATGCGCATCGTCTCCTGCACGTGCTCGACGCTCTCGGCGTGCACGATGGCGAGCGGTCGGCCGGTCGCGGCATGGCCCGAGCTATCGGCGCGTGCGGCTTCGAGCGCAGCCGGATGCGTGTCGACGAGATCGCCGAGCACGGCGGTCAGCTGCGCGAGCACGCTCATCCGAGGGCGCGCCGCCCGCTGATGAGCCCGGTGACGATGGCGACGAGGGCGAAGGCCGAGCCGATCAGCGCCTGATCCATCGACCACCAGGCGATGGTGACGCCGACGTAGATGAGCAGCTCGACGGCGGCGCGCAGGAAGGGGTGCACCCGCAGCACGGGACGCGGGGAGAGGAAGAGGGCCCAGACCAGGATGACGACCACCGGGGCCCCGATGCCGACGACGATGTTCCAGGGCAGCGACCACGTGGCGAAGCCCCAGAGTGAGAGCGAGGCGACAGCGGCGATCAGGACGACGGTGCGGATGACGTCGAGCACGGTGATGACCGGGCGCTGGACGCCCGGAACGGAGACGGAATCCTGGGACATGGATCCCAGTCTATTCGGCGTCGGTAGGCTCCTCGTCCGTCACGACGACGAGCTCGGGAGTGATCGCCGCATCGACGCGCGCCTCGGTCTCGGCGGGTGCCGGAACCTCCTCTGCCGGTGCGGGTGCGGGCTCTTCGGCGGGAGCCGCAGTCTCCTCCGAGCGAACCGCGGCAGGAACGTCGGCCACGACCGGCGCATCGACCGGCGTCTCCTCGGCGGGAGGCTCGGCGACAGGCGTCTCCTCGGCGGGAGGCTCGGCGACCGGCGTCTCCTCGGCGGGAGGCTCCTCTCCGGGAGGCTCCTCCTCGACCAGTAGCCCGCAGGCCTGGCCGTTGCGATTCGGCAGCGTGGTGAGGGTTCCGGCCGAAGTCATTTCTCCGGTGACACCATCGATTGTGTAGGTGAAGGTGACGGTTTCGTCGGCCTCGGTGAAAACGCTGAGCTCTCCGAAGAGCATCGCGTAACCGGTGCCCTCCTCGCCGATCGTGGCCGGCTCGGTGCGCGCGGTGGCTCCGCTGAGGTACGGCTGCACGACAGTGCCGGGTTCCCCGGTGAATTGGACGATGTAGGTGGTGTACCCGACCCGCAGGTCGGTACTGAAAGGCACGCAGCTGACCGCGGTCGACACGATCGTCGGAGCGATGGGAACCTCGGGACCCGGGATCTCGGGGATGACCGGAACCTCGGGGGTGGTGCCGGGATTCGTGCCGGTTCCGGGCGACGGGTTCACGGGAATGATCACGACGGGAGCCGAAGGAACGTCGGTACGGGCGTCGGGAGCCGTCTCGACCTCGTCGACCGGAGGGGCGGCGTCGTCCTTCGGTGGCACGATCGGTTCCTCGACCGGCACGTCGTCTTTCGGGTCTGTCTTCATCGACTCGTCGGGACCGACGTCGGAGGCGATCGACGACGACTCGGAGTCTCCGGCGCTCGGAAGCGAGGTCGAGGGGTCGGCGCCCGCCAACCCGGGGATGATCGTGGCCGCGGCGACGACTCCCGCCACGACGAGCGCGGCAGAGCCTGCGCCGACGAGCGCGCCCATGCCCGAGAGCATGCCTCCGGATGCGCCGCCCGAACCGCCCGCACCACCGGCACCACCGCCGGCACCGCCCGCGGAGCCACCGGCACCGCCGGCGCCCGCAGCGGTGGAGCCTGCGCCGAGACCGCCCGCGCCGCCGTCGGTGACGACCACGCCGTTCGGGATGCTCGACGGCATCGCTGCGAGGGCGACGATCGGTGCGCCGCCACCCTGCAGGGTGGCCAGGTAACCGGCCGCACCGGTGACGCCGAGGACGAGCGGGAGCAGGACGAGGGCGAGGCGCTTGGAGACGTCTTTCGCCTCGGCGGCGACGATCATGCAGCGGGCGCACTCGTCGAGGTGCTCTTCGATGCGACGGTGGTCGCGCGTGCCGAGGTTGCCGCGGGAGTAAGCGCCGAGGTGCTCGATGGTCCACTGGCAGTCCGACCCGGGGGCGGAGCTGCGCAGATGCGCCTGGATCCACGCCTCGCGCAGACCCTCGCGCGCCCGGAAGGCGAGCTGCGAGACCGCTCCGGACTTCATACCGAGAAGAGGGGCGACCTCCTGGGGGCGCATCTGCTCGATCTCGGTGTACCAGAGCACTTCCTGCCACCGCGTCGGGAGGCTGCGGAACGCCTGCGCGGTGAGGCTGCGGTCGAGCGCGTCGTTGGACGCCTGCTCGGTGCTGTCGGGGTCGGCGACGGTGTCGAGCTCGTCCATCGCGTCTTCGCGGCGGGAGCGGCCCCATGCGGCGGCGGTGTTGCGGATGCTGGTGAAGAGGTATGCGCGGAACGAACCGTTGGGTCCGCCGCCCTTGACGATGGCCTGGTAGATGCGCGTGTAGGACTCCTGCACGAGGTCGTCGGCGTCGATGGACGACGTGACGGACCGGGCGACGGCGATACCGGAGGGGTAGTGACGACGCCAGAGTTCACCGAACGCCCCCGTGTCACCCGAGCGGGTGCGGAGGATGAGGTCGGCGTCGGCGATCGTGTCGTCGGTGTGAGGAGTGTTCTGTTCGTGCACTGTCTTCCCTCGGTCGCGGGACACGGATGTGCCTCCACAGAAGAGACGCGTGATGACGTATCTCATCACGCGTCTTTTCCATTCTCTCGTGAATCTCCCAGCATGGCCACCCCTGTCGCGCCTCGATCCGCAGATTCGCGGCTGGCGAAAAATCCCAGTTCGGGAGAGATATTCAGAAATCGGCGAAAGAAATTTCAGATTTTTTCTCAGGTTCGCGTAATGAATCGGCCCTGACGTCGTCTCATCTGTAGAGACAGCCACGAAGAACTCCACCGGGGGGCGGAGTTCGGGCTCCGATGCGAGGGGTATACGCATCGGTCGGGCGGGTCGGGAGCCTCGGGGGAGGAGTTCTCGGCCCGCCCACTCTCAAGAGGGGGCCGAGGCCGTCGATCCGGGGGGATCGGCGGCCTCCTCGGCCTCTCGGTCGCAGACCGGAGCGCACACGTGCTGCGCGTCGACGCGCGGGGCGGGCTCGCACCCGAAGCGGGCTCTATCCGACCCACACGCGCTCGACGCGCAGCCTCGCATCCAGCAGCACTCCGTCGCCGCGCCGACCGACCGTCAGGCTCCCGTGCTCTCCGTCGCATCCGATGGCCCGAGCCGGAGTCTCCGTGAGTGCCCGGACGGCCTCGCCGAGCGATGCGCCGGCGTCGATCGCGCGCCGCAGCGCGACGTCCTGCGTGAGCGTGGATCCGGCGATCGACCCGGTGTCGTCGGCGCGGGCGATGCCGTCTTCGACGGTCACGCTCACCGCGCCCAGGTCGTAGTGCCCGTCGGCGCTGCCGGCCGCGGCCATGGCATCCGTGATCAGAGCCACACGCCCGGGGGCGCTGTCGAACACGAGCTTGATGACGTGCGGATCGAGATGCACGTTGTCGGCGATCGCTTCGAGCACCACTCGGTGATCGGCGGCGGCGGCGAGCACCGGGCCGGGAGCACGATGGTGGATGCCCGGCATCGCGTTGAACGCATGCGTGAGGATCGACGCACCGGCCTCGAACGCGGCGACCGACATCGCAGCATCCGCATTCGTGTGCCCCACTGCCGCGGCGGCTCCCGCGGCGACGATCTGTCGGATGGCATCGAGCCCGCCGGGAAGCTCCGGTGCGATCGTGACCTGACGGATCGTTCCGCGGCCGGCCTCGAGCAGGCGTGCCACGTCGTCGGCGCGCGGTTCGCGCAGCAGCGACGGTTCGTGGGCTCCGTGGTGCTCGGGGTCGAGGAACGGTCCCTCCAGGTGCGAGCCGAGGATGTCGGCATCCGTCTGCATCAGGTCGGCGATCGTCGCGACGCTGCGGGCGAGGGAGTCGAGCGGAGCGGTGACGAGGGAGACGACCGCGCGGGTCGTCCCGTGCGCGCGATGCAGGGCGCGAGCGGCGCGGATCGCGTCGACGCCGTCGTCGAAGGAGGCGCCGGCGCCGCCGTGCCCGTGGATGTCGATGAATCCGGGGGTCAGCACCGCGCCCGGTCCCGCGACCGCCACGGCATCGACGACCTCATCGGCGGCAGTCCAGCCAGCTCCCGTGCCCCGCGCGGAGACGAGACCGTCGTCGATCCGTACCCAGGCGTCCTCGACGATCTCGCCGCGGTCGACGATGCGCGCCGAGTGGATGACCAGGCTTCCGGTCGCTGCGGTGTGGACGCTCATCGATCGCTCCAGGGGATGTCGGCGGACGGGTGGAATCGCACCCCCTCAGCCTTCCACAGCGGTGCGAGAGTGCCGAGACGCCCGCGGAACGACTCCCACGTGCGCTCGGGGGCATGCTTCGGCGACCAGGCGATCTCGGCTTCTGCGGCGGCCCGCGGGAACACGAGCTGCTCGACGTCGTCGATCGTGCGCGTGGTCTCCGACCAGAGGGGCGCTTCGACGCCGAGGATCGCCTCGTCGGGCACCTCCAGCACGGCGGTCGGCTCCCACTCGTAGGCCGTGCGCACGTCGATGATCGCGGCCCAGGTGAGTCCGAGCGGGAAGTCGGCGGTGTACTTCATGTCGAGGTAGGCGGCGTCGGCCGCCGACATGATGAGCGCGCCGCCGCGCTCGACGAAGTGCGCGGCCTCGGCCGCATGCGCCCCCGTGGGGATCTTCATGCCCCAGTACTGTCCGACCGTGCCTTCGGCGATGCCGGCTGCCGCGCCCATCTCGTGCCAGGCGACAGGCGTCTTACCCGCGTCGACGACGATCTGCGTCGCGCGCTCGGCGAAGTGGTCGAAGTCCTCCTGCGAGGTGCCCAGCGACTCGTCGCCGCCGATGTGGATGTACGGGCCGGGCGTCATCTCGGCGAGTTCGCGCACGACGTCGCGCACGAAGTCGTAGGTGCGCTCCTCGCGGATGCGCACGCTCGAGTGGCCGACGCCCCAGCCGAGATAGCTCTCGCCGGCGACGGGCAGGGGCTGGCCCAGGTTCTCGGCTTGCGTGACGAGGGCGTCGTTGAGCACCGGCGCCTCGACGAGTTCGGGGTAGGCGACGCCGACCGCGTGCGTGTGCCCCGGCAGATCGATCTCGGGGATCAGGATCATGTGCCGTGAAGCGGCGTAGGCGACGATGTCGCGGTAGTCGTCCTTCGTGTAGAAGCCACCGGCGTCGCCGCTCGCGGCGGTCGTCGACGAGAGCTCGGTCAGGAGCGGCCAGGAGTCGATGTGCACGCGCCAGCCCTGGTCGTCGCTGAGGTGCAGGTGCAGTCGGTTGAACTTGAGCGCGCTCGTGGCGTCGATGAACTTCTTGACCTCGGAGACGTCGAAGAAGTGCCGTGCCACGTCGAGCATCACTCCGCGATGCGGAAAGCGGGGTGCGTCGGTGATCTCGGTGCGGGGCACGCTCCATCCGTCGTCGTCCTGGCGCGCCAGCTGCAGCAGCGTCTGCACGCCGTAGAACAGGCCGGCCTCGTCATCGCCGACGATGTCGACGTGATCGCCGATGCGCAGGGAGTAGCCCTCGGATGCCGAGCCCTCCGCGTCGGTGCGCAGCACGATGTCGCCGGGTGCGGGCGCGTCGTCGCCGGCATCCGCCGGGGAGAGTGCGGGCCCGCCACGGCGGGCGAGGGCGTCGATCAAGATGCCGGCAGCGGGGGAGGAGCCGTGGACGCGCGCCGTCGCGGTCAGGGGCATCCGGCCCTCGTGCACGACGACGGCGGCGGGCAGCGGGACGAGCGGGAGGGTAGTTAAGACCATGAACAAAACCTAGCGCGGAGCTGGCGTGGCGACCAGGGCGAATCGGCTATGCTCATAATCGTCGCGACTGGCGTCTGGGTGGACTACCACCGGGGAGCGACCGACCACGGAATTCGACCGCGCGCCTGGGCCGATGAGAACACCCTTCGAATCCGTCGTCAGAGGAGCCTGTCATCATGACCGACCGTTACTTCAACGCCCCGCTCGCCGAGGTGGACCCCGAGATCGCCCAGGTCCTCGACCGCGAACTCAAGCGCCAGCAGACGTTCCTCGAGATGATCGCATCCGAGAACTTCGTCCCCGTCTCCATCCTGCAGTCGCAGGGTTCGGTGCTCACGAACAAGTACGCCGAGGGCTACCCGGGTCGCCGGTACTACGGCGGCTGCGAAGAGGTCGACGTCGCCGAAGAGCTCGCGATCTCCCGCGCCAAGAGCCTGTTCGGTGCGGAGTTCGCCAACGTCCAGCCGCACTCCGGCGCCTCGGCCAACGCGGCCGTGCTGCACGCGATCGCCCGCCCCGGCGACACGCTGCTCGGCCTGTCGCTCGACCAGGGCGGCCACCTCACGCACGGCATGAAGATCAACTTCTCCGGCCGTCTCTACAACATCGTCGCGTACGGCGTGAACCCCGAGACCTCCACGATCGACATGGACGAGGTGCGCCGCCTCGCCATCGAGCACAAGCCGAAGGTCATCATCGCCGGCTGGTCGGCATACCCCCGCACGCTCGATTTCGCCGCGTTCCGCGCGATCGCCGACGAGGTCGGCGCGCTGCTCTGGGTCGACATGGCGCACTTCGCCGGTCTCGTCGCCGCCGGCCTGCACCCCAATCCGGTGCCGCACGCGCACGTCGTCTCGTCGACCGTGCACAAGACCATCGGCGGCCCGCGCTCGGGCTTCATCCTGACCAACGACGCCGACATCGCGAAGAAGATCAACACCGCCGTGTTCCCGGGCCAGCAGGGCGGTCCGCTCATGCACGTGATCGCCGCCAAGGCGACCGCGTTCAAGCTCGCAGCGACGCCGGAGTTCGCCGAGCGTCAGGAGCGCGTGCTGCGGGGCGCCTCGCTGATCGCCGAGCGCCTCTCGCAGCAGGACGTCAAGGATGCCGGCATCGCCGTGCGTTCGGGCGGCACCGACGTGCACCTCGTGCTGGTCGACCTGCGCGACGCCGAGGTCGACGGCAAGCAGGCCGAAGACCTGCTGCACGACATCCACATCACGGTCAACCGCAACGCGGTGCCGAACGACCCGCGCCCGCCGATGGTCACCTCGGGTCTGCGCATCGGCACGCCGGCGCTCGCCACCCGCGGATTCGGCGACGCCGAGTTCACCGAGGTCGCCGACATCATCGCGCTGGCGCTGCTTCCCGGCGCCGACGTCGAGGCGCTGCGCGCGCGCGTCGACGCGCTCGCCGCGGGCTTCCCGCTCTACCCGGACCTGCAGCAGTGAGCGCTGTCGTCCTCGACGGCAAGGCGGCATCGGCGGCGATCAAGGCCGAGCTGACTGAGCGCGTCGCCGCGCTGCGCGAGCGGGGCATCGTCCCGGGCATCGCCACTGTGCTCGTGGGCGCCGACCCCGCCTCGCAGCTGTACGTGGGCATGAAGCACCGGCAGTCCGAGGCGATCGGGATGAACTCGATCCAGCGCGAGCTGCCGGCCGATGCCACGCAGCAGCAGGTCGAGGCGCTGATCGACGAGCTCAACGCTGACCCCGACTGCCACGGGTACATCGTGCAGCTGCCGTTGCCGAAGCACCTCGACACCGACGCGATCCTCGAGCGCATCGACCCCGCGAAGGACGCCGACGGTCTGCACCCGACCAACCTCGGGCGGCTCGTGCTCAACGTCAACAGTCCGATCCACACTCCGCTGCCGTGCACGCCGCGCGGTGTGATCGAGCTGCTGCTGCGCAATGACTACGACCTCAAGGGCAAGCACGTCGTCGTCGTGGGGCGTGGTGTCACGATCGGTCGTTCGATCGGGCTGCTGCTGACGCGCCGCGACATCAACGCCACCGTCACGCTCACCCACACGGGCACGGTCGACATGCCGCGCTACCTGCGCGAGGCCGACGTGATCGTCGCCGCCGCGGGTGTGAAGCACCTCATCCGTGCCGAAGACGTCAAGCCCGGTGCAGCCGTGCTCGACGTGGGCGTCACGCGCGAGAGCGATCCGGAGACGGGCAAGAGCCTCGTCTTCGGTGACGTGCATCCCGATGTGGCCGAGGTCGCCGGGTTCGTCTCGCCGAACCCCGGCGGTGTCGGCCCGATGACCGTCGCGCTGCTCATGACGAACGTCGTCGAGGCGGCGGAACGCCTGGTCTGACCACCGCGCGTCCCGTCAGGAACAGGGCGGATGCTCCGGCTCACCCGAGCTCGTCGAGCATCCGCCTCTGTTCCGGCGTGAGCCCGTCGTGCAGCTCTTCGCGCGCTGCAGCGGTCCGGCGCGTCTCGGGCGTCTCGGGCGTCGGGCGTGCGGTGGCGGCCGTGTCGGACTTCGCCCCGCCGCGCCCGATGCGCGCCTGCACCGAGTCGTACACCTCGGCCGTCTTGGCGCGCAGCCTGTCGTCGATCTGGTCGTAGATCATCCAGCCGAAGAGCAGCAGCAGCGGGGGGATCACGTATCCCCAGAAGCTCGATACCCGCACGCCGCTCAGCCAGATCGTCAGCACCCAGACGATCAGTTCGACGAGGTAGACGAGCACGTACTGCACGATCTTCTCGCCCGCCCTGGTGCGGTCGGCGGCGGACTTCGCGGCGGATCGGCGGAATGCGGCACGGAGCGTGGGCTTCACGAACAGCGCCGCCAGGGTGAGGATGATCGCCGCCCACAGCGCGTTCCAGCCGACGGAGACACCTCGCAGCAGCAGGCCGATGAGCAGCAGCACCGCGACGTTGAACACGTACAGCGACGCGAACCGGACGATTCCGTTCTTCATGAGATCAGAATCCCACACGCCACGCAGCGATGGGGGATTGCGACCGCCCTCAGCCCTGGGGTGCGAGCGAGCTCTCGATGCCGGCGATCCGAGCCTGGTCGTCGAAGCGGAAGGTGGCGGAGCCTGTCTGGTCGACGACGGTCGCTCCCGAGAACGCCTCGTCGGTCCAGGTGAGCGTCCAGCCCGCGAGGCGCGCGAGATCCCACACCGCGGTGCGGGCATCGGAGAGTGCGAGACCGGCGAGCAGGCGCGGCAGCGCGATCACGGCCGCGGCGACCGAGAGCGGTGCGATCGGCGCATCGAGCAGGAAGACCGCGCGGGTGCCGCCACCGACCGGAGCCGAGTAGTAGGGCGAGCGCCCGGTGAGCTCGACGGCCACACCGCCGACGGTGTGCGCGGCGCGGGCGATCCAGTCGTCATCGGCTGCGGCATCGGCCGGGAACGGCACCTCGGCCGAGGTGAGCTCGACCATGCCGTGCTCGGCGCCGTAGCTGCGCAGCTGTGCGGCCACGCCCTGCGCGTCGCCCTGCGGGTGCGCCCAGGCCCAGAGCATCGAACGCGGGCCGGGGGCGATGGTCGCGATGAGGTGCGCACGGGTGACGAGCTGACGCGAGGGGTCGGCGTTCGCGGTGAAGGTCAGCGTGCCCGCCGCCATGTCGGCGTCCCAGCGGTGCTCGCCCAGCGCGTCGGCCGCGGCGGACAGGGCATCCTGACGGAGCGCGGTGAACAGGGCGGCACGGTCGGCGAGCGGCTGGAGCGCGGCAAAAGTCATGCACACAGTTTCTCCCGCCACCCTATGAATCCGCCAGTCGGGCGCGACGCATTCAGTAGCTGGCGCGCGGGGAACCGTCGGATGCGATGAAGCGCGCAGCGAGCGCCTCGGAGGCGCGGGCGAGCAGCGCCACGTCGGCTCCGACGGCGACGAAGTCGGCCCCGGCCGCGAGGTAGGCATCGGCCGCGGCGGGATCGAAGGCGTTCACCCCGACGGGGGTGCCTGCCCCGTGCGCCGCCGCGAAGACGCGCTCGACGGCCGCGACGACGTCGGGATGCGTCTGCTGGCCGAGTAGGCCCATCGACGCCGACAGGTCGGAGGGACCGACGAAGACGGCATCCACTCCGTCGACCGCGGCGATCTCGGCGGCCGCATCGACTCCCGCGACCGTCTCGATCTGCACCGTCAGCGAGGTGTGCAGCGCGGAGTCCCGCAGGTAGTCGTCGACGCGGTTCCAGCGGGCGCTGCGCGCCAGCGCGCTCCCCACACCGCGCACGCCCTCCGGGGGGTATCGGGTCGCGGCGACGGCGGCCCGCGCCTCGGCGGCCGACGACACCATCGGCACGATGATGTTCTGCGCGCCCAGATCGAGGATCTGCTTGATCGCGACGGGGTCGTTGAACGGTGCGCGCACGACAGGCGTCACCGGATACGCGGCCACCGCCTGCAGCTGCACCTGCACCGTCTCGAGCGTGTTCGCGGAGTGCTCCATGTCGATGAGCAGCCAGTCGAGACCCGCGCCGGCCGCGACCTCGGCGAGCAGCGGGCTCGCCGAGCACACCCACATCCCGACGAGCGGGCGTGCGGAACCTGCGAGCGTCTCGCGGAACGACGGATCTAGACGAAGCGGCATGCGATTGTTCCCATCGGTCCGTAGTCGCACAGCACCTCGTCGCCGCGCGACACCCACATCGGGCGTGTGAACGATCCTGCCAGGATGATCTCGCCCGCCTCGAGCCGCGCGCCGTGCTGGGCGAACTTGTTGGCGAGCCAGGCGACGCCGGTCGCGGGGTGACCGAGGACTCCGGCGGCGACGCCCGTCTCCTCGATCTCGCCGTTGCGGGAGAGCACCCCGGGCACCCAGCGCAGGTCGATCTCGTCGGGCCGCTTGCGCACCGTGCCGAGCACCATCGCGCCGTACGCGGCGTTGTCGCTGATCGTGTCGACGATCGTTCGGCCCTCGAGCTCGATGTGCGAATTCAGCACCTCGAGCGCCGGGACCGCGTAGTCGATCGCTGCGAGGGCGTCGTCGAGCGTGCAGTCGGGGCCTTCGAGCGGATGCTTCAGCACGAACGCGAGTTCGACCTCGATGCGCACGTTCGAGAAGTGGTCGACCGGGATCTCGGCGCCGGATTCGTAGACGGTGTCGTCGAACATCACGCCGTAGTCGGGTTCGGTGATGCCCGTGGCCTGCTGCATCGCCTTCGACGTCAATCCGATCTTGCGACCGACGAGCGTGCGTCCTGCGGCGATCTGCGTGTCGCGCCAGACGCCCTGGATCGCATACGAGTCCTCGACCGTCGCCTCCGGGTAGCGCGCGGTGATCCGCGGGATCACCGTGTGCTCCCGGTCGGCCTGCGCGAGTTCCGCGGCGATCCGGGTGATGGCTTCTGCTGACAGCATCCGCTCCTCCTAGAGCTGGTGACCGAGCTTGTACTCGCCCTGCTTGTACTCGGGCATCGATGCCTCGCCCTCGTCTGGTCGCGTGTACGAGAAGCCGTCGGCGCCGATGGTCACGGCCATCTCGGAGCTGTCGGTGCGGGCGATGACGGGCTGGGGGTTGCCGTCGAGATCGAGCACGAGCGAGGCCTCGGTGTACCAGGAGGGGACGACCGGGTTTCCCCACCAGTCGCGGCGCTGGTTGTCGTGCACGTCCCAGGTGATGACGGGGTTGTCGGGGTCGCCGGTGTAGTAGTCCTGCGTGTAGATCTCGACGCGGTGCCCGTCGGGGTCGCGCAGGTACAGGTAGAACGCGTTCGAGACGCCGTGGCGTCCGGGACCGCGCTCGATCGCGTCGGAGCGGCGGAGTGCGCCCAGCTTGTCGCAGATGGCGAGGATGTTGTGCTTCTCGTGCGTGGCGAACGCGACGTGGTGCATGCGAGGTCCGTCGCCGCCGGTCGCTGCGGTGTCGTGCACGGTGGGCTTGCGGCGCATCCACGCGGCGTACACGGTGCCCTCATCGTCTTGGATGTCTTCGGTGACGCGGAACCCGAGGTCCTGGTAGTGCCGCACCGCGCGGGGAACGTCGGGGGTGACCTGGTTGAAGTGGTCGAGACGCACGAGCTCGCCGGGCGTGTGCAGGTCGTAACGCCACGACAGGCGTTCGACGTGCGTCGTCTCGAAGAAGAACTCGTAGGGGAAGCCGAGCGGATCGACCACGCGCACGGAGTCGCCGATGCCCTTCACGAAGCCGTTCGACTCGCGGCGCACGTCGCAGCCGAGCTCGGTGTAGAACGCGACGGCGCGGTCGAGGTCTTCTGCGCTGCGCACCCGGTACGAGAACGCGGCGACGGCCGCGATCGGCCCCTGGCGCAGCACGAGGTTGTGGTGGATGAACTCCTCGGTCGAGCGCAGGTAGATCGCGCTCTCGTCTTCTTCCGTCACGTAGAGCCCGAGCACGTCGACGTAGAACTGGCGCGACGCGGCGAGATCGGTCACGACGAGTTCCATGTACGCGCAGCGGAGGATGTCGGGCGGGGTGCTCTCGGGCGTCGCGACGGGGTTGTCGGAGTGGATCGGCGCTTCCTGCGACACGTAGTAGCCGGAGGAGGTGAGCGTCTTCTGGGTCTTGTCGGTCATGTCAGCGTCCTTGCTGTCGGTTCCTGCGGTGACAGGAAGGTGTCAGTTCTTGCCGAAGGTGGGGTTGTGGGCGCCGCCGAGCGTGATGTGCACGCTCTGCTGGTCGGTGTAGAAGTCGATCGAGCGGTAGCCACCCTCGTGACCGAGCCCCGAGGCCTTGACGCCGCCGAACGGGGTGCGCAGATCGCGCACGTTGTTGCTGTTCAGCCACACCATGCCCGCCTCGACCGACTGCGCGAAGTTGTGCGCGCGCGTGAGGTCGTTGGTCCAGATGTAGGCGGCGAGGCCGTACTTCGTGTTGTTCGCGAGCGAAAGGGCCTCGTCGTCGGAGTCGAAGGGGGTGATCGCGACGACCGGGCCGAAGATCTCCTCCTGGAAGATGCGGGCATCGGGGGAGACGTCGGCGAAGACGGTCGGGGCGACGAAGTTGCCCTCGTCGAAGCCCTCGGGGCGACCGCCGCCGGCGACGAGGCGGCCCTCGGTCTTGCCGATCTCGACGTAGCTCATCACCTTGTCGTAGTGCTCGGGGTGCACGAGCGCGCCGACCTCGGTCGACGGGTCGTGCGGGTAGCCGACCTTCACGCGCTTCGCCTGCGCGGCGTACCGCTCGACGAACTCCTCGTAGATCGACCGCTCGACGAGGATGCGCGAGCCCGCGGTGCAGCGCTCGCCGTTGAGCGAGAAGACGCCGAAGATGGTCGCGTCGACGGCGGCTTCGAGGTCGGCGTCGGCGAAGACGACGGCGGGCGACTTGCCGCCCAGCTCCATCGAGAGGCCCTTGAGGAAGGGAGCGGCATTGCCGAAGATGATCTGCCCGGTGCGGCTCTCGCCGGTGAACGAGATGAGGGGGACGTCCGGATGCTTCACCAGGGCATCGCCGGCATCCTCACCGAGTCCGTTGACGAGGTTGAAGACACCTTGCGGCAGCCCCGCCTCTTCGAAGATGCCCGCCCACAGCGAGGCCGACAGCGGCGTGAACTCGGCAGGCTTCAGGACGACGGTGTTGCCGGTCGCGAGTGCGGGGCCGAGCTTCCACGACTCGAGCATGAAGGGGGTGTTCCACGGGGTGATGAGCCCCGCGACGCCGATCGGCTTGCGGTTGACGTAGTTCATCTGGCGGCCCGGCACCTTGAAAGCGTCGTCGGACTGCGCGACGATCAGGTCGGCGAAGAAGCGGAAGTTCTCGGCCGCGCGCCGGGCCTGACCCAGCGCCTGCGTGATCGGTAGACCGGAGTCGTACGACTCGAGTTCGGCGAGGCGGGCGTCGCGCGATTCGACGATGTCGGCGATGCGGTGCAGCACGCGCGAACGCTCGCGGGGGAGCATCCGCGGCCAGGGCCCCTCGTCGAAGGCGCGCTTCGCGGCGGCGACCGCGAGTTCGATGTCGGCCTTCTTTCCGGCGGCCGCTGTCGTGTACGTCTTGTTCGTCACCGGGTCGAGCACGTCGAAGGTGTCGCCGTCGACCGAATCGACGAAAGCGCCGTCGATGTAGTGCTGGATGTGGTCGGGCAGGTCGGCGGGGATGCGCGGATCGGTCATGACAGGTCTCCGGTCGTCGGGGCGGAACGGGCGTGCAGGGCGTCGAGGAATGCGTCCATCGTGCGCCATCGGTGGTTGCGGGCGGCGAGCTCGATCTCGAGCGGATCGGCGCCCGCCCGGATGAGTTCGAGGATCTCGGTGTGCTCCTCGACGGAGTGCTGGGCGCGGCCGGGGATCGACGCGAACGTCGAATCGCGGATGCCCGAGAGCCGTGACCACCCGCGGTGCACGAGCTCGAGCAGGTGCGGGTTGGGGCACGGCTCGAACAGCACCGAGTGGAACTGGCGGTTGAGCTCGGTGAAGGCGTGGGCGTCGAGGTGGTCGAGCATCCGCGCCATGCGGTCGTTGATGCGTTCGGCCTCGGCGAGGGCGCTCTCGGTGAGCAGCGGGGCGGAGAGGGCGGTGGCCGATCCTTCGACGACCCCCAACGTCTGCATGGTGTGCGCGTACTCGCTCTCGTCGACGAGAGTCACACGCGCCCCGACGTTGCGCTCGAAGGTCACCAGCCCCTCGGCTTCGAGCCGACGGATCGCCTCGCGCACCGGCACCACACTCATCTGCAGGTCATCGGCGATGGATCCCAGCACCAGACGGTAGCCGGGGCTGTACTGGTGGCCGGTGATGCGCGAGCGGATCCACTCGTAGGCCTGCTCGGACTTGCTGGCGGCGGTCGTGGTCGTCGTCATCGGTCTGCGCCGGTCTCGGTCCGGCCCGACGTCGCGCGCTCGTAGCGGGCGCGCCACACGGCGTTCAGCGGGAACAATCCGTCGACGGGGTGACCGGCTTCGATCTGGGTGGCGATCCAGGCGTCTTCGTCTTCTTGCGCAAGGGCGGCATCGGCGACCTCTTCGGCGAGCGACGGCGGGATCACGATGACGCCGTCGTCGTCGCCGACGATGATGTCGCCGGGCTGCACGGCCGCCCCGCCGCAGGCGATCGTCACATCGACCTCCCACGGCACGTGCTTGCGCCCGAGCACCGAGGGGTGCGCGCCCTGCGAGAACACGGGCAGGCCGATCTCGGCGACCGCGGCGAAGTCGCGCACCCCGCCGTCGGTGACGACGCCGGCGGCACCGCGGGTGCGGGCGCGCAGGGCGAGGATGTCGCCGAGTGTTCCGGTGGAGGCATCGCCCCGGGCCTCGATCACGATGACCTCGCCCTCGGCGACCGCGTCGAAGGCGCGCTTCTGCGCGTTGTACCCGCCGCCATGGCTCGCGAAGAGATCTTCCCGGAACGGGACGAAACGGAGCGTCTTGGCGGTGCCGACGATCTTGGTGCCGGGGATGTTCGCGGCGATCCCGTCGATGAAGCAGGAGTGGTGGCCGCGCTTGCGCAGCTGCGCCGAGAGTCCGGCCGTCGGGGCGTCGAGCAGTTTGGCGCGCAGGGCGGGGGAGAGCCCTTCGTCTCGCTTCGCTCGCTCAGGAACCGGGCTGCTCGTGATCGGAGCTAGGCCAGCCGCTTCGGCGGAGCCCCACGCCTCGGTGCGCTGCAGGTCGTCGACGGCGGGCAGCGAGCCGACCTCGGGGTCGAACGGCACGGTGCCCTGGGTGACGGTCGTGACGAGGCGACCCGAAGTGGGGGCACCCGGCGCGTGCGGAGCATCCACCTCGATCTCGACGACGTCGCCGGGCACGATGACGGATGATCCGGCCGGGGTGCCGGTGAGGATCACGTCGCCCGGTTCGAGGGTGAAGTGCTGCGAGAGATCGGCGACGAGCTGGGCGAGGGGGAAGATCAGGCCGGCCGTGGTGTCGTCCTGGCGGATCTCGCCGTTCACCCAGGCGCGGACGCGCAGGTCGGTCGGGTCGACGGCGCGCGCATCGATGAGGTGCGGGCCGAGGGGCGTGTAGCCGTCGCCGCCCTTGGAGCGCACGTTGGATCCCTTGTCGTTGGCGCGCAGGTCGTACAGGCCGAGGTCGTTCGACGCCGTCACCCATCCGACGTGCGCCCAGGCATCCGCGAGTGCGACGCGACGGGCGGCAGTGCCGATGACGAGAGCGATCTCGCCCTCGAAGGCGAGCAGCTCGGTGCCGGCCGGACGTTCGACCGTTCCGCCGGAGACGCCGACGGAGCTGGCCGGCTTGAAGAAGTACGAGGGGGCGGCGGGGCGTCGACCGCGCTGGTCTGCGCGCGAGGCGTAGCTCAGATGGATCGCGATGATCTTGCCGGGGCGGGCAATGGGATCCGTCACGGGGCGCCTCCTCGCGCTTTCGCCGATGCCTTGTGCGTCGTATTCGAAATCATATATCATCGGTTCCACCCCCGGCAAGCACCTCGACCGACACTCGGATGCACGCCGTGACAATGCAGTCACGAACAAAGGAGACACCGCATGAGCGGTCAGTCACAGGCGGGCTTCACGCCCACCGGAACCATCGCGACGGCGGCCGACCGTCGCCGTGTCGTCTTCGCCACGGTGGTCGGAACCACCGTCGAGTGGTACGACTTCTTCATCTACGCCACCGCGGTCGGGCTGGTGTTCGGTCAGCTCTTCTTCGCACCCCTCGGCGCCGACAGCGCGATCATCGCCTTCGCCACGGTCGGCGTGAGCTTCCTGTTCCGCCCGCTCGGCGCTTTCCTCGCGGGGCACCTCGGCGACAAGCTCGGACGCAAGACCGTGCTCATGTGGACGCTCATCCTGATGGGTGTGGCGACCGCGCTGATCGGTCTGCTGCCGACCTACGAATCCATCGGTCTCGCGGCGCCGATCCTGCTGGTGCTGCTGCGCATCCTCCAGGGCATCTCGGCCGGTGGCGAGTGGGGCGGTGCGGTGCTGATGGCCGTCGAGCACGCTCCCCGCGCCAAGCGCGGCATCTTCGGCGCCTCGCCCCAGATCGGCGTGCCCCTCGGCCTGCTGCTCGCGTCGGGCGTGATGGCGCTGATGGCGGCGATCGCGCCGGGCGACCAGTTCCTCGAGTGGGGCTGGCGTGTGCCGTTCCTGCTCAGCGTCGTGCTGATCCTCGTGGGCTACTACGTGCGCCGCAAGGTCGAGGAGAGCCCCGTCTTCACCGAACTCGCGCAGCGCAAGGAGAAGGCGCGGATGCCGATCGTGCAGCTGTTCCGCAAGCACGCGCTCCTCGTGATCATCGCGGCGCTCGTCTTCGCCGGCAACAACGCCGTCGGATACATGACGACCGGTGGCTACATCCAGAACTACACGACGAACCCCGAGGGGCCGATCGCTCTCGAGCGCGGACCGGTGCTGTGGGCGGTCGCGGGCTCCGCCGTCACCTGGCTGATCACGACGCTCATCGCCGGGTGGCTGTGCGACCGGATCGGGCGTCGCACCACCTACATCATCGGCTGGGTGCTGCAGCTGGTCGGCGTGTTCACGCTCTTCCCCCTCGTCAACACCGGCGAGATCGGGCTCATCTTCGCGGCTCTCGCGATCCTCACGATCGGGCTCGGATTCACCTACGGCCCGCAGGCGGCGCTCTACACGGAACTGTTCCCCGCGAGCATCCGCTTCTCCGGCGTCTCGATCTCGTACGCGATCGGTGCGATCGCCGGTGGCGCGTTCGCCCCGACCATCGCCACGGCGATCGTCGCGGCGACCGGCTCGACCCAGGCGGTCACCTGGTACCTCGCCGGGATGACGCTGATCGGCCTCGTCGCGACCCTGCTGCTGCGTGACCGCTCGGGCATCCCGCTCGGACCGGATCACGAAGAAGAGCAGTCGGTGAGCCCGATCTACGGCCTCGCCAAGGCCTGATCTCCACCAGCGGCATCGCTCCCGTCGCACTTTCCGTCGCCTCCGCTCCGCGAGAACGACAGGAAGTGCGACGGGAGCGCAGAATGAGAAGAATCCCGGAAGGAATCGACGACGATGCAGTTCCACCACCACGGCTACGTGTCCGGCAATCCGCGCGTGCAGGATGCCGCGGGCACCGGGCTCGCGCGTCCGGCCGACCTGCCGGACGAGGTCGACGTGCTCATCGTCGGATCGGGTCCCGCCGGCATGCTGCTCGCCGCGCAGATGTCGCAGTACCCCGATGTGACCACGCGCATCATCGAGAAGCGCGATGGACGCCTCGTGCTCGGGCAGGCCGACGGCATCCAACCGCGCAGCGTCGAGACGTTCCAGGCGTTCGGATTCGCCGAGCGCATCACCGCCGAGGCGTACAACATCGGCTGGATGAACTTCTGGGGGCCCGACCCCGAGAATCCCCGCGACATCATCCGTACCTCGCGCACCGCCGACTACGCCTACGACATCTGCGAGTTCCCGCACCTGATCGTGAACCAGGCGCGCGTGCTCGACTACTTCGCCGAAGCGGCGGCCGACGGGCCGGGTCGCATCGCGCCCGACTACGGCGTGGAGTTCACCGGACTGACCGTGCACGACGACGGCGACTACCCGGTGGAAGTGGGCGTGCGATACGTCGCCGGTTCGCGGTCGGGCGAGGAGCGTACGATCCGCGCGAAATACGTCGCCGGATGCGACGGCGCGCGCAGCGGGGTGCGCGAGGCGATCGGGCGCACGCACGTCGGTGGGAGCTCCGCTCACGCGTGGGGCGTCATGGATGTGCTCGTCAACACGGACTTCCCCGACTGGCGCACCAAGTGCGCGATCAACTCGACGGCGGGCAACATCCTGCACATCCCGCGCGAGGGCGGGTACCTCAGCCGGATGTACATCGACCTGGGCGAGGTGGCCGACGACGACGACCATCGCGTGCGCCGCACCCCGATCGAGGAGATCATCCGCAAGGCGAATGCCATTCTGCACCCGTACACGATCGACGTGCGCGAGGTCGCCTGGCACAGCGTGTACGAAGTCGGCCACCGGGTCACCGACGGATTCGACGATGCCCCCGAGGCGTCGGGGCGCTCGCCGCGGGTGTTCCTCACCGGCGACGCGTGCCACACGCACAGCGCCAAGGCGGGGCAGGGCATGAACGTGTCGATGCAGGACGGGTTCAACCTCGGGTGGAAGCTCGGATCGGTGCTCACCGGGCGGGCTCCCGAGGCTCTGCTGGCCACGTACGGCTCCGAGCGGCGCCCCGTCGCGCAGCAGCTGATCGACTTCGATCGCGAATGGTCGAGCCTGATGGCGCGCAAGCCCGAAGAGATCTCCGACCCGAACGAACTGGCGACCTACTACCTGGCCACTGCCGAATTCCCGTCCGGATTCATGACGCAGTACACGGCCTCGATGATCACCGGGACCGACGCCCACCAGTCGCTCGCGGGCGGCTTCCCGCTGGGGAAGCGCTTCAAGTCCGCCGAGGTGGTGCGCGTCGGCGACGGCAACGTCGTGCATCTCGGGCACCACGCGAAGGCCGACGGCCGCTGGAGGGTCTATGCCTTCGGAGATCGCACGGGTGCCGGATTGGCCGCGTGGGCGTCGGAGGCGGAGTCGGTGTTCGCACGGTTCACACCGGCGGATGCCGCTCAGGACGCCGTGTTCGACGTGAAGGCGATCTATCAGCAGCCGTTCGAAGAGGTCGAGGTGACGACAGCTCCCGCGCTGTTCCAGCCCCGAACCGGACCGCTCGGGCTCACCGACTGGGAGAAGGTCTACGCGGCCGGGCCCAGCAAGTGGACAGACACCGACATCTTCGCCGCGCGCGAACTCTCGCGTGACGGGGTGGTGATCGTGGTGCGGCCGGACCAGTACGTCGCGGCGATCCTGCCGCTGGGTGGGGTGGCCGAGTTGGGGGCGTTCTTCGAGGGGGCGCTGCTTCCGGCCTGAGAGCGGGAGTCGAGTTTCCTGGCTTTCGGGGCTTTCGGGGCTTTCGGGGTTTCGACGTTTCGGGCTCTCGATGCGGTGGCGGATGCCCTGGCGAATGTCGGTGGCGCGGCCTACTTTTGACGCGGGCGGTGTCATGACGACGCTCCCCGCCAATCAGAAGGAGCTGCGTGATGGACTGGAAGATCGAACTCATCTTCGTGCCGGTGTCCGACGTCGACCGTGCGAAGGACTTCTACGTGAAGATCGGCTTCAACGCCGATCACGATCAGACCCCCATGGACGGGCTGCGGTTCGTGCAGATGACGCCGCCCGGATCCGCCTGCTCGATCGCGTTCGGCACGGGTCTGGGCATCGATCTCGAGCCGGGACAGCAGAATACGATTCAGGTCGTGGTGCCCGATGCCGATGAGGCGCTGGCTCATCTGCGCGGCGTGGGCGTTGAGGCAGACGGAGTCGACGACCAGGACTGGGGTCGTTTCGTGACCTTCAGCGACCCCGACGGCAACACGTGGACGCTGCAGGAACTGCCCGACTACGGAGCATCCAGCTAGGGCGTGCGGACCGCAACACCTAGGCGCGCGTCGCCTCTTGCGATTTCAGTTTGGCGGTGATGACGGCGAATGCCGCGGACCAGCCGCTTGCCAGAGCGGCAGCGATCGCGCTGGCTGCGGTCATCTGCGCTCCGGATGCGTCGACGGCGGCGAAGGCGAACCAGACTGCAGCCGCAACGATTCCGATGATCGCGACGACGGAGACCAGCCGTAATGTCAGACGCAACCGCGCCGAGGGAAGATTCCGCACACTTCCTCCTATAGACGTGACGACGATGAACGGATGACTCAACTGCACCAGATTCGTGCGGGTTCGGCATCCCCCTCACGACGGATACTGCATGATCAGTCAGCGCTTCGCTTCCGCACGTGGCGGCAGCATTGTCGGAACGCCACAGGCGGTGCGGTTCGGTGCGGTGCGTCAGGAAAGGTCTGCGACGACCTCGGCTTTGAACCCGGCGGAGTTCTGCAGCCATCCGGCGTAGTGGTCGGGGCCGCCGGCGTGCGGGTAGCGGTCGTGATACAGCGGGCGCCAACCGTGTGCCTCGGCATCGGCCATGATCGCGTCGACCGCCTCGCGGGTGCCGCCGCGGAAGGCGAGATGATTCACGCCCGGACGTCGCCGGTCATGCGCGGCATCGCGGAGGTTCGGCGACGTGGTGATCGTCAAGTAGGCGCTGCTGGGGCTCGGGCTGGGGCTGGGGGCTGTGTCCGTGTCTGCGTCGGTGCCAGAGCCCCACGATTGTCCTTCCGGCCATTCCTGCTGGGCTTCGAAGCCGAGCCGCGTGAGGAGCCATCCCCATTCGGCGCGAGCGGACGCGAGGTCGGAGACCCAGACTTCGATGTGATGGAAACCGGCCATGGTCCGAGTCTCTCAGCTCGAGTCGGGTGAACGGGCGCGCGGGCGCGCGGGCGCGCTGGCGTGCGGGTGAACGGGTGCTGGCTGGCCGGTGTTCGGGCCCAACGATGTGGTCCGGCCCGTCGCTTTCCGGGCGAGTGCACTCCAGAATCGTTGACTCTCAGAGCGTCAGATCCTGAGGGACACGCCTGTCTGCGCTCGATCATGATCTGCCGCGCGGTTATGGGCTGGTTGTGGTTGTCGCCATCTTCGGTGGGGGTCCCACCAGGCTGGCCCTCGCACTTGGGGTATCCCATTCTGCATGCGGATCTCCCACCCGGAGGTGTCGAGGGTGCGGTGGTGGTGCCAGCACAACGCGACGCCGTTGTCGGTGGACGTGGGTCCGCCGCGGGCGTGTTCTTCGACGTGGTGGATTTCGCACCAGGCGGCGGGGACGTGGCATCCGGGGATGAGGCACTCCTGGTCGCGGAGGGCGATGGCGCGTCGTTGGTGGGTGGTGAAGATGCGGTCGGTGGTGCCGATGCCGATGATGCGGCCTTCGGGGTCGAACAACACCCGCTGAACGCTGCCGCCGCAGGCGGTGTGCCGGGCGGAGGTGATGGGCACGGGGGTGTCGATGCCGTCGACATGCGCCCATCCGCGCCCGGTCGCATAGTCCTCCGCCGTGACCGAGACCACCAGCGTCGGGGCCGCGCCGCCCAGGCGGGGCATGTCGTCGTGGCGTGCGGCGATCGCGAGCGCGGCGGCGAGAGCGTCGTGTTGTTTCTGCGGGCGGGTGCGGAGATCTGCTGTGCCGAGCGTGCGGACATCGTCGCCGTCGGAGTCGGCCGTTGCCGACGAACCTGCATCATCGCGTGAGGGAGTGAAGTGCACACCGGGTAGGGGTGGCCCGTCGACTTTGGGGTTGAGATACGCGTCCATGATGCGTTGGAATTGCCCGGCCGCTTCGGGGAGCAGCCCGCCACGGATCGGGATGAGACCGTCTTTCGCACGCCCGAGGGTGATTCCACGCGCTCGCATCGCCCGCTCCTCCGCCGGCTCTGCACCGTCGGGGTCGAGATACGCGACGATCGCCTGCGCGAGTATCCGCAGATCTTCGGGTGTCGCGGGTGGCGCAGCAACCGCAGGATCGTCGTCGTCGCTGCCAGATTCTTCGGCGGCGGTGTCGCAGCCGCGCGCGTACCCGGCCAGTTCCGCATCGGCCCGGAGCCTCTCGGCTGTCCCCACTCGTGGCCCGGCCTGCTCGACCGGGCCGGTGGCCGCCAGCAGTCCCGCGACTCCGATCGTCCCGTCGACCAGCGCGCCCCGCAACGCCGACCACCGTGCCGGCAACAACCCACCCGACGACAGGTCCACCTCGCGGTGCACCATCGCCGCCGCTTTCACCACACGCGCCGCTCCTGGCCCATCGGTGCGGAGCACCCGCTGGACGAGCTCGTTCATGCCCCGGCATCCGAACCGCGCCGCGAACCCCGCCGCCCCAGAACCCGCAGCGTCACCACCCGAACCCGAACCCGCGCCCGCGACGGCTTCGACGACGACCGCGTCGACCAGGCGAAGCACCTCACCTGCCGCCCGCAGAACATCCATCGTCGCCGCATCGGACGCCCCCGCATCCGGCACCGCCACCACCGCATCGCCGCGCAGCGCACCCCGCAAGTCGGAGGCGATCCGACCGAGGAGTTCTGCGGTGCTGTTCATACCTCCCAGTCAACCGACCCCCACCGACATTTCGACCCGATAACCCCAGGTCAGGTGAGATATCCTCGCGATCCGTGGATAACCCGAACGTCACCCCCGCCCGTGCAGAACAAGTCCCACGCCCAGGAATCCGACGCCCAAGAACCCCACTCCCAAACCATCCACCCGCTTCACTCCACCTCCGCGTAACCACCTCACAACACCCGATCGGGTCTCCCGTTCACCCGCCGTCAACGGTTCCGTCATCGCCCACGCATAGCGTCGCGAGAGCTCACGCTCGAAAGGACCACCCCGCAATGACCACCCGCTTCCGCCGGACGCCTCGAGGGGCATTCGCACTCCTCGGTGCCGGCATCGCCCTCGCCGGGCTGCTCGTCGCGCCCGCAGCGCACGCCGCGACCGATACGCCAGGCGCCCCAGACGCACCAAGCACCTCAGACACCTCAGACACCGAGAACAACACCACAGCAGCACCCGCCGCCGCGGCCGCCGCTTCCCTCACTCTCGACACGGCGACCATCAGCACCGACGAGACGGTCACGATCAGCTTCGATGCCGGCGGCGCCGTGCACGATCGCAACTGGGTCGGCATCTACCGCGACGGCACGGTGCCCGGTGGTCCGGCCTCCCTCGACTGGCGCTACGTCGCCGAGCCGAACGGCGAGCTCACCTGGGGTCCGTCGGCGCGGGACGGCTGGTCGCGCAACACCGCCACGGTCGGCGCAGGGGAGTACGACCTCTACCTGCTCGAAGACGATGGCTACGGTGTGCTCGCCGGCCCGATCGACCTCACGGTCACCGGTGCCGAGACGCAGCCCCCGCATCCGCCCGCCGATCCGAAGCCTGAGATCGACGGGGTGAGCGAGCTCAACGTGCTCACCTTCAACGTGTGGCACGGCGGCACCCAGGTCGCCGAGGGCGCGCAGCAGATCGCCGACATCATCACCGAGACCGACGCCGACGTCACCTTCCTTCCCGAGGTGGGGCAGGCGCCCGCTCAGGTCGCGGCGCTGCTCGGCTACGACCACCTCATCGCCACCGACACCGGGATCGTCTCGCGGTATCCGATCGTCTCGACCGACACCGTCGGCCGCTGGTGGTCGAAGGCCGTCATCGACGTCAACGGCACGGAGGTCACCGTCTACGGCGGCCACCTGGAGTACCGCTGGTACACGACCTACCTGCCGCGCGGCTACGGCGGCGAGATCCACGGCGATTGGCCTGCGGGGTGGAACACCTGGAACAAGCTCGACGCCCCGGTGACGGATGTCGAGGCGATCCTCGCGGCCAACGTGCAGTCCGGGCGCCCGGCCGCTGCCGCGGAGCTCGTCGCAGACATCGACGCGGAGCGTGCCGCCGGACGCATCGCCATCGTCGGCGGAGACTTCAACGAGCCGCCGTCGCAGGACTGGACCGCCGCGACCGCCGACCTGTTCGATCACAACGGCGTCGTCATCCCGTGGCAGACCACGCAGACCCTGCTCGACGGCGGCCTCGTCGACGCCTTCCGCATCGTGCATCCCGATCCCGCCGCCAATCCGGGATTCACGTGGCCGTCGGACAACCCGTTGTTCCCGACCTCGTCACTGACCTGGGCACCGGAAGCGGACGAGCGCGACCGCATCGACTACATCTTCGCGACGCCCGACGAACGTCTCACGATCGACGGAGCGACGGTCGTCGGTCCGCAGTCCACGATCGTGCGCGACCAGCGCGTCGACGATGACAGTGCAGACGAGATCCTCACGCCGGATGCCGTGTGGCCGTCTGACCACAAGGCCGTGCTCGCCAACTTCCGCATCTGCGACGTCGACTGCGGCGCGACCGAGCCGGAACCGACCACCCCCACGCTGACGGTGGATGCGGCATCCGTCGTCGCCGGCGGCGCGGTCACCGTCTCGGGCACGGGCTTCGCAGCCGATGCCGCTCTGCGCATCGAACTGCGCTCGACGCCCGTCGAGATCGGGGCGGTGCGGGCCGATGCCGGCGGCGCCTTCCGCACCGCAGTGACGATCCCCGCGAACACGGCACCCGGCGCGCACTCGCTGGTGCTCATCGACGCCGACGGCGTGGAGACGGGCATCCCGCTCACCGTCACGGCAGCCGTGGGAGGCGGCGGCGGTCAGTCGGGAGGCGCCGCAGGCGGGGGAGCGACCAGCTCTTCCGGGGGAGGCGCACTCGCTGCGACCGGTGCCGACAGCACCTCGTTCATCGTCGCCGCGTTCGCCCTGATACTCACGGGGCTCGGACTCGTCGCGATTCGTCGGCGCCGCCTCGGCTAATGCGTGCTGCTCTCCCGGCTCTCAGCCGAGCCGGGAGAGCAGCAACTCCGGTGCGCCCTCGGGGAACAGCGTCCGCCGTCCGTCGCGCACCTCGGCGATCGGCACCCAGCGCACCGGGCTGCCCTCGTCGAGCACGTACAACTCGGCGTCCAAGGCGACAGCGTCGAGTTCCGCGGACTCGACCGCGAAGATGAACGCGATCTCGTGCCCGGGTTCGCCCTCGTAGGTGAAGATGTTCTCGCGCACGCCCAGGAGCTCGACCGCGTCGAGGCGCACACCGAGCTCTTCCATGAACTCGCGGCGCAGTGCATCCTCCGCCGTCTCGCCGAACTCGACACCGCCGCCGATCGCCCGCAAGAAGTCGAGTCGTCGCGAGTGATCGGTGCCCTCCAGAGCAAGCACATGGTCGTTCTTGATCGGGAGGCCGACGGCGATGGCGCGGATGGAAGGCATCACGGCAGGCTAGTCGACCGGGGCGATCGGATGCTCGGTCAGGAGTTCACGCGGATGATCTCCTGCTGGTACGGCGCGATCACATCGCCCGAGATCCGCAGATCGAGCAGCAGGAAGCGGCGCGTCGCCGGATCTTCCTCGGCCCAGGTGGCCAACCGGTCGAGGTCGTCGAGCGTGCGGACGACGACGCCTTCGGCACCGACCGCCGCTCCGAAGGCCGCGAAGTCGACCTCGGGGATCAGCATGGGCCCCTCGGCCAGTCCCTTGAGGCCATAGAGGTTGACCTCGGCGCCGTAGGCCGCGTCGTTCCAGATGACGGCGATTCCGCGGCCGGCCGCAGCGCGCACTGCCGACTCCAGATCGGCGATCGCCATCAGGCCACCGCCGTCGCCCGAGGTGAGCACCACGGTCGACTCCCGGCGTGCGAGTGCCGCGCCGACGACGCTGGGCCAGCCCTGCCCGATCGATTGGAAGGCCGTACCGATCATCATCATGCGATCGGGAGCGGCGACCGGCCAGTACATGTTCGCCCAGCCGATGAAGTGGCCGCCGTCCGAGACGACGACGCGATCCTCGGGCAGGAGCTCGGCGATGCGGCGGGCGGCGGAGCGGGGGTCGAGTCGTCCGTCGGGGGCGAGGGCGTCTCCCTCGTCGTAGGCGCGGGCGGCAGCCACATCGACCGTTTCGCGCCACGGGCGCACGGGGGTCGTCTCGGTGGCGGTCGACGGCGTGCCGGTCGTGACGGGAGCGGATGCCGCGCGCCGAGGATCTGCTCCGAAGATGTGCACGATGCTGGGGTTGGCCGCCGCTGAGGCGAGGCGTTCGATGATCGCTTCTGCCGCGAGACGCGCGTCCGCGCGCACGAAACCGCCGATGTTCGCGTGGGTCGCGGCCGGGGCGATATCGATCTGGAACACTCGCGTGCCCGGGGCGAACAACGCACCGAACCGCATCGTGAACTGATTCAGTGCGGCGCCGAAGACGACGGCGACGTCGGCCTCGCGGATCAGCTCCATGGCGCCTTCCGCTCCGAAGCCGCCGGTCACGCCGAGGTCGTACCGCGCGTCGGGGAAGACGCCGCGGCCGAGCGCGGTCGTCGCCGTGAGGGCGCCGGTGACGCTGGCGAGCCGGCCCAGGGCATCGCTCGCGCCGGCGAGCCACGCCCCGCGACCCGCGAGCAGCAACGGGCGCTCCGCATCGCGCAGCGCGCCGGCGATCTGCTCGAGCATTCCTTCGGCGAACTCGCCGCGCGGGCGAAGGGGAGAGGGGATGCGCGGCTCTGGGGCGGGCGGAACCTCGCCGGCCTCCAGCGACGCGACGTCGTAGGGGATGGCGAGCACGACCGGCACGCGATACGTGAGGGCGTGCTCGATGGCGATGACCGTGGTGGCCGCAGCATCCGCGCGTCCGACCGTATAGGTGCGTGCGCCGACCGCCGAAGCCAGGGCGATCTGATCGACGTCCCACGGGCGCGGACCCGAGGTGGGCTCGTCACCCACCACCAGCACCAGCGGCACATGCGCCTGCACGGCCTCGGCGAGAGCGGTGAGCGTATTGGTGAAACCGGCACCGTACGTCGAGGTGCCGGCGGCGATCCGCCCCGAGGCGCGGAAGTGCGCGTCGGCGGCGACCACGGCACCCTGCTCGTGGCGCACTGCGGTGAAGACGGCATCCGTCTGCGTTTCGATCGCATCGAGGAAGTAGGCGTTGCCGTTGCCCATCACGCCGAAGACGGCGTCGATGTGCTGGGCGAGGGTGAGCGCGACGTGCGCGGAGACAGTAGGCATGTACGGCCTTTCGAGAAGACGGAGACAGGGACGGAGAACTGAGGAACCCGTATGTGTCTCGCACCCGCGTCAGCGCGGGGTGTTTCGTGCCTCTTTTTCAGGCATCGGCGCCGTGGCGCCGGACCGGGCCAGTCTATCGTTCGGCCGATGCCGGGGATGAGAGAGAATGAACCGTGACTGATGCATCGAACGAGCGCGAGACGCTCACCTGGGACGGCTTCGGCGCGGCGACGCGCGACCTGGCACGCGACATCGTCGCCAGCGGCTTCGAGCCCGAGGTGGTCGTCGCGATCGCCCGCGGGGGACTGCTGCCAGCCGGCGCCATCGCCTACGGTCTGGGCGCGAAGAACTGCGGTGCGATCAACGTGGAGTTCTACACCGGCATCGGTACTGTGCTCGATGCGCCGGAGGTGCTTCCTCCCGAGCTCGACATGGCGTACCTCGACGGTCGCCGGGTGCTGCTCGTCGACGACGTCGCCGACTCGGGGCGCACCCTGGCCCTCGCTGTGCAGCTGCTCACCGACAAGGGCGCTGACGTACGCTCGGTCACGATCTACACGAAGCCGTCGACCATCATCCAGCCCGACTACGCCTGGAAGGACACCGATCTCTGGATCAACTTCCCGTGGTCGTTCCAGGGCACGGTGCGCGAAGAAGACGAGGGTCTCGCGCCTTCTGCCTGAGCGGATGCGGATGCCGGAGCGGATGCGGCGACTCACCCGCGCATCAGCGCGCGCAGCGTCTGGATCGTGTCGGCATCGGCGGGAGTCTTGTCGGGGCGGTACGCCTTGACGCGCGCGAACCGCAGAGCGATGCCCCCGGGGTAGCGCGGGGAGCGTTGCACTCCGTCGATCGCGATCTCGACGACGATCTCCGGGCGGAGGAACACGGTGTTGGCCGTGCGCCGCGTCTCGAACGACGGGAACGTCTCGGTCTGCCACCGCAGCAGTTCGTCGGTGAGCCCCTTGAACGTCTTGCCGACCATGACGAATCCTCCCGGATCACCGAACTCGCCGGCGGGATCGTGCGCGCCGAGATGCAGGTTCGACAACCACCCCTGCCGTCGCCCCGATCCCCACTCCGCGGCGAGCACGACGAGGTCGTAGGTGAGCACGGGCTTGACCTTGACCCAGGACTTGCCGCGTCGGCCGGCCGCGTAGGGGGAGTCGATCGCCTTGACGACGACGCCCTCGTGCCCCGCCGCGAGTGCATCGCGCGAGACCTGTTCGGCGGTGGCGGCGTCGGCCGTGACGGTGCCGGGCATGCGCCATTCGCCGGCGACGCGGTCGAGCTCGGCGAGTCGGGTCGCGAGGGGCTCATTGATCAGGTCGCGCCCGTCGACGTGCAGCAGATCGAAGAACCACGGGCGCAGCGCCAGCTCGCGAGAGGCATCGGCTCCGAAGCGCGACATCGTCTCTTGGAACGGGCGCGGCCCACCGTCTTCGTCGAGAGAGAGCGTCTCGCCGTCGAGGATCAGATCGTGGGCGGGGAGCGCGCGCACGAGCTCGACGAGCTCGGGCACCCTGTGCGTGATGTCGGCGAGGCTGCGCGTATAGACGCCCACCTCGTCGCCGTGCCGGTGCACCTGGATGCGCGCGCCGTCGAGCTTGTACTCGACCGAGGCCTCGCCGGTGATCTCGAGCGCCTCGGTCGGTGTGGCCGCGGTCGCGGCGAGCATGGGGAGCACGGGCCGACCGACGGCCAGCCCCACGGCATCGAGGTCGGCCTCGGTACCGGTGAGCGCGAGCAGTGCCGTCTCGCCGAGATCGCCCGACAGCATGGCAGCGCGTCGTACGACGGCCGGTGCGCGGTCGGACGCCCGCGCGATCGCGTCGAGGAGCACACCTCCGAGCGCGCCCGTGCGCAGCTCGCCGAGCATGGCGCGGGTCAGGAAGTCCCACTCGGCAGGCGTCGCGCGCGCGGCCAGTGCGAGGAGGGTGCCACTGCGTGCGGCGGCAGAGCCGGAACCGGACGTCGCGGCGAGCCGGTCGAGCGCCTCGTCGACATCGGTGATCGTGAGGGTCGAGGCCTCGGCGTGCGACACGTCGAGGGCGGCGATCCCCCGCCAGCCGACGCCGAGACGCCCCTGGCGCGGCGTCGCGAGCAGCAGCCCGACGAGCGGTGCGATCTCGAGCGGATCGGCCTGAGCCAGCACACGCGCGAGCGCGTCGATCTTCGCCAGTCGTGACGAGGTGGCCGCGACCTCTTCGGTCGACGAGACGAGCTGCGAGAGCATCATCCCGGAATCATCGCACCGGCCTCCGACATCCGGGAGAGCGTTGACAACGACGGGACCGACGCCCTCTCAGCGCCCCCGGAACTCGGGCTTCCGCTTCTCCTGGAATGCCGCGAACCCCTCGCGGTAGTCATCGGTGGCGCACAGGGCGGCCTGAGCGGCGTTTTCGACATCGACCGAGTCCCACAGGGCGAGGCGTTCGTCGCGGATACGCGCGATCAGCCGCTTGCTCGCCAGGAACGCGGCCGTGGGCCCGGATGCGGCGGCGGTCGCCGCATCCGCCGTCGCAGCCACGACCTCGTCGTCGGCGAGTACGCGCGAGAAGAGTCCGCACGCCACGGCTTCCGCACCGCTCATCAGACGACCCGTGTAGATGAGATCGAGGGTCTTGTGCGCACCGAGCCGGTCGAGGAACAGGGCGTGGCCGCCCGAGTCGAGCGTCGCGCCCAGCGCAGCGAAGGGCGAGCCGATCTTCGCCGACTCGGCGACGTACACGACATCGGTCGCGATCAGCAGCCCGAGACCGACACCCAGGCATGCGCCGTGCGCCACGGCGAACGTCGGCGCGGGAAAGCGCGACATCTTCTGCAGCAGGGGCGTCACCAGGCCGCCGAGATAGCCGATCACGTCGTCGTCGCGCGGGTCGACGCCCGCGATGTCGCGTCCCGCGCAGAACGCGCGTCCCTCGCCGCGCAGCACCAGCGCTCGAACGCCGGAGGCCTCGGCCTCGTCGTAGGCGTCGGAGAGATCGCGGAGCGCCTGCTCGTCGAGCGCATTCCGCTTCGCGGGGGCATCGAGGGTGACGTGGGCGACGTCGGCGTCGATGGTGAGATCGATCATGGATGCTCCTCGGGGATGGGCCCTTCGACAAGCTCAGGGGCCCAAGGGGGCGAGCTACACGTCGTAGTCGACGACGACGCGGTCGCTCGTGGGATGGGACTGGCAGGTGAGCACGAACCCGCGGGCGAGTTCGTCGGGTTCGAGGGCGTAGTTCTCGGTCATCGTCACGCTGCCCTCGACCACGCGGGCCCGGCAGGTGCCGCAGACGCCACCGGCGCAGGCGAACGGCGCGTCGGGGCGCACGCGCAGCGCGGCGTTGAGCACCGACTCGCGCGCCTCGACCGGACTCTCGACCGTCGATGAGACGCCGTCGAGCGTGACTTCGATCCGCACCGTCTTCTCACCCGCGCGCACCTGCACCGGGCGCGCAGCCCGTGCGGGTTCGTCGCCCGTCGTGAACAGCTCGAACCGGATGTGCTCGCGCGCGACTCCGACCTCTGCCAGCACCTCGCGGCACAGATCGACGAGGGCGAGCGGACCGCACAGGAACCACTCGTCGACGTCTCCGGGCGGCAGGAGCATGCCGAGGATGGTGCGCAGCTTCTGCTCGTCGAGACGCCCGGAGAGCACGGGGGCGGTGCGCTGCTCCCGGGAGAGCACGTGATGCAGGGTGAGGCGCGTGGGGAAGCGGTCCTTGAGATCGGCGAGGTCCTCGAGGAACATCACGTCGAGCGTCGAACGGTTCGTGTACAGCAGCGTGAACCGCGACGAGTCCGACCGCGTCAGCACCGTGTGGGCGAGCGCCATGAGCGGTGTGATGCCGGAGCCGGCCGCGATCCCCACGACATGCCGGTGGTCGAGGTCGTCGAGACCGGAGGTGAACGTGCCCTGCGGGCTCATCACATCGATCTCGAACCCGCGGTGGAGTCCCGTCTGCGCCCAGGTCGAGAACACGCCGCCCTCGTCGCGTTTGACCGCGACGCTCAACCGGGTGTCACCGCCATCGACGGGATGCTCCGGCGCGCGGCACAGCGAGTACGACCGCCGCAGTTCGACCCCGTCGAGGGTGGTGCGCAACGCCACGTACTGCCCGGGGAGATGGTCGTATTCGTCGGCCAGCGCGGCGGGCACCGTGAAGGTCACCTCGACCGCGTCGTCGGTGAGCGGGCGCACGTCTTCGACGACGAGGGTGTGGAAGCGGGCGCGCCTGCGGGGCAGCGCTGCGGTCGCCGCGCGGGCGGCAGGAGGGGCGGATGCCGCGGCCGACGTGAACAACGACATCAGTGCACCTTGAAATGATCGAAGGGTTCGAGGCAGGCCCGGCACTCGAACAGCGACTTGCACGAGGTCGACCCGAAACGGGAGACCTCGCGGGTGTCGAGCGACCCGCAGCGGGGGCAGCGCACGCTCAGGGCCAGACGGATCGGCCCGGTCGACACCGCTGCGCGCCCGGAGGGCGGCGCGATGCCGTATTCGACGAGCTTGCGCTTGCCGGCCTCCGACATCCAGTCGGTGGTCCAGGCGGGGGAGAGCACGAGGCGCACGTCGACGCTGTCGAAGCCGGCCGCGGTCAGCGCCAGGATCACATCGTCACGGATGGTGTCCATCGCGGGGCATCCGCTGTACGTCGGCGTGATGTCGATGCGCACGCTGTCGCCGTCGACCTCGACGGCACGCAGCACCCCGAGATCTTCGATCGTCAGCACCGGCACCTCCGGATCGGCCACGGAGGCGGCGATCCGCCAGGCATCTGCCTTCTGCATCACCATTCCCTCACCAGCCCTCACCACGTCGCTCCCGGATGCCGGCGCGCGAGCACCTGCATCTCGGCCAGGATGTGGCCGAGCGGCGTCGCGTGCGAGCCGTGCCGGCCGCCCGCTGACGACGCGGCGACGGGCGGGATGTCGAGCTCGGCCTGGTGGAAGACCGTGTCGACCACGGCGTCGAAGCCACCACGCAGAGCCGACGGACGGGCGGCGGCGTCTCCGAGGCGATCGATCAGTTCGTCGTCGCGGAACAGCTCGTCGACGAACGGCCAGACATCGCCGATGGCGCGGACGATGCGGGCGCGCGACTCCTCGGTGCCGCCGGCGAGACGCAGCATCCACTGCACCGCGTGATCGCGGTGGTAGTCGACCTCTTTGAGCGCCTTCTCGGCGATCGCGGCGAGCGTCTCGTCACTGCTCGACCGCAGCGCGGAATACAGCTCGAACATGTACGTGGCGACCACGAACTGCCGCGCGATCGTCTGCGCGAAATCGCCGTTGGGCCGCTCGACGATCCAGGAGCTGCGGAACTCGGGCTCGTCGCGGAAGTACGCCAGGTCGTCTTCGCTGCGCCCGTCGAACGACCCCGCGTAGTGCAGCAGCGAGCGCGCGTGACCGAGCAGATCGAGGGCGATGTTGCCGAGCGCGACGTCTTCTTCGAGCTCCGGCGCGCGTGAGATCCAGGCGCCGAGCTGCTGCGAGAGGATCAGCGCGTCGTCGCCGAGCCACAGCGCGTACTCGGCGATGTCGGCGGATGCCGCGGTCGCGCCGGAACCCGCGAGCTCCTGCGCGAGGTGCAGCTCGTCGACGGTGACGTCGCCGTGGGCGCGCATGTCGGTGTTCACAGGTGCGGCACCCCCTCGGAGGCCGTGTAGTAGACGGCATGGCGGTAGTTCTTGCCCGCGGGGCTCTCGAAGTACGCGCCCTTCGCATCGGGATCGCTCGTGGTGATCGCCTCGGCGGGCGCCACCCAGATCGAGACGCCCTCGCCGCGTCGGGTATAGAGGTCGCGTGCGTTACGTATCGCCATCTCGGCATCCGGCGCGAGCAGCGACCCGACGTGCACGTGACTCAGCCCCCGGTTCGCGCGCACGAAGACCTCCCACAGCGGCCACACTTCGCGCGCGTCGGTGTCCTGACTCGCCATCAGGCCACCGCCCCTTCGACAGGCTCAGGGGCCCAGGATGCTGCCTGCTTGCGTACGTACTCCGCTGCGGCCTCGCGCACCCAGGCGCCGTCTTCGTGCGCCGTGCGGCGGCGTTCGAGCCGTTCGGTGTTGCACGGACCGTTGCCGCGCAGCACCTGGAAGAACTCGTCCCAGTCGATCTCGCCGATCACGTACTCACCGGTCGTCTCGTCGAAGCGCAGCTCGGGGTCGGGGAGGGTGACGCCCAGGATCTCGGCCTGCGGCACGAGCATCCCGACGAAGCGCTGGCGCAGCTCGTCGTTCGAGAAGCGCTTGATCTTCCAGGCCATCGACTGCGCCGAGTTTGGCGACTGGTCATCGGGCGGACCGAACATCGCCAGGCTCGGCCAGTACCAGCGGTTCACCGCATCCTGCGCCATCTGCCGTTGCTCGTCGCTGCCCTGCATGAGCGTCAGCAGGATCTCGAATCCCTGCCGCTGGTGAAACGATTCCTCTTTGCAGACGCGCACCATCGCGCGGCCGTACGGGCCGTACGAGGCGCGGCACAGCGGCACCTGGTTGCAGATCGCGGCGCCGTCGACGAGCCAGCCGATCGCCCCCATGTCGGCCCAGGTGGGGGTGGGGTAGTTGAAGATCGACGAGTACTTGGCCTTGCCGTCGATGAGCTGCTGCATCATCTCGTCACGGCTGATGCCGAGGGTCTGCGCGGCGGAGTACAGGTAGAGGCCATGGCCCGCTTCGTCTTGCACCTTCGCCATCAGGATGGCTTTGCGCTTGAGGCTGGGCGCTCGCGTGATCCAGTTGCCCTCGGGCTGCATGCCGATGATCTCGGAGTGCGCGTGCTGCGAGATCTGGCGGATGAGCGTCTTGCGGTAGGCCTCGGGCATCCAGTCGCGGGGTTCGATGCGCTGCTCGTTCGCGATGAGTTCGTCGAAGAGGCGCTCCTCATCGGAGATCGCTGAAGGCTGGTCGCCGGCAATTGACGGGTCTGCGGGGCTGTTCATGATCGCTCCTCGCGGTCAGCATCTTTACTGACCGATCGTTAGGTAATTCTGACACGACGACGAGTGATCTTCAAGACGCATCCGACGGTCGCCGGGGTCAGTGCGAGCGCGTCACCAGCTCCAGGAGCGCGAAGCCGTACGCCTCGGAGGGATCGGGATGCTCGAAGGAGAGCACGGAACCTGCGATCTCCACCCGCACCCGGAAGGTGTCTGCGAGGCGTTCCAAAGAGCGGAAGGTTCCGCGCAGCAGCTCGCGCAGCTGATCTTCGCGGGGGAGCCACACCGCATCGGCGAGGGTGACCGCGTCGAGCGCCCACTCGGTCGTGCCGTTGAACGCCAGGTCGGTGCCGCTCGGTGTCTGCCGCGCCTCGATCGTCATCGCGCTCACGGTGAAGACATCGGCCTCGGATTCCAGCTCGACCTCGTTCGGGAGGTCGAGCTGGAAGCGGTCGCCCTCGGTCGGATGCCACACGAGGCCGGCGGAGCGGAGGGCGACGGCGAGTTCACGGGAGATCACGTCTTCCACGCTAGACGACGGGATCCGTGCCGGGGCCGAGTGAGGCGCCGCGTGCGGGCGGCCGGGGTGAGCAGTGTCGGCGGCGTGAGGCAGAGTGGGGGAATGACCTCCCCTTCTCCCGCCGACACCCGCGCGGCCGCCCTCGATGCCCTGCGCGAGCTGGTCGGCCGCCCCGACGTCGATTTCCACGACGGGCAGTACGAGGCCATCGAGGCGCTCGTCGCGGAGCGCCGTCGTGCGCTGGTCGTGCAGCGCACGGGGTGGGGCAAGTCCGCGGTCTACTTCGTCGCCACGCTGCTGCTGCGGCGGCGGGGTGCGGGGCCGACCGTGCTCGTCTCGCCGCTGCTGGCACTGATGCGCGATCAGATCGCCGCAGCCGAGCGGGCCGGTGTGCGGGCGGTCGCCATCAACTCCACGAACGCCCACGAGTGGACCGACGTGCTCGCTCAGCTCGATCGCGATGAGGTCGACGTGCTGCTGGTGTCGCCCGAGCGTCTCAACAATCCGGCCTTCCGCGAGCAGCAGCTGCCGGCGCTCGTCCGCCGCATCGGCATGCTGGTCGTCGACGAGGCGCACTGCATCAGCGACTGGGGTCACGACTTCCGCCCCGACTACCGGCGCCTGCGCGACCTCATCGCCGAGATGCCCGCCGACGTGCCGGTGCTCGCCACGACGGCCACGGCGAACAGCCGCGTCGTGGCCGATGTCGCCGAGCAGCTCGGCACGAGCGCCGAAGGGCTCGGCAGCGGCGCCCCCGGCGCCGGCTCTGAGGTGCTGACGATTCGCGGTCCGCTCGCGCGCACATCGCTGCGCCTCGGGGTGCTGCGACTGCGCGACTCCGCGAGCCGCCTGGCCTGGCTGCTCAGCCATCTCGACGACCTTCCCGGCTCGGGCATCATCTATACGCTCACGGTCGCGGCGGCGGTCGACACCGCCCGCCTGCTGCGCGATCACGGGCACGATGTGCGCGCCTACACCGGCCAGACCGACACCGAGGAGCGTGCCGAATCCGAGGGCATGCTCAAGCGCAACGAGGTCAAGGCGCTCGTGGCGACCAGCGCCCTGGGCATGGGCTTCGACAAGCCTGACCTCGGTTTCGTGCTGCATCTCGGCGCTCCGTCGTCACCCGTGGCGTACTACCAGCAGGTGGGCCGCGCGGGGCGCGCCAGCGAGAGTGCCGATGTGCTGCTGCTGCCCGGTGTCGAAGACCGCGACATCTGGCACTATTTCGCCACCGCGTCGATGCCCGATCGCGAGCGCGCGGAGCGGGTGATCGACGCCCTCGGCGGTACGCCGATCTCGACGCCCGCGCTCGAGGCGATGGTCGACATCCGCCGCACCCCGCTCGAGCTGCTGCTCAAGGTGCTCGATGTCGACGGTGCCGTGCACCGGGTACAGGGCGGGTGGATCGCGACGGGGGCGCCGTGGAGCTACGACGCCGAGCGGTACGAGCGCATCGCGGGGGAGCGCCTCGCAGAGCAGCAGCACATGATCGACTACGAGCAGACCGACGGATGCCGGATGGAGTTCCTGCAGCGCGCTCTCGATGACGACACGGCGAAGCCCTGCGGGCGATGCGACAACTGCGCGGGCGAGTGGTTCCCGCGTGAGATCGGCGCGGCGGCGACCACGCAGGCCTCGGAGTCGCTCGATCGGGTCGGGGTACCGATCGAACCGCGCCGCGCCTGGCCGACCGGGGCCGATCGCCTCGACGTGCCCGTCAAGGGTCGCATCGCCGCCGACGAGCAAGCGGGCGAGGGGCGGGCGCTTGCGCGCCTGACCGACCTCGGCTGGGGCGGCACGCTGCGTGCGCTGTTCGCGGCGGGTGCGCCGGATGCGGCGGTGACCCCGCAGGTGCTGGACGGCTGCGTGCGCGTTCTGGCCGGGTGGGGATGGGAGCGGCGTCCGGTCGCGGTGGTCGCCCTGCCGTCGCGCTCGCATCCGCTGCTGGTCGACAGCCTCGCGCGCGGACTGGCCGAGGTCGGGCGCCTGCCCTATGTCGGCGCGCTCGAACCGGCGGGCGGGGGGCCGACCGGGCAGCCGGGAGGGAACAGCGTCTTCCGGCTCGGCGGTCTCTGGGACCGGTTCAGCGCCGATCACCTCGAGATCCCCGACGGCCTGGTGCTGCTCGTCGACGACCTCGCCGACAGCAGGTGGACCCTCACGGTCGCCGCGCGCACGCTCCGGCGGGCGGGCGCCACCGAGGTGCTGCCGTTCGTGCTCGCGCTGCGGGGCTGAGACGGCGGGGCTGAGAGCGCGGTTCGGATGTACCGATCGACCTTGACAAGTCGATCAGGCCCGAGCATGTTCGACAGTGACGGATAACTTTCCGATTCTCGCGAAAGTTGGGCCCTTCGATGGCTCGGGGACCCAGGGACAGATCAAAGGAGATCGCACGATGAAAAAGCTCATCAACGCCCCCGAGGACGTGCTCGTCGAATCGCTCAAGGGAGTCGCGCTCGCACACCCCGAGCTGGCGGTCGACCTCGCGACCAGCGTCATCACGCGGGCGACGCCCAAGGATCAGGGCAAGGTCGCGATCGTCTCCGGTGGCGGATCGGGCCACGAGCCGCTGCACGGCGGGTACGTCGGCACGGGCATGCTCGACGCGGCCGTCGCGGGCGAGGTGTTCACCTCGCCGACTCCCGACCGCGTGCAGGCGGCGACCAAGGCCGTCGACCGCGGTGCCGGGGTGCTGCACATCGTCAAGAATTACACCGGCGACGTGCTCAACTTCGAGATGGCGGCCGAACTCGCCGAGATGGACGGCATCGAGGTCGGCACGGTCGTCGTCGACGACGACGTCGCCGTGCAGGACTCGCTCTACACCGCCGGTCGCCGCGGGGTCGGCCTCACTGTGCTGCTGGAGAAGATCGTCGGCGCGGCCGCCGAAGAGGGGCAGGATCTCGCCGCCGTCGTCGCCCTCGCCCAGCGCGTCAACGGCCAGGGGCGTTCGATGGGGATGGCGCTCACCAGCTGCACCGTGCCCGCGGCGGGCAAGCCCACGTTCGACCTCCCCGACGACCAGATGGAGATCGGCATCGGCATCCACGGCGAACCGGGTCGTCACCGCGAACCGCTCGCCCCGGCATCCGACATCGCCCGACAGCTCGTCGAACCGATCCTCGCCGACCTCGACTTCGCGGGCGACGCGATCGTGATGGTCAACGGCATGGGGGCGACGCCGCAGATCGAGCTGTACCTGATGTACGCCGAGGTCGCCGCCCTGCTCGAGAAGGCCGGCGTGCGGATCGCCCGCAACCTGGTCGGCAACTACATCACCTCGCTCGACATGGCCGGATGCTCGGTCACGGTGCTCAAAGCCGACGACGAACTGCTGCGCCTCTGGGATGCACCGGTCGTCACCCCGGGACTGCGCTGGGGTGCCTGAGCTTGTCGAAGGGCAGCGACTCGAGCATCGACGGAGAGAACGAAGGACGACCATGACCGACAGCATCACCACCGCCACCCTGCAGGACTGGATCACGCGCTTCGGCGCGGCGGTCGCCGAGAAGCGCGACTGGCTCACCGAGCTCGACTCCGCCATCGGCGACGCCGACCACGGAGCCAACATGACCCGGGGAATGAGCGCGGTCGCCGAGAAGCTCTCCGGCGGAGCCCCGGCGACGGCCGACGAGCTGCTGAAGAGCGTCGGCATGACGCTGGTGAGCTCGGTGGGCGGGGCGAGCGGGCCGCTCTACGGCACGTTCTTCCTGCGCACGGGGATGACGGCGGGAGCGGTGACCGAGCTCGATGCCGTCGGCCTCGCCGCCGCCCTGCGCGCCGGATTCGAGGGGGTCGTCGCCCGCGGAAAGGCGGAGGCGGGCGACAAGACCATGTTCGACGCGATGTCGCCGGCCGTCGATGCGCTCGACGCAGCGATCGCGGGGGGCGGCGACCTCGTCGAAGCGAGCAAGGCCGCGGCGGTCGCGGCCGCCAACGGCCGTGACGCGACGCTGCCATTGGTCGCGCGCAAGGGACGCGCCAGCTATCTGGGAGAGCGGAGTGCGGGGCACCTCGATCCGGGGGCGGCCTCCACCGCCCTGCTGTTCGAGACCCTCGCCGCGGCGATCGCGGAGAGCTGATGATCGGCATCGTCGCCGTCTCCCACAGTGCACGACTCGGGGAGGCGGCGCTCGAACTCGCCCTGCAGATGGTGCAGGGCGGGGGCGTGCGGGTGCGGGTCGCCGCGGGAGCGGGGACGGATGCCGAGGGCGCGCCGATCCTGGGCACCGATGCGGTGGCAGTGGCGGGTGCGATCGATGAGCTCGCCGCCGAGTGCGACGGTGTGCTCGTGCTGATGGACCTCGGCTCGGCCGTGATGAGCGCGGAACTCGCCCTCGAACTGCGCATGAGCGACGTGCCCGTGCGCCTCGCCCCGGCCCCGTTCGTCGAGGGACTTCTCGCCGCGGTCGTGTCGGCCGCGGCCGGGGGAGATCTCGACGCGGTGGCGGCCGAAGCATCCGCCGCGCTCGGCGCGAAGACCGCGCAGATCGGCGATCCCGATCCCGAGCCCGAGCCCGAGCACGAGCCCGCGTCCCCGGCCCCGGCGACTCCGGTCGTGGCTTCCTCCGCGGAGACGACGACCCGCATCGTGCGGGTGCGCAACCCGCAGGGCATCCACGCGCGCCCCGCAGCGCTGATCGCCGAGGCATCCGCCGGGGCCGATGTGCGCCTGCGACGCCTGCCCGACGGCCCCGAGGCGTCGGCGGCGAGCCTGTCCCGTCTGCTCATCCTCGGTGCACGGCAGGGCGACGAGCTCGAACTATCGGCTCAGGGTTCCGACGCGGAGGCAGCCCTGGACCGCCTCGTCACGCTCTTCGACGACGGGTTCGGCGAGGGAACCGAACCGCCCGCGGCATCCGCACCCGAGCCGGCATCGCCGACCGCCCTCGCCGCCCCCACCTCCGTTCCCGCGGGTTCCGTGCTGCGCGGACGCGGAGTGAGCCCCGGTCTCGCGGTCGGGCCGGTCGTGCATCCGGCGCCCGCGCTGCCCGAGCCGGACGCCGGAGTGGTGATCGCCGAGGCGGATCGCGACGCCGAGGTCGCGGCGATCGACACGGCGGCCGTCGCGGTCGCCGACCAGCTGCGTGCGCGCTCCGAGGGCGCATCCGGAGAAGCCCGGGCGATCCTCGAGGCCTCGCGGTTGCTCGCCTCCGACCCCGAACTCGTCTCGGAGGCCACCGCCCTCGTGCGCACGAAGGGTCGCAGCGCCGCACGCGCGGTGTGGGAAGCGGCGACGGCGCACGGGAAGGCACTCGGCGCTCTGGGCGGACGCACGGCGGAGCGCGCCGCCGATATCCGCGATGTGCGCGACCGCATCGTCGCTGAGCTCCTCGGCCTCGAGATGCCCGGAGTCCCGGAGCACGACGAGCCGTTCGTGCTCGTCGCCACCGATCTGGCTCCTGCAGATACCGCAGCCCTCGACGGCGGCACCTGCATCGCGCTCGTGACGGAGCAGGGCGGCCCGACCTCGCACACCGCGATCATCGCCCGCTCCCTCGGACTGCCCGCGATCGTCGGTGTCGCGGGCGCCACCGGGATCGCGGCCGGTGAGACCGTGCTCGTCGATGGCGGGCGCGGGAGCGTCGAGGTCGCGCCCGCCGACGATCGCATCGCGGCGGCGAGATCTGCCGCCGTGGTCGTCGCCTTCGACGGCGCCGGTCGTCTCGCCGACGGGCACACGCTGCCGCTGCTCGCCAACGTCGGGGGCGCCGCAGATGCGGTGAGCGCCGCGGCCGCGCGGGCCGAGGGCGTCGGGCTGTTCCGCACCGAGTTCTGCTTCCTCGACAGGACGGATGCCCCGACCGTCGACGAGCAGGTCGCGGCGTATCGCGGGGTGCTCGCCGCCTTCCCCGACCGCAAGGTCGTCGTGCGCACGCTCGACGCGGGCAGCGACAAGCCGCTGCCCTTCGCCAACGCCGACGACGAAGACAATCCGGCCCTCGGCGTGCGCGGACTGCGCATCGCGCGGCGCTCGCCGCAGCTGCTCGACGATCAGCTGCGGGCGCTCGCACGGGCTGCTGCCGAGGAATCGGCCGATGTCGAGGTGATGGCACCGATGGTCGCCACGGTCGAGGAAGCGCGGGACTTCGCCGCGCGCGCACGGGCTGCTGGCATCGCGCGCGTCGGCATCATGATCGAGACGCCCTCGGCGGCGCTGCTCGCGGCCGAGCTGTTCGAGGTCGTCGACTTCGTGAGCCTCGGAACCAACGACCTGGCCCAGTACACACTCGCGGCCGACCGACTGCTGAGCGATCTCGGCGACCTCAACGACCCCTGGCAGCCCGCGGTGCTGCGGCTGATCGGCATGGTCGGCGATGCGGGGCGGGCGGCGGGGCGCGCGGTCGGGGTCTGCGGAGAGGCGGGCGGCGACCCGCTCCTCGCCCCGGTGCTGATCGGACTCGGAGCGACGTCGCTGTCGATGACCCCGCGTTCGCTCGGACGCGTGGCCGAGGCGCTGGCCGCCGTCACCCTCGACGACTGCGACCGAGCGGCTGCCGCGGTGCTCCGAGCGGCGACGGCCGAGGAGGCGCGCGCCGCGGCATCCGCCGTGCTCAGCGAGGGCAAGGCGGGCTGATCACACCTTGTTCACGAGCGTGAGCACGTCGTAGGTCGCGACCGCCTCGTCGTGCTGGTTGCGGATCACGGCGTCCCAGCGCACCTCGCCGTACTCATCGGTCTCGCGCGGGGTGATCTGCTTGGCGGTCAGCTCGACGCGGATCGCATCGTCGGGTGATACCGGAGTGAGGAACCGGAGGTTCTCGAGACCGTAGTTCGCGAGCACGGGTCCCGGTTCGGGATCGACGAAGAGTCCGGCGGCCCACGACACGAGCAGGTAGCCGTGCGCCACGCGGCCGGGGAAGAACGGGTTGGCGGCCGCGGCCTGCTCGTCCATGTGCGCGTAGAAGGTGTCGCCGGTGAAGTGCGCGAACGTCTCGATGTCGTCGAGGGTCACGGTGCGCGACTCCGAGGCGATCTGCTCGCCGATCCGCAGCTCGGCGAGCGACTTGCGGAACGGATGCCGGCCGTCGCTGTGCGCGGCAGCCCCCGCGTGCCACACACCGGTGAGGGCGGTGAGCATCTCGGGGGAGCCCTGCACGGCCGTGCGCTGCATGTGGTGCAGCACCGCACGGATGCCGCCGAGTTCCTCCCCGCCGCCCGCCCGACCCGGGCCGCCGTGCACGAGGTTCGGCAGGGGAGAACCGTGGCCCGTGGAGGAGCGGACATCATCGCGGTCGAGCAGCAGCATGCGTCCGTTGAACGGGGCGATCCGCGTCGCGAGCGCGACCGCCTGCGCCGGGTCGTGGGTGGCGACGCTCGTCACCAGCGACCCGCCCCCGCGGATGACCAGGTCGGCGGCCTGCGCGGTCGTCTCGTAGGTGAGCAGCGACGCCACCGGGCCGAAGGCCTCGATCTCGTGCACCGCGTCGGCCTGCGCGTCGTCGAAACGCAGCATCAGCGGAGCCACGAAGGCGCCCTCGTCGGCGAGTCCCGTCGAGCCGTCGGCGCGCACGACCCGGGGCGCATCGGTCGACCCGATGACGAGCCGCCCGCCCCCGGTCTGCAGCGCGCGCACCTGCCGCAGCACCTCGTCGCGCTGCGCGCGTGAGGCGAGGGGGCCCATGGTCACGCCTTCGGCGCGCGGATCGCCCAGCACCGTCTTGTTGGTGATGCGTGCACGCACGGCATCGATCACGGCGTCCGCAGAGTCGGCGGGCACGATCGCGCGACGGATCGCCGTGCACTTCTGCCCCGCCTTCGTCGTCATCTCGGTGACGAGCTGGCGCACGTACGCGTCGAACTCGGGGGTGCCCGTGACGGCATCGGTCCCCAGCACCGAGGCGTTGATCGAGTCGGTCTCGGTGGTGAAGCGCACACCGCCGGTCTGCACCGACGGATGCTGTCGCAGGCTCTCGGCCGTCGAGGCGCTGCCGGTGAACCCGACGATGTCGCCGAGGCGCAGATGGTCGAACAGCGAGGGCACACTCCCGCTCACGAGCTGCAGCGACCCCTCGGGCACGAGCCCGGAGTCGACGAGGATGCGCACCATCAGCTCGGCCAGATATCCGGTCGGCGTCGCGGGCTTGACGAGCGTCGGCATGCCGGCGAGGAACGCGGGGGCGAGCTTCTCGAGCGACCCCCACACCGGGAAGTTGAACGCGTTGATCTGCACGGCCACCCCCGGCAGCGTCGTGTAGACGTGGCGCCCGAGGAATGATCCGTCCTTCGACAGCGGCTCGACGGGGCCGTCGACGTGCACCGTGCTGTTGGGCAGCTCCCGGCGTCCCTTGCCCGAGTACGAGAAGAGCACCCCGATGCCGCCGTCGATGTCGACCCAGGAGTCGGCCTTCGTCGCGCCGGTGCGCGCCGACAGCGCGTAGAGCTCGTCCTTGCGCTCCGTCAGGGCGAGTGCGAACTGCTTGAGCAGAACCGCGCGCTGGTGAAAGGTCAGCGCCGCGAGGCTCGCCTGGCCCACCGTGCGGGCGTGCTCCAGGGCGCCGGCGAGGTCGAGGCCCTGCGACGAGACGCGTGCGACCACCTCGCCGGTCGAGGCGTCGCGCACCTCGGTCGCGGTCGCGCCATCGGCGGGCGTCCACCACGCACCCTGCACATAGCTCGGAAGGTACTCGGTCATCGCGTCTCCTCTGTCCAGTCGTAGAACCCGGCACCGCTCTTGCGGCCCAGGCGCCCCTCGGCGACCATGGTCCGCAGCAGTGCGGGCGGTGCGAAGCGGTCGCCCAGCTCGCGGGCGAGCTCTTCGGCGATGCTCAGGCGCACGTCGAGGCCGACGAGGTCGGTGGTGCGCAACGGGCCGACAGGATGCCGATACCCGAGCGTCATCGCGGCATCGATGTCGGCGGCCGAGGCGACCCCCTCCTCGAGCATCCGGATCGCCTCGAGACCGAGCATCACACCGAGCCGCGACGAGGCGAAGCCGGGGGAGTCGGCCACGACCACGGGCGTCTTGCCGAGAGCCGTCACCCAGCTGCGCGCCGCATCGATCACGGCGGCATCGGTCGCCGTGCCGTGCACGATCTCGACGAGCGCCGACGCGGGAACCGGGTTGAAGAAGTGCAATCCCAGAAAGCGCTCCGGCCGACGTCGACCGGCGGCGAGCCCGTCGATCGACAGCGACGAGGTGTTCGTGGCCAGCACGGCGGTCTCCGCGATGACGGCCTCGACCCGGGAGAGGGCGTCCTGCTTCAGCTCCGGATCCTCGGGAACCGCCTCGATCACCAGACCATCGTCGGCGAAGAGGGCGACGTCGACCCCCGTGCGCAGGCGGGCGGCGAGGCCTCCGGCGTCGAGCGCCGGGTCGCGGTCGACGGAGCGGCGGATGCTCTCGCCGACGCGCTGCGCCGCGGCATCCGCGCTCACCGCATCGCGCTCGACCACCGTGACGTGAGACCCCGCCAGCAGGAAGGCGTGCGCGATGCCCGCGCCCATCCGTCCTCCGCCGAGCACGCCGACGCGTTCCGGGGCGCTCATCGTCGCGCCCCGCGCTCGAGGAACTCGGTCATGCGTCGTGTCTTCTCGGGGCTCTCGAACAGTTCGGCCTGCAGGTGCTTCTCGATCTGCGGATGCTCCGACCGCGGCGCGCGCAGTGCGCGTTTGGTGTGACGGGTGGCGAGGGGATCGTTGAGCGCGATGCGGTCCGCGATCGTGTGCGCCGCGTCGAGGAGCTTCTCGGACGGGTGGATCGCCGAGACCAACCCCCAGGAAAGGGCATCGTCGGCGTCGAGGATGCGGCCGGTGAGCAGCAGATCGGCCGCCCGCGCCGCACCGACGATCTCGGGCAGACGCCACGTCGCGCCTGCGGCGGCCATGATGCCGAGTCCCGTCTCGGGGTTGCCCATGCGCAGAGACGGCGTGCCGATGCGCAGGTCGGCGGCGTAGGCGAGTTCGGCACCGCCACCGAGCACGTACCCGTCGAGTGCCGCGATCACCGGCATCGGCAGCTCGGCCACGCGGATGAAAGCTGCGGTGTTGATGGCGCGACGGGCGTCATCGGCACCGCGATCGCGCAACTGGGCGATGTCGGCGCCGGCGGCGAAGGTGCCACCCGCGCCGGTCAGGATCAGCGTGCGGGGATCGGCCTCGAGCTCGGCGCACAGGGCGTGCAGCGCATCGATGGTCTCCTGATCGATGGCGTTGCGCTTCTCGGGGCGATCGAGGGTCGCCACCACCCGGTCGGGGCGGCGGTCGACGCGCAGGGGCTCGCTCATCACACCCGCTCCACGATCATCGCGGTGCCCTGGCCGACGCCCACGCACATGGTCGCGAGTCCCAGGCCCGCACCCTCACGCTCCATGCGCCCGAGCAGGGTGACGACGATGCGGCAGCCGCTGGAGCCGAGCGGATGCCCGAGGGCGATCGCCCCGCCGTCGCGGTTCACGCGCTCCGGGTCGAGTCCGAGGCGGCGGATCGAGGCGAGGGACTGCGTCGCGAACGCTTCGTTCAGCTCGATCGCGCCGAGCGCGTCGACCGAGAGCCCGGTGCGGTGCAGCGCTTTCTCGGTGGCGGGGACCGGGCCGAGGCCCATGATCTCGGGGGCGAGGGCCGCCGAGGTGCTGGTCACGATGCGGGCGCGCGGGGTGAGCCCGTACCGCCGCACGGCTTCGCCGCTCGCGACGATCACGGCGGATGCCCCGTCATTCAGCGAGCTGGAGTTGCCCGCGGTCACGACGCCGCCGCCCGCCACCACGGGGCGGAGCGCCGCGAGTGCGTCGAGGCTGCTGTCGCGCCGCGGCCCCTCGTCGAGCGTGACGTCGCCGGCGCGCGTCGGAACGGCGACGATCTCGGCGGTGAAGCGCCCGGCATCCGTCGCCGCGATCGCCCGCTGATGACTGCGCAGCGCGAAGGCGTCGGCGTCGGCGCGCGTGATGCCCTCTCGGCGTGCGACCTCTTCGGCGGTCTCGGGCATCGTGAACGTGGCCTGCGCGCGAGCGGCGAGCCGCGGGTTCGTGAACCGCCAGCCGATCGACGTGTCGAAGGCCTCGCCGGGTTTCGCCCAGGCGTGATCGGGCTTCGCCTGCACCCAGGGCGCGCGGGTCATCGATTCCACGCCGCCGGCGACCATCAGCTCGGCGTCGCCGGCACGGATGGCTTGCGCTGCCATCGCGATCGCCGACATGCCCGAGGCGCACAGACGGTTCACCGTGATGCCCGGAACGTCGTCGGGGAGGCCGGCGAGCAGCACGGCCATGCGCGCGACGTTGCGGTTGTCTTCGCCGGCCTGATTCGCCGCGCCGAGGATCACCTCGTCGATCGCCTCATCGGGCACTCCCGCGCGGTCGACGGCGGCGCGCACCACGAGCGCGGCGAGATCGTCGGGGCGCACGGCGGCGAGTGCTCCGCCGTAGCGACCGATCGGGGTGCGAACCCCTCCGACCAGGTATGCCTCGGTCATATCCGGCTCCTCACACTCGGCCGAAGGCGTGCAGCGGATGCTCGATCAGTTCGACCACGCGGCGCAGGAAGCTCGCCGCATAGCCCCCGTCGCAGACGCGGTGGTCGAAGACGAGCGAGAGCTGCGCGATGCGCCGCGCCACGATCTCGCCCTCCACGACCCACGCGCGCTCGAGGATGCGTCCGATGCCGAGGATCGCGACATCGGGGTGGTTGATGATCGCCGCGGAACCGTCGACCCCGAGGCCGCCGTAGTTGTTCAGGGTGAACGTCGAGCCGCGCAGACGCTCGGGAGGCATCGTGCCCGAGCGAGCAGTCTCGGAGAGCTCGCGCAGCGCGTCGTCGAGCTGGGTGATCGAGAGGGCGTGCGCGGAGGGGATCACCGGCACCAGCAGCCCGCGCGGGGTGTCGGCCGCGATGCCGAGGTTCACGCCCTCGAAGGAGATGATCTCGGAGGCATCATCGCTCAGGCGCGAGGCGAGCACCGGATGCTCCTCCAGGGCGATGAGCGCGAACCGGGCGACGAGGGCCGTCAGCGAGGGAGCGCGATCGCCGCCTTCTGCCATCTCGCGCCGCAGATCCCACAGCCGCGTCGCGTCGACGTCGACCCAGACCGTGGCCTCGGGGATCTCGGAGCGGCTCCGGCTCAGTCGCGCGCTCACGGCCTTGCGCAGGGGCGACAGGCGCTCGCGGCTGCGAACGGTCAGGCCATCGAGCGTGCCGTCTGCGGGTGCGGGTGCGGGTGCAGGTGCGGGGGAGTCGGGGGTGCGAGCGGATGCCGGGTTCGGCACGCCGTCGACGGCATGATCGACCGCGGCGCGCAGCACATCGGCGCGGGTGACGGCGCCGTCGGCTCCGGTCGGCGTGATCGTGTGCACATCGAGTCCGAGATCGCGTGCGAGACGACGCACGAGCGGCGAGCGCACGGCGACCGTGCGCGCGGCAGGGGCGGTCGTCGACGGGGTGCTGAGCGCGACCACCGGAGCCCTTCGACGGCCCGAACCCCGTCGTTCCGACGTGCCGTACCCGATGAGTACGTTGCCCGACCCCGCCCGTTCCTCGGCGCGATACGCCTCGTGCTCGGCGGGGGCCGATGCATCCGGAGCCTTCCCTGCATCCGGAGCATCCGTCACTTCGAGCACCGGCGCACCGACCGAGATCGTGTCGCCCGCCTCACCGTGCAGCGCCGTCACGACGCCGGCGAACGGCGAGGGCAGCTCGACCACGCTCTTCGCGGTCTCGACCTCGGCGATCGGCTGATCGGTCGTGATCGTGTCGCCGACCGCGATGAGCCACTGCACCAGCCCCGCCTCGGTCAACCCTTCGCCGAGGTCGGGCAGCCGGAATACGTGGGCGGTCAGTGTGCTCATGACTCGTCCTCCCAGTGCAGGGTGTCGATGGCGTCGAGCACGCGGTCGACGTCGGGCAGGTACCAGTGCTCGAGCTTGGGGGGAGCGAACGGGGTGTCGAAGCCGGTGACCTTGCGCACCGGCGCCTCGAGGTATTCGAAGCAGCGCTCGAACACCCGTGCCTGGATCTCGGAGGCGACACTGACGTATCCCGGAGCCTCGGCGATCACGACCGCGCGGCCGGTCGCACGCACGGCGGCGGTGACGGTCGCGTCGTCGAAGGGCGAGAGCAAGCGCACGTCGATCACCTGCACGCTGCGGCCCTCGCCAGCGGCGACCTCGGCGGCCTCGAGCGCGAGCGGCACCGCGGCGCCGTAGGCGAGGAGAGTGACGTCCGTACCCTCGCGGGCGATGCGCGCGGTGCCGAGCGCGGCGGTCACCGAGGTGTCGACCTCGCCCTTCGACCAGTAGAGCTTCTTCGGCTCGAGGAAGACGACCGGGTCGGGCGAATCGATCGCGGCGCGCAGCAGCGAATAGGCGTCCTGGGGTGTGGAGGGGCTCACCACCGTGAGCCCGGGGGTGTGCGCGTAGTACGCCTCGGACGAGTCGCAGTGGTGCTCGACGCCGCCGATGCCTCCACCGAACGGGATGCGGACCACCAGGGGCATCCTGATCCCGCCACGCGTGCGATTGCCCATCTTCGCGACGTGGCTCACGACCTGCTCGAAGGCGGGCAGCGCGAACGCGTCGAACTGCATCTCGACCACGGGGCGCATGCCGTTCATGGCCATGCCCACCGCGGTGCCGACGATGCCCGACTCCGCCAGCGGGGTGTCGAAGCAGCGGTCCTCGCCGAAGCGGGCGGTCAGACCGTCGGTGATGCGGAACACCCCTCCGAGCGCCCCCACATCCTCTCCGAACACGACGACCTCGGGGTCGGCGGCGATCGCATCGGCCAGCGCGCGGTTCAGTGCCCCGGCCATCGTCATGGTCTGCGTCCGCCCCGGCGTCTGGCCGGCAGCGGAGACCGCCCCGTCGGTGCCGGGGGCGGGGCGTACGTCGTCGTGCGCAATGGTCATCGGGATGCTCCTGACTCGGTGCTCGCCGATGTCGATGAGGCCGCCTCGAACGCGGCCGAACGCTCGATCTCGCCGCGCAGCATCTGCCACTGCTCGTCGAGCTGCGGGGAACGGGTGGCGGTGACGAAGCGGAACAGGTCTTCGGGATCGAGGTCGGCGTCGGTGTTGAGGGCGGTGCGCAGGGCTGCGGCGATCTCGTCGGCGCTCGCCGCGTACTCGGCCTCGCGCGCCTCGTCGAGTGCGCCCGTCGCACGCAGGTGCGTGCGCAGCCGCACGAGCGGGTCGCGCTCCACCCAGGCCTGCACCTCCGCGCGCTCGCGGTAGCGCGTGTCGTCGTCGGCGTTGGTGTGCGCCTGCATCCGATAGGTGTGCGCCTCGACGAGCGAGGGGCCACCGCCCGCGCGGGCACGATCGACGGCCTCGCCCAGCACGGCCAGCACGGCGGCGACGTCGTTGCCGTCGACGCGTTGCCCGGGCATCCCGTATCCGATCGCCTTGTGCGCGAGCGAGGGAGCAGCCGTCTGGCGCGCGAGGGGCACGGAGATCGCGAACTCGTTGTTCTGCACGAAGAAGACGACCGGCACGCCGAACACGGCGGCGAAGTTCATCGCCTCGTGGAAGTCGCCCTCGCTGGTCGCGCCGTCGCCGCACAGGGCGAGCACCACGGTGTCGTCGCCCCGACGCGCGGCCGCATAGGCGAAGCCCACGGCGTGGAGCAGCTGCGTCGCCAGCGGAGTGGCCTGCGGGGCGACCCGGTGCGCGCGCACGTCGTAGCCCGAGTGCCAGTCGCCCTTGAGCAGCACCATCGCATCGGCGGGCGAGACGCCGCGCCCGATGATCGCCACCGCGTCGCGGTAGGTGGGGAAGAGCCAGTCCTCAGTTGCCATCGCGAGCGCGGCCCCGACCTGGCATGCTTCTTGCCCGTGCGACGACGGATAGACGGCCAGGCGGCCCTGGCGCACGAGCGCGCTGGCCTGGTCGTTGATGCGGCGCGCCTCGACCAGCCCGCGATAGGCGGCGAGCAGGGTCTCCCCGTCGGGGAGCGGGTAGTCCGGGTCGGCGGTGACGACGCCGTCGGCGTCGATCAACCGCACCGCGGAGTCGCGGGGGAGCATGTCATGGTGTTGCATCTGGTCGCCTTCCTCGCCGAGCCTGATGAGGACAGCATGCGCGTCGATCGACAGTCATCCAAGAGCGGGGCGCGAAACCTGGACGATTTGTCGCTCATTGCGGTTTCGCGCGTCGAAGTGTCAGAATTCGGACACGGGACGAAGGGGTGCCATGACTGCGTTGGACGAGATCGATCAGGCGATCCTCGACGAGCTGCGTCGCGACGCGAGGGCGTCGATGACGGCGATCGCGGATGCCGTGCACATCTCACGCGCGGGCGCGCATGCGCGCATCAAGCGGCTCACCGACTCCGGGGTCATCACGGGGTACACGGTGCGCACCGATCCCGCGCTGCTCGGCCATCACTCCAGCGCCTACGTGACACTCGCCATCGAGCAGGCCACCTGGCAGGTCGTGCAGGAGCGCCTGCGGGCGATCCCCGAGGTCGAGCACATGGCTCTCGTCGGCGGCGATTTCGACGTCATTCTCCTCGTGCGCGCGAATGACGCCCGGCACCTGCGACGCATCGTGCTCGAAGACATCCAGGCGATCCCGTCGATCCGTTCGACGCGCACCACCCTGATCTTCGAGGACTTCGCGCGCTAGCCCGGCATCCGTCGTCGGGGTGCTCGGCGTACGGCTGCCCGGCGCGGGGCGCGTGCCAGACTGGGGCGATGAGCGAGTCGGCACGTCGAGGACGCCCGGGGTACGACCGCCGGGGACTGCTCGACGCCGCGGTCGCCGTGTTCAACGAGTCCGGGTACGACGCGACGTCGGTGGCGGCGCTCGCCGCCCGCCTCGGCCTGTCGAAGGCCGCGCTCTACCACCACTTCTCCTCGAAGGAGGAGATCCTCGAGACGGCACTCGGCGAGGCCCTGGACGGTCTCGAGGGCGTGCTGACGGCGACGGATGCCGTGCGCCCCGGCGACCGGTTGGCCGCGGTGCTGCAGGGCGCCGTAGGCGTGCTCGTCGCCCATCTGCCGAGCGTCACCCTGCTGCTGCGCGTGCGCGGCAACAGCGAGGTCGAGCGGCGGGCGCTGGAGCGTCGGCGTGCGTTCGATCAGGCGGTCACGGCCATCGTGCGCGCGGCCCAGCACGAGGGTGCCGTGCGCGCCGACGTCGATGCCTCCGTCGCCACCCGCCTGCTCTTCGGCATGGTGAACTCGCTGGTCGAGTGGTACCGCCCGGGCGGTCCGGAAGACGCCGAGGCGCTGGCCCGCGACGTGCTCACCGTGGCGCTCGACGGGTTGCGCACTCGCTGAGCCGCAGCATCCGATCGTCCGTCGATGGGGCGATCGTCAGTCGACGGTCAGCACGAACCCGTCGTCGGTCGCCACGACGCGCACCTGCGTCAGGTCGTCGACCTCCGCCTGGGGCGAGTGGGCGTGGGCGTGCGGACCGACGCCGATCACGCGCATGCCCGCGGCGTGCGCGGCCTGGATGCCCGCACCGGAGTCCTCGAACACGACGCAGTCCTCGGGGGCGATGCCGAGCTCGGATGCCGCGCGCAGGAACCCCTCGGGATCGGGCTTCGACTTCGACACGCTCTCGGCGGTGATCGTGAGCGCGGGGAGTGCGAGCCCCGCCGCGCCCATGCGGGCCGTCATCAGGGCGACGTCGGCCGACGTCACGATGGCGTGCGGATGCGGGTGCAGCGACTCGAGCAACGCGGCGGCGCCGGTGATCTCGACGACGCCGTCGACGTCGCCGCTCTCGGTCGCGAGCATCGTCACGTTCTCGCGCAGGTTGATCTCATGATCGCGCTCCGGCAGCAGGATCGCCATGCTCTGGTGTCCCTGTCGTCCGTGGATCACCTCGAGCACCGTCGCCGGATCGAGCCCGTGCGGCTCGGCCCAGGCGAGCCAGAGGCGTTCGACGACCGAGGTCGAGTCGACCAGGGTCCCGTCCATGTCGAGGAGGACGGCGCGGGCGGAGAGAGTCTGGGTCACGCTTTCAGGCTACTGCCGCGCATCGGGCACGAGATGCCTCTGTCTGGCGACGATGCCCGGCTCTAGGATGTGGGCGGGAGGCCGATGATGCGCGATATCGCCGACAGGGTCAGGCAGGTGCTCGCCCAGGTGCGGGGCCCGGTGCCACCGGCGGGAGTCTTCGAGGCGAGCGCACTCATCATCGGCGCGCTGTTCTTCGTCGTGGGCTTCGTGATCGGACTGCCGGTGTTCTGGGGGCACGAGATGTCGATCAGCGGCTCCGGCTCGATCGGGAACTTCGCGGCGTACGGCGGCGCAGCCACGGCCGCGGCCGCCTTCGTCGTGGGGCGTCTGATCGTGCGGCCCGAGCACGTGGATCCCGACGTCGTCCGCGACGGATTCAGCGTTCCCGGCGACCGTCTGCGCTGGTACGACCTCACGGCCATCGCCTTCGCGCACGCCGCGATCGCCTACCTCGGCTGGCTCGGCATCGCGAAACTGCTCGAGCAGAGCTTCACCGACGCCCCGGTCTTCCCGTTCCCCGGGGCGGTTCTCGTGGGCGTGGCCTTCGCCCTCACGGCCTACGTCGCCTTCCTCAGTTCGGTGGCGCTGACCCCGACGACGCTCTCGCTCGTGCTGGCGGTGTTCCTGGTGATCGCGGCGTTCGCGAGCATGCTCGCCTCGAGCGACCCGCACTGGTGGCGCGACAACCTCTCGGCGCTCGGCATGAGCACCAACAACGCCTCGGTCGCGTTCAACATCACCCTGATCATCGCCGGCATCATGGTGACGACGATCTCGCGCTATGCCACCGCCGGCCTTCCCGCCACCGATCGGGCCGACCGGCGCGGACGACTGATCGTGCGCGGCGGCCTCATTCTGATCGGGATCTTCCTCGCCTGCGTCGGCGTGTTCCCGGTCGACGAGTTCTTCGCGGTGCACAACACCGTCGCTACCGGGATGACCGTCGCCTTCGCGGTGATCGTCGTGGGTCTGCCGTGGTTCGTGCACGGCATCCCACGCACCTTCGTGGCGCTCGGATGGATCTACGTGCTCGTGATCGTGCTGCTTGCCGTGTTCTTCGCCACCGGCTACTACAACCTCACGGCCGTCGAACTGATCGCCGCCGTGCTCATCTTCAGCTGGATCATCGTGTTCCTGCGCACGGCGGGCCCGATCGGCGCCCCGCAGCCCCGAGCGAACGCGCTGCCCGCCGAGGTCTGACCCGGCTCACTCGCCGCGCAGGGCGAGGGTCGCCGCGGCGCTGCGCTCGAGGGCGTCCACGGCGATGTCGCGGCGCAGCTGAGCCGCACCGATGAACAGGCAGTCGACCAGGGCGAGCTGGGCGATGCGGCTGACCATCGCCCCGGCACGGAAGCGGGACTCGCGGGCGTGCGTGATGAGGGCGTGGTCGGATGCGCGGATGAGGGGCGAGGAGATCGAACCCGAGATGCCGATCGTCGTCGCACCGGTCGAGCGTGCGGACTGCAGGAACCGAACGCTCTCGGGGGTGGTGCCGGAGTTCGAGAAGCCGATCGCGACGGTCGGGGCGGTCTGGAGAGCCGCGGCCGCACTCGCCTCGTGGGCGTCGTCGAGCGCGATCGCGTTATGGCCGATGCGCAGCAGCTTGTGCCCGAGATCGGAGGCGGCGAGCCGGCTCGCGCCGATCCCGAACAGCAGGATGCGACCGGCGGAATCGATCGCCGAGGCCGCCGCGGCGAGGGCGTCGTAGTCGAGTCGCTCCACCGTCTCCTCGATCGCGAGGCGTTCGAGCGCGGCGAGCTTGGCGGCTGCGGTGCGCAGGGAGTCGTCGGCGGCGATCTCGGCACCGAATCCGCTCTTGGTGCCGAGCTGCACCGACTCGCGTCCGAGTTCGGCGGCGAGTGCGCGACGCAGGGCGGCGTACCCGCTCACGCCGATCGCGCGGCAGAAGCGCACGATCGAGGCGACGGAGGTGCTGCAGGTGAGGGCGAGCTCGGTGATGGTGCTCTCGATCACCTGCGTCGGATCGTCGGCGACCACGCGTGCGATGCGGGCGAGTGAGGGCGGCAGCGTGTCGACAGAGGCCGCGATCGTCGTCTGGATGCTCATGCGGGTCCTCTGCTCGGGCTCGGTGTGAATAATTCTTTCACGGTGGCAGTGTTCGGCGTAGACTATTTTTATGACCTCTTCGCCCCGCGTGCTCGCCGTCGACCTCGGCAAGACACGCTGTCGGCTCGTCGTCTCCGAGAATGCACGGCAACCTGCACATGAGGGTACAGGTGCCCCGGGGTTGGCCGCCGCCGGTGGCGTCGATGCATCCGCCGCGGCGATCCTCCCGCTGCTCCACGAGGCCCTGCGCAACGAGGGCGACCCGGTCTCCGCTCTGGGCGTGGGCGCGGCCGGAGCGTGGGCCGCTCCGGCCGCCGCGGCCGACCTCGCCCGCCGACTCGCTGCCGTGGTGCACGCTCCCGTGGCCGTCGCCTCCGACGTCGTCACGGCGCACATCGGCGCGCTGGGCGGGCGCGACGGCGTTCTGCTGATCGCCGGAACCGGAGCGGCCGCACTCGGCGTCGACGCCGACGGTGCACGCCTGGTCGACGGCTGGGGCCCCGAGGTCGGGGACTTCGGGAGCGGATCGTGGCTCGGTCGGGAGGCGCTCCGCGCCGTGCTGCGGGCATCGAACGGCCTCGGCCCGCACACCGTACTCAGCGCCGCGATCGCAGAGCCCGTGGGCGGAGCATCCGACATCATCGACTGGCTCGCCGGCGACGGCGCGCTCGCTCGCCGGCTCGCCACCCTGGCACCCCTCGTGCTCGACGCCGCACGCGACGGCGACGTCGCGGCCCTCGCGATCGCCGACGAGGCCGTGCGCCTGCTGACCGCCTCGGCCGTGGCCGCATCGCCGGCGTCGGCAGACGTCGTACTGCACGGCGGGCTCACCGACCATGCGTGGTTCCGCGCGCATCTCACTTCTTCGCTGCAGGCTGCGGGGCGCGCCGTGCGTCCGGCGGTCGGCGACGCACTGGACGGCGCGCTCCTCGTCGCCGCCCGATTCGATCTTCCCCACGAAAGGTTCGTGCACCGTGCCGAATGACCGTCTCACCGCGCTGATCGCCGAGCTGTCGACGCTCGACACCGAGGCCGCGACGACCGAGAGAGGCGACCTCGATCTGCTCTCCACCGCCGAGCTCACCGAGCGCATGAACGCCGAAGACGCCCGGGTCGCCGGGGCGGTGGCAGCGCAGTCGCTGCCCATCGCCGCAGCGATCGACGGCATCACCGAGCGGTTCCGCCGCGGCGGACGCCTCATCTACATCGGTGCGGGCACCGCCGGTCGTATCGGCGTGCTGGACGCGAGTGAATGCCCGCCCACGTTCGGCACCGACCCCTCGCTCGTCGTGGGGATCATCGCCGGGGGCGAGACCGCCATCCGCTCCGCCGTCGAGAACGCCGAAGACGACGGGCACGCCGCCGAAGCCTCGCTGAGCGAGCTGCAGCTCACCGAGGCGGACACCGTCGTGGGGATCTCGGCATCCGGCCGCACTCCCTACGTGCTGGGCGGGCTCGCCTACGCTCGCAGCGTCGGCGCGCTCACCGTCGCCATCGCATCCAACGCCGGATCGGCGATCGGCACGGCCGCAGACATCGCCATCGAGGTCGTGACCGGACCCGAGTTCATCTCGGGATCGACGCGGCTGAAGTCGGGCACCGCGCAGAAGCTCGTCGTGAACATGCTCACGACGCTGTCGATGATCAAGCTCGGCAAGACGTACCGCGGTGTGATGGTCGACCTGCTCGCGACGAACGAGAAGCTGCACGCGCGCTCGATCCGCACCGTGTCGCAGCTGGCGGGCGTCGACACCGACGACGCTGCGCGCACGCTGCGCGAGGCCGACGGTTCGGTGAAGCTCGCGGTGCTCATGCTCGCCACCGGCGCCTCGGCGTCGACGGCGGCCTCTGCACTGACCGACGCCGACGGCCTGTTACGCGAGGCGATCTCGGCGCTGAGCTGAGGCGAGCGGTCCGATCGGGGCGGGCTCAGTGCCCGAACTCGATCAGTGCGACGCCGACCGCGATGAGGGCGACACCGGCCGCCATCATTGCCGAGAAGTGGTCTTTGAAGAGCACGCGCCCCAGGATCGCGGTGATCGCGACGCCCGCGGCGGCCCAGATGCCGTAGGCGACGCCCACGGGCATGCCCATTGCGAGGATCGTGCCGAGCAGCACGAACGCGGCGAGATAGCCGACGACGATCACCGGGATCCAGCGGCGACGCCGCAAGCCCTCGGATGCGCGCAGGCTCAGCGTCGCGGTGACCTCGCTGGCGATCGCGAGCACGAGCAGCACCCAGATCATGAGGCGCGCTCCGGCGACGTCGCCCGCGGGTGCGAGCCGAGTTCGACCAGCAGCACCCCGACCACGATCGCGCCGACGCCGATGATCTGCACGGTGCCCAACGTCTCGCCGAACAGCGCGGTGCCGAGCACGGCGGTGAGCACCACGCCGATGGCCGACCAGATGCCGTAGGCGACGCCAACGGGCATCCCGCGGTCGAGCACGACCGACAGCAACCAGAGCGATCCGGTGTATCCGATGACGACCGGGATCAGCCAGAACGGATGCGTGAATCCCTCGGCGGCCCGCAACGACAGGGTCGCCGTGACCTCGAGAGCGATCGCGACCAGGAGTGGTGGCCATGCCGAGCGGTGGTGCGGTGTCATCGGAGGCCTTTCTGTTCTGCCGAGGAGAACGCGTCGGATGCTCGCAGGATTCCCTGTCCGGGAGGTGAACGGCGGGTCGCGGTCGAAGCCGGAGCTGCCCGGATGTCGGTGGCCCGAGGCATCATGGGGTCATGAAGATCGGGACTCTGCGCGCGGAGCGACTCCGTTCGCATCGGCTCACCGCCCCGGTGCCGACGGTCACGGCCGCGGCACAGCACATGCTCGCCGTGCAGAGTCAGGATTTCGCGGCCGGCCGCTGGGCGCTCGCCGTACGCACTCGGGGTGCGGCCACGCTGCGCACCGTCGATCGGGCGTTCGATCGCGGCGACCTGGTTCGGGCGTGGACGATGCGCGGCACGCTGCACACCATCCCCGCGCGAGATCTGCGTTGGGTGCTGTCGGTCACGAGCGAGCGGCAGCGGCAGCAGGCGGCGTCGCGGCACCGTGATCTCGGCATCGACGACGAGATGGTCGCGGCGGCCGCTCGTGTCTTGGAGCCCCGGCTGCGCGATGGCGGATGCACCCGCGCCGAGGTCTTCGCCCTCCTCGAGAGCGTCGGGATCGATCCCACCGGGCAACGCGGGCTGCACCTCCTGTTCACCCTCACGATCGACGGGCTGATCTGCCAGGGTCCGGTCGTTCCCGCCCCCACGGCATCCGGCATCACCCGCGAGCAGCGCTTCGTGCTCGTCGACGAGTGGATCCCCGACTCCGCCGAGCCCGACGACCCGCTCACCGAGCTCTTCGTGCGGTACATCGACGGTCACGGCCCGGCGGGCGCTGCCGATTTCGCCTGGTGGTCGGGGCTCACCCTCGGGGCCGCGCGCGAGGCGGCGTCGCGGGCGCACGGGCGCGTCGTCGAGGTCGAGGAGGGACTGTTCGTCGCGGCCGCGCGTGCACGGCGGTCTGCGGGGGCTGCCGCGGTGCACGCCCTCGGCGCGTTCGACGAGTACTACATCTCGTACGCCGACCGCACGGCCGTGTGCGCCGCCGACGACCTGGCGGCCGTCGGACCGGGCAAGAACGGCATGGTGCGTCCCGTCGTGCTGGCCGACGGCGTCGTGGCGGGAGTATGGCGGATGCCGCCGACCGCCGCGCGCGGGGGAGTCGAGCCGATCGCCGAGCTGTTCCGATCCGGCGAGGTCGACGAGGTCGAGCTGCGCACGGCGCTCGCCCGGTACGCCGACTTCCTCACCGCAGACGTGCGCGGCTGACGCCGCAGACCGTTCGCCCGACTATTCGGCGGCGTGCCGTCCGAGGAAGTCGTACACCTCGTTGTCGTCGACACCGGGGAACGCGCCGCGGGGGAGCGGCGAGAACATGTGGGTGTGCACGCGGGCGCTGGGCCAGGACTTGCCGCTCCACCGCTCGCTCAGCTCGGCCGAGGGCCGACGGCAGCACGACTCATCGGGGCAGGTCGAGACCGCGCGATCGGTCGTCTCGCGCCCCCGCCACCAGCGGGCGTCGTCGAACGGCACCCCGACGGTGATCGAGAACTCGCCGTCGCTCGACGAGCCGGTCTGCGTCGCGCACCAGAACGTGCCCGAGGGGGTGTCGGTGTACTGGTGGTGCTCGGTGGTGCGGTTCTGCTGGGTGAACGCACCACGCGCCTGGAACTTGCGGCACACGCGCTGGCCCTCCACGGCGCCGGTCACATCCATCGGCAGCGGCAGGTCGTCGTTCTCGTAGACCCGGGTGATCGCACCGTCGGAGTCGACGCGCAGGAAGTGCAGCGACATGCCCAGGTGCTGTGTGAGCAGGTTGGTCATGCGCATGCCGGCCGCCTCATGGGTGACCCCGAAGGCGTCGCGGAAGTCTTCGACGGCGAGGTTGCGATCCTTCTTCGCCTGCTGCAGGAACGCCACCGACGCCGTCTCGGGCATGAGGCAGCACGCACCGAAGTAGTTGATCTCGAGGCGCTGTTGCAGGAAGTCGGCGTAGTCGGTCGGCGGGGTGTGCCCGAGAAGGCGGTGCGCCATGGCCTGCAGGGCCATCGATCGCAGGCCGTGGCCGCCGGGGATCGAAGCCGGCGGCAGGTAGATGCGGCCGTTCTCGAGGTCGGTGACCGACCGCGTCGAGTGCGGCAGGTCGTTGACGTAGATGAGCTCGAAGCCGAGGCGTTCGGCCATGATGCTCACGGTGCGGTGGCTGAGCGCGCCCTGCACGTGGCCGGCGGCGCGCAGCTGCTTCTCGGCGAGCTTCTCGATGTCGCCGAGGTAATTGTTCTGGGCCCTCATGCGCAGCCGCAGTTCGGTGTTCGCGCGGCGGGCCTCTTCGGGCGTGGCGATGGCCTCGCGCTCGCGGCGCTGCAGTTCGCGGTGCAGGCCGAGCACGGATTCGATCGTCTCGTCGCTCATGCCCTTCGAGACGCGCACGGGGGTGATCCCGAGCTGTCGGAACACGGGGCTCTCCTGCGCGCGTTCGAGTTCGATCTCGAGCGCCGCCCGCCGGTTCGGCGGTTCGCCGGAGATGAGATCGGTGACCTCGGTGCCGGTCGCGTGCGCGATCGCCTGCAGCAACGAGAGCTTGGGTTCGCGCTTGCCGTTCTCGATGAGGCTCAGCTGCGAGCCCGCGACGCCCACGAGTGCTCCGAGTTCGTCGAGGGTGAATCCCTGGGCTTGGCGGTGGTGCCGGATGCGGTGACCGAGAGTCGTGAGGTGGATGCCGGAGGACGCCATTCCTTGATCCTAGCGAAAGAAGTTCATTTCTTATGAGCGAAATCCGCAGAAACTCGCGATCTCTTGTGAAGAAGATGGATGCAAGGCCCCACACTTCAAAGGAGCAGCCATGGCAATCGCCGACGTCTTCACCCCCCGCACCTCGCCCGTCGCCCCCGCGCGCACCTTCGGCACGGTGCCGGGTTATGACACGCCCGCGATGGCAGAGCTCGTCGCCTGGGTCGAGGAGATGCGTGCACTCACGCAGCCCGACTCCGTGCACTGGGTCGACGGCTCCCGCGCCGAGAACGACTGGCTGCTGCGCAGCATGGTCGACGAGGGCAAGCTCATCAAGCTGAACCCCGAATGGCGCCCCGGTTCGTACCTGGCCCGCTCGCACCCGAGTGATGTCGCCCGCACAGAGGGGCGCACGTTCATCTCCTCCGAGCGGGAAGAGGATGCCGGTCCCACGAACAACTGGGCCGCTCCCGCCGAGATGCGCGAGAAGATGAACGGCCTCTTCGAGGGCTCGATGCGCGGTCGCACGATGTACGTCGTGCCGTTCTCGATGGGTCGCGTCGGCGGCCCCCTGTCGCACATCGGCGTGCAGATCACCGACAGCGCCTACGCCGTGGCATCCATCGGCATCATGACCCGCGTCGGCGATGCGGTCACCCGCCAGATCGCCGAAGGTGCGCCGTGGGTCAAGACCGCGCACACGGTCGGCGCCCCGCTCGCACCGGGCGAAGCGGATGCCGAGTGGCCCTGCAACGACGAGAAGTACATCGTGCATTTCCCCGACACCCTCGAGGTCTACTCGTACGGTTCGGGCTACGGCGGAAACGCGATCCTCGCCAAGAAGTGCTTCGCTCTGCGCATCGCCTCGGTGATCGCCCGTGACGAGGGATGGCTCGCCGAGCACATGCTGCTGATCCGGGTGATCGACCCGGCGGGCAAGGCCTACCACGTCGCTGCCGCCTTCCCCTCGGCGTGCGGCAAGACCAACCTGGCGATGCTGCGTCCGACGATCCCCGGATGGAAGGTCGAGACCCTCGGCGACGACATCGCGTGGATCCGCCCGGGTGAAGACGGGCGCCTGTGGGCGATCAACCCCGAGGCCGGGTTCTTCGGGGTCGCGCCGGGCACCGGTGAGTCGACCAACGTCACCGCGGTCGAAACCCTCTGGGGCAACACGATCTTCACCAATGTCGCGCTGCGTCCCGACGGCGACGTCTGGTGGGAGGGACTCACCGACCAGGCGCCCGCCGAGCTGACGGACTGGGAGGGAAACGCGTGGACGCCGGACGCCGATCGTCCTGCCGCGCACCCGAACTCGCGCTTCACGGTCGCCGCGGCCCAGTGCCCGCAGATCTCCGAGGACTGGGAAGAAGCCGTTCCGCTCGACGTCATCCTGTTCGGTGGTCGTCGTGCCACGAACGTCCCGCTCGTGGTCGAGGCCACCGACTGGACGCACGGGGTGTTCCTCGGTTCGAACATCTCGTCCGAGCGCACGGCCGCCGCGGAAGGCACGCTCGGCGAGCTCCGTCGTGATCCCTTCGCGATGCTCCCGTTCTGCGGCTACAACATGGGCGACTACTTCGCGCACTGGTTGAAGGTCGGCCGCGGCCTGCGGTTCGACCGCGCGCCGCGCATCTTCCAGGTGAACTGGTTCCGGCGCGGCGACGACGGGCGCTTCCTGTGGCCCGGATTCGGCGACAACTCGCGCGTCATCGACTGGATCATCCGCCGGATCGCCGGTGATGTCCCCGCCGTCGACAGCCCCATCGGCCGTCTGCCCGTCGTGAGCGACCTCAACCTCGAGGGGCTCGACATCCCGCAGGCCGACCTCGACGAGCTGTTCTCGATCGATCCCGAAGCGTGGAAGATCGAGGCCGACCGCACCGAGGAGTTCTACGACACGTTCGGCGATTCGCTCCCCGCCGCGCTCCGCGCCGAACTCGCCTCGCTGCGCTACCGCCTCGCGAAGGCGTAGCTCACCGCGCACACGACCAGGCGCCGGTTCGGGGGAGCCGGCGCCTCAGGTCCCTCCCCGAGGGGCCGCACGACCCGCGAAGGCGGGATGTCGGAGACGAACCCATGGCTGAGTGGTCTCCGGCATCCCGCCTTCGCGTCGTTCCGGGCGCGCGCCTCAGGCGAGCAGCTGGTGGCGTGCGAGGTCGCGGTAGAGCGGAGTCGACTCGACGAGCTCGGCGTGGGTGCCCTGTCCGACCATGAGACCGTCCTGCAGCACGATGATCAGATCGCTGTCGACGACGGTCGACAGGCGGTGCGCGATCACGACCAGGGTGCGATCGGTCGAGACGGCATCGATGGCCTCGCGCATGCGCTGCTCGTTCACGCCGTCGAGCGACGACGTCGACTCGTCGAGCAGCAGGATGGGAGCATCCGTCAGCAGAGCACGAGCGATCGCGAGCCGCTGACGTTCACCACCCGAGAGCATGACGCCGTCTTCGCCCACCGGGGCGGCGAGCCCGAGCGGGCTGCGCTCGAGCACGTCGCCGAGGTTGACCGCGCGCAGCACGCGCTCGCACTCCGCATCGGATGCCTCGGGGGCGGCGAGCCGCAGGTTGTCGGCGAGGGTGCCGGCGAGAGTCGGAGCATCCTGCTCGACGTAGCCGAACTGCGCCCGCAGCTCGTCGCGCGGGTAGGTGCGCGAGTCGTGGCCGTACAGGCGGATGGAGCCGCCCGTCGGGTCGTAGAAGCGCTCGAGCAGCGACAGGATCGTGCTCTTGCCGGCGCCGCTGGGGCCGACGAGCGCGACGCGCGCCCCGCGCGGCACCGCGAACGAGACGCCGCGCAGCACCTCGCGGTCGACCGCCGGGGCGGGAACGTCGTCGACCTTCTCGACATGGGCGTCTTCGAGCAGCGTGCGCGCCTCGCGGGCAGCGGCCTCGCGCGCAGCCACGACGTTGTCGGGGTACTGGAAGTGCACGTCGCGGAACTCGACGGCCGCAGCCCCCGGGTCGGCCTCGTCGCGGGTGATCCCGGCGGCGATCCGGGCGTCGTCCTGCGTCTCGGTCGGCAGATCGAGAACCTCCTGGATGCGACCGAGCGCGCCCAGCGCCTGGTTCACCGAGGTGATGGCGCCGAACGTCGAGGCGAGGGGCATGATCAGCAGGAAGAGGAACATGACGAACGCGATGAGCGAGGCGATCGTGATGGCTCCGGCGGCGACGCGGAAGCCGCCGACGCCCAGCACGACGATCAGCGACAGCTGCATGGCGATGCCGGCGACGGGTACGACGAGCGACGAGATCTTCGCGATCCGCACGCCGATGCCGTAGGCCTCGGAGGCGAGCTCCGACACGCTGGCAGTCTCGCGTTCCGCGGCCCCGGAGGCGCGGATCGTGCGGATCGAGCCGACCGCGCGCTCCACCCCGGAGGCGAGCTCGCCGACCTTGGCCTGCTGCGCGGTGGATGCCGTGCGGATGCGTCCGCTGAGGGCGACGACCACGACCACCGAGACGCCGATGACGAGAACGATCAGCAGCAGCAGGATGGGGTCGATCACGAGCATCGCGATCAGGGCCCCGAGGAAGAGCACGACGTTGCCGACGGCATCCGCCAGGCCCTGCGTGAGCACGGCGTAGAGCAGGGTCGTGTCGGTGCCGACGCGCGAGACGAGGTCACCGGTGCGGCGGGCATCGAACTCCGACGTGGGCAGGTGCAGGATGCGCGCGATGAGTTTGCGGCGGCTGGAGTAGACGACCGCGGTGCCCGTGCGCTGCAGCAGGTAGTGCTGGAAGCCGGAGATGATCGACGACACGATCACGAAGCCGACCAGCAGCCACACGAGGATGCCGAGGGTTCCGCCCGCCTGCACGGCCGTGATGACCTGCCCGACGAGCAGCGGCTGCACGAGCGACGTTGCCGCGCCGAACACGCTGAGCACGCCGACGACGATGAGCGTGCGCTTGTGCTCGAAGAGGAAGGGGAGGAGCTGGCGGAACGTGGCGCGCGGGCCATCCTGCTGCGCGCCGCGTCCGCGTCGGCGTTCGGTCGCCGTGCGAGACATGGAGAACCTCGTTCTGAGAAAAAGGGGGTACTACGACCGTACTTCCTGCGAGAGGGGTCGGTGGTCGCTCAGCGGCGCCCGAATCGGCGATGCGCTGCCTGCTTGCTGACGCCGAGCGCGCTCGCGATCGCCTGCCAGGAATATCCGGCGTTGCGAGCGCGGCGCACCTGCGCCTCTTCGGCGCGCGAGATGTCGCGACGGATCGCGGTGAGCCGGTTCAGTTCGGCGATCGGCTCGCCCTCCGGGTCTGTCGCGACGGCGGTGTGGATGCTCATGCTGACCTCCTTCGATCGTCAACGTACATTGACTTCTGAGGGAAGTCAACTTCTGTTGACGCACGCCTGCGGCAGACTGGACGGATGCTGTCGACACCCGCCCTCCGACCCGGCGACCGTATCGCGGTGCTGTCGCCCGCCTTCGCAGCTCCCGCTACCGCTCCCGAGATCCACGACCAGGCCATGCGCCGTCTCCGCGAGGTCACCGGCCTCGTGCCCGTGGAGTATCCGACGACGCGCATGCTCGACGCGAGTCCGGAAGCGCGCGCCGCCGACGTCAATGCGGCCTTTGCCGATCCGAGCATCCGCGCGATCCTTGCGACCATCGGCGGTGACGACCAGATCCTCGTCGTTCCGCATCTCGACCCGGCGCTCGCGCTCGCCGACCCGAAGCCGTTCCTCGGGTACAGCGACAACACGAACATCCTCAACCGGCTGTGGGGTCTCGGCATCCGCGGGTACTACGGCGGCTCGACCGCCGTGCACCTCGGTCCGGGCCCGGCGGTCGACGACGTGCACCTCGCGTCGCTGCGCGCCGCGCTGCTCGACCGCGCGACGGTCGAGATCAACGAGCCCGGAGAATCCGAAGACGTGGGCCAGCGGTGGACGGACCCGCGCTCGCTGACCGAATTCGGCGACCGCATCCCGACCGAGCCGTGGGCCTGGGCCGGGCCAGGTCGCGTCGTCTCGGGCACGACCTGGGGTGGATGCCTCGAGGTCATCGACAGCCTCGCGCTCGCCGACCGGCTGCCCTCCGTCGGCGAGCTCGGCGGTGGCATCCTGCTGCTCGAGACCAGTGAAGAGCGACCGCCCGCGAGCTGGGTGCACCGGTGGATGCGCGGTCTGGGGGAGCGCGGCATCCTCTCCGCCGTCGCCGGCGTCGTCGTGGCGCGCCCTCCGGTCAGCGACTTCGACTTCCACCCGTCGCGCGAAGAGGCGCGGGTCCTCCGCGAGGCGCAGCGCGACGTCGTGATCGACGTCGTCGCCCGCTACAACCCCGATGCCGTGGTGTGCGTCGGCCCGCCGTTCGGCCACACGCGCCCGCAGTGGATCGTCCCGTACGGCGGCACAATGACCCTCGACGGCTCCGCCCGCCGGATCACCGCCGTCTACTAGTGCGCCGACGCACGCGCTGCGCGCGAGAACGCCCCTGGGTCCCTGAGCTTGTCGAAGGGTTCCAGAGGCGTTCTGCGGCGGAAAGCCAGGAGGCTACGGCTGGGGCACCGCCGCGACCCCGAGGTCATCCTCGTAGTCGTGATCCTTGGTCTCTTTCGAGAGCAGGAGCGCGATGAACGTCAGCACTCCCATCGCCGAAAGGTAGAGGCCGACCATCCAGGGCTGTCCGCCCGCCGCCTCCCACAGCTTGAGGGCGATGAGCGGAGCCACGGCTGCACCGAGGATCGACGAGACGTTGTAGGCGATCGCCGAGCCCGAGTACCGCACGTTGGTCGGGAAGAGTTCGGGCAGCAGCGCGCCCATCGGACCGAACGTCGCACCCATGAGCATGAACCCGAACACCAGGAACGCCAGCGTGAGCGCTCCGCTGAACTTCGGGTCGACCGTCGGCATCAGGAACGTGTTGAAGGTGAAGCCGAAGACGATGATCAGGCCCGTGACCCACAGCAGCAGCTTGCGACGGCCGATGGCGTCGGCGATGGGTCCCGACAGCAGCGTGAAGATACCGAAGAACACGACGCCGATGATCTGCATGAGCACGAAGTCGGTGTATCCGAATCCGAGTCCGGGGTAGAACTGCGCGGCGAATGCCGAGGCGTCGAAGTCCGCTCCGGTGGCCTCTGCGGCGGCCTTCGCGGCGGCGGATGCCGTCTCGAGCGATGCCGCCTTGGTGCCGTACGAGAGGGTGAAGTTCGTCATCAGGTAGAAGAGCACGTAGGTCGCCAGCATGATGAACGTGCCGAGGATGAGGTTCTTCCAGTGGTAGCGGAACACGGTCGCGAGCGGCAGCTTGCGGATCGTGCCCTTCGTCTCGGCCTTCTTGAACGTGTCGGACTCGACGAGCTTGAGTCGCACCCAGAGGCCGATGATGACCATCACGGCCGAGAACAGGAACGGGATGCGCCAGCCCCACGCGAGGAATGCCTCGGACTTCAGTGCCGGGTTCTCGGAGTGCGGCAGCAGCCAGTTGATGGCGAGGAACAGGAAGTTGGCGATGATGAAACCGAGCGGGGCTCCCAGCTGCGGGAAGGTGCCGTACCAGGCGCGCTTGCCCTTGGGGGCGTTCTCGGTGGCGACCAGTGCCGCTCCCGACCACTCGCCGCCGAGCGCGAAGCCCTGGGCCAGGCGCAGGACGAGCAGGAGCAGCGCCGCCCACCAGCCGATGAGCTGATAGGTGGGCAGCACACCGATGAGGAACGTCGCGATGCCCATCGTGAGCAGAGACGCGACGAGTGTCGCCTTGCGGCCGTACTTGTCGCCGAAGTGGCCGAAGATCACGGCGCCGATCGGACGCGCGACCATGGCCGCACCGAAGACGGCGAACGATGCGAGAAGCGATGTCGTGTCGTCGCCGGTGGGGAAGAAGAGAATCGGGAACACGAGCACTGCCGCCGTGGCGTAGGCGTAGAAGTCGTAGAACTCGATGGTCGTACCGACCAGGCTCGCGGTGATGACACGCGAGCGAGGGTTCGCCGGCGCTGTGGTCGTACTCATACTGCTCCTTAGGTCGGACGCCCGGTACACCGGGCCACCGGGTGAGTTTACGCCTTCCTGGGAGTTGCCTGGACGCACGGTGGCGTTCCATGACGACCGACGACCGCCCTGCCTAGAGTCGGAAGTGTCGGAGGGACACCAGCATGGCCATCGAGATGCCCGTCTACCGGGCCCCCATGCGGTCCCGCGACGACGACGTGCCGCGGGGCATCGGTGCGGAGCGCGGGCTCGAACTCGGGCTGTGCGGGATCGGCGGCCCGCTGTCTCCGCGCCCGGCGACGCTCGACGAGGCGCTGACCCTCGCCGACGCGCAGAGCGGCATCCGTCTGGCGTGGCGGATCGAACGCTTCGCCAAGGCGCCCATCGGGTCGTATACCTGGACGCGCGATATCGACGGCCTGAGCTACCTCGGGCGGCTCACCGGACCCTGGACCTACGACCCATCGGACGAAGCGCATGCCGCCGACCTCGTGCACGTAAGGCGCTGCGACTGGATCCTCGAGCCGATCGCGGAAGACCTCATCCCCGGCGCCGTGCAGGCGGCCTTCGGTCGCGGGGGTCGCAACTGGCAGCGCATCCGCGCCGAGGGCGTCACCCCACCCACGGCGGCCATCTGGCAGCGGTACCGCGGCGACGCCTGAACGGGCGGCACCGCGTCGTGGCGCTACTCCTCGGTGTCGCCGAGGTGCAGTCCGCGCACGAACTCCGCGCGCGGCGAGAGCAGCTCCTCGAGCTCCAGCACGACGACCCGGTTCGAGCCGGCGCGCGTCGCCGGCGCCGGCACGAACAGCGTGCGCTGCGGACCGTTGCGCCAGTAGCGGCCGAGGAAGAACCCGTTCACGAAGGCAAACCCCTTGCTCCATGCGCCGGTGTCGAGGAACAGATCAGCCGGGGCATCCAGCGTCAGATCACCCACCCAGGCCGTCGGGCCGTCGCCGTCGCTCACGGCAGAAGTGCCGGTGCGGGCGGCGACCTCGGCGGCGACCGCAGCGACGTCGATCGGCGTCGAGGTCCAGCCTGTGAGGGCGGCGCCGTCGAGCGTGGGCGAGCCGATCAGGCCCTTCTCCTCGCCGAGGCGGTGGTCATAGTTCACGCGGCCCTGCTCCTCGACGAGGATGCTGAGGGTCTTGCCCGCGGGAATGCGGATGCTCCGGTCGTGGCGCGTGCGCGACAGGGCGCCGACGCGCTGGCCGTCGACGCTCACCCAGCCGAGGTCGCGCACCTCGTCGAGCACGAGCAGCGCGGAGCCGTCCATTGCGGGGAGGGCGACGTCGTAGCGCACGAGGGCGCTGAGGTGTGCGAGCTCGTCGAACGTGGCGGGGCGATCGGCCGGGGCCGCGGATGCCGCGGCATCCGTCCACGCACCCACCGGCGTCAGCTCGACACTCGCGACGGGAGCGGGGCTCGCCGCCTGCGGAAGCTCGTCGGGAACGGGGGCGTACTTGGCGATCACATCGCGGAACGCGGAGAACTTCGGCGTCGGGTTGCCCGCCTCATCCAGCGGGGCGTCGTAGTCGTACGACGTGACGATCGGCAGGTAGCGGCCCTTGTGGTTCGCGCCGTTGGTGAGTCCGAAGTTCGTGCCGCCGTGGAACATGTAGATGTTGACGGACGCCCCGGCCGAGAGAAGCGCATCGAGGTCGGCGGCCGCAGCATCCACATCGGTGGTGTGGTGCACGCCGCCCCACCAGTCGAACCAGCCGTCCCAGAACTCCGAGCACATGAGCGGGCCGGTGGGCTGGTGCGCGCGCAGCGTCGCAAGGCGCTCGGCGCTGCGCGACCCGAACGAGCCGGTCTTGTGCAGCTCGGGCAGGCTGCCGTCGTCGAGCATCTGGTCGACGGGCTGGTCAACCGTGGTCAGCGGCACCGTGATGCCGGCTTCTCTCGTGAGGGCGACGAGTGCCTCGAGGTATGCCTTGTCGGAGCCGTAGGCGCCGTACTCGTTCTCGATCTGCACGAGCACGACGGGGCCGCCACGATCGATCTGACGCGGCACGACGATCTCGTACACGCGGCGCAGGTACGCGCTGATGTCGGCGAGGAATGCCGGGTCCGAAGAACGAAGCGCGCGCTCGCCGCCGGTGAGCCACGTGGGCAGGCCGCCGTTGTGCCACTCGGCGCAGATGTAGGGGCCGGGGCGCACGATCGCGTCCATCCCCTCGGCGTGCACGAGGTCGAGGAACCGGCCGAGGTCGTTCCACCCCGTCGCGTTCCACTCGCCCTTTCGCGGTTCGTGGGCGTTCCACGCCACATAGGTCTCGATCGTGTTCAGCCCCATCAGGCGCGCCTTGCGGATGCGGTCCTGCCACTGGTCCGGGTGCACGCGGAAGTAGTGCAGGGCTCCGGCGATCACCTGGTGCTTCTGCCCGTTGCGGAGGAAGTCGGTGTCGCCGATGGAGAAGGAGGTCACGATGTGAAGTGCTTTCGTTCGAGGGGCGGCCGGGTCGGGTCCGAAGGGCCCAGGGTTGGGTCCCTGAGCCCAGGGTTGGGTCCCTGAGCCTGTCGAAGGGCCCGACCCGGCCACCGGTGTCACTTGTTGACGGTGAAGCCCTGCGAGCTGCCGTACTCGACCAGCGCGTCCTGCCAGTCGACGAGGCCCTCGTTCAGGTCCGTGCCGTTCTGGTACGACTGACCGACGGTGTCACCGAAGATGCTGTTGCCGTACACCTGGTAGGGCAGGTAGTTCCAGCCTTCGACGACGTCGCCCGCGGCGGCCGCGAGCACCTCGTTGATCTTCTGGCCACCGAAGTACTCCGGTGCGTCGGCGAGGAAGTCCTCGCTCGAGAGCGCGGCCGTGGTCGACGGGAATCCGCCGCTCTCGAGGAACATGTCGATGCTGTCCTCGGAGTTGTTCAGCCACCACAGGAAGCCGGCCGCGAGCTCGGGGTTCTTGCTCTGCGTCGTCACGGCCTGGCCGCCGCCGCCGTTCTCGGCGGTCGCGGGGGTGCCGTCGTACGTCGGCATCGGTGCGACGCGCCAGTTACCGGCGCCGTCGGGTGCGCCGGTGATGAGGTTTCCGGGCATCCAGGCGCCGATCACGAGGGTGGCGATGCTGCCGTCGCCCAGGGCGCGGAACCACTCGTCGCTCCAGCTGCTGGTCGGGGCGACGAGGTCTTCCTCGACGAGGCGGTTCCAGGTCTCGGTCCACTTCTTCGAACCCTCGTCCTGCAGGTCGATCGTGACGTCGGTGCCGTCGGTCGAGAACGGCTGTCCGCCGGCCTGCCAGATCATCGACGTCGCGAAGCCCGCGTCACCGGTGTCGTTGGTGATGTACGCGTTCGGGTTGGCGGCGTGGATGGCCTTGGCGGCCTCGTAGTACTCGTCCCATGTGGTCGGCACAGCCACGCCTGCGGCGTCGAAGACTGCCTGGTTGTAGAACAGCGCCATGGGCCCCGAGTCCTGGGGGAGGCCGTAGATGGCGTCGCCCTCGGTGACGGAGTTCCAGGTCGACGCCGTGTAGTCGTCTTCGAAGTCGGCGAAGCCGTACTGCGAGAGGTCGACGAACGCGTCGGTGAGGGAGAACTGCGGGAAGGCGTAGTACTCGATCTGTACGACGTCGGGTGCGCCCGAGCCCGCCTTGATCGCGTTCTGCAGCTTGGTGTACTCGTCGTTGTTGGTGCCCGCGTTGACAACGTTCACCTTCACGTTCGGGTACTCCTTCATGAAGGCTGCGGCCTGGTCCTCGGCAGACGGCGTCCACGACCAGTACGTGATCTCGCCGCCCTTCTCGAGGGCGGCCTCGACCGAGTCGAACGAGCCGTCGCCGGCGGCACCGCCGGCGTCGGTGTTTCCGGTGCTGCATCCGGCCAGCGCCAGCGCTGCGACGGTTCCGGCTGCGAGCACCGTCAGGGTGCGGCGCGCAGCGGGGTGAGGAAGGTGCTTCATTGCTGTGTCCTTTCGGGGGTGCGATCCAGCATCGGATCGACGGTTTTCCTTGCGGGAGCGGGGTGCTTACTGCTTGACGCTTCCCGCGGTGAGACCTGACTGCCAGAACCGCTGCAGCAGCAGGAAGGCGATGACGATCGGGATGATCGTCAGGAGCGAACCCATGATCACGAGGTTGTAGATCGGCTGGGATCCGGCGCCGATCGCTTGCGAGCTCCACTGGTTCAGGCCCACGGTGAGCGGGTACCAGGCGGGGTCGGAGAGCATGATCAGCGGGAGGAAGTAGTTGTTCCAGGTGGCGACCACCGTGAACAGCGCGACCGTCACGATGCCGGGGGCGAGGAGTCGCATCGAGATCGTGAAGAACGTGCGGAACTCGCCGGCGCCGTCGATGCGCGCAGCCTCGAGGAGTTCGGTCGGCACGGATTCCGAGGCGAACACCCAGATCAGGTAGAGGCCGAACGGGCTGATCAACGAGGGGATGATGACGGCCCACGGGGTGTTCGTCAGGCCCAGCTCGCTGAAGAGCAGGAAGGTCGGCACGGCGAGGGCGGTTCCGGGCACGGCGACTGCGCCGAGCACGACGGCGAACACGGCCCGGCGGCCGGGGAAGCGGTACTTCGCGAGACCGTAGCCGGCCATGGTCGCGAGCAGCGTCGCGCCACCGGCGCCGACGACCACGTACAGCAGGGTGTTGCCGAGCCAGCGCAGGAAGATGCCGTCGCGGTAGGTGAACGTGGCCACGAGGTTGTCGAAGAAGGCGAAGTCGTCGGCGAACCAAAGACCGAACGAGCTGAACAGACCCGACTGCGTCTTCGTCGAGCTGAACAGCAGCCAGACCAGCGGCACCAGTGTGTACAGCGCGTAGAGCACCATGACGATCAGGAGCGTCTTCGACGACTTCGGGTTCATCGGATCGTTGCGCTTGCGTGTCGAACGGGCGAGGGGGAGTGCCATGTCAGCGCACCTCAGACTTCGAGCCGCGCAGCTGCACGACGTAGGCGATCACGGCCGTGATGATGCCCATGATGATGGCGATCGTCGCGGCGTAGTTGAACTGCTGGCCGGCGAACGAGAGGTTGTACGCGTACATGTTCGGGGTGAAGTACGTCGTGATCACGTTCGGGGCGAGCGGGCGCAGGATGTTCGGCTCGTTGAAGAGCTGGAAGCTGCCGATGATCGAGAAGATCGTGGCGATCACGAGCGCGCCGCGCACCGACGGGATCTTGATGGAGAAGATGGTGCGCCATGCCCCCGCACCGTCGAGCGATGCCGCTTCGTACATCTCGGTGGGGATGGTCTTGAGCGACGAGTAGAAGATCAGCATGTTGTAGCCGACGAACTCCCAGGTGACGATGTTGCCGATCGAGACCAGCATCCATTCCTTCGCGAACGGCGTGAGCAGGTCGACGCCGAGGAAGTCGTTGATGTTCGAGGTCAGACCGAACTGGTCGCCGTAGATGTATCCCCACATCAGCACGGCGACGACGGCGGGCACCGCATATGGCAGGAAGATCAGGATGCGGAAGAAGGACGCTCCGCGCAGACGCGCGCTGTCGAGGGCGAGGGCCGCGCCGAGGGCGAGGGCGAGCATGATCGGCACCTGAACTACCAGGAAGATGATCACGCGGCCGAAGGCCTCCCAGAACTGGGAGTCGGTGAGGGCCCGGACGTAGTTGTCGAACCCGACGAACGCGGTCCCGCCGATGAGCTTCTCCTGGAAGAAGCTCAGGTACAGCGCGTATGCGAGCGGGGTGAGGAACACCAGGGCGAACACGATCATGAAGGGACCGACGAAGGCCCATCCCTTCCAGTCGCGCTTCTCGCGGCGGCGGATGCCGAGGCCTCCGGGGGCCGCAATGATTTCAGTCGTCATCGACGAGACCTTCTCCAAGTCATGGCGCTCACTGCGCCGTGTGTCAACGTCAACATATGCGATGCGCTGCTAGTGTGTCAACGTCAACACATGAATGGATGATCACATCGTGTCCTTGGAATCCCCGACAGAGCAGTCGCCGCGACGCCGTGACCCCTCCATGGAAGATGTCGCGCGCGAAGCCGGTGTCTCCGGCCAGACGGTGTCGCGCGTGGTGAACGCCCGCGGCTACGTCGGGGCCGCCACACGCGAGCGCGTCGAGCGGGCGATGCAGAACCTCGGATACCGGCCCAACAGCGCGGCGCGGGCCCTGCGATCCGGTCGATTCCGCGCCATCGGCGTGATCATGTTCTCGTTCAGCTCGTACGGAAACCAGCGCACGCTGGATGCCATCGCGGTGCGAGCCGCGCAGATGGGCTACGCGCTCACCCTCATCCCCGTCGAATCGAGCGCCCTCGAAACCGTCGCCGGTGCGTTCCGCCGGCTCGAAGAGCACGCGGTCGACGGCATCATCATCGTGCTCGAAGCGCACCAGCTCGACGAGGCCGAGGTCGAGATCCCGAACGGCCTGCCGATCGTGCTCGTCGACTCGAACCGCGGCTCGACCCACCCGTTCGTCGACACCGACCAGGCGCAGGGAGCCCGTCTCGCCACCGAGCATCTGCTCGACCTCGGGCACGACACCGTCTGGCACGTGTCCGGACCCACCGAGTCGTACTCGGCCGAGAGGCGCCGCGAGGCCTGGCGCTCGACCCTCGAGGCGCGGGGCAGGCGCGTGCCCGACATGCTCCCCGGCGACTGGAGCGCCGAGTCCGGCTATCTCGCGGGCGTGCAGCTGCGCGACCGCGACGATGTCACCGCGGTCTTCGCCGCCAACGACCAGATGGCGATCGGTGTGGTGCGCGCCTTCCGCGAAGCGGGCAAGGACATCCCGGGCGATGTCAGCGTGGTCGGCTTCGACGGCCTGCCCGATGCGGCGCAGATCTGGCCGCCGCTGACCACGGTGCAGCAGCATCCCGAGAAGGTCGGTGCCCTGGCCGTCGAGGCCCTGCTCGCAGAACTCGACGGGGGAGCGCGCGCTCAGACGCCCCTGGTCGGCACCGAGCTCGTCGTGCGCGAGAGCACGGCGGCTCCGCGCGCCTGATTCACTCCAGCGTTCGGGAGGAGATCCTCATTCGGGAGGGTGATTTCGCGGCATCCGTCCTCCCGAGTGCCGATCTCCTCCCGAGTGACGGGCGGGTGGGGGCGGCTCGGGATGGGTGGAAGCGCCCCCGCCGCCCTCGACTTCCCATGCACCGCCATCAATCGGGAGGAGATCCTCATTCGGGAGGGTCTTTTCGCGGCATCCGTCCTCCTGAGTGCCGATCTCCTCCCGAGTGACGGGCGGGTGGAGAGGAGCGTCCTCCTGCACGGATGCCCCCACCCGCGCGTTGTCCACATTCGCCGGCGGAGCCTCTCCGCACTCGCCGAGAAGACCCCGCCGCGTGACAACCTCGGTCCATGAGTTCGCGGGTCATCGAGGGGGTGAGAGACGTCGTCTCGGTGAGGTCGCTCCTCCTTGCTGGCACCAGCCGACACGCGATCGCCTCCGCGGTCGGTCGAGGCATTCTGGTGCGTGTGCGACGGGGTTGGGTCGCTGCTCGGGATGCCGATCCGATGCTGGTCGCGGCGGCACAGAGCGGCGTGGTTCTGACCTGCGTCACGCAGGCGAAGCGGTTGGGATGCTGGGTCGTCGATGACGGAGTCGTGCACGTGGCTGCCCCGCCGCACGCCGGGCACGTCGTGGTCGATGGTCACGTGCACTGGGAAATGCCCGCGATCCCGCGAAGTCCGGACTCGCTCGTCGACCCGATCGAGAACGTGCTGGCGGTCGTCGCACGATGCCAGCCCCGCGATGCCGCGCTCGCGATCTGGAACTCCGCTTTGCACTCGGGGCTCATCGACATCGACGTCCTGCGCAGGCTTTCGCTTTCTCCGGCGGCGCAGGCCCTGCTCGACGAGGCGACACCCTTCGCCGATTCCGGCTTGGAGAGCGTCGTCGTGCCGCGTCTGCGCTGGCTCGGGCTGCCGATGCGCCGTCAGATCTGGATCGCCGGTCACCGCGTCGATCTGCTCATCGGCGAGAAGCTCGTGCTGCAGATCGACGGTGGCCATCATGTCGGGGCACAGCGCACGCGAGACATCGAGCACGACGCGCGGCTGATGTTGATGGGGTACCACGTGATTCGCGTGGGCTACGACCAGGTCATGAGCGGGTGGCCCGCCGTGCAAGAACTGATCATGCGCGCCGTCGCACAGGGGTTGCACCGTGCGCGCTGAGCCGGAGCAGCTCCGTCATTTCGGAGGAGATCCTCATTCGGGAGGAGAGAATCCTCGAATTCGTCCTCCCGGGTGCCGATCTCCTCCCGGGTGAAGTCCGGGCGGGGCGAACAGCGACGAGCGGATGCCGCGGCTCAGCGCCAGATGGCGGCGATGGCGGCGTTCGCCGCGGTCAGGATGCCGACGAGCCAGAACATGGCGGCGGGGACGGATGCTCCGCGCTTCTGACGCGCGGTGCCGATGCCGAGGAGCGCGCCGATGACCAGCAGCAGCACCAGCTTCACGCCGATCTTCACGTAGTTCAGCTCGTAGGAGATGCCCCACGGGGCGGCGAGGGCGAGCCCGGCGACCGCGGCGATCGCCATGCCGATGCTCATCAGCCGGGTGAACTCCCGCTTGCCGCCGAATGCCTGCACCGCCCACGCGCCGAACAGCACGGCGAAGCCGATGAGGTGAACGAACAGCACGATGTGGCGCAGGGTCTCCATGCCCTCACGCTAGGGCTCAACGAAGGCGAGCCGCCAGGAAGGACAGGCTCGCCTCAGCGCTGAACCTCAGCGCTGAACCTCAGCGCTGAACCTCAGCTCCGAAACCTCAACGCCCGAGACCTCAGCCCCGCAGCTCCTTGATGACGAGGGCGGTGCGCAGCGCAGCATCCGCCGCCTCCGCGCCCTTGTCTTCCTTGGAGCCCTCGAGGCCCGCACGGTCGAGGCCCTGCTGCTCGTCGTCGAGGGTGAGCAGGCCGAAGCCGACCGGCTTGCCGGCATCGAGCGACACGCGGGTGAGGCCGTCGGTCGTCGCGGCCGAGACGTACTCGAAGTGCGGGGTGCCGCCACGGATGATCACGCCGAGCGCGACCACCGCATCCGCACCGCCGGCGAATGCCGCCTGCGCCGCGACGGCGAGTTCGAACGAACCGGGCACGCGCACCAGGCGGTGGGTGGCCTGAGCCTCGTTCAGCACGCGTTCGGCACCCGCGATCAGGCCGTTGCTGATCGTGTCGTGCCAGGTGCCGGCGACGATGACGACGTCGATCCCGCGTCCGTCGATGTTGCCCGCGGTCGGTGCTCCTGCGCCGCTCATGCGTCGTCCTTTCCTTCGGCGAGAGCCGCCTTGAGGGCGGCTTCTCCGATGATGTGACCCATGCGGTCACGCTTCGTCTCGAGATACTGGTGGTTGTTGGGGCCCACTCCGACGATCAGCGGCACCTGTTCGACGACGTCGAGGCCGAGCTCGCGGAGCTGGTTGACCTTGTCTATGTTGTTCGTCAGCAGGCGCACCTTCGACACGCCGAGGTCGGCGAGGATGCCGGCAGCCGCCGCGTATTCGCGAGCGTCGGCGGGCAGTCCGAGCGCGAGGTTGGCGTCGACCGTGTCGAGCCCTTCCTCCTGCAGGCTGTACGCACGCAGCTTGTTGATGAGTCCGATGCCTCGACCCTCGTGGCCGCGCATGTAGATGACCACGCCACCCTCCTGCTCGATCGCGTCGAGAGCGGCGTCGAGCTGCGGGCCGCATTCGCACTTGAGCGAGCCGAACGCCTCGCCGGTGAGGCATTCGGAATGCACGCGCACCAGAGCCGCCTCCTGCGGTTCGCCCGAGACGACGGCGATGTGGTCGGTGCCGGTGACGCGGTCTTTGTAGGCGAGGAAGCGGAAGGTGCCGTGCGTCGTCGGAACGGTCGCATCGGCGCGCAGGCTCACCCGACGGTTGTGACGGGGGCCGGCGTCGTCCTGGGGATCGACCTCGTTGAGGTGGGCGATGAGCTGCTCGATCGTGATCACGGGCACTCCGTCGCGCGCTCCGAGCTCGAGCAGTCCGGGCAGTCGCATCATGCTGCCGTCTTCGGCGACGACCTCGGCGATCGCTCCGACGGGCTGCAGCCCGGCGAGGCGCATGAGGTCGACGGCCGCCTCGGTGTGGCCGCTGCGCTCGCGCACGCCGCCGTCGACCGCACGCAGCGGAAGCACGTGTCCGGGGCGGATGATGCTCCGCGCCGTCGATTCGGGGTTGGCGAGCACGTTGAGCGTGTGGGCGCGGTCGTGCGCGCTGATGCCCGTGGTCACGCCCTCCGCCGCATCGACGCTGACCGTGTAGGCGGTCGAGCGGGCGTCTTCGCTGGCGGCGACCATCGGCTGCAGATTGAGGTTATCGGCGAGGTCGGTCGGCATCGGTGCGCAGATGAATCCCGACGACCAGCGCACCGTCCACGCCACCCACTCGGGGGTGGCGAGCTCGGCCGAGAGGATGACGTCGCCCTCGTTCTCGCGGTTCTCGTCGTCGGCGACGAGAACGGGCCGCCCGGCGCGCAACGCGTCGAGGGCCTCGGTGATGGTGGAAAGGCTCATCGGGAGCCTCCTTCCGGTGCAGCGCGGAACGCGAGCAGACGCTCGACGTGACGGGCGAGGATGTCGGTCTCGAGGTTGACGCGGTCGCCGACGACGCGGCTGCCGAGGGTGGTGGCGGTGAGGGTTTCGGGGATCAGCGAGATCTCGAACCAGGCGGATGCCTCGGTGGGAGCGCTGACCGCGCTCACCGTGAGAGAGGTGCCGTCGACCGAGATAGAACCCTTGTCGACGACGAGCGGCGCGAGGTCGGTCGGCAGACTGATGCGCAGCACGCTCCACTGCGCTCCGGGACGCACATCGAGAACTTCGCCGACACCGTCGACGTGCCCCTGCACGATGTGACCGCCGAGTCGGGCCCCCACGGGCATCGCCTTCTCGATGTTGACGCGCGTTCCGACGGCCGCGCCGCCGAGAGCTGCGACATCGAGGGTCTGCTTCATGACGTCGGCGTCGAAGGAGTCGGCGCTCGATGCGACGACGGTGAGGCACACGCCCGAGACCGCGATCGACTCGCCGTGCACGGCATCCGCCGCGGCTTTCGGCGCGCGCACCGTCAGCCGCCAGCCGTCACCCGATGGTGAGATGGCGGTGATCTCGCCGATCTCCTCGATGATCCCGGTGAACATCAGACGGCTCCTTCGGTCGTGCGGTCGGATTCGTTCGCGGTGGTGTCGCGGTCAGCTGTGGTGTCGGGGTCAGATGTGGGGTGGGCGATCGCCAAGAGGTCGGCGCCGAGGGGAACCCACTCGTCGATCGTCAGACGATGGGCCTCGGCGATCGACGAGACGCCGATGTCGGTGAGAGCCAGACGTCGGCCTCCCAGCAGCACGGGCGCGACGTACGCGAGTACCTGGTCGACGAGCCCCGCGGCGATGAAGGCGCTGGCGAGAGTCGGCCCGCCCTCGACGAACACGCGCTGGATGCCGCGGCCGTGCAGGTCGCTGAGCACCGCGCGCAGATCGCGGGTGTCGTAGAAGAGGGGAGTGTGCGGGTGATCGCGCAACGCTGCGTCGGCGGGCGTCGCCCGCGAGCCGATCACGACGGGCACCGGCTGCGACGGCAGCAGCTGCGCTCCGTCGCGTGCGGTGAGGGCGGGGTCGTCGGCGAGCACGGTGCCCGTGCCGACGACGATGGCGTCGGATGCTGCACGTCGCCGGTGCACATCGGCACGAGCCTCGGGGCCGGTGATCCACTGGCTGGATCCGTCGTCGGCGGCGGCGCGGCCGTCGAGGCTCTGCGCCCACTTCACGGTGACGTACGGGCGTCCGAGGCGCTGCGCGGTGAGCCATCCGTCGATCAGGGCGTGCGCGGCATCCGCCTGCTCACCGGCCTCGACGCTCACTCCCGCGGCACGCAGACGCTCGGCGCCTCCGCCCGAGACGGCGCCCGGATCGTCGAGCGCGTAGACGACGCGGTCGACTCCCGCCTCGATCAGCGCGAGCGCGCACGGACCGGTGCGTCCGGTGTGGTTGCAGGGTTCGAGGGTGACGACGGCGGTGGCACCGCGTGCGGCACCGGGCGCGAGCTTCGAGAGCGCGTCGACCTCGGCGTGCGGGGTGCCGGCTCCGTGGTGCCAGCCTTCGGCGAGGATGTCGCCTTCGGGGGACAGGATGACCGCGCCCACCTGAGGGTTCACGCCGCGGGGGCCGAGGGCGGCGAGTTCCCGCGCACGGCTCATCGCGCGGCGCTCGGTCTCGTTCACTGCCATCCGTCGTCCTTCTGTGAGGCTCCGGGGGACTGCAGACGGCGCGCACGGCGGCGCATCGTGCTGCCTCCCTTCCGGACTAGCGAGATTTCTCTCGCACCACCGTCGGTCCCGGAATTCCACCGGATCGGCCCCTCGGATGAACCGAGGCGCTCGCGGACTGTCACCGCCGGTTCGGATTCTCACCGACCCCGGAGCACGTTGATGCTCTGAGTGTACTCAACGCGCCTGAAGGCATTTCATTCCGAGTCGGAGAGGCCGTGCACGGGGTCGGTCAGGAGGCCCCGCCCGGTGCACTCGCCCTCACTTGCCTATGCCCTCGGAGAGACCCTTCACGAAGTAGCGCTGGCTCGCGAAGAAGAGCACGATCACGGGCAAGGCGGCGATGACCATCCCGGCGAACACGACGGGGTAGTCGGTGCCGTGCTTGCTCATCAGACTGGTCAGACCCACGGGGAGGGTCTGCACCGTGGTGCCGCTGGTGAACACCATGGCGAAGAGGTATTCGTTCCACGCGAAGAGCACATGCAGGATCACGGTCGAGATGATGATCGGCCTGCACATCGGGAGGGTGATGCGCCAGAACGTCGTCCACCGTTTCGCGCCATCCATCTCGGCCGCCTCGTCGACCTCGCGGGGCAGGTCGATCATGTAGGCGCGGATCAGGAATGTGGTGAAGGGGATGCGGAAGGCCGTGTACAGGATCAGCAGCGCCCAGAAGGTGTTGTAGAGGCCCATCGACTGGAACATCCGCACGAGGGGGACGAGAGCGACCGCCGGGGCGAGCATGAGTCCGCCGAGGATGATTCCGGACACCGCGCGTCCGAAAGGCATCCGCACCCGGGTCAGACCGTAGGCGGCCCACGCGCTGATGAACACGGTCGCGATCGTCGAGGTCACCGTCACGAGCACGCTCGCGGTGAGGTAGTCGCTGACGCCGCGGTTCCATGCTTCTGCGTAGTTCTGCCAGTTCAACTGCAACGGCAGAGCGAAAGGATTGCCGAACAGTTCGGCGTTGGTCTTGAAACCGTTCAGCACCATCCACAGCAGGGGGTAGATGACGACGACGACCAGCGCGAGCAAGAACGACCACATGAAGACGCGAGTGATCGCGCCGAGGAATCCGGTGCGGGTCATCAGAAATCCACCTTCTTGCGTCGGGTGTACCAGAGTTGTGCGACCGCGATCAGCAGCGTCACGACGAAGATCACCGTGGCGATCGCCGCGGCATACCCGAAGTCGTTCCGCACGAACCCGCTCCGGTACAGCCAGGTGGCGAGCACCTGGGTCGAGTTGTTCGGGCCACCGCTGGTCATCACCATCACCTCGTTGAACACCTGGAAGGCGCCCGAGACCGTGACGATGACCATGAGGCCGGTCATCTCCCGCACCAGAGGCACCGTCACGTGCAGGAATCGCCGCACTGGGCCGATGCCGTCGAGCGAGGCGGCCTCGTAGAGCTCGGACGGGATGCGCTGGATCGCGACGGCGAACAGCAGCGTCGAGTATCCGAACCCCTGCCACTGGCTCATCGCGATGATCGCGACCATCGCGGTGGACTCCTGGCCCAGCCACGGCTGCGCGAGCGCGTCGAGACCGAGTGCGTCGAGCAGGTTGTTGAGCAGGCCGAGGTTCGGCTCGTAGATGAAGTAGAACAGCAGCCCGGCCACGGTCAGGGAGATGGCGGACGGGACGAAGTAGATCGCGCGCAGAGCTTTGCGCCAACGGATGCTGCGCAGACTCTCGATCATGGCGGCGAGCACGAGCGCCCCGCCGACCTGGAAGACGATCGAGAGCGCCGCGTAGAGCAGGTTGTTGCTCAGCGACGACCAGAACACCGGGTCCTGGAGCAGCTTCTCGTAGTTCTTCAGTCCGACGAACTCCGAGATGCCGGAATAGATGTCCCATTCCTGCGTCGAGAACGCGATGTTCTGCACGAGCGGCAGATAGACGAAGACGCCCAGAAGCACGAGCGCGGGTACCACCCACGCGAGTCCGGCGAGGCGGGCGGCGCGGCTGCGGGTGCCGCGACCGGAAGATCTCCCGCCCGGTTTCGCCGGCGTGGTGATCGCTTCGGTCACCGTCGGGGGCAGGCGGAAGCCCGCCCCCGACGTCGCCTCACTGGGCGGAGTCGTTTGCTGCGCGGACACTCTCGAGCACTTCCTCGGCGCTGCTGCTGCCGCTGATGATGGCTTCGCCGCCGGCCAGCCAGGCGTCGGCCACCTCGGGCACGGTGACCGTGTCGAGCCAACCGACCAGCTGCGAGGCCTCGTTGACGGCCGTGATCCCTTCGAATACCGCACGACTCGAGGTCTGCTGGGTGACGGCGCCGATGACCGCGCTGGGGTTTCCGTAGGGCGAAGCCGAGAGCGTCGTCGCGTTCTCGGATTCCGTGACGAACTTCATGAAGTCGACGGCGAGTGCGGCCTGCGGCGACTTCGCGTTGATGAGATACCCCTCGGGTGCACCCTCGATCGCGCCGGGATCGCCGGCGGCCCCGTCGGGGACGGGCAGCGGGAAGATGCCGAAGTCGTCATCCGTGAGCGCCGCGCCCTCCACCGTGACGGTGTCGAACTCCAGCACCTCCTGGTAGTACATGGCTGCGCGGCCCCCGGCGAGCGCCTCCTGCGCAGTGGTGTACAGCACCCCGTTGGTTCCCTTCCCCGTGTCGGTGCACTCGGTCACCAACGTCTGGAGCTGCTCGAGCGAGGCGACGTAGCCGGGGTCGCTCCATTCGGCCGTGGCGGGGTCGAAGTCCGCCTGGAGCACGTCATCCGGAACGTTGTACGCGAAAAGCTGCTGCATGTAGTGCAGTGCCGGCCATCCGTCCTTGTTGCCGAAGGCGATCGGCTCGTATCCCGCATCGCGCAGGGGCCCGCACGCGTCGATGAGTTCGTCGAAGGAGGTGGGAACCTCGACGCCGGCTGCGGCGAACGCGGCCTTGTTGTAGCCCATGAACTTGCCGTTGTTGTAGAGCGGGATGCCGTAGTACTTTCCGTCGCTCTCGAACGCCGACAGCGACGCCTCCCCGAAACGGTCCCCCCACTCGGTGCCCGGTCTGATCACCTCGCTGAGGTCGGCGGCGAGACCACCATCGATGAAGTTCTGGGCCCAGTCGCCCGTCCACGTGAAATAGATGTCGGGAAGTGCGCCCGACGCGGTGAGCGTCTTCGTCTTGTCCTTGACGGACTGGTCGGTCTCCTGGATCAGCTCGACGGTGACGTCGGGATGCTCGGACTCGTACTCGGCCGCGAGGTCTTCGAAGTAGGTCTGGAGCGGCTCGCCGCCGAACTTGGTCAAAAGGGTGAGTTTGCCCTCGAAGACCGGTTCTGCGGTGACGTCGGCCGCGGGCTGGGCCGGTGGGCCGGCGCAACCCGCGAGGGCTATGGCGGCCGCCGTGACCGCTGCGGCGATCGGGAGCGTGCGTGTGGTGCGCATGGTCTGCCTCTCAGAGTGGGCGGACTGCGCCCGCGGATGCCGCGGGCACCGATCCGCCGTTGGAATTTCGGTGCGTGCCTGTCGTGAGAGTGTAGCGAAAACCTAGTACCGGTACCAGCTCGGATTACAAATTAGAGATTTGGAGCCGTTCTATGGGCTGAAATTGCGGGATTGTTGACCGATTCCAGGTCGCTGTGTCAGCATATGGTCTACCTGACACCGGTACCACAATCTCTGCGGGCAGCTCATGTCGCCGCAGGAAGGATCAATGATGCTCAAGTTCGACGAGACCGAATTCCGCGCCCAGATCGCCAGCGCGGTCGCGCTCCGCCCCCGGATCGAGGAACTGGTCGACCGGTTGCGGGCGGCAGGGATCGACAACGTGCTGCTGGTCGGCGCGGGAGGCACGTACAGCCAGATGTGGCCGTACGAGCTGCTTGCTCGTGAGCGCTCGACGCTTCCCGTGCGCGCCTCGATCGCCGCAGAGCTGGTGGTCGCAGGAGACGCCCTGCTCGGTGAGCGCACCGCTGCGGTCTTCACCTCCGTCACCGGAACCACCGAAGACGTGCTGCACGCCATGGAGTACGTCACCGCCGCCGGGGCGACGACGATCGCGTTCACCGGTCACGCGGATTCGCCGATCGCGACGGCAGCGCAGCATTCGCTCGTCTCGGAGCCGAAGACGTGGCCGTTCGACATGCAGCTGCTGCTGCTGATCGGCCGCCTCCTCGAGCAGCGCGGGGAGTTCGACGGATACGCCTCGCTCGCCGATGAGCTCGTGCACCTGCCCGATGCCCTCGTCGCCGCCGCGCAGCAGGCCGAGTCGCATGCCGAGGCATTCGCCGACGCGCACAAGGACACCGACTACTACTTCTTGATCGGTGGCGGACCGCTGTGGTCGTTCGCCTATCTGTACTCGATGTGCATCCTCGAAGAGATGCAGTGGCTGCGCACCACTCGCGTGCACAGCGCCGAGTTCTTCCACGGCTCCCTCGAACTCCTCGAGGAAGACACCGCGGTCATGATCTTCCAGGGTGAGGACAGCACCCGGCCCCTCACCGATCGTGCGCAGGCGTTCGCCGAGCGGATCTCCAGCGATGTGTCGGTCTTCGACACCCGCGACTATGCCCTCGAAGGGTTCAGCCCCGAGAACCGCGCACTCATCGCACCGATCGTGCTCGACACCGTCATGGGCCGGGTGAGCAAGCACCTCGAGCGCGTCCGGGATCACTCGCTCGACCTGCGCCGGTACTACCGCGTCATGGACTACTGAGACGACGAGGTTGCCTGCGATGCGCGTATTGGGCTTCGGCGACAACATCGTCGACCGCTTCCTCGACCGAGGTCTCGAGTACCCCGGGGGGAACGCGGTCAATGTCGCCGTCTACGCCCGTCGGCTCGGCGCGCACGCCGAATACCTCGGGGTGCTCGGCGATGACCAGGCGGGACCGTTCCTGCGCGCGTCGATCGAGGATGCCGGCGTCCCGACTCCCCGGTGCGTGGTCCGCGCAGGGGAGTCGGGGGTGTCGTCCCTTCGGGTGATCGACGGCGACCGCGTCTTCCTCGGGTGGAACGGCGGAGGCGTCACCGTGCGTGAGCCGATCGATCTGGCCGACGGACGGGAGGAGTACGCATCGACCTTCGACGTCGTGCACTCCAGCGTCTATTCGCGCACCGAGGAGCAGCTGCCGCGGCTGCGCGCCCACGATCTGCTCGTGAGTTTCGACCTGTCGAGCGAGGCGGAGTTCCGTCAACCGCGCTACCTCGATCGCGTCGCGCCGTACGCGGATCTGGTGCTGCTGTCGTGTGCCGGTCTGGCGGAGGACGCGGCATTCGCAGTGCTCGACGATGCGGTGTCGCGCGGCGCGGGTCTCGCGCTGGGTACGCGGGGGACCGACGACGCTCTGGTGACCGATGGCCGCGTGCACTGTTCCGCGCCGGCCGAGATGATCGACGACGACGTGATCGTCGACACGATGGGCTGCGGTGATGCTTTCGTCGCCGGGTTCCTCGTCGACCTGCACGCGTCGGGATGGAGACGGGATTCCGCCGCGTCGGAATCGGCCCTGCACCACGCCCTGCAGGCGGGAGCGCGCGCGGCGCGCGATCAGTGCCGCGTCGAGGGCGCCTTCGCCCGGGGTCGCCCGATCGGCGATCCGGTCGCGGCTAACATGTGGTGAACCCGTGACGAGGAAAGGGGGGAGGGCGATGACCTCTGAACGCTCCGTCCCACCCACCATCTCAGAGGTGGCCGCGGCCGCCGGCGTCGGCCGTTCCACCGCTGCGCGCACGCTCGGAGGCTACGGCTACGTCGGTCAGGAGCTCCGTGAGCGCGTGCTCGAGGCGGCCGACCGCTTGGGCTACCGCGCGAACGCGCTGGCGCGCAGTATGTCGACGGGCGTCAGCCAGACGCTCGGCGTGATCGTCGCCGATATCGCCAACCCCTTCTTCGGGGGCGTCGTGCGCGGAATCTCCGACGCGGCGAAGGCGCGCGGCGTCGAGACCCTCGTGCTCAGCACCTACGAAGATCTCGCGGAGGAGATCGCTGCCACCAACGTCCTGATCGACAAGCGGGTCGACGGCATCGTCGTGGCCTCGGCCGCGCTCGACGCCGCCTCTGCCGGTCACATCCAAGAAGCTCGGGATCGGGGCATCCCGGTCGTGCTCGTCGACCGCGCGGTGACGGGACTGCACCTCGACGCCGTCGTGATCGACAACCGCGATGCCGCCCGTGGGGCAGTGACGCGTCTCCTCGATGCGGGGCACCGCCGCGTCGGATTCGTCTGGGGCCCGCCCGTCGAGGAGCGCCCGCGGCGACGACGGGAGCTGATCGACCTCGCCGCCCGCAACCTGTGGACCGACGGTGAGCGACTGCAGGGGTATCTGGACGCGCTCGACGATGCGGGCATGGCCTTCGACGCGGACCTGGTGATGGTCGGCGCGAAGACCGAAGAGCACGCTCAGGTCGAGGTCGAACGCATGCTCGACCTCGAGAGCCCGCCCACGGCACTGTTCTGCACCGAGAACGATGCGGTGACGGGCGCGCTGCGTGCCCTGCGCGCGCGCGGAGTGAGGGTCGGCGCCGACATCTCTCTCATCGGCTTCGACGACAGCTCCTGGGCGGCCGTCATGGAACCCCCGTTGACGATGATCGAACAGCCGACTCTGGCGCTGGGAACGCGGGCCGCTGAGGTGCTGTTCGCGGCGATCGACGGCGAGTCCGGAGCGGCAGAACTCCACACGCTCAAGACGCGTTACATCGAGCGTTCGTCCGTCGCCCCGCCGCCGGCCGGCTGAGCAGGTCGTCGCATCACTTGAGCAGCCGGGAGAGACGCCGGTCGGCGAGCGGCTTTCCGCCGGTCTGGCAGGTCGGGCAGTACTCGAGCGAACGGTCGGCGAAGAACACGCTGCGCACCGTGTCGCCGCAGACCGGGCAGGCCTCGCCGCGTCGCGCATGCACCTGCATGCCCCGCCGTTTGGCGTCTTTCAGGTCGGCGGGAGGCTTTCCGGATGCTTCGGCCACCGCCTCGCGCAGGGTCGACTGCATCGCGGCGAACAGGCGGTCGACATCGTCGGCGTCGAGCGTCGCGGCGATCGCATAGGGCGACATGCGTGCGGCGTGCAGGATCTCGTCGGAGTAGGCGTTGCCGATTCCCGCGATGACAGCCTGGTCGCGCAGCAGCCCCTTGATCTGGGTGCGCCGGCCCTCGAGCAGCGCGGCGAAGGCGTCGCGGGTGAACGATTCGTCGAGAGGATCGGGGCCGAGCCGCGCGATGCCGGGAACGTCATCGGGATCACGCACGACGTACACCGCGAGCGACTTCTTGGTGCCCGCCTCGGTGAGGTCGAAACCGCTGTCGTCGTCGAGCGCGACGCGCAGGGCGATCGGAGTCTTGCCGGGCTTGATGAGCGTCGCCGGCAGCGTCTCGTACCACCGCAGCCACCCCGCCTTCGCCAGGTGGAATGCGAGGTGCAGGTCGTCGCTGAAGGAGAGCACGATGAACTTGCCCCGGCGCGCGGATGCCGTGATCGTCGCGCCGTGCAGCGCGGTGATCTGCGGATCGTACGTCTTCAGCGCAGCGATCGCCGCGACGCTCGTGCGCGTGATCGTGCGTCCGACGGCGCGCTCGCCGAGGAAGTCGACGAGCCCCTGAACCTCCGGCATCTCGGGCATGGTGTCATCCTGCCACCGGCATCCGACATCGTCACCCCCGCATCGGGAACATGATCAGAGGATCGACCAGTCGACGGGGGAGCGATCGTCGGTGGCCAGGAGCCCCGCCATCCAGCCGTCGTCACGACCTCGCTGGCCGGTCAGCGCCTGCCGCTGGAGGCCTTCGTAACGGAACCCGACCGCCCGGGCGGCTCGCGCCGAGGCGACGTTGCCGACGACCGCGCGCCAGGCGATGCGTGCCAATCCGAGCTCGGCGAAGCCCCAATCGATCACAGCGCGCGACGCTTCGACGACATAGCCCTTGCCCCGGGCGGATGCGGCGACCCAGTAGCCGAGTTCGGCGTGCCCACCCGCAGGATGCTCGGTGATGCGGTGCAGCCCGATCGAGCCGACGAGCTCGCCGTCGACGTACATGCCCCAGACCGTCTCGGACCCGTCGGCCCACCATTCGCCGACGAGCCGCACGTAGTCCTCGGCGTTCTCGCGCGTGTATGGGCTGGGCACGGTCGTCCACCGGGGGATCTCCGGGTCCTGGCACGCGGCGGTGATCGCATCGAGGTCGCGCTCCGTCGGCGCGGCCAGCACGAGGCGTTCTGTCTCGAGTCGTACTGCTTCCATTCGGCTACGGTATCGCCCGCTGCGGACGGAGAGGGGGGATGCCGGCGCCGATGTCGGAGGTGGCGGCTAGGCTTATCCGGTGACTGTTCCGGGGATTCTGCGCGCCTTGGAAGAGGCGACCCTTTACCGCGATGCCCTGGGTTGGGCCCACACCGATGCCGACCTCGGTCTCGTCGATGGGCTCGATGCTCCGGCACTCGCCGGCCTGCTCGCCAAGCGCGGTGCGGCCGGCCATCCGGAGGTGCTTCTCGCCGTCGTCCCCACGGGGCGTCGCGCCGAGAGTCTCGCCGAGGCGCTCGCCGCCTACATCCCCACGGCCGAGGTCGTCACCTTCCCCGCGTGGGAGACGCTGCCGCACGAGCGCCTGAGCCCGAGCCCCGACACGGTCGGACAGCGCCTGCAGACACTCCGACGCATCCGCGAGTGGTCGGGCGACCATCCGCTCGTCGTCGTCGCCTCGGTGCGTGCGGCCCTCCAGCCGATCGCCGGCAACCTCGGCGAGATCGAGCCGCTCGAGCTCACGGTCGGTGGCCGTGGATTCGACCTCGACACGGTCGCCGCGCAGCTCGTCGAACGCGCCTACACCCGTGTCGACATGGTCTCGCGCCGCGGCGAGTTCGCCGTGCGCGGCGGCATCCTCGACGTCTTCCCGCCGATCTCCGAGCATCCGTTCCGCGTCGAATTCTTCGGCGACGAGGTCGACCAGATCCGCGCGTTCTCGGTCGCCGACCAACGATCACTTCCCGGCGACATCGACGGCGTCGACCTGCCGCCGAGCCGCGAACTGCTGCTGACCGACGACGTACGCGCGCGCGCTCGCGCGCTGATCAGCGGCTTCCCGGCCATTGCCGGGATGCTCGAGAAGATGGCCGAAGGCATCCCGGTCGAGGGCATGGAATCCCTCCTGCCCGCCGTCTCCGGTCCTCTCAAGTCGCTCGCCGAGTACCTGCCCGCGGGCAGCGCAACCGCCGTCGTCGATCCCGAGCGCTCGTCGGCGCGTGCGATCATCCTCGGTGACACCAACCGCGAGTTCCTCGACGCCGCATGGAGCGCCGCGACCTCGGGAGCATCCGCCCCCATCGACCTGGGCGCCGGGGACTTCCTCACCATCGCCGAGCTGCGCGAGGTCGTTCGCGACCGTGGCGGCGTGTGGTGGCGGCTGAGTCCGTTCGGAGCCGGCCTGGGCGAGGGCGACGTCGAGGCCGCGAACCTCGATGCCGCCGTCATCCCTTCTTTCCACGGCAACGTCGACGGCGCGATCTCTTTCGTCGAGGCCAAGGTCTCAGACGGCTGGCGGGTCGTCGTGATCGCCACCGGCACGGGACTCGTCGACCGCGCCCGCGACGTGCTCGCCGACCGCGGCATCGCCGCCCGCATCGTCACCGCGCTCGACGAGGCACCCGAGGCCGGTGTCGCGACTCTGGTCGCCGGCTCCGTCGAAGCGGGGTTCCAGATCGCCGAGGCGAAGCTCGCCGTCCTCACCGACAACGAGTTCTACGGCCGAACGATCGGCGGCGACCAGCGTGTCGTCAAGAAGCTCGCCTCCCGACGCAAGAACGTCGTCGACCCGCTGCAGCTCAAGCCCGGCGACTTCGTGGTGCACGGCACGCACGGCATCGGCCGCTTCGTCGAGATGACCAAGCGCGAGGTGTCGACCGGCGGCCGTAACGCCACCAAGTCGATCCGCGACTACCTGGTGCTCGAGTACGCGCCGTCGCGGCGCGGGTACCCGGGCGACAAGCTCTACGTGCCCACCGATCAGCTCGACCTGCTCTCGAAGTACGTCGGCGGCGAAGCGCCGAACCTCTCGAAGATGGGCGGCAGCGACTGGGCGCAGGCGAAGGGCAAGGCGCGCAAGGCGGTGCGCGATATCGCCGTCGAGCTCGTCAAGCTCTACTCGGCGCGCATGAGCGCGAAGGGCCACGCCTTCGGTCCCGACACTCCCTGGCAGCGCGAGCTCGAAGAGGCGTTCCCGTTCGCCGAGACCCCCGATCAGCTGCAGACGATCGACGAGATCAAGGCCGACATGGAGCGGCCGATCCCGATGGATCGCCTGCTGTCCGGCGATGTCGGGTTCGGTAAGACCGAGGTCGCCGTGCGGGCCGCGTTCAAGGCGATCCAAGACGGCAAGCAGGTCGCGATGCTCGTGCCGACGACCCTGCTCGTCAAGCAGCACCTCGAGACGTTCACCGAGCGCTTCGCCGGGTTCCCGGTGAAGGTGAAGCCGCTGTCGCGTTTCCAGACCGACAAAGAGGCGCGCCTGACTCTCGAGGGGCTGCTCGACGGCACCGTCGACATGGTCATCGGCACGCACCGCATCCTCACCGACCAGGTGATGTTCAAAGACCTGGGCCTCATGATCATCGACGAGGAGCAGCGGTTCGGCGTCGAGCACAAAGACACGCTCAAGAAGATGAAGACGAACGTCGACATCCTCGCGATGAGCGCGACGCCCATCCCGCGCACGCTCGAGATGGCGGTGACAGGCATCCGCGAGATGTCGACGCTCGCCACTCCTCCGGAAGACCGGCATCCGATCCTCTCGTTCGTCGGTCCTCGCAGCGACAAGCAGATGGCGGCCGCGATCCGGCGCGAGATCCTGCGCGAGGGGCAGATCTTCTTCGTGCACAACCGCGTGCAGTCGATCCAGCGGGTCGCGGCAGAGCTGGCCGAGCTGGTTCCCGAGGCGCGCATCGCCGTCGCGCACGGACAGATGGGCGAGCACCAGCTCGAGCAGGTCGTCGACGACTTCTGGGAGCGCAAGTTCGACGTGCTCGTCTCGACGACCATCATCGAGACGGGTCTCGACATCGCGAATGCGAACACGATCATCATCGACCGCGCCGACAAGTACGGGCTCAGTCAGCTGCACCAGCTGCGCGGACGCGTGGGGCGTGGCCGTGAGCGTGCCTACGCCTACTTCCTCTACGACGAGATGAAGCCTCTCAGCGAGACCGCCGCCGATCGCCTGCAGACGATCGCCGTGAACAACGATCTCGGCTCGGGCATGCAGGTGGCGTTGAAAGACCTCGAGCTGCGCGGTGCCGGAAACCTGCTGGGCGGCGAGCAGGCGGGTCACATCGCCGGTGTCGGGTTCGACCTGTATCTGCGCATGATCGGCGAGGCCGTCTCGACGTTCCGCGGCGAAGAGGTCGAGACCGGGGCCGAGCTGCGACTCGAGCTGCCCCTCGATGCGCGCATCCCCGATGACTACATCGACAGCGAGCGCCTGAGGCTCGAGGCGTACCAGAAGCTCTCGGCGGCCTCGACGGCGACGGCGAAGGACGACGCCATCGACCTCGTGATCGACGAGCTCACCGACCGCTACGGCACGCCGCCCGACGAGGTGGCCGGGCTGATCGCCATCGCCCGTTTGCGGCGGCGCGCTGCCCGCGCGGGGTTGTCGGATGTCGTGGTGATGGGCTCGAACCTCCGGATCGCGCCCGCGCACCTCGAGGATTCGATCAAGGTGCGCCTGCAGCGGCTGTATCCGAAGGCCAAGCTCGTCGCCGGGGGAGAGGCACTCGTCGTGCCCCTGCCCACGGTCGCCGCCGCGGTCGGAGTGGGTCTCGAACCGCTCCCCGACGGTGCCCTGTTGGAGTGGGTCGCGCAGCTGTTCACCGCGATCTTCCCGGAGCCCGCGAAGGTCGAGTGACCGGGCCTCAGCCCAGCGAGAACCCGCCGTCGGTCGTGAGCACCTGGCCCACCACCCACGCCCCGGCATCGGTGCACAGCCAACCGATGAGGCGCGCGGGATCGTCGGGGCGCCCCACCCGTCCGAACGGTGTGCTCGCGAGCCACTCGTCGAGCCCCGACACATCGCGATCGCTGGTGTCGGCGTCGAGGTAGCCGGTGTTCACCGGGCCTGGGTTGACGGTGTTGAGCACCAGACCGACGTCGAGCAGCTCGGCGGCGGAGGTCGCCGTGATCCCGGCGAGGGCAGCCTTGCTGGTCGCGTAGGCGACTTCGCCGCGCATCGGCCCGTGCAGTTGCCCCGACGTCATCCAGATCACGGTGCCTGTGGGCTTCTCGAACGGCCCGGCGGAGCGGATGCGATCGCCGGCGCGCGCGGCGTCGTGCTGCGCGACGACTTCGGCCCCGTCGAGCTCGGCCCGCCGCCGCCGTGCCAGCCCCGCGGTCAGCAGCAGCGTCGCGCGGGCGTTGGCCTGCCAGTGCGCGTCGAGGCTGTCGGCGGTCATGTCGAAGATGCTGCCGTCGCCGCCGCTCATGGCCTGGTTGCAGACGAGGATGTCGAGCCTGCCGGTGAGGGCGGATGCCGCGTCCAGCAGCGGCTCGATGGTCGCCGCGTCGCGCAGGTCGGCGTGCAGGTCGCCCGTGCGCGCACCCGGGGTGAGGGCTTCCGCCAGCCCGTGACGCACGGCGTCGAGGTCGTCGCCGCCCCACGGGTGGTCGAGATCGTGCGGGCGGTAGTGGTGGAAGAACACGTTCGCGCCGAGAGCGGCGAGGGTCGTGGCCGTGGCGTAGCCGATTCCGCGGCGGCGCGAGACGCCGGTGACGAGAGCGGTCTTTCCGGCAAGAGGGAGGGTGTGCGAGGGCATGGGCGTGGCCTTTCGATCGAGGCTGCTGCGGCGCACCGAGCGGCGTCCACGCAGCGGGGAGAGAGGGATCGAAGTCATCAGCACAACATGGGCGACAGATTAGCAGGGTTGCGCGCCCCGTCAACGGGGTGCCTCGAGCGCACCGCCGCGAGGAGGGTGTGCGCATGTGGATACTCGTGATACTTCTTCTGATCGTGTGGGCCGGTCTCGCGGTGTTCGGGTTCGTCGTCAAAGGGCTGCTGTGGTTGGCGGTCCTCGGGATCGTGCTGTTCCTCGCGACGCTCGTCATCGGGATGCTCCGCCGCGGAGCCTCGACGAGGGAGTAGCCCCTCCGACGCGGCCGCCGCACTACGCTGGCACCATGTTGTACGAGCACCTCGGGGCTCGGCCCCGGATTCATGACACCGCCGTCATCGCGCCCACCGCCGTCGTGTCGGGCGACGTGCAGATCGGAGCCGGTTGCCAAGTGCTGCACGGGGCGGTGATCACCGCGGAGGGCGGGCCGATCACGCTCGGCGAGCACGTGATCGTGATGGAGAACGCCCTCGTGCGTGCGACCGCAGCCAATGCCGTGCACATCGGCGACCACACCCTGGTGGGCACGCTCGCGAGCATCGCGGGTGCCACCGTGGGCGACGAGGTGTTCCTGGCCTCGGGTGCACGCGTCTTCAACGGCGCCCTGGTCGGGCCGCGTTGCGAGGTGAGGGTCAACGCGATCGTGCATCGCCGCGCGCGCCTCCCCGAGGGCACCGTCGTGCCGATCGGCTGGGTGGCCGTGGGCGATCCGGTGCAACTGCTCTCGCCCGATCGCGCCGATGACATCGCTTCGGCGCAGCCCGATCTCGACTTCCCCGGGCACGTCTTCGGGGTCGACCGCGACACCCCCGACCTGATGGTGCAGCTCACCGAGCGCTACGGCAGCTCTCTCGCTCGCCACGCCCACGACACTCTGATCTCGGGCGACGCCATTGGGCGCTGAGGCCGAGGTCGGCGCGGGCCTCGTCCGCCCCGACGTCGACGAGACCGCCGCCGCCCTGATCGCTCGCGACTGCTACGGCATCATCGCCGCTGCCAGTGAGCTGGGCAGCAACCAGGATCGCAACTTCGTGCTCGTCGAGCCCGACGGTTCGCGCAGTGTTCTGCGCATCGACAACCCGGTGTTCGGTGACGAGGCCCGCGACGCGCAGCACGCGGCACTCGACGCGTATCGCGCAGCCGGCGTCTCGGTGCCGGCGGTGCTGCCGGGACTCGATGGCGCGCTCACCCAGCGGTGGCAAGGTTTCGCCGCGCGTCGCAGCGAGTTCGCCGAGGGGGAGGCCCTGGTCGATGCGGGCTATCTCGCACCCGTCGTGCTGGCCGAGTTCGGGGCGTTGGCGGCGGCGTCGGTCACCGCGCTCGCCGGCCTGGAGCATCCGGGCCTGCACCGGGACCACATGTGGGACATGCGGGTCGCGTTCGCACAGACCGTGCGTCTCGCGCCCTCGATCACCGACACGGGGCTGCGCGAGCGGGTGCTCGCGGCAGCGGAGGAAGCCCGTGACGCACTCGCTCTCGTCGCCGACGACCTGCCGGTGCAGCCGATCCACGGCGATCTCACCGATGACAACGTCACCGGCATCCGCGGCGACGATTCGCGCCTGCATCCCCATACGGTGCTCGACCTCGGCGATCTGGCTCTCGGATGGCGGGTGGCCGAACTCGCGGTCTGCGCATCGTCGATGCTGCACCACGAGCCGGAGCGTCCGCTGCGCGTGCTCGACACGATCGATGCCTTTCATGCTGCTGCGCCGCTGAACGAGTCCGAGGCCCGCGCCGTCTGGCCGCTCATCGTGCTGCGGGCATCGCTGCTCGTGGCGAGCGGGTGGCGACAGCTCGAGATCGACGGCGACAACGACTACGCCCGGGAGCGCATCGAGGGAGAACAGGCGATCTTCGACGCGGCGACGCTCGTGCCGCTCGCCGAGGCGACCGAGCACGTGCTGGCGCGGGTGCGGATCGACGCGCCCGTGTTCATGCTGACGACGGATGCTCCGCCCCTCGCAGCGCTCCTGCCGGAGTTCGAGGGCGAGGTTCGCATGCTCGACCCGGGAGTGGAATCCGAGCACCTCGATGCCGGCCGGTGGTTGCCGTCTGATGCCGAGGCGGTTCTCGTGGCGGATGCGCTGAGCTCCGGTGCTGCGGCGGCGGTGCTGCCGTACGGCGCCTTCCGGTTGACCCGCACGGCCATCGATGCGACGGATGCTGCGCCGACCTGGCCCGTGCAGACCGAACTGCACCTCGGCGCCGGGCCCCGGCTGCGCGTGACGACCCCGGTCGACGGCGCGCTGCGCGCCCATCACGAAGAGCCGCGCATCGTGCTCGATGAAGGCTGGGTGCTCGCCCTGCGGGGTGTCGAGATCGATGACAGGGCCGCGTTGCACGTCGGTGCGGGCGACATGATCGGGTGGCTCCCGGCCTCCGACGAAGACCGCGTGCTGACGGTGGGGGTGCGGCGCACCGATGCACCGGGTCTGCGGGCCCCGGCGTCGGGGGCGAGCCTGATCCCGCCCGATCGCGTCGCCGCGTGGAGTCGCTTCACGGCCGACCCGGCCCCGCTTCTCGGGCTGCCCGCACGGGCCCAGACCGATGAGTCGACCGCCGAACTGCATCGCCGCGAGCGCATCTTCGCGGGGGCGCAGGAACGGTACTACGAGCATCCGCCGCAGATCGAGCGCGGCTGGCGCCATCACCTGGTCGACACCACCGGCCGCGCGTACATCGACATGGTCAACAACGTCGCCGGCCTCGGGCACAGCCATCCGAAGGTCGCCGATGCGGCCAGCCGGCAGCTGCGCACGCTGGGCACCAACTCGCGGTTCCTGTTCCGGGAGCTCGCCGAGTACAGCGAGCGGTTGTTGGCACTGATGCCCGAGGGAAGCGGACTCGACACCGTGCTGCTCGTGAACAGCGGTTCCGAAGCCGTCGACCTCGCGATCCGTCTGGCGCAGGCCGCGACCGGGCGGCGCACCGTCGTGGCGCTGCGCGAGGCGTACCACGGGTGGACGATGGCGAGCGATGCGGTCACGACCAGCGCATATGACAACCCCTTCGCCCTGGCGACGCGACCCGACTGGGTGCACGTCGCCGACGTGCCCAACCGATTCCGCGGTACCTATCGCGGAGACGACACGGCGGGGCGGTACCTTTCCGACCTCGCCGACGATCTCGCGGGGCTCGAGGCGGAGGGGCGCGACGTCGCCGCCTTCCTCTGCGAATCCGTGCTCGGCAATGCCGGGGGAGTGTTGTTGCCCGAGGGGTACCTCGCGGGCGCCTACGAGCGCGTCCGCGCGGCCGGAGGGCTCTGCATCGCCGACGAGGTGCAGGTCGGTTTCGGTCGCATGGGCTCGAGCTTCTGGGGCTTCGAGCAGTCGGGCGTGGTGCCCGACATCGTCACCATCGCGAAGCCGATGGGCAACGGGTTCCCGATCGGCGGCGTGATCACCTCGAAGGCGATCGCCGACGCCCTGGCCACCCAGGGGCAGTTCTTCTCGTCGGCCGGGGGCAGCACGCTCAGCTGCCGCGTCGGCATCGCGGTGCTCGACGCCATGGTCGAAGACGATCTGCAGCGCAACGCCGAGGTGATCGGGGCGCGGCTCGCCGGTGGCCTTCGCGCTCTGGCCGACCGGCATCCGATCGTCGGAGTCGTGCACGGCGAGGGGCTGTATCTCGGCGTCGAACTCGTACACGATCGGGAGTCGATGGAACCGGCGGATGCCGAGGCGGCGGCCATCTGCGAGCGGATGCGCGAACTCGGCGTGATCGTGCTCACGACGTCGGAACGCTCGAATGTGCTGAAGATCAAGCCGCCGTTGTGCCTCACCGCCGAGAGCGCCGATCACGTCGTCGCGATGCTGGATCGGGTGCTCCGCGAAGGCTGGTGATTTCGGCATCCGTCTTCGAATCCCGCTTCTTTTCGTCATGTTAAAAGCGCATTTCGAATCGAAATAGGGGTCGCGCAAAGGAATATCCGTACTCCATACTGATCCCAGCGTCGGACGACCCGAAGTCCGGCCCATGCGCTGTTCCTCGAGGAGTACCCATGGCACTGAAGACGAAACCGCTCGCGCAGGGCGGCGGAACACTCCGACGAAATCTCGGTCTCTGGGCTATCGTCGGTCTCGGACTCGGGTACATGACGCCCACCGTCGTGTTCGACACCTTCGGCATGGTGGCGCGCGACACGAACAACGTGGTCCCCGCCGCCTACCTCGTCGCTCTCGTGGTGATGGTGTTCACCGCCATCAGCTACGGCAAGATCGCCGGTGCCATCCCGAGTGCGGGCTCCGCCTACACATACGTGCGCGAATCGATCCATCCGAACCTCGGATTCATGGTCGGGTGGACGTCGCTGATCGACTACGTGCTGCTGCCGATGGTCAACTGCCTCATCATCAAGAGCTACCTCGAGGCCATGTTCCCCGACATCCCGGGCTGGATCTGGGTCGTGCTGTACTGCATCCTCGTGACGAGCATCATCTACATGACCATGCGTGGCACCTCGAACCTGAACGTGATCCTGCTGATCTTCTCGATCATCGTCATGGCCGTCTTCGTCGTTCTCGTGGTCGCGCAGCTGATGCGCGGCGAGGGAGCGGCGACCATCCTCTCCGTCGGCGCGTTCCTGCACGACGACGTGACCATGACCGCGGTGCTCACCGGCGCCACGATCGTCTGCTTCTCGTTCATCGGTTTCGACGCGGTCACCATGTACGCCGAAGAGGCCAAGGACCCGAAGATCATGCCGAAGGCGATCCTGCTGACCGTCCTCATCGGCGGTGGCATCTTCCTCGTCGCCTCGTACGTCACCCAGCTGCGCTTCCCCGACTGGAACGAATTCGCCCCCGGCGGCGACCAGCAGTTCATCGAGGACTCGACGCTCCCGGTCATCGGAGAGCTGGTCGGCGGCAACGTGCTCGCGGCGGTGCTCACGGCCGCCGGCTTCTGCGCCACGCTCGCCTCGGGGCTCGCGTCGCACGCATCGGTCTCGCGCATGCTGCTCGTGATGGGCCGCAACAACGTGCTGCCGCAGAAGGTGTTCGGCTACATCAACCCCCGCACCCACACGCCCACGTTCAACATCGTGCTGGTGGGTGCGATCTCGCTGCTTGCCATCCCGTTCACCCTCGAAATCATCGCCGCCTGGATCAACTACGGTGCGCTGATCGCGTTCACCTTCGTCAACGTCTCGGTGATCGCCTGGTTCGCGATCCGCAAGGGGCGTCGCAAGACCCCGGCCGACATCTTCAACTTCATCGTGATGCCCACCATCGGCATGCTGCTCACCGGCTTGCTCTGGGTGAACCTGCACCAGGATGCGCTCATCGGCGGCCTGATCTGGACGGCGATCGGGCTCGTCTACCTGACGATCATCACGCGAGGATTCCGCAAGAAGGTCGTCGCGTTCGATGAGAACCAGGCGGTGACCGGGTTCAACAAGGTCGTGAAGGTGCCCGTCGACGAGAGTTGACGAGGTCTCTCGATGCGAAGGGCTGCCTCCCGAGTCTTTTCGGGGAGGCGGCCCTTCGTCGTGTACGGTGGCGAATCGCGCGCCGTCAACACCCAGGGGGACCTCATGATGAACTTCGAGACGGACTATGTTCGGACGGCGAACTCGGCATTCGGGCCTGCGTCATTGCTGGACGGTGCTCTTCTGCCGTGGCAGGGGCGCATTCCATTGAGCGCCTACGACGGTCTGCAGCAGGAGGCGCTCGACGTGCAAGAAGACGGGTGGGTGACGCCTTTCAATCCGATTCTGGTGAGGGGTGAGGCGCGGATCCTGCCGCTCGCATGGCGGGGTGACGTGGCCTCTGGGCACGGGGCCGCGGTGGTGCCGGGGGAGATCGACGAGTTCGTATCGAAGATGCAACGTACCGGTATGCATTGGGCCGGTACGTGGAGCGATTTCGATTGGCTCCAGGAATCGAAGGAGAACAGTGTTACCTCGTATTCGGCGGCGCTTCTCGACTCGGGTGTCACGCAGGGCAATTTCTGGGTACTCAGGGGAGACATTGGCCTGGGGTTGATCTGGGCAGGGGAGGAGGCCGAGGGAACCATGTCGCTGGCCTTGCACGTTGTTCCTGCGAGTTGGGTCTATCAACTTCGCCCATCGAAACCGATCGTTGGTATCGATCTTCGCTGGTCGTGGGCGGATGTGATCGAGTTGTATCGGAGCCACGGAGGTGGTGCGACGGTCTGACCATGAAAGGTGACACTGATCGTCTGACGCAAGCCATCGTGGCTTACGTCGGCTACGGATCTCGTCGGACTCCTGATAGCGATGAGGCTGCTGTGCTCGCTCTGGATCCGGTCGACGGCGAGCGTACTCTTGCGCTGGTAAAGCAGATCGTGGCTGTGAGCGATCGACTCCACATCCCGAGGGAGGCATTCGGCACTCAGAACAAGTCAGTCCTCTTCGGCGCGGAGTTCGAGAAGATCTGGCCGGGGCTGAGTCCGGAGGCTCTCTCCGCGCTCTCGTGGCGATGGGCGTATTTTGAGTTCTTTTGAAGATGCCAGCTGGTGCAGGCGAGCCGGTCGGCATCGCTCGCAACGGCGGCGTTGACGGTGCTGTGCAGCCCGCGAGGACAAGATGCGCACGGCGTGAGCAGTTCTCCACAGGGGTAGTACTGCCCACTTGATTTCCTCGCGACTCCCGGTAACCTATCCCGGGGCGGTGACCGCCTGTTGATTGATCTAGGGGGAATTTTCTGATGGCCGGACATGATTTTGGTGCAACATACAGCGAGATGGAAGGCGCGGCAGCGCGTCTGCGTGACGGGCGCAGCACCGTCACCGACACTCTGAAGGAGCTTCAGGGCGTCATCGATGACCTGGTGCAGGACGGGTTCAAGACCGAGAACGCGTCGGATGCGTATTCGACGGCGTACTCGGAGCTTACGGCATCCCTCGACGATGCAGCCGAGGCCGTGAACGACATGGCGCAGGCTCTGGACCGCATGGCGGACTCGATCCGTGACAAGGACTCGGAGCTCGCGGGCGGCTGACCCACCGCGTAGCTCGGAGGAGTTCGTGGCGGCGGCTGCTTGGCCGACGCCACGATCCCTTCCTGCCTGAGGCTCGCGGGTGCCGTGAGTCGAGTCGCCGCGTGCGGCGAGGTTGTTTTGGTGTCTTCGGGGGAAGCACCGGCACATCGTGCTGATCGTCTTGCCCTGCTGCGTGTGAGGGGTGCGTTATGGGCATGATGTTGCCCAATGAGTTGGTCTGGGTCATGGAGAAGCTCCGCTTCGAATGGCCCGATATCGACGAGGACGAGGTCCGCAAGGGAGCGCTGCTGGTGCGCAACCTGGGGTCGGATCTCGAGGATGTGGTCCAGGCGATCGACCGCAAGATGAACGGTGACATCGCCGGAGCGATGCGCGGTCAGACGGGACCTGCGACGCTCGGGGCGTGGAACGCAAACCGTTCGCAGAACCTGCAGAAGCTGATCGACATCATGCCCCCTGCTTCGTCGGCGATGGACATCGGGGCGGATGCCATCTTCGCGCTGAAGATGAAAGTGATCGTCGACGTGTCGACGACGCTGATCGCGCTCGTCGCGATGCTGACGAACCCGGTTACCGCTGCCGGTGCGGGGCCGATGCTGCTGATCAAGAAGAAGTTGCTCAACGCCGCGGTCGATATCGCGGTCGAGCAGTTGCTCAATCAGCTTCTGCCGATGGCGATCGAACCGATGGCTCAGCAACTGCCTGCCGTGATCGACGCGATCTTGGATGCTCCTGTGGTGGAGTCGATGGCCGGGGACTCCGACGAGTTCTACGCCGACCTGGCAGCGCTCGAAGACGCGCAGTCGATGATGAAGCTCCACGGTTCCGACATCCAGACGCTGACGTCGACGTTCTTCTCGGAGTTCTCGGCCCTCGACTTCGGCGGAGACAGCTGATGAGTGCGATGAAGTCCGTCTTCCGCGAACTCCGACAGGCCGTGCTCGACGGGATGGCCCACTCGAAAGACAAACTCCACCAGCTCGCCGACAACCTGACCGACCACCTCGACAACGTCATCCGACAGATCAAAGACAAAGACAAATTCGACGCAGACGGCGTCACGCGGCCCAAGCCGTTGACTCATCCCTATGTACCGAGTACCAGTCGCAAGCCACCGGGGATGAGCGACCAGGACTACTTCGACATCCTCAACTCGAGCGTGCACAATCCGAATGGCCTCGAAGTGGTGCTGGGCAAGTTCCGCGTGCCCGGCACCCCCAGCTACATCGATGTCGCTGAGGGAAAGATGCCGCCAGGTACTTACTTCAGTCTTGGTGATCGTTGGGACGACATCGCTGATGCGCACCATCTTGATGATGACGGAATGTTTGGTGCCTTCAACGTGCCGTTCCTCGAGCGCGTCATCGCTGAGGGCAAGCCGATCGGTTTCTCGCACAATCCACAGGACTTCCCGGGGACGGCGCTCGCAGACGAACTCGATTTCCTGGAGGATCATGGATACCGGTTCGATCCGACGACTATGCAGGCGATTCGGCGATGACACCAAGGAGTGAGAATGCCACACGATGATTTGACCGCGGACGATGTGCTCGATCTGGTCGACGCTCATCTTCCTGCCGCGACACAGGGACGCAAGAAGTCGGATGCCGAGCTCGGTTTCGTGCTGTACGACGCGTTTGCGATCCGTGGATCGTATGACGACTATGGGCGCGGAAACTGGGGTTTCAGCATTGAACTGGGCGGCGACGCGACGGTGTCCAAGGTTCTCGGGCGGAAACTCACGCTGTGCGGAACCCGAGATGCAGTGAAGGCCGCACTTGAAGCGATCGACAGCTACGTGCGGTTGCGACTGGGCTCCGAGTACCTCGCCGCCTACGAGGCCGCGTCTGCTCGCTGAGCGTCGCGAGCACTTCCTTCCGGAGCCTGCACACGATCCCGGTCGCTTGCGGCGGGGTGATCTCCGCACGCGAATCGAGGACGGAGATGTCGATCTAGGAGCGATGGTTTTTCGACACGGTAGACGCAGAGGAACGATTGTGGCGTACGCAGGCGCTTGCGACATTTGCTCCGGACATTGGCTCACCTACGCGCGCGACTCTCGTGGAGTGACGATCGGCGAGAGTGAAGAGTTCATGGCCGAGGTGCGCCGGTGCAGGTACTGCGGCGCCTACTGGGATATCGGCGTGTTCAGCTATCCGAAGGTGATCTCGCGCGACGAGGCGCGACAAGAGCTCCCGAATCTCGATGAGCTGGAGGAGAAGCTGGGAATCGACTTCCCTGAGCCTCCATCGCTGGCGCACGGTTGACTGAGATCCCATGGAAGATCGAGAGCTGAGCCAGGCGATCATCGCGTTTTTGGGGTCCGGGCGCACCGCGTGGCCCGCGAGCGACGAGTCCGCCGTCGTTGCGTGCGCAGTGGAAACTGATCCGACCGTGCTGCTGGGCAGGGTGCGCGCGATCATCGGTGAGTGCCTGAGCGTTCCCGTCGACGGGTCGGGCATCAGCCTCACCGAGGGCGGAGACCTCGCTCGGAAGGCGATGGCTCTTCGACATCCCGAGCTGACCGTGGAGGCACTCGATGAGCTGCGGTGGATGTTCACCTATAACTGGAAGTGACCTGACGCCGCGATCGAAAGGCAACGGATGACAGAGCACGACGTCGATATCAGCACGGCTATCACGCTTTACCTCGCGCACTTCCCGGGCGCCGACGAGCACGAGTTCACGGCTCGGTTCCCTGACGTATCCGTCGAGGAAGAAGTGCGAGCGATTCTCTTGGAGACCAACAGGATCGAGATCGAATGGGGAAACAAGACCCTGATCGAGATCGGCGAAGAGGTTCGACACATCATGCACGCACGGCATCCTGAACTGACGGAGGCGGCGCTCAGAAAGCTGGGCAACTACTTCACCTACCTCATGAAGTGAATCCGCCGTCGGCAACCTGCGCTCCGCTGGACACACGAAGGGCCGCCTCCCGAGGTTCGGGGGAGGCGGCCCTTCGTCGTGCCGCTGCGGATCGCACGGCATCGGGATCGGCGTCGTGGAAGACGCGTCCCGCAGGGGTCAGATGACGCCCTGCGCGAGCATCGCCGCGGCGACGCGCTCGAAACCGGCGATGTTGGCGCCGGCCACGTAGTCTCCCGGCACGCCATGACGCTCGGCGGCGTCGAAGGCGGCGGTGTGGATGTCGGCCATGATCTCGCGCAGTTTGTTCTCGCTGTCGCCGAAGGTCCAGCGCTGACGCGAGGCGTTCTGGCTCATCTCGAGGGCCGAGGTCGCGACGCCACCGGCGTTCGCGGCCTTGCCGGGCGCGAAGAGCACGCCGGCATTCTGGAAGGCGTCGACCGCCGCGGGAACGCACGGCATGTTGGCGCCCTCCGACACGACGCGCACGCCGTTGGCGATGAGGGCCTCGGCATCCGCCAGGCTGACCTCGTTCTGCGTGGCCGACGGAACGGCGATGTCGACCGGCACCTCCCACGCGCTGCCGCCTTCGACGAAGCGCGCGCTCGGGCGTCGGTTGGCGTACTCGACGATGCGGGCGCGCTCGACCTCTTTGATCTGACGCAGCAGGTCGACGTCGATACCGGCGTCGTCGACGACGTAGCCGGAGGAGTCGGATGCAGTGACCGGCACAGCGCCGAGCTGGGTGGCCTTCTGGATCGCGTAGATGGCGACGTTGCCCGAGCCCGAGATGCCGACGCGCTTGCCGTCGAACGAGTCGCCCTTCACGGCGAGCATCTCCTGGGCGAAGAACACCGCGCCGTAGCCTGTGGCCTCGGTGCGCACCTCGGCACCGCCCCAGCCCGTGCCCTTGCCGGTGAACATGCCGGATTCGTGGCGGTTGGTGACCTTGCGGTACTGGCCGAACAGGTAGCCGATCTCGCGTCCGCCCACACCGATGTCGCCGGCGGGAACGTCGGTGTGCTCACCGAGGTGGCGGTACAGCTCGTTCATGAACGACTGGCAGAAGCGCATGACCTCGGCGTCGGACTTGCCGTGCGGGTCGAAGTCGGACCCGCCCTTGCCGCCGCCGATGCCCTGGCCCGTCAGAGCGTTCTTGAAGATCTGCTCGAAGCCGAGGAACTTGATGATCGAGAGGTTCACCGACGGGTGGAAGCGCAGGCCGCCCTTGTACGGGCCGAGGACCGACGAGAACTGGATGCGGTAGCCGCGGTTGACGTGCAGCTTGCCGGAGTCGTCGACCCACGGCACCCGGAACAGGATCTGACGCTCGGGCTCGACGAGCCGTTCGAGGATGCCGCCGTCGACGTACTCGGGGTGGGCCGCGAGAACCGGGGCGATCGAGTGCAGAACCTCGTGCACGGCCTGGTGGAACTCGGGCTCGTGCGGGCTGCGGGAGAGCACCGTGTCGAAAACGGGCTGCACGGCGGCATCGAGCGGGTGGAAGGCAGGGGTGGGTGCAGACACGCGGAAGCTTTCTCAGTGGGGGATTGTGGTGCAGGCGATCGTGTCGCGTGAAGCGGCGCCGGATCGGGCGCGAGTTTTCACTCTAGCGGGCGTCGCTCGCGCCCCGAATCCGGATGACCGCCCCGGGCTCACCCGGTGTTCTGCAGGCCGGCGGCGACACCGCTGACCGATAGCAGCAGTAGGCGCTGCTGCTCGGCGTCGGCTCCAGAACCCGTGGCCTCGGCATCCGACGGCGCGCGCAGCGCACGCAGAGCGCGCAGCTGCAGAAGCGAGAGTGCGTCGACGTACGGGCTGCGCAACTGGACGGCACGCTGCAGCACGGGCTTGTTCTCGAGCAGTCCGTCACCGCCGGTCAGACGGATCACCCACTGCCGCGTCAGCGCCAGCTCGTCGAGCACGAGAGCGGCGAGATCGTCACGGTCGCCGAGCGCGAGGTATTCGCGGGCGATGCGCTCGTCGGTCTTCGCGAGGCTCATCGCGACGTTGTCGATCATGGTGTGCAGCAACGGCCACTCGCGATACGCCTCGATCAGCAGAGCCTCGTCACCGACCGCATCGAGCGCGGTGCCGAGTCCGAACCAGCCGGCGAGGTTGATACGCGCCTGCGTCCACGCGAACACCCACGGGATGGCGCGCAGGTCTTCGAGCGACTCGACCGAGAGCCCACGGCGTGCGGGACGCGAACCGAGCGCGAGCAGACCGATCTCCTCGAGAGGGGTGACCGTGGCAAACCACGGCGCGAAGCCCTCGGCCTTCACGAGCGAGAAGAACCGCTCACGAGACGACCGGTCCATGACGGAGGCGACCTCGGCGTAGCGTGCGGCCGCGCCGCTGGTGCGCTTCTCGACGGTCGGCGACGACGCGAGCAGGGTGGCCGCGGCGACCTGATCGATGTGGCGCATCGCGATGGCCGGCTCGCCGTAGCGGGCGAAGATCGTCTCTCCCTGCTCGGTGAGCTTGAAGCGTCCGTCGACCGAGTGCGGCGGCTGCGCGAGGATCGCCGAGTTGGCGGGTCCGCCGCCACGACCGAGCGCACCACCGCGACCGTGGAACAGGGTCAGTTCGATCTCGGCATCCTGCGCCCATTGGGCGATCCTCTCCTGCGCCTCGTACAGGGCGAGGTTCGCGGCGACCGGGCCGACGTCCTTCGACGAGTCGGAGTAGCCGAGCATGACCTCGAGCCGGTTGCCGGTGGCTGCCATGCGTGCCCGGAACTCGGGGAACGTCACGGCCTCGGCCAGGATGCCGGGGGCCGCCTGCAGGTCGGCGAAGGTCTCGAACAGCGGAACGACGTCGAGCACGGGCGCGTCGTCGCCGAGTGCGTGCCGCGCGAGCTTGTGCACGTTCGCGAGGTCGGAGGCGGCCTGCGTGAACGAGACCACGTAGCGACCGGCGGCGCGCAGGCCGCGGTCGCGCTGGATCTCGGCGATCGCGCGGAAGACCTCGAGCACCTCTTCGGTCTGGGCGCTGATCGCCTCACCCGACTCCAGCTCGGCGAGAGCCTTCGCGTGCACCTGCGAGTGCTGACGAACCTCGAGCTCGGTGAGGTGGAAGCCGTAGGTCTCGACCTGCCAGATCAGGTGCTGCACGCCGCCGAAGGCGTGACGGCGGGCGCCGGATGCCGCGAGCGAGGTCTGCACGGCCCGGAGGTCCGCGAGCAGTTCTTCGGGCTGCCCGTAGCGCTGCGCGCTGTCACCGCGTCGAGTGGCGGCGACTCGGTGTGCGAGCAGCAGCAGCACGCGTCGGTGGGGTTCGTCGGGGGAGCGCGTGGCGAGCTCGGTGGCCGCCTGCGGGTCGGCCGCGGCGAAAGCACCCCAGAGGGCGGCGACCTCGGCGCTCGGCGGCGTGCTCTCGGCGTCGAGGGTGAGCGTGCGGCCGATGCGGTCGAGGGCGCGTTCGAGTCCGCGCAGAACGTGGTCGGAAGCGATCTGCGACGCTTCGCGCGTGACGGATGCCGTGACGAAGGGGTTGCCGTCGCGGTCGCCGCCGACCCACGAGCCGATGCGCACGAATGCCGGCACGACGGGGGCGGTGGCACCGGAGTCTTCGCCGCGGAGCGCGTCGTCGATGCGGCGGTAGACGTGGGGCACGGTGGTGAACAGCGTCTCGTCGAACACGCCCATGACGGTGCGCACCTCATCGGTGGGCGAGGGCTTCTGCGAACGCAGCGGGGCCGTGCGCCACAGCGTGTCGATCTCTTCGAGCATGCGACGGCGCGCACGGTGCTCTTCGGCACCGCCGACGCTCGCGGCGTCGTGCTGGGTGAGCAGTTCAGACAGGCGGCGGATGCTCGACGACACCGCGCGGCGGCGTGCCTCGGTCGGGTGAGCGGTGAAGACCGGGTGGAAGCGCAGGCCGTCGAGGCGGCGTCGTGCTTCGTCGTCGCCGACCTCGGTGCGCAGGCGCGCGTATGCGGTGGCGACCGTGTCGGCGGCGTCTTCGCGGCCGGGCTGACCGGCGCGCTCGCGCAGCACACGAACGCGCTGGTGCTCCTCGGCGAGGTTCACCAGGTGGAAGTAACAGGTGAAGGCCCGAGCGACCTCGTCGGCGCGGGCGATCGTGAAGGACTCGGCGATCGCGGCGGCACGCACGAACGCGTCGGAGGTGGAGTCTTCGTAGGCCTGGATGGTCGCCAGGCGCAGGCGCTCGACGTCGTCGAACAGGTCGTCTCCACCCGCCTCGCGCAGCACCTGGCCGAGCAGCCCGCCCAGCATCCTGACGTCGGAGCGCATGGCGTCCGGTATGCCTTGGCCTGCCTCGAAGCGCCCGATGACGCGGATGGCTTCGGTGTTCGTGGGCTCGGAGAAGCTGTGTTCGGGGATCACCGTTCGAGAGTATCCCGGTCGACGGGGTGCTCCGAACGCATGACGATGTGCGACGGCTCCTTCGCACCGGCGGCGCGGCCGAGGAGCCCGCGCCTACCATGGAGGGGATGCGTATCTCGGCGAACCCCCTTCGCGGCCAGCAGTTCCCGGCCGTCCTCCTTCTCGTTGCCGCGGGCCTCGGTCTGCTGCTCGCCAACCTCCCGACGCACGGGGTGATCGCCGACGCTCTCGACGTGCATCTCGCGGTGCCGGGAACCGGTTTGGATCTCTCGGTCGCGCACTGGGTGTCGGACGGATTGCTCGCCGTCTTCTTCTTCGTCGTGGCTATCGAACTGCGCCACGAACTCACGCACGGCGAGCTCGATTCGCCGCGCAAGGCCGTGCAGCCGGCGATCGCGGCGGCCGGGGGAGTGCTCGTGCCGATCGCGGTGTACCTGCTCATCGCCGGCGACGGTGCGACGGCGGCCGGATGGCCGATCCCCACGGCGACCGATATCGCCTTCGCCCTCGGTGTGCTCGCGATGTTCGGACGCGGCCTGCCGTCGACCGTGCGCGTGTTCTTGCTCGCCCTCGCGATCCTCGACGACATCATCGGCATCATCTTCATCGCGGTGCTGTTCGCGCACGACGTGGACTGGTTGCTGTTCGGCTCGGGCGTCGTGGCGGTGGCCGTGTTCTGGCTGCTCAGCCGATGGCTCGGTGCGACCGGACATACGGCGATCGCGGTGCTGATGGTCGTCGTCGGAGTCGTCTGCTGGGGCCTCGTTGCCGCTTCCGGCATCCATGCCACCATCGCCGGTGTCCTGCTGGGGCTCGTCATGGCGCCGACTCCGGCGAGTCGCTCCCGGCACGCGCTGGAGCCGACGGTGAACGGCGCGATCCTGCCGCTGTTCGCGTTCGTCGCGGCGTTCGTGGTCATTCCGCAGGTCTCGCCGACGCAGCTTTCGCCCGCTTTCTGGGGCATCGTGGTCGCCCTGCCGGTGGGCAAGATCGTCGGCATCGGTCTGTTCGGCTGGCTCGCGATGCGCATCCGTCCGCGTGGCACTGCGCCGGCGCTCCCGTTCCCCGACCTGTTGGCGGCGGGTTCGCTCGGCGGCATCGGGTTCACCGTCTCTCTCCTGCTCGCGAACCTCGCCTTCGAGAACGACGCGGGCATCCGCGACCAGGCGATCCTCGGCGTGCTCGTGGGGTCGCTCCTCTCGCTGCTCGTGGCTGGCGTCGTCGTCTCCCTGCGCGCCCGCTACTACCGTCGCTTCCCCGTCGAGGTCTCGTGATGTCCGACGGCAGCGCTCGTCTCGACGGAGGAGGAACCATGGATGCTCGCTCGGGTACGTTCGATGCCGAGACCGCACGCGACCCTCTGCGCGCCGCGGCCGACACGATGCGCGCGGTGCGCGAACGGTGCGTCTGGTCGCAGCAGATCACCCACCGCGACCTGGTGCCGTACCTGATCGAGGAGTCGCACGAGGTCATCGACGCCGTCGAGAGCGGCACCCGCGCCGATCTGCGCGAGGAACTCGGCGATCTGCTCTGGCAGGTGCTGTTCCACGCGGCGATCGCGGCGCAGGACCCCGACGATCCGTTCGACCTCGACGACGTGTCGCGCACCCTCACCGAGAAGATGGTGCGACGGCATCCGCATGTCTTCGCGGGCGAGACGGCGACCACGCCCGAAGAGGTGCTCGTGCACTGGAACGCGGCGAAGGCCGCCGAGAAGCGCACCAGGACCAGCGTGCTCGACGGTGTGCCCCGCGGAATGCCTGCGCTCGCCCTGGCCCAGAAGCTCGCGGGACGAGCGGCAGGGGCGGGCCTCGAGACTCCCGCGGCCCACGGGCCGACCTCCGAGGCAGAGCTCGGTGAAGCGCTGTTCGCACTGGTCGGGCGAGCCCGTGCCGAGGGCTGGGATGCGGAGCGCGCGCTGCGCGAACGCCTGCGATCCCTCGAAGACGACGTGCGCGCCGCCGAGTCCGCGCACTGACCCGGCACAGGGGCGTCGGCAGACCTGGAAAGATGGAGCCGTGGCTACTGTGAACCCGCCGCGCGGAATGCGCGACATCCTCCCCGCTGACAAGGCCCGCCGTGAGCGCGTGCTCTCCGTCATCCGCGACCGCTATCTGGCGCACGGCTTCGACGAGATCGAGACACCGGTCGTCGAGGACTACGCCCGCCTACACTCCGGCATCGGCGGCGACAACGAGAAGCTCGCCTACAACGTGCTGCGCCGCGGACTCGATGCCGACGCGATCCGCGCCGCCGCCGATGACCCGGCTGCGCTCTCCGACCTGGGGCTGCGCTACGACCTCACCGTGCCGCTCGCCCGCTTCTACGCCAGCAACCGCGGTCAGCTCCCCGGCGTCTTCCGCTCGATCCAGATCGGTCCGGTCTGGCGGGCAGAGCGGCCCCAGAAGGGTCGCTACCGCCAGTTCGTGCAGTGCGACATCGACATCATGGGCGACGACTCCTCGCGTGCCGAGGCCGAGCTCATGGTCGCCTCGCTCGATGCCGTCGACGCGCTCGGGCTCGAGGGCGCGACGATCCGCATCAACGACCGTCGCGTGCTGGACTGGATGCTCGACAGCTTCGGGTTCGCCGAAGAGGAGCGCCCCGGCGTTCTCATCACGATCGACAAGCTCGACAAGATCGGCCCCGACGGGGTCGCCGCGGAACTGCGCGATCGTGCCCTTCGACAGGCTCAGGAACCCAGCGAATCGGGAGCCATCGACGCGTTCGAGGAGTTCCTGCGCCGCCCGCAGACGCTCGAGTACAACGCATTCGGCGAGCGGCAGATCCGCAAGGCGCTGCCCGAGAACGCCCCTGACGAGATCGTCGAGCATCTCGTCGCAATCGGCGATGCCGTCGCCGCCGGACGCGGGCAGACGGATGTTCCGCTCGTCTTCGATCCGTTCCTGGTGCGCGGCATGGGGTACTACACGGGCACGATCTTCGAACTCGCCCACCCCTCGGTCGACTACTCGCTCGGTGGTGGCGGACGCTACGACGGCATGATCGGGCGCTTCCTCGGGCAGCAGGTGCCGGCTGTCGGCTTCTCGCTCGGGTTCGAGCGCCTCGTCGACCTCGTCACGGCCGGAGCGGACTCCGAGGCCGAGGCCATCGTGCTCATCCACGACACCGACGTTCCGGTCGCCGAGCTGCTCGCCCACAAGACCGCGCTCATCGCCACGGGCGCCCGCGTGCGGCTGGAACGCCGCACCAAGAATCTCAAGGCACTGCTCGAGCGGGCATCCGCCGAGGGATTCACGGCGTTCGCGACGGTCTCGTCGGGCGCGACCGAGCTGGAGCGCAAGCCGCTCGCCTGACCCCACAGGTGCTGTCGCAGATGCCGTTCACGCGGCGTTCACGTCGGCGGTGTCGGATCAGGGCATGCCTCGTGCGCGTCTCCTCGGTGCGGCCGGTGCGGCCGGTGCGGCCGGTGCGGCCGGTGCCGCTGCCGCGGTCGTCGGCGTCGTCTTCGCCGGGCGGATGCTGCTGACCCGTCAGGCCGCGATCGCCCGGCGGCGCATCGGCAAACCCCTGGGCGAGGAGTCGCTCGACGCGGATCGCGTGTGGCGGCGCGCGCTCGACGGCGCACCCATCGAGCTGGTTCTGCTCGGTGACTCGCTCGCGGCGGGCCTCGGAGCAGCGCGGCGCAAGGAGACGCTGGGCGGTCGCCTCGCGAAGGCGATGGCCGGGCGGATGCATCGCCCGGTGCGCCTGCGCACGGCGGCGGTCGTCGGCTCGGAGTCGCCCGACCTCGAGGCGCAGCTCGACGGGCTCCCCGCGGACTATCGGCCCCATGTCGCGGTGATCGTGGTGGGCGGAAACGATGTCACGCATCGTCTGCCGGTGTCGGTCTCGGCGCACCATCTGAACCAGGCGATCCGGCGCCTGCGCGAGCGCGGGGCCGAGGTCGTGGTGGGCACCTGCCCCGATCTGGGGTCGCTGCGTCCGGTGCCGCAGCCGCTGCGCCGGATCGTGTCGAGCCTGTCGCGCAGACTCGCCGAGGTCCAGGCCGAGACCGCACGTCACGCGGGGGCCGAGCCCGTCGATCTGCGTCGCTCCGTCGGGCGGATGTTCTTCGACGAGCCGGAGCAGATGTTCAGTCTCGACCGTTTCCATCCGAGCCCGCTCGGCTACCGGCGCACGGCCGAGGCTTTGCTCCCCGCCGCGTGCCGGGCCGCCGACCGTGCCCTGGCATCGGCGCGACGGTCTCCCTCAGCGGCGAATCCTACGGAGCCGCCGCAGTCGCAGCATCCGATAGACGACACCGATGGCGACGACCGCGGTGCCGACGAGTGAGGCGACGACCGGCAGCGAGTTGACGAGCAGCAGGCAGCCCAGGGCGCCGATCACCTGCAGAGCGCGCGGGTAGCGGCGGGCCGGTGCCCCCTGCCGGAACGCCGCCGCGTTCGCGATCAGGTAGTACAGCAGCACTCCGAACGACGAGAAGCCGATCGCATCGCGCAGATCGGCGACAAGCACGATGATCACGACGATCAGGCCGACCGTCACCTCTGCCCGCCGTGGAACCTGCCAGCGCGGGTCGATCGTCGCGAGGAACGAGGGCACGTCGCGTTCGCGGGCCATGGCGAGTGTCGTGCGGCCGATGCCGGTGAGCAGAGCGAGCAGGGCGCCCAGCGACGCAGCCGCGGCGGCGATGCGAACGACGGGTGTCAGCTCCGGCCACCCGGAGGTGGCCACGACATCGACCAGGGGAGCGGTGCTGCGCGCGGCATCCGCTCCGAGCGTGACCATGACGACCACCGCGACGACGGCGTAGACGACGACGGCGCCGGCCAGAGCGAGCACGATGGCGCGGGGGATGGTGCGGGCGGGCGAGGTGACCTCCTCGCCCATGGTGGCGATGCGCGCGTAGCCGGCGAACGCGAAGAACAGCAGGCCTGCTCCCTGGAGCACCCCGTAGGCCGTGGTGTCGGGGAGTGGAGGGGGCGACGCGGCGGGGCCGCCCGAGAAACCCACCGCGACGACGACGGCGAGGCCGAGCAGAGAGCAGACCACCAGGATGCGGGTGAGCAGAGCCGTGCGGGTCACCCCGAAGCAGTTCACGGTGACCAACGCGACGACGGCGACGATGCCCGTGACCCGTTCCCAGCCGGCCGGCGCGGCATACGCGGCGAAGGTCATCGCCATCGCCGCGCAGCTGGCGATCTTGCCGACCACGAAGCTCCAGCCGGCGATGAATCCCCACCACGGCCCGATCTCGGCCCGCGCGTACGCGTAGGTGCCGCCCGCCACGGGATGCGCCGCCGCGAGCTGCGCCGATGCCGTGGCGTTGCAGTACGCCACGAGCGCGGCGATCGCGAGGGCCACGAGCAGGCCGTTGCCCGCGACGCCGATCGCCGGACCCCACACCGAGAAGACACCGGCGCCGATCATCGAGCCGAGACCGATGAACACGGCGTCGCCGAGAGTCAGACGGCGGGCGAGGGGCATCCGGTCATCGTCGCACGAACCGGTGAACGGGTGGTGACGAGGTCAGCGACGGGACTCGGTCACACGCTTCTTCTCACGGATGTAGACCTCGCGCCGCACGCGCGCCACCACATCGCCCTCGCGGTCGGTGATGACCGTCTCGAACCACTCGAGCACCTTCGCTCCGCCGTGCGCCTTCTCGCGCATCTCGTCGACCTTGGCGGGTGACACCTCGAATTCGGCGGTGAGCACGCCGCGTCCGGGCTTGACGAACTCGATCTCGCCGCGGGTGTCCCACACCACGTAGTCACGCCCGAGCTGATGCATCACCAGCATGAAGAAGTACGGGTCGGTCATCGCCGACATCGACCCGCCGAAGGCCGTCTTGACGTAGTTGCGCGTGAACACGTTCACGTGCAGTTCGACGGTGGCGTGCGTCCAGTCGTCACGGAAGCGGCGGATGCGGATGCCGCTGAACAGGTTGGGGATCCACAGGCTCATGCCGAGGGCGAGGCGGCGGGGAGTGATGCGCATGGCGCCAGTGTGGCGGAGGAGGCGGGAGCGGCAAAGACCGCTGGAGGATTGCGACAGTTGTTATAGTTCACATAGAATTACTATAAATTCGCGAGACGACGGACGGAGGCGTGATGCTGATCAGGATCGACCCCGACAGTTCCCGTCCGCTCTACGACCAGGTGGCGGCCTCCGTGCGTGCCGACATCCTCGCGGAGCGCCTCGCCCCGGGAGACCATCTGCCGGCCGCCCGCGAGGTCGCGGCAGCGCTCGAGATCAACCTGCACACCGTGCTGCACGCCTATCAGCGTCTCCGCGATGAAGGCCTCGTCGACCTGCGCCGCGGTCGCGGAGCCGTCGTCGCGGCATCGGCTGCTCCGCTCGCCGCGCTCGCGCACGACATCAGCGCGCTCGTCCAGCGCGCCGAGGGTCTCGGCATCAGTGCGGAGACCCTCGCCGCCGTCGTCAAGGAACACCGCCCTCCCGGAAAGGGGAACGCCTCATGACCGAACACGACCTCCGCCGTGAACCCGCACCCCGGCTGAAGACTGCGCGCCTTCGGTTCGGGATCGTCGCGCTGGTGGTGCCGCTCGTGATCACCGTGATCGGCGTCGCCGTGATCCTCCAGTGGATGCCCGATCTCCCCGACCCGGTCGCCATCCACTGGGGCACGACCGGCGTCGACGGCTTCGGGCCGCCCTCGACGTTTCTCTGGCTCATGATCGGCGTCGGACTCGGCATCCCCGCTCTCCTCGCCGTGATGACCTTCGCGACCGGTCGCGAATCCTGGGGCGCCACCGCGCGATTCATGGGAGGGATGGCCGCTGGGATGTCCGCATTCGCCCTCGTGCTCTGCCTCGGATCGGTCGCGCTGCAGCGTGGGCTCGACGATGCGACGCAGACGCCCGGAATCGGGGGAGTGATCGCGGTCGCTTTCCCGGCTCTGCTCGTCGTCGGGGCGGCGGCGTGGGCCGTGCAGCCGCGTGTCGACGCGACGCCCGGTGCGTCGCTCGAATCGACGCGCGCCATCGAGGTCGTCCCCGGTGAACGTGTCGTCTGGGTCGCGACCACGGCGATGCCCCGGCCGGTGCTGTGGGGGCTCGCGGCCGTCGTCGTCGCGAACATCACGCTCTCGGCCTTCCTCTTCGCACGAGACCCCGGTTCCGGCTGGGTGAGTGTGATCGCGCTCGCCGCGGTATGCGGAGCGGTCGCCGTCACCGCCGTGTTCCGCGTGCGGATCACGCCCGAGGCGTTCTCCGCGCGTTCTCTGCTCGGCATTCCGCGTGTCACCATCCCCGTCGCGCAGGTCACGGCGGTCCGCGCTCGCGAGATCAACCCGTTCGCCGAGTTCGGTGGCTGGGGATGGCGCATCAGCACGGACGGCCGCCACGGCATCGTGCTGCGCCGCGGGGCCGCGATCGAAGTCTCCCGCGTCGGTCGTCGTCCCTTCGTGGTGACGATCGACCGTGCCGATGAAGGCGCGGCGCTGCTGCAGGCGTACGTCGATGCACGCCCCGACCATTCCGTGTCCGAACGAGGAGAATCCCGATGACCACCCACCCGTTCCCACCCACCGCCCGACGGGTCCCCTGGGTCGCCGTCGTCGTCTTCGTCGTGCTCGCCTGCGGTCTGGCCTGGGCCGTCGCCCTGCCGCTGTGGCTGGGCGACGGTCTCGCCGAGCCGATGGTCGGCGTGCTGCTGCCGGTGATGATGTTCACCCCGGCGCTCGCCACGCTCGTCGTGACCTTCGCCCTGCGCACGCCGGCCAAGGGCGAGAGGGCGAGGTTCCTCGGTCTGTGGCCGTTGCGGCCCGCGAAGCGCGTGATCTGGTTCATCGTGCTCGGATGGTTCGGTCCGCCACTGCTCATCGCCCTCGGCATCCTCGTCGCCGCGGCGCTCGGTTTCGTGCAGCTCGACTTCACGTTCGCAGCCTTCGCCGCCCAACTCGAGAGCATGCTGCCGGCGGGGGCCGAGCTTCCCCCGGTCGGCCTCCTCGTCATGGCTCAGTTGGCCTCGATACCGGTCGGTGCGTTGATCAACTGCTTCGTCACCTTCGGCGAGGAGATCGGGTGGCGCGGCTGGCTGCTTCCCGCCCTCCGTCCACTCGGCACGTGGCCGGCCCTGCTGCTCAGCGGAGCCATCTGGGGTCTCTGGCACAGCCCCGTGATCCTGCTCGGCTACAACTTCGGGCGCACCGACATCACGGGCGTGCTGTTCATGATCGGCGGCTGCGTCGCGTGGGGCATCGTGCTCGGGTGGCTGCGTCTGCGGTCGGCATCGCTCTGGCCGGCCGTGATCGCCCACGGCGCGATCAACGCCGCCGGCGGAGCGGTGATCATCTTCGCCGCCACTCAGCCCGACCTCGCGCTCGCCGGCCCCTTGGGTGTCGCGACGTGGATCGTGCTCGCCGTGGTCATCGGGGCGCTGATCGTGACCGGTCAGTTCCGTCGTCAGCCCGAGCTCGCGGGCGCGCGGGGACGACTGCTGTCGGCTCCGCGCAGCTGAACCGTCTGCGCCGACACCCCCTTGACGGTCCCCGCGACGAACGGTTGGCTGAGCCCATGGAATCCACGCCCGAAGTTTGGTCGAACGCCGATGCCTTCCTCGCCGACACGCTCGTCGGCCACGATGACGCGCTGGAGTCGGCTCTCGCCGCGCAGCGCGCCGCCGGGTTGCCCGAGATCGAGGTGGCGCCGGTCGGCGGCAAACTCCTGAACCTGCTCGCGAGGATCAGCGGCGCGCGGCGCGTGCTCGAGATCGGCACACTCGGCGGCTACTCGACGATCTGGCTCGCACGCGCCGTCGGCCCCGACGGGCGGGTGGTCACGATCGAGGCGGAGGCCGAGAACGCGGCCGTCGCGCGGGCGAGTATCGACGCGGCGGGTGTCGGCGATCGCGTCGACATCCGCATCGGACGCGGTGCCGACGTGCTGCCGACTCTGGTCGGCGGGTTCGATCTGGTCTTCATCGACGCCGACAAGGAGTCGAACACGGTCTACCTCGACTGGGCGGCGAAGCTCGGGCACCCCGGCACCGTCATCGTGCTCGACAACATCGGTCGCGAGGGCGAGATCGTGCGCGAGGACTCGACCGATTCGAAGGTCGTCGGCACACGCGACGGACTGCGGATGCTGGGGGACGACCCCCGCTTCGATGCCACCGCACTGCAGACCGTCGGGGTGAAGGGCTGGGACGGCATCGCGCTCGCCGTCGTCGTCTGACGGCAGGTCGTCCCCGCTTCACCCATCGTTCTCCGGGGGCTCCGACCGGGCGGGCTAGACTGGGCGCGGATCGACGACGCTCCACACAACGTTTTCCCCCTGAGCAAGGAGCACATCAGTGGCACTGATCGAGGCTGTAGGCGCACGCGAGATTCTCGACTCGCGCGGAAACCCGACCGTTGAGGTGGAGGTACTGCTCGACGATGGCATCGTCCAGCGCGCCGCCGTCCCCTCCGGTGCATCCACCGGTGCGTTCGAAGCGTACGAACTGCGCGACGGCGACAAGAGCCGTTACGGCGGCAAGGGCGTGCTGAAGGCCGTCGAGGCCGTCATCGACGAGCTCGGCCCGGCACTCGAGGGCGTCGAAGCCAGCGAGCAGCGCATCGTTGACGAGATCCTCAACGAGGTCGACGGCACCGAGAACAAGAAGCGTCTGGGCGCGAACGCGATCCTCGGCGTGAGCCTCGCGGTCGCCAAGGCCGCGGCCGACTCGGCTGATCTGCCGCTGTTCCGCTACCTGGGCGGCCCGAACGCGCACGTGCTGCCCGTTCCGCTGTTCAACGTCATCAACGGTGGCGAGCACGCCGACAACGGCATCGACATGCAGGAGTTCTTCCTCGCCCCGATCGGTGCCGAGACCTACTCCGAGGCACTCCGTTGGGGTGTCGAGACCTACCACGTGCTGCGCAGCGAGCTCAAGGCCGCCGGCTACGCGACGGGCCTCGGCGACGAGGGCGGCTTCGCCCCCGATCTGCCCAGCAACCGCGAGGGCCTCGACTTCCTGGTGAAGGCGATCGAGAAGGCCGGCTTCACGCCGGGCACCGACATCGCCCTCGGCCTCGACGTCGCGGCGACCGAGTTCTTCAAGGACGGCGTCTACCGCCTCGACAACAAGGACTGGGACGCTGCGGCGCTCACCGAGTACTACGTCGGCCTGGTGAACGACTTCCCGATCGTCACGATCGAAGACGCTCTCGCCGAAGACGACTGGGACAACTGGAAGCACCTCACCGACGTGCTCGGCTCGAAGGTGCAGCTGGTCGGCGACGACCTGTTCGTCACCAACCCGCAGCGCCTGGCCGACGGCATCAAGCGCGGCGTCGCCAACTCGCTGCTCGTGAAGGTCAACCAGATCGGAACGCTCACCGAGACGTTCGACGCGGTCAGCCTCGCGCAGCGTTCGGGCTACACGGCGATGCTCTCGCACCGCTCGGGTGAGACCGAAGACACCACGATCGCCGACCTGGCCGTCGCCACCAACGCGGGTCAGATCAAGGCGGGTGCGCCTGCTCGCAGCGAGCGCGTCGCGAAGTACAATCAGCTTCTGCGCATCGAGGAAGAACTGGGCGACGCAGCGGTCTTCGCCGGTCGTTCGGCGTTCCCGCGCGCCCAGGCCTGAGTGCAGCTGAGACAGAAGACGCCGCTCCTGTAGCGGCATGACGGAGGAGGAGCCGTGGTACGACGACCGGCTCCTCCTTCGGCGTCTCCGGGCGCTGCCACGCCCACCCCATCGAAGAAGTCAGCGAAGAAGGCCGCGAGCAAGGCCGCGAACCGACCTCCGAAGTCTGCGGCCGAGCGCCGCGCCACGTCGGAACGCCGTGTCGACGTGCGGGAGTGGGCCTCCGGCATCCGCCTTTCCGCCTTCTCGGTGATCATGCTGTCTCTGGTCGTTCTCGGAGCCTGGGTGCTCGTGCCGACGCTCGGCACGTTCATCGATCAGCGTCAGAAGATCGCGGCGCTCGAAGCGTCGGTGCAGGTCAGTGAAGAGCAGATCGCCGACCTGCAGAAAGAGCGCGAGCGCTGGCAGGATCCGGCGTACATCACCACCCAGGCGCGTGAGCGCCTCTACTACGTCAAGCCCGGAGAGGTCGTCTTCCTCATCGACAACGACCTCGACCCCGCGGCTCTTCCCCGTGAGCAGGAGCCCGTCAGCGACACGCTCGAGGAGAAGACCGCCGATTGGATGCCGCAGCTGCTGCGCACCCTCACGGCGAGCGGCCTCAGCGACACCGCCGCGGTCGCGCCCTGAGCATCGGCTCGAAGCATCTTCTCGGCGGCCTCCCCTACGCTGGTGGGGTGACTACGCCGCCCTTCCCCGCTCCCACCGCCGCTGAACTCGCTGTCGTCTCGACCCAGCTCGGTCGTACCGTCCGCGGCGTCGTCGGCATCGCGGCGCGGTGCGCATGCGGCAACCCGACGGTCGTGTCGACCACGCCCCGGTTGCCCGACGGCACGCCCTTCCCCACGTTCTACTACCTCACGCATCCGGCGGCCACCGCGGCGATGTCGACGCTCGAGGCCACGCAGGTGATGCCCGAGCTCGCGGCGATGCTCGCCGACGACGAGGCGATCTCGGCCGCCTATCTCTCGGCCCACCAGGCCTACCTCGCCGACCGCCTGCAGTTCGGCGATGTCACCGAGATCGACGGCATCTCGGCGGGCGGCATGCCCACTCGGGTGAAGTGCCTGCACGCGCTGGCCGGTCACGCGCTCGCGGCCGGTCCCGGAGTGAACCCGATCGGCGACATCGCGCTCGCGCGGTCGTCGTGGTCGCCCGACGTCTGCCGGTGCGACGACCCGGGTGCGGCGCTGCGCGACGAGACCTCCGTCGGCGACGAGACGGGCACGTCTTCGTGACGGCCCGACGGATGCTGCGCAGCACCGCCGCCTTCGCGGTGGTCGCGGTATCCGTCCTGCTCCTCGGCGCCACCGCGACGCCCGGCCCGGGAACGGGCCCGGTACCCGACGACCCGACCGATCCCGTCCGTGCTCAGGAGTATTGGCTCGATGGCGCGCGCATCCGCGAGGCCTGGCAGACCACCCGCGGCGAAGGCGTGACCATCGCGGTCATCGACACCGGCATCGGCAAGGTGCCCGAGGCGTTCGGCGATGCCGTGGTCGGCGGCACCGACGTGTCCGGAGCGGGTTCGCCCGACGGACGCACGCCGCTGGGCGCGGTCGACGGCAACCACGGATCGTGGGTCGCCTCGCTCGCCGCAGGCCGCGGTGCGGCCGATGGCACCGGCATGATCGGCGTGGCCCCCGAGGCGAACCTGCTGTCGATCTCCGTCGGGTTCGGAGCCGCGGCCGCCGTTCCCTTCAGCGAGCAGGTCGCGAAGGCGATGCGCTGGGCGGTCGACCACGGTGCCGACGTCATCAATCTCTCCTTCACGACCAACACCCTCGACTGGGACAAGAGCTGGGACGAGGCGTTCCTCTACGCCTTCGAGCACGATGTGGTCGTGGTCGTCGCCGCCGGTAACCGGGGGAGCGGCACCAGCATCATCGGCGCTCCCGCCACGATCCCCGGTGTGCTGACCGTGGCCGGTGTCGATCAGACGGGCACGGCGAGCATCGAGGCGTCGACCCAGGGCATCACGATCGGCATCTCCGCCCCCAGCGAGGGGCTTCTCGGAGTGTCCGCCGACGGAAAGCTCGCCTCCTGGAGCGGCACGAGCGGCGCGGCACCGATCGTCGCCGGTATCGCCGCCCTCATCCGCTCGGCGCATCCCGACATCAAGGCGATCGACGTCATCAACCGCATCATCAAGACCGCCATCCCCGTGCCGGGTGTGCAGAAGGTGCCCGACCCGCTCTACGGCTACGGTCTGGTCGACGCGGCAGCCGCGATCGCGGCCGACCTCCCCGCCGTCGACAAGAATCCGATGGGCGACCTCGCCGAGTGGATCCGTCTTTATCGTCGAGCCGACACCGTCGAAGAGCCCGAACCGACGGCCGTTCCCGTCGAAGTCGCGCCGCTTCCCGATGCCGATGCGCCCACAGAAGCGGGTTCACCGCTGCTTCCCAGCGCTGAATCTCTGCGCTACGGTACCCTGCCGCTCATTGCACTCACAGTCCCTGGTATCCTGATGGGGCTTGGCGTCACCGCAGCTGCCCGGCGCATCCGATCGGCGCGCGCTCCACGTACGCCACATTCCTGACTCCCGAGGAGTTGTCCCCCTGTGCCTCAGAACAGCATTGTGCCCAAGATTCTGATCGTTGGTGGAGGCTATGCAGGCTTCTACAGCGCATGGAAGCTCGAAAAGCACCTGCGTAAGGGCGAAGCCGACGTCACCATGGTCGACCCGCTGCCGTACATGACGTACCAGCCGTTCCTCCCCGAGGTCGCCGCCGGTTCCATCGAGGCCCGCCACTCCGTGGTCGCGCACCGTCGTCACCTCAAGCGCACCAACGTCGTCACGGCCAAGGTCACCGGAATCAACCACGCCGAGAAGGTCGCCACGATCACTCCGCCGTCGGGTGAGCCCTACGAGTTCGCGTACGACCAGATCGTCGTCACCGCGGGCGCCGTGTCGCGCACGTTCCCGATCCCGGGCATCGCCGACAACGCGATCGGCCTGAAGACGATCGAAGAGGCCGTCGCGATCCGCGACCGCGTCATGTCGAACTTCGACAAGGCGGCATCGCTGCCCGCCGGACCCGAGCGCGACCGTCTGCTGACCGTCGTCGTCGTCGGTGGTGGCTTCGCCGGCATCGAGGTGTTCGCCGAGCTGCGCTCCCTCGCTTCGGCGCTCGTGGGCAAGTACCCGCAGCTGCGCTTCGAAGACACGCACTTCCACCTCATCGAGGCGATGGGCCGCATCATGCCCGAGGTCTCGCTGCAGACCAGCGAGTGGGTCCTCAAGGATCTGGCCAAGCGCGGTGCGAACGTGCACCTCGACACGCAGCTCACGAGCGCGATCGACGGCAACGTCGAGCTCTCGACGGGCGAGGTCATCCCCACCGACGTGATCGTCTGGACCGCCGGTGTCATGGCGAACCCGACCGTCGTGCGCGGCGGCGACCTGCCGATCGAAGAGCGCGGTCGCATCCAGACCCGCGCCGACCTGCGCGTCGGCACGCCCGAAGCCTTCGTTGAGGGTGCCTGGGCCGCTGGCGACGTGTCCGCCGTCCCCGACCTCTCGGGTGGTGGCGTCGGCGGGTTCTGCGTGCCGAACGCCCAGCACGCGGTGCGTCAGGCGAAGCTGCTCGCGAAGAACCTCGTCGCAGTGCTCCGTGGGGAAGACCCCAAGGAGTACTTCCACAAGAACATGGGCGCTGTCGCGGGTCTCGGCCTGTACAACGGCGTCTTCCAGTCCGGCAAGATCGCCCTCAAGGGCTTCGTCGCGTGGGTTGCGCACCGTGGTTACCACGGTCTCGCGATGCCGACGTGGGAGCGCAAGTGGCGCGTGCTGTGGGGCTGGTGGAACAACCTGTGGCTGGGTCGCGACATCGTGAACCTGCAGACCGTGCAGAACCCGCGCTACGTGTTCGAGGAGTTCGCTGCTCGTCCGCGTCCGGCGGCGGATGCTGCTCCGGCAGCGGCGCCTGCGGCTGCGAAGCCCGCCGCCGAGAAGGCTCCGGTGAAGAAGGCCGCCGCGAAGAAGCCCGCCGCGAAGAAGCCTGCGGCCGAGAAGCCCGCTGCGGAGACGGTCGTCGAGCCGGCCGCCGCGAAGTAATCTCGCTCGAACGAACGCCCCGATTCCTCACGGTGTCGGGGCGTTCGCCGTTCCCGGGCGGTGGCGTTCGCATGGCGTTCATAGCTCGACTCGGTAGCGTCGGGCGGGCAAGGGGAGTACTCCCGTCTGCGGTGGTGTCGTCAATACGGACATGTCATCATGTCCCGGCCCGCCGGCCCCGTAGGGGTGGAGGAGACCTGGCGTCCGCATTCGTGGACGGCCGTGGTCCCCTCGCATCATCCGGTGTCGTGGGGTTCGTGGCCGTCTGCAGACCGCACGAAGGAACCACCGCACCATGGGAAAGCTCTCTCGCCTCATCGGACTCGCCACGCAGGCCCTCGACATGGACCCGTCGAAGAACCGCACGGAGAACCCTCGACCGGCTCAGCCGGCGTCCACGCCCACGCAACGCACGGCGCCTCGAAACGAGTACGCGCCGCCCCCGGCATCCGCCTCTGCTCCTCCGGCGAGCGATGCAGATCGCGCCGCGATCGCCCGCTACGACTACCTGCTGCAGACCGCGGAGCCGCACCAGATCGAGCAGATCCACCGTGACGCGTTCGCGCGCCTCACCCCCCAGCAGCGGGTGCAGGTGCAGGAACGGATGCGTGTCGACCTGGAGCCGCATGAGCAGCCGGCGTCCGCCTCGCCCGAGCACCTCGCACGCGCGGCCGGACGCGCCGAAGCTGCACGCCCGGGGCGCGTGCGCACGTTGCTGTCTCGTGTGCGCGGGCGCGGCGCCGCGGGTGCCGTCGGGGGAGCCGCCGTCGGCGTTCTCGGTGCGGTGGCGGGTGGTGCCGTGCTGAGCACGGTGGGCGCGCCGCTGCTCGAGCAGGCGTCGAACCTCGGCGTCGATTTCACGGCCCTGGCCGAGGGTGTCGACCTCGAAGCACTCGCCGGCGGGTTCGACGTGGAGGGGCTCGCCGGAGCGGCTGACGGCCTCGTCGGTTCAGCGGGCGAGGCCGTCTCCGGGCTCGGAGACACGGCGAGCGCATGGGGCGAGCGCCTCGGCGACCTGGGCCTCCCCGGCATCCGGGATCTGTTCGGGCGCTGACGGGGAACGGATGCTGCGCGAGAGGTGCCCCCGCTGGGACTCGAACCCAGACTGAAGCGATTTTAAGTCGCCTGCCTCTGCCATTGGGCTACGGGGGCCCGTTCGGGCAAGCCTAGCGAAGGGGATGCTCTGCGATCGGGTACCGCATGTGGTGACCCTGAGTCCGAGAAGCCGTAGGGTGGGGGAGTGCTCGATCTCACAGCTGAACTGAGCCCTGATTCCCGACGACCCGCGGTCGCCCCTGAGTGGGAGGACCCCGCCCGGTACTGGTCGCGGCTGTCCGCCGCCACCGGTCATCTCCCCGCGCCGGTCGCCGTGATCGATCGCGAGGCGCTGCGGTACAACGCGATGGACATGCTGGTGCGCTCGGGCGGTCTGCCGATCCGCGTGGCATCCAAGTCGGTGCGGGTCCGGGCCGTTCTCGACGCGGTGCTCGAGCTTCCCGGGTACCGTGGCATCCTCGCCTTCACGCTGCCCGAGGCCCTGTGGCTCGCCGAGAAGCACGACGACATCGTCATCGGGTATCCGACGGTCGATCGCGCCGCGCTCGAGAAGCTCTTCGCCGACGAGCAGGCCGCGCAGCGGATCACGTTGATGGTCGATGACCTCGTGCACCTCGACTTCATCGACAGCGTCGCAGCGCCCGGCAACCGACCCGAGATCCGCGTCGCGATCGACGTGGATGCGTCGTGGCGTTCCGGGCTGCTCGGCCACATCGGTGTCCGCCGCTCGGCGCTGTTCACGCCCGGAGAGGTCGCGTCGTTCGCCCGCGCCGTCGTCGCCCGACCGGGGTTCCGGCTCGTGGGGCTGCAGATGTACGACGCGCAGATCGCCGGTCAGGGAGACGATGCAGGATCGGATGCTCCGCTGATCCGAATGGTGCAGGCGCGCTCCCGCGCCGAGCTGCGCGAGCGGCGCGCGGCGATCGTCGCGGCCGTCACCGACGTGGCTCCGCTCGAGTTCCTGAACGGCGGGGGAACCGGCTCGCTGGAGTTCACGGGCAGCGACGAGTCGCTCACCGAGGCCAGTGCCGGCAGCGGGCTGCTCGGCGGCCACCTCTTCGACGGCTACCGGTCGTTCCAGCCCGCACCCGCTTCGGCGTTCGCCTTCGACGTCGTGCGTCGTCCGGCGCCCGACATCGCGACCGTTCTCGGTGGAGGGTGGATCGCCTCCGGACCGCCCGTCGCCTCGCGTCAGCCGCGCCCGGTGTGGCCCCAGGGCCTCCACACGCTGTCGCGCGAAGCGGCCGGAGAGGTGCAGACGCCCTTGCAGGGGCGCGCGGCCAGCGGTCTCGGAGTCGGAGACCGCGTCTGGTTCCGCCACGCGAAGAGCGGGGAGCCGGCCGAGCGCATCGACGCGTACCACCTCGTCTCCGGCGATGAGGTCATCGGCGAGCTGCCGACCTATCGCGGCGAGGGAAAGGCGTTCCTGTGACGAGAATCGGCGGCACCTGGCAGAACTGGGGGCGGTCGGCATCGGTCACACCGGTGCGCGTCGAGCGCCCTCGCAGCCCCGAAGGCGTGCAACGCGCGGTCAAAGCCGCCGCGGCGCAGGGGCTCACGATCAAGGCGGTCGGCGCAGGACACAGCTTCACGGGCATCGCGGTCGCACCCGGGGTGCTGCTCGAGCTCGACGACATGCAGGGCCTCGTCGCTGCGGATACGGTCACCGGGCGCGTCACGCTGCTCGCCGGCACGCGGCTGCACCGGATTCCGGGCCTGCTCGCCCGGTACGGCCTCGCGATGGAGAACCTCGGCGACATCGACCGGCAGTCGATCTCCGGGGCGATCTCGACAGGCACCCACGGCACGGGCACGGAGTTCGGCGGACTCGCCACCCAGGTGGTGGGCGTCACTCTCGTCACGGCCGCAGGAGATTTCCTGCGCGTCGACGACGAGCACAATGCCGAGATGCTGCCCGCCGTCGCGCTCGGACTCGGCGCCCTCGGCATCATCGTCGAGGTGACGCTGCAGTGCGTCCCGGCGTTCGTGCTTCAGGCGGTGGATGAGCCCGCTCCGCTCGCCGATGTCCTCGCGACCGTGCACGACCGCGCCGCAGCATCCGACCACTTCGAGTTCTACTGGTTCCCGCACACCGATGTCGCACTCACGAAGCGCCAGACGCGTCTGCCGGAGTCGACCGTGCGCAAGCCGTTGCCTCTCGTCGGCAAGTGGATCGACGAATCCCTCCTGTCCAACGGTGTCTACCGTGCGGTGTGCGCCGCCGGCCAGGTCGTCCCGGCCGTCACGCCCCCATTCAGCCGCCTCGCGGTGAAACTCACCGGAGACCGTCAGTACACCGACCACTCCCACCGCGTGCTGACGCAGGCGCGCACCGTGCGCTTCCGCGAGACGGAGTACGCCGTGCCCGCCGAGAACGCGGTGCCGGCCTTCCGTGCCGTGCAGGCCCTGATCGCCGAGCGCGGCTGGCGCATCGAGTTCCCGATCGAGGTCCGCTTCGCGGCGCAGGACGACCGCTGGTTGTCCACGGCCTACGGGCGTCCCACCGCGTACATCGCGGTGCATCGGTACTGGCGCGCCGATCCGACCGCGTACTTCGAGGCGGTTGAGCAGATCCTGCTCGAGTTCGGAGGACGACCGCACTGGGGCAAGCTCCACACTCTGGGCGCCGACCAGTTGCGCGAGCGCTATCCGCGGTTCGACGACTTCCTCGCACTGCGCGACCGACTCGATCCGGATCGCCTCTTCCGCAACCGATATCTCGACCGCGTCCTCGGCGCCTGAACGGATTCACAGGACTTGGGGTGCTCCGCGCCCAGTCCACGTGCAGGAGTGCCGGATAGGATGAGAGAAACACGAGGAAGGGTGGGCCTCTGATGGAATGGCTCGTGCCGGTACTGATCATCGTCGGTGTGATTCTGCTGATCGGAATCTATCTCTGGGCCACATACAACTCCCTCGTGCAGTTGAATGTCCGGGTCGACGAAGCATGGAGCGGCATCACCGTCCAGCTGAAGCGTCGAGCCGACCTCATCCCGAACCTCATCGAGACGGTCAAGGGCTACGCCTCTCACGAGAAGGCCGTGTTCGAGAACGTCACGCGTGCCCGGGCCGAGACGCTCTCGGCGGGTGGGCCGGGGGCCGCAGGCATCGCCGAGGGGCACCTGCAGCAGGCGTTGCGCAGTCTCTTCGCCGTCGCAGAGGCATACCCGCAGCTGCAGGCGAGCCAGAACTTCCTCCAGGTGCAGCAGGCGCTGGTCGACACCGAAGACAAGATCCAGGCGGCCCGTCGGTTCTACAACGGTGGTGTGCGCGAGCTCAACACCAAGATCAAGGTGTTCCCGAACAACCTCTTCGCCAAGGGCCTCGGCTTCACTGAGCGCGAGTTCTTCGAGGTCGCCGACAGCGGTGCGATCTCCGAGCCGCCGCGCGTGCAGTTCTGATCCCGATCACCACGTTTCGAGCATTAGCTCGCGATCGCTGAAGGTCACATCCCCGCGCACGGACCAGTCGTCGGTGCGATAGGTCAGGGTGCGCGCGGTGCCGTCTTGCCCGGTGCCGGAAACGGTGGCGACGAGTGCGCCGTCTGCCGCAGTGAACCCCGACTCGGAGAGCACGATCGTCGGCAGTGCGTCGATGCGGTAGCCCACCTCTGAGACGTCGCGGAAGTCCGTGCCCCAGGGAATGCGGATGCCGCAGCCGTCGGGAACGACTTCGCCGCTCGACGTGCACTCTTCCAGATGCTCATCGAGCTGTTGCTGCGCTGCCGTTGTCGCCTCGGGGAGCAGCACCGCGTCGACGGAGATCTCCGTCTGCGCTCCGGGCAGCACGACGACGTCGGCGCCACCGTCGAGCAGATCGGCGGGAGCAGCCACGGCGGCATAGACCGCAGGGAGCAGAACGATGTCGTCGGATGCCGTGAACGTCGCGGCCCCGAGCGAGATGGCCGTGCCGGGTGACGTCTTCGCGCTGACCGTGCCCAGGCCGGAAGAATCCACCGTCCACGACCCGTCCGTCAGCGCGAGCGAGAGTTCGGCGTCGTGCGTCGCGCCGCCGAGGGTGAAGGACACGTCGGCCGTGGCCGTTGCGTCCGCCTGTTCGACGGCCGTCACAGCGGCCTCGTCGATCAGCGCATCCGCCTCATCGAACGCTGCGAGCGCCTCCGGTGTCACGGCGATTCCGGTGGCCTCGACGGCGGCCGAATCTCCGGACTCGAGTGCACGCAGGTAGGCGGCGGCCGCATCTTCTGCCGACACGGGCGCTGACGACTGCCCGATCCAGATCGTCGCCGCCCCGATGACGATCACGATCGCGGCACCGCCGGCGATGAGGAGGCGTGCTCGAAGGCTCATGGGCGCTCCTCGCGGGCGTGGACGTGCCTCTTCACCCTGCCGCCCTGGCTGAACAGCGCCGCGTGGAGCGCCTCGGCCGCATCGCCCCAGCCCGACACCGAGACGTGCTCGAGCCCCTGCCAGTGGGCGGCGAGAGCGAGTTCACGAGCGATGGGCGGGGCGTCATCGGGTCGCGCCTGCGGTTCCCACCAGGCCGACTGCACCTGCAGGGTCGACGTCGCACGATCGGCCTTGAGATCGACGCGCGCGACGATGCGGTCGCCGACGAGTACGGGCAGCGAGTAATAGCCGTACCGGCGCTTCTCGGCGGGAACGTAGATCTCGATCCGGTAGTCGAGACCGAAGGCCCGCAACGCGCGATCGCGGAACCACACGACCGGATCGAACGGCGTCAGCAAGGCGGCGGCGTTCACAGCGCGGGGGAGTGCGGCCTCACGGTGGCGCCAGGCGGGGATCGGGCGCCCTGCCCGCTCCCATCCGCGTACCTGCACGGGGAGGAGATCGCCGCTGTCGACGAGGTCGTCGATCGCCTGCGAGACCGCCGACCGATCGCGGATGCGGTAGTAGTCGGCCAGATCGGACTGCGTGGCGACACCCGACGAGCGTGCGGCCCGCCGCACGAGTTCGCGGATCGCGTCGGCACGGGGAATCGTCTGGGCGCGCACCGCCTCGGGGATGACGTGCTCGGCGAGGGCGTACGTGCGCTCGAACCCCTTGCGTCCGCTGATCGCGACGTCTCCGGTGCGCCACAGGTGCTCGAGTGCCAGTTTGACGTCGTCCCAGTCCCACCACGTACCGCGCTCCCGGGGCGCGTCTTCGCGCAGATCGACCGGACGCAGCGGCCCTCTGGCCCGCAATTCGTCTTGCACCCATGCGAGCGTGCGCGCGTTCTGGCTCGTCCAGGAGTCTTCGCCCTCCCAGCGGCGACGGAAATCGTCCATCCGGAACTGCCAGAGCGGCCAGTCGTCGATCGGGATGAACGTCGCCTCGTGGGCGGTGTATTCGACGTAGTGCGTCGTGCGCGAGAGGAAGACCCGATCGAGCAGCGCAGGGTCGTAGTCCCCGAGCCGGGAGAACAGCGGCAGGTAGTGCGAGCGCGCGAAGACGTTGACGGAGTCGATCTGCAGGACCCCGAGCCGATCCATCACCCGATGGATGTGTCGGGTCGAGACCGACGTCGGCCGCGCGCGCGTGAAGCCCTGAGCCGCCAATGCGATACGACGCGCCTGCAGGGCGCTGAGGGTTTCGGTCACGTCGGCCAGCGTATCGCCGGGCTCCGACACAGGGATCTGACGCCGGGCGGATCGCCGTAGACTTGGGCGATGAGCGACGAGCAGCGACCACGGCTGAGAGATCTCTTCCGTCCGCGCCCGGTCTCCACCGACCGGACGGTGTCGACGCAGGCCGATGAGGCCGTTCCGCTTCCCCTGCGCATCACGGCGGCGTACGCCTGGCGCATGCTGCTGATCGCCGCCGCTGTGGCCGGGATCATCTGGATCGTCATCCAGCTCAAGCTCCTCGTGATCCCGCTTCTCGTGGGAATCCTGATCACCGCGCTGCTCTGGCCCGCGTTCGGATGGATGCTCCGGCACCGGTTCCCACGGTGGGCCGCCGTGGCGATCTCCATCCTCGGCACCATCGCCATCGTCACCACTCTCATCTGGCTCGTCGTGTGGCAGATCCGCGCGCAGCTCCCCGACGTGCAGGCGCGCACGGGCGCAGCCGTCGAGCAGTTCCGCCAGTTCCTGCTCGAGGGACCGCTGCATCTCACCGAGAAGCAGATCCAGGACTACATCGACCAGGGCTTCGCGCTCGTCAACGAGCAGGCACAGCTTCTGCTCAACGGTGCGCTGGCGGTCGGCACCACCGCAGCGCACGTCGCCACCGGCGCGGTGCTCTCGCTCTTCATCCTCATCTGCCTCCTCGCCGACGGCGCGGGAATCTGGCGTTGGACCCTGCGTCTCTTCCCGAAGGCCGCACGTCCCGCGGCCGACGGCGCCGGCCGCAACGGGTGGGGCACGATCGTCAACTACGCACGCACACAGCTGCTCGTCGCAGCGATCGACGCGGTCGGCATCGGCGTCGGCGCGGCGATCCTCGGGGTGCCGATGGCTCTCCCCGTCGCGGTCCTCGTCTTCCTCGGATCCTTCGTGCCGATCGTCGGTGCCGTGGTGACCGGTGCCATCGCGGTGCTGCTCGCCCTCGTCTACAACGGCGTCTGGATCGCACTCGCGATGCTCCTCGTCGTTCTCGGCGTACAGCAGCTCGAAGGACACGTCCTGCAGCCGATCCTGATGGGATCCGCTGTGAAGGTGCATCCGCTCGCCGTCGTGCTGGTGGTCGCGGGTGGAGCGATGGTCGGGGGCATCCCCGGCGCCCTCTTCGCCGTGCCGCTCGCCGCCTTCGTGAACGTCGTCGCCGTGACGATCAGCACCGGCTCGTGGCGCACGGGCGATCAACCGAACGCAGACCTAATCTGGAGCACAGTTCCGCGACAGCGGAGACGGAGGAATCGATGAGCGAAGTCCCCAGCCTGACCGAGTTCGAGCACGCCGCTCAGAGTCTGGCTGAGGTGATTTCACACACGCCGACGCTGCCCTCCCGCGTCCTCTCCGACATTCTCGGGGCACCGGTCCTGCTCAAGATGGAGAACCTGCAGCGCACGGGCTCGTTCAAGATCCGCGGCGCGGCCTACCGGCTGTCGCGCCTGAGCGCCGAGGAGCGCTCTCGCGGCGTGGTCGCGGCATCCGCCGGCAACCACGCCCAGGGCGTCGCTCTCGCCGCGCAGGAGCTCGGCATCGCGGCCACGATCTTCATGCCCCTGGGCGTGCCGGTCCCGAAGCTGCTCGCGACCCGCGGATACGGGGCGGAGGTCGTGCTCGAGGGCGAGACCGTCGCCACGTCGCTGCGTCTCGCCGCCGAGTACGCCGAACGAACCGGCGCCGTGCTCATCCCTCCGTTCGACCACCGCGATGTGGTGATCGGCCAGGGAACGCTCGGACTGGAGCTTCTCGCCGACGCACCCGACGTCGAGACGATCGTGCTCGGCATCGGCGGGGGCGGGCTCATCGCCGGCGTCGCCGCCGCAGTGAAGGCCCGTGCCGCCGAGCTCGGCCGCACCGTGCGCATCATCGGCGTGCAGGCCGAGAACGCCGCCGCCGTGCCGCCCTCACTGGTCGCGGGGCATCCCGTCGACATCGTCACACGGCCGACGATCGCCGACGGAATCCTCGTCGCACGTCCGGGGGCGATCCCATTCGACATCATCAAGGAGTACGTCGACGAGGTCGTCACCGTGACCGACGACGATCTCGCCCGGGCCATCCTCGTGCTCCTCGAACAGGCCAAGGTCGTCGTCGAGCCGGCCGGTGCTGCCGGAGTCGCGGCGATCCTCGCGGGCAAGATCTCCGCCACCGGCACCACCATGGCGATCCTCTCGGGCGGAAACATCGATCCGCTCCTGCTGCAGCGCGTCGTCTCGCACGGACTCGCCGCCTCCGGGCGCTACCTCACCATCCGCATCCCCCTGCCCGACCGCCCGGGCCAGCTCGCGCGGGTGTCGGAGCTCATCGCCGAGGCCGGTGCCAACGTCATCGAGGCCATGCACACCCGTCATGGGCACGGACTCCAGATCAGCGACGTCATCCTCGAGCTCAGCGTCGAGACGCGCGGGCCCGAGCATTCGGAGCGCACGCTCGACACCCTGCGGCGCGAGGGCTTCGAGCCGCTCGTCGTTCCGGACTGACCCGTCGGCAGGCTCCGCCCCGTCGACGGGGCGGAGGCGGTTCGACTCGGCCACGAAACGAGAGCGCCCCTCCGACTCGAAAGACGGAGGGGCGCTCTGCGTATCGGGAATGTCAGCCGGTGTAGGTCTCGACGTTGACGATCTCGACGGCGATCGAGCGGCCGTTCGGAGCCTCGTACGACGACTTCTCGCCCACCTTCAGGCCGAGGATCGCCTGGCCCAGCGGGCTGGCCTCGCTGTAGACGTCGAGATCGCTGCCGACGGCGATCTCGCGGCTGCCGAGGAGGAAGACCTCTTCGCCACCGGCCACGAGCGCGGTGACGACCGTGCCGGGCTCGACGATACCGCGGCTGGCCGGAGCCTCGCCGACCTTCGCGGTCTTCAGCAGGTTCTCGAGGGTGCGGATGCGGGCTTCCTGCTTGCCCTGCTCGTCCTTCGCGGCGTGATAGCCGCCGTTCTCCTTGAGATCGCCCTCTTCGCGAGCAGCCTCGATGCGCTTCGCGATCTCCTCGCGACCCGTGGTCGAGAGGTGCTCCAGCTCGGCGACGAGACGGTCGTACGCTTCCTGCGTGAGGAAGGGAACCTGAGCGTCGGTGGACATGACGAAGCTCCTTCTTTCGGTATCGCGCCCGCACGCGGCGGGGGATATGCCAAGACGCCCCGGCACGTGCCAGGGCGTCGTCTGTCTGCGTCGAGTCTAAGCGACCCAGCAGGTGTTCACCAAACCTGTCGTGGCGGCCGAGACGGTGGGGATCGTGGCCGCGAGAGCCTGTGAGTGACTGTCTCCGGCGGGAATCTCGATGACCTTCCACCCCACCACGCCGAACTCCTCGTCGAGGGCCTCGACGATGCAGACGACGTCTTTGCCCTGCACCCCGGTGATCTGGAAACGCACGTCCACGGAGTGCTCGTCGACCAGCTCGTATCCGAGATCGTCGGCGTCGACCGAGTTCATCGACTGGGTCACCGTCATCCATCCGTACGCACCGACGGCGAGAACGGCGATGGCGCCCGCGATGATCCACGGGGTGCGCCGCGCGCGCGTGCGGCCGTAGCGTTCGTCGAGCTGCTCAGGGGTCGTCACGGCGGGGGTCTTCCGATCGTTAGGCTGGTATGACCAGGTTATGCGACCTGCGTACGAAAGGCCGATTCATGCTCGCTCTGTCCGAGACCCCGATGCCGACGCCGACGATGACGGTCGATCCCGAGACCGTCACTCCGGGCTTCGTCGGGTTCGCAGCGATCGTCGTCATCCTGATCGCCGTGATCCTGCTGATCTGGGACATGAACCGTCGCATCCGCCGAGTGCGGTACCGCGAAGAGGTGCGCGACGAGCTCGATGCCGAAGAAGCCGCCCGCGCGGCCGACGAGGCCACCGAGACGGATGCCGACCTGCCGATCGTGCGCGAGGGAGACGACGACCCGCGAACGACCTGACCGCCCCCGGGCGCTCGGCTCAGCCGGGCGATCCCAGCGAGGGGGTCAGCGGAGCGATCGCGATCAACAGGCACGCCGCCCAGTGGCAGAGGAACGCCAGCACGGTGCATACGTGGAAGATCTCGTGGAAACCGAAGTGTCCGGGCCACGGGTTGGGCTTCTTCACCGCGTAGACGACGGCGCCGCCCGTGTAGAGCAGGCCCCCGATGATGACGAGCAGCATCATCGTCACGTTCGCGGCCAACAGGTCGCCCATGTACATCACCGCGGCCCAGCCGAGCAGCAGGTACAGCGCCACGTACAGCCAGCGCGGCGCATTGATCCAGAACACGCGGAACAGGATGCCGAGCAGCGCTCCGCCCCAGACGAGGTAGAGCAGCAGAGCGCCCTTCTCGGGCGGGAGCGCGAGCGTCGCGAGCGGGGTGTAGGTGCCTGCGATCAGCAGCAGGATGTTCGCATGGTCGATGCGCTTGAGGGTGGCCTTGATCTTCGGGCTGCCCTCGAAGCGGTGGTAGATCGCCGAGTTGCCGAAGAGGAGCAGCGAGGAGGTCATGAAGACGACCGCGGCCCACTTCGCCGGCGCCCCCTGGGCGACCACGATGAGCACGATGCCCACCACGACGGCGACGGGGAACGTGCCGGCGTGGATCCATCCTCGCCAGGTCGGCTTCACGTCGACCGCGGCATCGGCGGCGGCGGCTTCGACGAGGGGCAGCTGGGGCAGATCGGGGCCCGCGTCTACGGGCGCGTCGTCGGGAGTGCTCACCTGCACACTCTATGCGCGCCGGTATTCCGCGAGCCGTACATTCGCTCAGCATCCGCACCGGACGATGGGCGGTCGACAAGGTAGCGTAGGAAGGTGATGTCACGGGATAACCAGGGGCGAGGGCCGCTGTACCGGCTCTACAGCAAAAGGCTGCGCCGCCATCTGGATCTGGCGTCCGTTCCGCACCATATCGCCATGATGATCGACGGCAACCGCCGGTGGGCTCGTCAGCTGGGGTACGCGACGCCGGCGCATGGCCACCGGGCCGGCGCGGTGAAGATGCGCGAGTTCCTCGGCTGGTGCGACGAACTCGGCGTGCGCGTCGTCTCGCTGTACCTGCTGTCGAGCGACAACCTCCTCAAGCGGGACTCCGCAGAGCTCGCCGACCTCATCGAGATCATCGCGGAACTCGCCGAGAGCTTGTCGCGCGAGGGCAACTGGCGGGTCAAGCACGTGGGCCGCTCAGACATCCTCCCTCCGGAACTCGCGCGGGTGCTCGCCGAGGCCGAGGAACGCACGAAGGACCACACCGGGCTGCACGTGAATCTCGCGGTGGGCTACGGCGGACGCAATGAGATCGTCGATGCCGTGCGCAGCATCCTGATGAAGCACGAGGCCTCCGGCGGCACGATGGAAGATCTTGCCATCCAGCTGACCCCCGAGATGATCGGCGAACACCTCTACACCGGTGGGCAGCCTGATCCCGATCTGGTCATCCGCACGAGCGGCGAGCAGCGTCTGAGCGACTTCCTGCTCTGGCAGAGCGCGCACAGCGAGTTCTATTTCGTCGAGGCCCTCGGACCCGATCTGCGCGAGGTCGACTTCCTGCGCGCGATCCGCGACTTCGCGGACCGCGACCGCAGATACGGGCGCTGACGGCCGCGAGCCAGAGTATCGGTGCGCCCGACGCGCCGTGCCAGACTTACTCGGTGAACACCATCGACGACTATCTCGCGACCTTCGACAGCGAGCCCGGCTATCTCAACTGGGCCGCCTTCGGACCTCTCTCGCCCTCGGTGCGCGAAGAGGTGTTCGCCGATGCCGACCTGCTGGGGAGCGGGCGCCCCTCCTCACTCGCCCTCGTCGCGGAGCGCGTCGCTCAGGCGCAGGAGGTCGTGGCGCAGCTGCTGGGCGCTGACGCCGCCGATGTCACCGTGCAGCCGTCATCGACACAGGGTCTCGCACACGCGCTGTACGGCCTGTCGGGAGCGGTGATCGCGTCGACGGCGGAGTTCCCGAGCGTCAGCCTCACGCTCGAACGGGCGGCTGCTCTGTCGCAGGGTTCGCTGGTCGCACGCTGGCTGACGCCGGATGACGGCAGGGTCACGCCGGATGCCGTCGCCGAGGCGCTCGACGACGAGGTCGGCGCGCTGGCCGTGAGTCATGTCGACTTCCGCACGGGATATCGAGCCGATCTCGCCGCGCTGCGCGACGTCATCGGCCCGGACCGTCTGCTCATCGTCGATGCCGTGCAGTCGTTCGGGATCGTCGACGAGGACTTCTCCGTGGCAGACGTGGTCGTCGGCCACGGCTACAAGTGGCTGCGAGCGGGGAGGGGCACGGCGTTCGCCTGGTTCTCGCCCCGCGCGCGGGAGCGGATCGTCCCCGTCCTCAGCGGTATCACGGGCGCCACTGGGGAGGGGCTCCCCGTTGACGATCGCCCCGCTCCTGCAGCATCCGCTCGCGCCTTCACGGTGAGCGGCCCCGACACCCTCGCCGCAGGGCGCCTGGCCGTCGGCGCCCGTACCGTGCGCGACGCCGGCGTGGGGGAGATCGAAGCGCGTATCGCCGCGCACGTCGATGCGATCATCGAGATCGCGGACCGTCACGGCATCGCCGTCAGCTCGCCCCGCGAACGCGCGCAGCGGGCGGGGATCGTGGCACTCGCCCCCTCGGAGCCCGCGCGCCTGGCAGCGGCGCTGGCCAACGCCGGAGTCGTGGCGACGGCGCGGGGCGCGGCCGTGCGCGTCGCCCCGCACGCCGGGACCGATGCCGAGACCATTCGGATGCTCGACGACGCTCTCGCCGGATTCGGCAACGAGACGTTCATCAGCGCGTAACGAATCGCTGGCGTGTCGAGCCGGGCAAATGTCGGCGGCAGGTCTTAGTTTCAAGTCATCGGGCACGGAGCCCGGTCGGGTCGGCCACAGGCAAACGACTCGTGACCCCCTGGTCGACTCGTTCGAATAGCCGGGATTTCCCGGGTCGGGAGTGGGTCGTGACCTCACGTACAGCGCAGCAGTCCACCAGCACCGCGCAGCAGTCCACCCGTCAGACGACGAGGCGGGCCACGTCAGCAGATCCGGATCAGGATCTTCGCACCTACGTGCTCGACACGTCGGTACTGCTGAGTGATCCGCAGGCGTTCTTCCGATTCGCGGAGCACTCGGTGGTGATCCCCGTCGTGGTGATCACCGAACTCGAGGGCAAGCGCCACGACCCGGAGATCGGCTACTTCGCCCGTCAGGCCCTCCGGCACCTCGACGACCTCCGCGTCGAGCACGGCCGACTCGACTTCCCCGTCGAGGTGGGCGAAGGCGGCACGCTCCGCGTCGAACTCGGCAACACCGACGCGTCGGTGCTGCCGGCCGGCATCCGTCTCAGCGACAACGACACCCGCATCCTCTCGGTCGCGATGCACCTGTCGCAGGACGGACAAGAGGTCACGATCGTCTCGAAGGACCTGCCGATGCGCGTCAAGGCTGCATCTCTCGGTCTGCGGGCCGAGGAATACCTCGCAGAACAGGCCATCGACTCCGGCTGGACCGGGATCGCGTCGCTCGACCTGTCGGGCGACGACATCAGCGACCTCTACGAGAGCGAGGTGGGCCTCAGCGAAGACGCGCGGGGGATTCCCGTGAACACCGGACTCATCATCCACTCCGAGCGTGGCTCCGCCCTCGGACGAGTCACCGGCGACGGGGAGTACAAGCTCGTCCGCGGCGACCGCGACGTCTTCGGTATGCACGGGCGCTCGGCCGAGCAGCGCATCGCGATCGACCTCCTCACCGACCCTGAGATCGGCATCGTGTCGCTCGGTGGTCGCGCGGGCACCGGCAAGTCGGCGCTGGCGCTGTGCGCGGGTCTCGAAGCGGTGCTCGAACGGCAGCAGCAGAAGAAGATCATCGTCTTCCGACCGCTGTTCGCCGTGGGCGGGCAGGAGCTCGGCTACCTGCCCGGTGACCAGGGCGAGAAGATGGGGCCGTGGGGTCAAGCGGTCTTCGACACGCTCGGGTCCGTGGTCTCCGGCAACGTGGTGGAGGAGATCGTCGAACGGGGCATCCTCGAGGTGCTCCCGCTGACGCACATCCGCGGACGCTCGCTGCACGACGCCTTCGTGATCGTCGACGAGGCGCAGTCGCTCGAACGCAACGTGCTGCTGACGGTGTTGAGCCGCATGGGGCAGAACTCGCGGGTCATCCTGACGCACGACGTGGGCCAGCGCGACAACCTCCGCGTCGGTCGGCACGACGGCATCGCCAGCGTGATCGAGACGCTCAAGGGCCACGACCTCTTCGCGCACGTGACGCTCATGCGCTCCGAGCGCTCCGCGATCGCCGCGCTGGTCACGGAACTCCTCGAAGGCGGCGAGCTGAGCTAGCTCCGCCCGACACGGCTCGCGGGATCGCATCGCCGTGGAAACGCAGAACGCCGGCCCCCGAAGGAGGCCGGCGTTCTGCGTCTGACGGGATTCAGCCCGGGTGCGTCATCGAGAGCAGGTCGAGCTTCTCGTCGAGCTGCTCCAGCGTGAGGTCGCCGCGCTCGACGTAACCGAGATCGATGACCGCATCGCGCACGGTGATGCCGTTGGCCACGGAGTGCTTCGCGATCTTCGCCGCGGCCTCGTAGCCGATGAGCTTGTTCAGCGGGGTGACGATCGACGGGCTCATGCCCGCGAATGCCGCTGCGCGCTCGACGTTCGCCTGCAGGCCGTCGATCGTCTTGTCGGCGAGCACGCGTGAGGCGTTCGACAGCAGACGGATCGACTCGAGAAGCGCCGTTCCCATGACCGGGATGGCGACGTTCAGCTCGAACGAACCGGATGCTCCGGCCCACGCCACGGTCGCGTCGTTGCCGATCACGCGGGCGCACACCATCAGCACGGCCTCGGGAACGACCGGGTTGACCTTGCCGGGCATGATCGAGGAGCCGGGCTGCAAGTCGGGGATGTGCAGTTCGCCGAGACCCGTGTTGGGGCCCGATCCCATCCAGCGCAGGTCGTTGTTGATCTTCGTCAGCGAGACCGCGATGGTGCGCAGGGCGCCGGATGCCTCGACGAGACCATCGCGGTTGGCCTGCGCCTCGAAGTGGTCCTTCGCCTCGGTGATCGGCAGCTCGGTCTCGGCCGCGAGCAGCGCGATGACCTTCTGCGGGAATCCGAGAGGCGTGTTGATGCCGGTGCCCACGGCCGTGCCGCCCAGCGGCACCTCGGCGACGCGGGGGAGTGCGGACTGCACACGCTCGATGCCGAGGCGCACCTGGCGGGCGTAACCACCGAACTCCTGGCCGAGCGTGACGGGCGTCGCATCCATCAGGTGGGTGCGACCGGACTTGACGGCGTCCTTCCACAGCTCCGCCTTGGCCTCGAGGGCCACCGCGAGGTGGTCGAGTGCGGGGATGAGCGTGTCGATGAGCGCCTGCGTCACAGCGATGTGCACGGAGGTCGGGAACACGTCGTTCGACGACTGCGAGGCGTTCACGTGGTCGTTGGGGTGCACGTTCGCGCCGAGGATGCGCGTCGCGAGCGTTGCGAGCACCTCGTTCATGTTCATGTTCGACGAGGTGCCCGAACCGGTCTGGTACGTGTCGACCGGGAACTCGCCGTCGTGGGCGCCTGCGGCGACCTGGTCGGCAGCCTGAGCGATGGCGTCGGCGATGGCGCCGTCGAGCGTGCCGAGTTCTTTGTTCGCGAGGGCGGCAGCCTTCTTGATCCGTGCGAGGGCGGCGATCTGCGTCGACTCCAGCCCCTTGCCCGAGATCGGGAAGTTCTCCACGGCGCGCTGCGTCTGCGCTCCATAGAGCGCGTTCACGGGCACTCGCACTTCACCCATGGTGTCGTGCTCGATGCGGTACTCGGTGTCGGTCATTCCGATCCCTCCTGCGGTTCGGGGTCGATCCCCACGGTGATGACGGGCACGGCCGTGCCCTCAGCCAGACGGTAGTTGGCGCCGACGATGCCCAGACGGCCTTCGGCGACGGCGTCGCTGATCAGTTCGGACGACTGCAGCAGATCTGCGACGGTGTTGCGCAGGTGCTCCTGTCCGACGAGTTCGGCGTCGATCTCGTCGACGGTCGTTCCGCCGTTCGCGGCGAGCACCTTGCGGGCCGCGGGCACGATCGGCGAGATCAGCTTCCAGATGTGCGGCGGCAGGGGACTCGCGTCGATCGCGGTGCCGTCGATCGCGGCGCGGACCGCGCCGCACGAGTCGTGCGCGAGAACGACGATCAGCGGAACCTTCAGCACCGCAACGGCATACTCCAGGCTGCCGACGATCGATTCGCCGATGACCTGACCGGCGTTGCGCACCACGAAGAGGTCGCCGAGGCCGAGGTCGAAGATGATCTCGGCGGCCAGACGCGAGTCCGAGCATCCGAAGAGCGTGGCGACCGGGTTCTGCGCCTGCGCGAGGTTCTTGCGCCGCGCGACGTCTTGGTTCGGGTGCCGTGGCTCGTCGTCGACGAATCGACGGTTTCCGTCCTGCATCTGCTTCCACGCGGCGGCGGGAGTGAGATCGTGCGTCATGAAGCCTCCGAGAGGGCGCGGATCTGGGGAACGAGAGATTCGGCGAGTTCGGCGGTGGAATCGGCGGAACGCGAGCCGTAGAGCAGCACGTAGTCGTCGCCGGCCTGAGTGCCGAGTGCATAGGAGATGTTCTGGTTGGCAGCGGAGTCGCTGGGCGTGAAGACGTCCCACTCGATCCCGCCGACAGTCACGGTGTCGGTCGCCGCGGTGCCGCCGAGACGTTGCGGCGCCCACTTCGAGTCGGCGTCGAACGCCTGCGCGACCTTGATGAATCCGCGCTCGTCATCGGCGGACGGAGCGAGGGTGATGTCCCAGACGACCGTGGCGCCGCCCTGCAGCTCGGCGGCGTTGACCCGCCAGAAACTGCCCAGATCCGGAACGATCACCGCGCTGTCCATCGTCGACTCGACGTCGGCGGCGATACCGGTGAGGTCGATCTCCTCGGCAGCGGTCGGCTCACCGCGCGGCACGGCGAAGATGATCACGGCGAGGATGGCGAGGGTCGCCAGCAGCGCGGCGATGAGGCTGCGCACGGTCTGGCTCGATCGGTAGGCCTTGCTCGACGCGGCTTTGCGGGCCGCGGTCTCTTCGGGCGTCTCGGGACGGCCGAGTTCGGCGACGATCGGAGCCGGCTTGTTCACGACTCGTCCTCGTCCGACGTGCGCTCGGCGGCGTCGTCGGCGGCCGAGCGGGCCGCATCGAGGCGACGCTTCGCACCCAGCAGCCATTCTTCGCAGCGGGCGGCGAGTGCCTCGCCACGCTCCCAGAGGGCCAGCGAATGCTCCAGCGTCGGAGAGCCCTGTTCGAGTTCTGCGACGACCGTGACGAGCTCGTCTCGGGCGGCCTCGAACGTCAGCGTCTCGACGGGGGTTTCGTTCAGCGCGCTCACTCCTCCATCCTACGGCGTGCCACCCTCATCGGTGATCGGGGCCGCAGGCGGCCCGGGGTCACGGTGCTTCGGCGATCTCGCCGTCCGACCGTGCGGCGATCGAGCCCTTGTCGACCGTGATCGTCAGGGGAGTGCCGGCCGGAGCATCCGCCGCATCGCGCAGGATGACGCCGCCGTCGAGATGCGCGATGGCGTAGCCGCGCGCCAGCGTCGCCGCCGGCGAGAGCGCACGCAGCGATGCGCGCAGCTCGCTCGTGCGCCGGCCGGCGAGGTCGAGACGACGCGTGAGCGTGTCGCGTCCGCGCGACAGCAGCAGCCAGAGCTCCTGAGCCCGCGCATCGATGATCGGGGCGGGGGAGCGCAGCACCGGCCTCGACCGCAGCTGTTCCAGTTGGGCGATGTCGTGCGACAACCGCTGCGTGAGCCGCGTCGTGGCCCGTGAGCGCAACTGGGCGATCAACGCGCGCTGCTCGCCGACATCGGGCACCACGCGCTTCGCGGCATCCGTCGGCGTCGAGGCGCGCAGATCCGCGACATCGTCGAGCAGCGGGTGATCGTTCTCGTGCCCGATCGCGCTCACGATCGGGGTGGATGCCGCCGCCACCGCGCGCACGAGACGTTCGTCGCTGAAGCCCAGCAGCGTCTGCGGGTCTCCGCCGCCGCGGGCGATGATGATCACGTCGACGTCGGGATCGGCGTCGAGACGGGCCAGAGCGGCGAGGGTCTCCGGCACGCACCGGTCGCCCTGCACGGCGGCGTACTCGGTGCGGAAGCGCACCTGCGGCCAGCGCAGCTCGGAGTTGCGGTGCACGTCTTTCTCGGCATCCGATCGCTCGCCCGTGATCAGGCCGATGACGTGCGGGAGGAAGGGCAGGCGCTTCTTGCGCGAGGGATCGAACAGGCCTTCCCGGCGCAGCTGCGCCCGCAGCTTCTCGAGTTTCTCGAGCTGGTCGCCGAGCCCGACGTGCTTCATCGCCGAGACGGTGAAGCTGAAGTCGCCCGCCTTGACGAAGTAGTCGGCCTTGACCGCGGCGACGACGTGATCGCCGATACCGAGATCGGAGGGGATGCGCCCGCGCACGCTCGACCACACCCGGATCGAGATCTGCGCGTCGGACTGCACGTCTTTCAGGCGCGCGAACACGTTGCCTCCGCGCATGTTCCACGAGGTGATCTCGCCCTCGACCCACACCGTGTTCCAGCGGGCGATGAAGTCTCGGATCGTCGCATTCAGACGAGCGACGGAGGTCGGGGCATCCGCCGTCGAATCGCGGGGCGCGACCGCATCTGCGGGCGGCGCCTCGCCGGGACCGGTGGCTGCTTCGAAGACCGTCATCTGCTCTCATCCCTGGAGGTTGTCGTGCACTGCGGGTTCTCGGCCTTCCCCAGGGTGGACGCCGATAGAATCGAGGGGTGACTTCGACTGCCGTTCATCTCCCCATCCCCCGCCTCCCACGAGTGCGTGCGGCGGCCGGGCGGCTTCAGGATATCCCGGTGGCCGGACACAAGCGGGTTCTGCTCGCCGCACCGCGCGGATACTGCGCCGGCGTCGACCGAGCCGTCGTGGCCGTCGAGAAGGCCCTGGAACGCTACGGAGCCCCCGTCTACGTGCGCAAGCAGATCGTGCACAACATCCACGTCGTCACCGAGCTCGAGGAGAAGGGCGCGATCTTCGTCGAAGAGGTCGACGAGATCCCCGAGGGTGCGCACGTCGTCTTCAGCGCGCACGGCGTCTCGCCGGCCGTTGTGAACGCAGCATCCGACCGCGGCCTGCACGCGATCGACGCGACCTGCCCGCTGGTGACGAAGGTTCACCGTGAGGCGGTGCGCTTCGCACGTGACGACTTCGAGATCCTGCTCATCGGCCACGAAGGGCACGAAGAGGTCGAGGGCACCGCGGGTGAGGCCCCGAACCACGTCACCGTCGTGAACTCGCCGGCCGAAGCCGACACCGTCGTCGTCAAAGACCCGAACAAGGTCGTCTGGCTCTCGCAGACCACGCTCTCCGTCGACGAGACCATGGAGACCGTCAACCGTCTGCGCACCCGATTCCCGGAACTCCAGAATCCGCCGTCGGACGACATCTGCTACGCCACGCAGAACCGCCAGGTCGCGATCAAGAAGGTCGCCGTCGGCGCCGACCTCGTGATCGTGGTCGGGTCATCGAACTCGTCGAACAGCGTCCGCCTGGTCGAGGTCGCACTCGAGTACGGCGCCAAGGCGGCGTACCGCGTGGACTACGCGGAAGAGATCCGGCAGGAGTGGCTCGACGGCGTCGAGACCGTCGGCGTCACCAGCGGGGCCTCCGTTCCCGAGGTCCTCGTGCGCGAGGTTCTCGACGCGATCGGCGATGCCGGCTACCGCGATGTCGAAGAGGTGAAGACGGCCGAGGAAGACCTCATGTTCTCCCTGCCGAAGGAGCTGCGCCACGACGCCTCGGGCCAGCGCGACGATCGGGCCCTCGGCGGTCGCGCAACCGGAGGAGGCGCGTAGCTTTGCGCGCCGAGGCGCCGGAACCCACGCTCATCGGCTCGGTGCAGCGGGCTCTTCGCCTGGTCGACATCGTCGCCAACTCCCCGCGTCCTCTGCCGCCGAAGATGCTGGCGGCGATCACCGGCCTCACCCCGGGCACCACATACAACCTGGTGCGCACGCTCATCCACGAGGGATACCTCGCGGCCGAGCCCGACGGGTTGGTGCTCGGCACACGATTCCCGACCTTTCAGCACGAGATCGACTCCCGCGGCGTCTTCCTCGCACGCGTGCGAACGGCGTTGCGCGCCGTGACCGATGAGATCGGAGCAACCGCGTACCTCTCCCGTTACGACGACGGCGAGATGCACCTCGTTGACATCGTCGACGCCGAGCGCAATCCTCGCGTGGAACTCTGGGTCGGTCTGCAGTCCAGCGCGCACGCGACGGCTCTCGGCAAGCAGATTCTCGCGGAGCTGACCGACGACGACCGCCTGGACTATCTCTCGCGGCACGCTCTCGAAGAACTCACTCCCCGCACGATCAGCAATCGACGCACGCTGCTCATGCAGCTCGAGCATACGACCGGGTGGGTGGTCGACCAGGAGGAGTACATCATCGGTGCGACCTGCGTCGCCGTGCCGGTGATCGCGCCCAACCTCACCGCGTCGCTCGCGATCTCGCTGCCCGCCGATCAAGCGGTCGTCGATCGTTCGCTCGTGTCGAAGCTGCAGAGAACGGCCCGGCTGCTGTCGCTGCAGCTCGGGGCGGATGCTTTCACCGAGGGCGAGCCGGCGCCCGAGTTCACTATCTGAAGATCCGCACCTGGCGCGGCATCCGTCCCCTTTCTACAATGAGGATGTAGTCGTCTGTGCATAACGGCACTACTGGTCGCATGAGGGTCCCCAGCCCTGTGCGGCTGATTGTGAGGAGGATGCGTCCCCAGCGCTCCGAATCCGCGGCCCCGAGAGTCCCCAAATCTCCGGGGCCGCCCTTCTTCCCGCTCCGGCCCGCTCCGATCGCCGGTCGGAGCGTCTCATCGGGCGTCAGCCCACAGGCGAGGCGGTTAGCATGGCGGGATGACCGATCAACGGCCCCAGTACGGAGAACTCGCCACACCCGAGGAGCAGCGGCGCGCCGCTGGACTCCCGCCCGTGGCGGAGCCCTCCCCGGCCGCAGGGCAGCCGCCGATCGCGTCGACCGTGACATCCGCTCTCGTCGAGGCGGCGCCCGTACGCTCGCATCCGGTCGACCGCTTCGTGACGATCGGGCTTCTCGCCTACGGCCTTGTGAACGTCGTCGTCAGCGGGCTCTCGTACCTCGACCCGACCCGCGTCATGAACGAGACCCTGGCCGTCCTCGGTGTCGACGGGGAGTTCACCAACATCGCGCAGGGCAAGCTGTGGGGCACGATCGCCGCGATGCTGCTCGTCGCCGGCTGGGCGATCACGTCGGCGCTGTCGATCCGGCGCCTCCGCCGCGGAAAACTCACCTGGTGGGTGCCGCTCGTCGGCGCGGTCGTGACGATCGGCCTCGCCTCGATCTGCATCGCGGTGCCGATGCTCGGCGACCCTGCCTTCGTCTCGCACATGAACAGCATCTCCGGCGGCTGAGCCGTACGACGACGACGGGTGCCCCGCCTCGCGGCAGGGCACCCTTCGTGCATCCGGTCGGTGTGCGGTCAGCTCTTCGACTGGCCGTACGAGCCGAGCTGGCGCGTCGACTCGACGACGCGGGCGGCCATCGCAGCCTCGGCGACCTTGCCCCAGGCGCGGGGGTCGTAGAGCTTCTTGTTGCCGACCTCGCCGTCGACCTTCAGGACGCTGTCGTAGTTCTTGAACATGTAGTCGGCGATCGCACGCGTGTAGGCGTACTGGGTGTCGGTGTCGATGTTCATCTTGACGACACCGTTGGCGACGGCCGTGGCGATCTCCTGGTCTGTGGAACCGGAGCCGCCGTGGAACACGAGGTCGAGGGGCTTCGCGCCGGTGTTGTACTTGGCGGCGACCTCGGCCTGGATCTCGCCGAGGAGCTCGGGACGCAGCTTCACGCCACCCGGCTTGTACACGCCGTGAACGTTGCCGAAGGTGAGGGCGGCGATGTAGCGGCCCTGCTCGCCGAGGCCCAGTGCCTGCACGGCCTGGTCGACGTCGGCGAAGGTCGTGTAGAGCGCCTCGTTCGAGCCTTCGTGGGTGACGCCGTCTTCTTCGCCGCCGACGACACCGATCTCGACCTCGAGGATGGCGTTGATCGCCTTCATGCGGGGGAGGAGGTCCTTGGCGATCTCGATGTTCTCGGCGAGCGGCACGGCCGAGCCGTCCCACATGTGGGACTGGAAGATCGGGTTGCGTCCGGCCTTGACCTCTTCTTCGGAGGCGGCGATCAGGGGCTCGACGAAGCCGGCGAGGGCGTCCTTCGGGCAGTGGTCGGTGTGGAGGGCCACGGTGACGGGGTAGTTCTTGGCGACCTCGGTCGCGAAGCGCGCGAAGGCGAGTGCTCCCGTGGCGCGGCCCTTGACCGTGTGGCCGGCGAAGTAGTCGGCACCGCCGGTCGTGACCTGGATGATGCCGTCGGAGCCGGCCTCGGTCAGTCCCTGAAGGACGGAGTTGATCGTCTGCGAACTGGAGACGTTGAAAGCGGGGTACGCGAAGCCGCCGGCCTTCGCGCGGTCGAGCATTTCTGCGTACTGATCCGGGGTGGCGACGGGCATGAGAACTCCTGCGTTAGGTGAGCCGGGACAGCAGTCACTCTAGCGGGGCGAGTCGAAGGATGCCGGGAGGCAGGGGCGAGCGGGGGACCCCACCTTCTTTCGTCCTGTTAAGAAACGCGAATCCTTCGTCGTGAGCGGCCAAAAAGTCGGCGATATTACGCACACCGCTGGCTAGGCTGACCCCATGGTGAGTCTGACTGCAGATCTGAGCCCGCTTCGACCCGACCGCAACCTCGCGATGGAGTTGGTGCGAGCGACGGAGGCGGCGGCCATCCGTGCCGTCCCGTTCATCGGTCGCGGTGCGAAGGAAGCAGCGGACGGCGCCGCCGTCGATGCCATGCGCGCTTTTCTCGGCACGGTCGACTTCCAGGGTCGCGTGGTGATCGGCGAGGGCGAGAAGGACAACGCCCCCATGCTCTTCAACGGCGAGGTCGTCGGCACGGGCCAGGGCCCGCTCTGCGACATCGCGGTCGACCCCATCGACGGCACGTCACTGACCGCGGCAGGGCGTCAGAACGCGCTGTCGGTCATCGCTGTCTCCGACCGCGGAACGATGCTCGATGCCTCCACCGTCTTCTACATGGACAAGCTCGTCACCGGCCCTGCCGGCGTCGGGGTGGTCGACATCCGCCTCCCGATCGGTGAGAACATCCGGCGACTCGCCGGAGCGCTGGAGAAGCCCGTCGACGAGATCGTCGTCTCGGTGCTGAACAGGCCCCGCCACGAGCAGCTCATCCAGGAGATCCGCGAGGCGGGCGCGGGCACCCGTCTCATGAGCGACGGCGACGTCGCCGGCGGAATCAATGCCGCCCGCCACGACGCGCGCACCGACATGTGCGTCGGCGTCGGCGGGAGCCCGGAGGGGATCGTCACCGCCTGTGCCATCAAGGCGTTGGGCGGGCACATCCAGGGCCGCCTCTGGCCGCGTGATGACGACGAGCGCCAGCGCGGGATCGACGCGGGTCTCGAGATGGATCGCGTCTACGAGGCGGATGACCTCGTGAGCGGCAGCAACACGATCTTCGTGGCCACCGGCGTCACCGACGGCCAGCTCGTCGCGGGTGTGCGGCGCGAGCGCGGCTACGTGTACACCGAGAGCGTCGTGCTGCGCGGTGCCTCCGGAACGCTGCGGCGCATCGCTTCGGAGCATCTCGTCTCGAAGTGGCTGTAGGGATCGCGCGCGGCTGAGCCGCCTCCGCCGGATCGGCATCGTTACCGACCCGGTATCGCTCCTCGGGGTCGGATCCTGCGATTCGTCGGCCATCGTGTCAGACTTGTCACTGGGTTTGTCGCCGACGGCCGAGCCGTCTGGCACCACAGGCACAGGAGAGGCGAAATACATGACCACGCCGCGGACACGCAGCTCGAAGGCCGAACCGACCACCATCGTCACGACGAACACCGGTCGAATTCTGCGCGTGAGCGCAGCGGAAGCCGAAGCGAACATCGCTGCCTCCGCGCCGGCCGTCGCATCTACTCAGCCGGTCGTCGATCCGGCCCGTCGCGCCGACGTGCTGTTCCGGGTGCGACGCGACGAGGGTCATGAGATCAGCGCCTGGTGGATGATCGGTGCGTTCCTCGCGACGAGCGGTCTCGTCATCCTGCTGCTGAGCGGCGTCCCCGCCATCGCGTCCTGACCGTCACCGCTCGCTGTCGTCATCGAACAGCACGCGGTCTCGCACCTCGCCGATCTCGGCTCGTACCCGCCGTGCGTCGTCCGACTCCTCACTGACGAGCTCCGGAGCGGTGAAGCGTCGAGACGGCGCGATGATCCGCTGCGGCTCGGCATCGAGGGTCGTGGCATCGATGCCCGGGAATTGCCGGGCGGTCACCAGGACGCGATTCTCGAGTGATCCGGCGAACTTGTTGTAGCTCTCGACCGTGCGTTCGAGCGCTCGCCGCAGGTCGTCGGCATGTCCGGCGAGTGTGCCGAGCCGGTCGTAGAGCTGGGTACCCAGGGCCAGGAGCGTTCTCGCCTCGGTCGAGACCTCTTGCTGCGTCCACGTGTAGGCAACGGTCTTGAGTACTGCCCAGAGGTTGACGGGGGAGGCCAGCGCGACCCGCTTGCTGAACGCGTAGTCGAGCAGGGTGGGGTCTTCGTCGATCGCCGCAGCGAGCAGCGACTCGCTCGGCAGGAAGCAGATCACGAACTCGGGACTCGAGTCGAGACCCGACCAATATGCCTTCTTCGCCAGGGCGTCGATGTGCGCGCGCACCGCCTTGACGTGCTTCTGCATGTGCACGCGACGCTGTGCCTCGTGCGTGTCGCCTCCCGGCAGCGCGGAGGCTTCGAGGTAGGCATCGAGTGGCACCTTCGCATCGACGGCGATCGACGCCCCTCCCGCCAGTCGGATCACCATGTCGGGGCGACCGACACCGCGGTCGGACGAGATCGTCGTCTGCAGATCGAAGTCGACGTGGCGCGTGAGGCCGGCAGCCTCGACGACCCGCCGGAGCTGCGTCTCGCCCCACACTCCGCGCGTCGACGTCGAACGCAGCGCGCCGGCGAGCGACTCGGTGGTGGCACGCAGTGCTTCGTCGGACTCCTGTGCGCGTCGCAGTTGCTCGGCGAGAGAGCCGAACTGCGCGTGGCGCTCCTGCTCGATCGACGACACCTTCTGCTGCATCTGCTGAAGGCTCTCGCGCACCGGGGCGAGTGCCGTGAGCACCGCGTTCTGCTGCTGCACGCGCTGCGCTTCGGCGCGCTGCTCGGCGCGTGTGTGCTCGACGGCGTCTCGGTACAGGTCGTACTGGCGGTCGCGGTCGTCGCGCGCCGCGGCCAGTTCGGCCTGCGCGCGTGCGAGATCTGCAGCCCCGCGTCCGGCGCGGAGGAACCATCCGACGGCGGCGCCGGCGCACAGAGCGGCGACGAAGAGGAGAACGATCAGCGGAGCATCCATGTGTTCATGATGCGCCCGGCATCCGACATTCTCCGGGAATGCCGCTGCCTACGCGACCGCGCGCTCCGGAGTGCGAGCCGGAGTGCCCGCCACGCGAAGGCTCAACAGCTCCGCGAGCATGTCGACGTCCGCGGCGCCGGCGCGGCGCGCGGCATCGATCACGATCTGCGCGCACGCCCGCGCGTCGGCGAGCGCGTCGTGGTGGGCGAACTCCTCGAAGCCCGCCGCCGCGGCAGCCACGGGCAGGCGATACGAGTCCAGCTGATACGTCTTGCGTGCCACCTGCAGGCTGCACAGCGAGCGATACGGGGGGCAGATGCCTCCGGTGGCCTCGGAGGCGCGTCGCAGCACGTTGAGATCGAACCCGGCGTTGTGCGCGACGAGCACGTCGGCCCCGGCGAAGTCGCACAGCCGATCGAACTGATCGGCCCATGTCGATGCGGACAGCACGTCCTCCGCGCGGATGCCGTGGATGCGCACGTTCCATTCCTGGAACTCGTCGTGCCCGGGCGGCGGCTGGATCAGCCAACCGGTCGTCGCGACGACCTCGCCGTCTCGAACGCGGACGAGTCCGACGGCGCAGGCGGAGGCGGGGCTCGAATTCGCCGTCTCGAAGTCGATGGCGGTGAAGTTCAGGGGCACGTATCCACTCTCACGGCAGACCCTGTTCTGCCGCGGAGGGCACGCCGTATGCTGGCGAGATGGCGGACAGCAGAGCGACGTCTTTCGGCGCAGAGGCACAGAATTACGAGGCCGGACGACCCGAGTACCCGTTCGAGGCCGTGGCGTGGATGCTCGACATCCTCCCGGTCGGGGCGAACCGCATCGCCGATGTCGGGGCGGGCACCGGCAAGCTCACGCGTGCGCTCGTGGCAGCGCCCGGGGCGCAGGTCGTGGCGATCGATCCCGATCCCGGGATGCTCGCAGCTCTCCGGGCAGCTCTCCCGGGCGTGCCGACCTTCGTCGGAACCGCTGAGTCGCTTCCGCTGCCGGATGCCGGCGTCGACGCGGTGGTCCTCGGTCAGGCATGGCACTGGGTCGATCCCGTCGCGGCGTCGCGCGAGATCGGCCGGGTGGTGCGGCCGGGTGGCGCCCTCGGGCTCATCTGGAACGTGCGAGACGAGCGTGCCGACTGGGTGCGGGCGCTCACCGAGATCATGCACCCCAGTGCGGCCGAGGAGATGCTGGCGCAGGGCGCCCCCATCGTCGATGCCCCCTTCGGCGCTCTCGAGAGCGCATCGTGGGAGTGGTCCCGAGAGATCAGTCGTGAGCAGTTGCATCGGCTGGCATCGTCTCGAAGCGCGGTGATCATCGCGGATGAAGACGAGCGGTCGCGGATCCGACGCGCGATGGATGCGCTGTTCGACGACCTCGGTCTGCACGACGGCACGATCACGCTTCCCTATGTAACCCGGGCGTTCCGCGCCATCCGCGAGGCGTGAGCCATGAGCGGCGATGAGACGGTCGCTGCCGGGCCGCATCGTGTCCGCTGGGCGCGTCGGCATCCGCGCGCGACCGTCGTCCTGAGCGTGATCGCGGTCATCCTGCTGCTGGTCGTGGTCGACGGCGTCCGCCGGGTCGCGGAGGGCGAGGCCGAGCTGGCAACGGATCCGGCGTTCTACGCGTCGCCGTCTCCGTCTCCCACCGCGGAGCCGGGAACCGTCATCCGCAGTGAGGAGATCGCGAGCGCGCCGGCCGGATCGACAGCCTGGCGCGTCCTCTACGCATCCCGTGATCTCGCCGGAGCCGAGATCACCGTCTCGGGCGTGGTGATCGTTCCGAACAGTCCTGCGCCGTCCGACGGCCGCACGGTCGTCGCGTGGGCGCATCCGACGACCGGGGCCGCGATGGAATGCGCGCCCTCCCTCGGGCTCGATCCCTTCGAGTACATCGCCGGGATGCACGAGCTGCTCGATGAGGGCTACGCCATCGCGGCGACCGACTATCCGGGACTGGGAGTCGACGAGGCATCGTCGTATCTGCTGGCGGTGCCCGAATCGAACAGCGTTCTCGACATGGTGCGCGCGGCGCACAGCATCGAGGATGCCCAGATCAGTGAGAGGTTCGTGCTGTGGGGGCACTCCCAGGGCGGCCAGGCCGCGCTCTTCGCCGCCGAGAGGGCAGCGGCCTATGCGCCGGAGCTGACCCTCGAGGGCGTCGCCGTCGCCGCACCGGCCGCCGACCTGACGACCCTGATGAGCGATGACATCGACGACATATCGGGCGTCACGATCGCCTCCTACGCGATCCCTGCCTACACCGCCGCCTACGCCGACCGCTTCGGCGAAGACGCCATCCAGGCGATCCTCACTCCGGCCGGCGCCGCAGCGACCGCCGACATGGCCGCGCTCTGCCTCCTCACCGAGAACGAGAAGATCCACGCGATCGCCGGCCCGCTCGTGGGGGGATACGTCACCAGCAACCCGGCGACGACCGAACCCTGGCAGACGATGCTGCGCGAGAACAGTGCCGGCGGAGCGCCCATCACGGTGCCGGTCTTCGTGGCGCAGGGGCAGGCCGACGAACTCGTCGCACCGACCGCGACCGACGCCTATGTCGAGCAGCTCTGCACGCAGAAGACCGACGTGACCTTCCATCGACTTCCCGACGTCGATCACGGCTTCGCCGCCTACGCCGCTCTGCCGGAACTGCTGCCGTGGCTCGTGGAACTCGAAGCGGGCACGCCCAAGGGCAACTGCCCGTGACCGCGGAGACGCATCACCGCGACAGGTAGACTCGTACCCCGTGGCTCTCACTATCGGAATCGTCGGCCTGCCCAACGTCGGCAAGTCCACCCTTTTCAACGCTCTCACCAAGAACGACGTGCTCGCGGCGAACTATCCGTTCGCGACGATCGAGCCGAACGTCGGGGTGGTGAACCTGCCCGATCCGCGTCTCGACAAGCTCGCCGAGATCTTCGGCAGCGAGCGCATCCTCCCGGCAGCGGTGTCGTTCGTCGACATCGCCGGCATCGTGCGCGGCGCCAGCGAGGGAGAGGGCCTGGGCAACCAGTTCCTCGCGAACATCCGTGAGGCCGACGCGATCGCGCAGGTCGTGCGCGGGTTCTCCGACGATGACGTCGTGCACGTCGACGGAGCCGTCAACCCGGCCTCCGACATGGAGACGATCAACGCCGAACTGATGCTCGCCGACCTGCAGACCGTCGACAAGGCGATCGCGCGGTACGAGAAGGAAGTGCGCGGCAAAAAGATCGACCCGTCGGTGCTCGAGGCGGCGATCGCCGCGAAGGATGCTCTCGAGCGGGGCGTGCTCCTCTCGACGAGCGGCCTCGACCTCGACCCGATCCGCGAGCTGGGTCTGCTCACCGTGAAGCCGGTCATCTTCGTCTTCAACGTCGACGAGGGCGTGCTCACCAGCGACGACCGCAAGGCGGAGCTCGCCGCCCTGGTCGCCCCGGCCAAGGCCATCTTCCTCGACGCGAAGATCGAGTCGGAACTCATCGACCTCGACCCGGCGGATGCGGCCGAACTGCTGGCATCGACCGGACAGGATGAGTCCGGTCTCGACCAGCTCGCCCGCATCGGCTTCGACACCCTCGGCCTGCAGACGTACCTCACCGCCGGCCCGAAGGAAGCGCGCGCCTGGACGATCCCCAAGGGCTCCAAGGCGCCGCAGGCGGCCGGTGTCATCCACACCGACTTCGAGAAGGGCTTCATCAAGGCGGAGATCGTCTCGTTCGCCGACCTCGTCGAGACCGGCTCGGTGGTCGAAGCGCGCGCCAAGGGCAAGGCCCGCCTCGAGGGCAAGGACTACGTCATGCAGGACGGCGACGTCGTGGAGTTCCGCTTCAACAACTGAACAATTGAGCGCCAGTTGATTTCGTGAGCAAGTCCATCAGGGCGTCGGCGTCGGAGTGGGATCGTCGCGGACGAATTGCGGTTCGCCGGGCGTGATGCCGAAGAACAGCGGATCGGTCGGAGCCTCGACATCGGGGAGATAACCTTCGCTGAGGTAGACGCCGCCGAAGAGTATGTCGGAGAGTTCGAAGGCGTCACCGGGACGGCAGGCAGTGTCAACGCTGATACCGATGCTGCCGTTCTTGAGGAACCGGACCAGGAACAGCTCGTAGTCACCTTGGTCGCGAATGATGACCTGGAGCACTTGACCATCGTTGTCGTCGGCACCGATGACTTGACGTGACGGCGAGAGCCCCTCTTCTTTCAGGAAGCGTTCCGCGATGTCTGCGTACTCCTCACGCTGGGAGGCGTCCAGCCGAATGCTGCGGTGCAGAGTGAAGTTGTAGCCCGCGTCGTTGTCGCACTGATTGGGCTGCATGCCGTATGAGCCGATCGATCCCACCTCCCACGGGCCATCGTGGTATTTGAGTTGAAGCTCGTTGACGACTTCCCGATAGGAGAAGTAGGTCTGTTCCGCGTCAGCGTAGAGCGCGTCGCCGGTGGGGGCGGGGGTGCATCCGGTCATGAGGAGGGCTCCTGTCAGCGCCAGCACGATGTAGGCGCCAAGCCGCGGCGGGGACGGGCCCTTGCGTGTCACCGTTGCCGTCTGTTCATCAGGGTGTCGGCGTCGGAGTGGGATCCTCGCGGACGAACTGCGGGTCACCGGGCGTGATGCCGAAGAACAGCGGATCGGTAGGAGCCTCGACATCGGTGGGGAGATACCCCTCGCTGAGATAGACGCCGCCGAAGAGCATGTCGGAGAGCTCGAAGGCATCTCCAGGGCGACAGGCAGTGTCGACGCTGATGCCGACGTTGCCGTTCTTGCGGAACTCGACCATAAGCAGTTCGTAGTCACCTTCGTCGCGGACGATGACCTGGAGTATCTGGCCGTCGTTGTCGTCGGCACCGAACACCTGACGTGCCGGGGATAGCCCCTGCGCTTTCAGGAAGCGTTCGGCAATGTCCGCGTACTCCTCCCGTTTGGAACCATCGAGCCAGACATTGCGGTTCAGGGTGAAGTAGTAGCCTTTGTCGTTGTCGCACTGCCGGGGCTGCATGCCGTAGGAACCAAGCGATCCAACCTCCCACGGGCCATCGTGGTACTCGAGTTGAAGCTCGTTCGCGAGTTCTCGATAGGACAAGTAGGTCTGTTCTGCGTCAGCGTAGAGCTCGTCACCTGTAGGGGCGGGGGTGCATCCGGTCATGAGAAGGGCTCCTGTCAGCGCCAGCACGATGCAGGCGAGGTGTCGTCGCTGTCGGTCTTTCGGGGTCGAAGAAGTCATCCTTGCAACACAGTCTGGCTGCCAAAGCCGCCTGGGGCCGTCACCGGTTCGCCGCTGGTGATGATTCCGATGATGTTCGCGAACGACTCCGAACCTTCTTGGAGGTACCCGCCCGGCTGATCCCAGGGGAGAGGAATGGTGCCTTCGCTGTGGGTGCCGTGACCGGGGGTTTTGAGAAGGGGCGTACCGTCGTGCTGCTGCCAGGTGGGTTCGGACCCGTCAGGGGTGGGTGTGTAGCTGCCGTCGGAATCGAAGGACACGGCCCCGTCGATGCTGCCGGGATCGATGGGGTGGGGACTCAGGCGGCCTATCCGAGCCAGGGCGTCATCGGGGGACGTGGAGGCGAAGACGTTCGTGCCTGAGTAGTCGACCCGAGCGTCGGGATCGGTGCCGAGCGCGTGATCGGTGAGTCCTGCGGATCCGACGGCGATCAGGTTGTCCACCCCCAGATTATCTGCGGCGCTGCCGACAGCGAGGAACGCGGTCGTACTGCCATAGGAGTGCCCGATCACCGTCGTGACCGCGTTGGGCGGTGCTGCCTGGTCGAGTCCGCGCAGGAACCCGGTCAAGGTCTCTGCACCCACGACCGCCTGCCCCGTCGAAGGCTCCGTGATGACATTCGGCGAGTCATACCCGAACCACACGATCGTCGCACCTAGCCCCCGCTTCGGTCGATTTCCTCGTTCATGTTCTTGGCGGATTCGCCAAACTCCCCGATGCCGTTGAGCGGCGTACGTGACACTGAAATCATCTGGCATGTGGCCCCCCGACCCATAAGACTCGCCACAGACTAACAACCGGACCGCAACCCTGCCTAGCAGGGCCCCACCCGGCTGACAGAACCGAGTCGAGCGAGTCGCCTGAGCGGGCGCGGCGAATGTCGAGCTGCATCCCGTGCCGGTCGCGCTGACATACTGGCGGCATGGCCGAACTCCTTGTCGAGATACATGTCCCTCTGACGCCGAACGATGTGCCGGAAGGCGAGTACCCGTTTCCGTGGATCGACGCAGTCATGGAGTTCCTTTTCGAGCTCGACGGCTCGAAGGGGGAGATGTACGACGATGGGGAAGAGCTCGGTAGTGAGTATCTGTTCTTCGTGCACGGAGCGCCTGAGGCGCATCTGATCGCCCTTGCTCGCGAGGTAGCGACCCTTCCCGGTGTGCCTGCGGGGGCCTATGCGACCGTCACCGACACAGAGGCTGACATGGGCGGCGGCAGGCGCGTCGAGCTTGGATCGTGATGCTGACCGGCGTTCGGAGCGTCGTGGAATTCCGCGTCGGAAATCCATCTACGGGCAAGCGCTGAGTCGACGGTTCCCGGCGGTTGCATCAGGCACTCCGACGAGGTCAGGAGGCGAAGGCGATTCTGCGTATCGAGCGCAAGCCGAAATTCGCCGACCGGGTCGATGGCATCGTGCTTCGAATCGGCAAGAGGTGGGTGCTGCTGGCGCAGACTACCGACGGCGGATACTTCGACGGGTGCATTGTGCTCCGATTGCGCGACGTCGCGCGCGTCACGCCCGACGAAACGTTTGCCCAGGAGTTCGTCAAGATGCAGCCTGAGTGGCCACCTTCCTTCCCCCTCGACGTCGATTTAAACGATGCGGCGTCGGCCCTCGGCGGTTTCACACGTCAAGGCGAGTTGCTCGGGATTCAGAAGGAAAATGAACGCAGCGCGATCTGGGTCGGCACTCTGGATCAGGTGACCCCGCGCTACATCTACCTGAACGAGGTTCGACCAGATGCCACGTGGCATCCTCGACCGCTCGGATACAAGCTGCGGTCGATCACTAGGGCCGAGGTGGGTACACGGTACCTCTTCGGGCTGTCGGCCATCGCAAACGCGCGTGCGTCGCCGGTTCTACCCGAGCAGGATGGCGACGTCACGGACTTCCACGCCAACAACTGAGCGAACCCGACGCTATCCCCGCCGGTCGACGTCCTGACTCAGGACTTCGGGCCAGGCTTCGACATCTTCCGGGGTGCGGGCGACCGTGAGCGTCGCGTGCGGCAGCAGCACGGCGAGGGCTTCGGCGGTGGACAGCGGGTGGCCCGGATCATCCACCCACGCCAGGATCGTCGTCGGCACGTCGATTCGCGCGACGACCTCAAGCGCAGGCAGGTCGCTGAGCCCCGCGCCGCGGAGCAAAGACGGCAAGAGGGCATCCGCGACGTCGGGCCATGTCTCGGGTGCACCGACGGTGGCCGGGGGAGGTGTCGCCCCGCGTGAGGCGGCGAGGAAGGCTTCCACACCGTCGGATTCGATGAGCGCCGCCGCTGCACGGTAGATCGCGGCTTGATCGGGTCTGGTGTCCCACGCCGTGGGCGGCACCATGAGCGTGAGTCCGGTGAAACGGTCCGGTTCGACCGCGGCAGCGTGCAGAAGAGTCGCCGCGCCCATGGAGGGCCCCACGCCGTGCACGCGTTCGCCCGGAAACCAGCGGTCGAGCAATCGCAGAAGATCGTCGGCGAGGTTCTGCCAGCGATAGTCCTCGGGGACCTTCCGCCCCGTCGACCGGCCATGGCCGCGTGCGTCGTACCGCAGTAGTCGGGTGCCGCTGAGCCCTCGACCGAGGTCGAGATTGAGCACCCGATCGCGGGCCCGGCTCGACGTGAGGCCGTGCAGCTGCACGACCGGGTGTCCGCCTTCATCGCTCAAAGCGACGGCGAGCTCGGCTCCGGGTACCTCGAAAGTCGGCATCAGGCTCCTCCATCGATGACTGATCGAATCCGCTCGGGCAGTCGTGTGAGTTTCAGATTATCGGGGGCGATAGGGTGCTACCCATGCGACTGACCAACGTCACGCACCTCCGCCTCCCTTTCGGACGGCTCTGGGGTTACGACGTCACCGCGTCTGCGCTCGGACGACGCCTCCCCGTGTCCTTCGATCAGCGGCTCCATGTCGGGGCTGGCGATCGACCCGGCTCCTGGATGGCGTTGTCCTTCCGGCTGCCTGCACCGACGCGCCGTGAGGCGATCGCCGAGGCCTGGCTGGCTGTCATCGCTCGGCATGGCACGCTGCGATCGGCGTTCGCGCCCGGTGCGGATGGCGATCCGGTACTCCACGAGATCGAGATCGCACCCGGAAGCTGGGTCGAGCATCCGGTGGCATCCGGTCAGGCGGTCAACGACGCATTGCGGGACATCCTCGATGCGGCATGTTCGCCGTATCAACGTCCCTCGCACCGGCTGTGCGTGTTGGAGACCGCCGCGGGGCTCACGGTCGTGATCGCAGCGGACCACGCTCACGTCGACATGTGGTCGATGCTGGTGATCGCGCGCGACCTGCTGTCTGCCCTCGACACCGAGAGGGCCAGCGCGAAGCCGATGCCAGCGCCGGCATTCGTCGAGCACACGCAGGCGCTGCTGGATCGGGATGCCGCGCCCGATCACGTGCGTCAGCGCTGGGAAGACATCATCGCGGACAGCGGTGGCGTGATGCCGCAGTTCCCGTTGCCACTGGGTGCGCCCGAACCGCATCGGGAGCGCGTGGAAGTGCGCGATGTGTTCGATGTCGACGATGCCGCCGCGTTCGCTGCGCAGGCCCGCGACGACGGCGTCTCGACCCTCGCACGCGCCGTGGTCGCGATGACCGCGGTGACCCGCGAATTGGCGGATGCCCCGCTCCGAGCAGTGTTCCCCGTGCACAGCCGCTTCGAGGACACGTGGCATGACTCGGTCGGGTGGTTCATCACCAACTCCGTCCTCGAGTCGGATGTCGCCGAACCGCACGCGGCAGCAGCGGCGGTGAAGGAAGCGGTGCAACTCGGGGCGTGGCCGCTCGCAGACGTGCTCGCTCCGTGGGGCGGCATGCCCGTGGCACCCGGGATGTTCGCGATCTCGTGGCTGGATCTGCGCAGGCTGCCCGTGCGCATCGACTCCGTCGGGCTCGACGCCCAGTACGTCAGCGCAGCGACCGACACCGACGGCGTCATGCTCTGGTTCATCCTGGACGAGTCGGGCCTGCACCTGAGATGCCGCTATCCCGACACCGTCGAGGCTCGCGCCAGCGTCGGTGGATGGCTCGACCTGCTCGTCGCCAGGTTGCAGGCGGACGCGCGGTCGTCCGTTCGTGGACGACTGCAGGTGGCGGGCCGTATCTTCCGGCTCGAGCGTGCGGATCGCGGTGACATCGGGGGGATCGCCGCGCTGCTGTTCGATGATCAGTTCGGTGCGGACCGTGAGAGCGTCGAACTCGAGCGATATGAGGCGGCCTTCAGCGCGATCGCTCGCGACAGCTCCCACTATCTGGGGGTCGTCCGCGACAGTGGCGACCACATCGTCGCCACGATGCAACTGACCGTCATCCCCGGGCTATCCCGCAGCGGATCGACCCGACTGCAGATCGAGGGACTGCGCGTTGCGCCGAAGGAACGATCACAGGGCCTCGGCGCGGCGATGCTCGAGTGGGCGCACGAGTTCGGTCGCGCGCGGGGAGCGCGATTGGCGCAGGTGACCACCGACGAAGCACGGGATCGGACCCGCGCCTTCTATGCCCGACTCGGCTATGAGACGGCCCACGTCGGGCTGAAGAGACACATATAGCCGCGAACGTTGTACGCGTCGCCTCCACTCCTCCTCAATCCGTGTTTCGAGGTACTTGCTCACACTTGTCGAGGATGTCCGCGAAATTGCCGGCGATCTCGTCGACCTTCAGAATGAGTTGCGGGTCTCAAGGACCGTCGACCGCGACACGCGATATGCGCTCGACTATCTCAGCCGGGCGGTGGTTTTCACGACGCATCTGGCGGCATCCGATCGGGGATTCGCCTACCTGTTCGGCTGACGGTGGGGCATCCAATACCGCGTGATATCGTTAGTGATATCACGCGAGGAGGTGGCTCCCACATGGCATCGATCATCGTTCGAGGACTCGATGAACGGGTTAAAGAACAGCTCGCTGCGCAGGCGAAGAGTCACGGGCGTTCGATGGAGTCCGAGGTCCGTGACATTCTGACGAGGGCAGCACGCAGGCCGCACATCGGGCTGGCGCTCATGCAAGCCGCGCAGGGCATCGAAGGCGTCGATGGCCTCGTGGTTCCTGAGCGCAACGACATCGCGCGAGCGGTGGACTTCGATTGATCGTCCTCGACACGAACGTCATCTCGGAGGTCTTCCGGTCTTCTCCGAATGAACACGTCGTCGCCTGGCTCGAGGCGCTCACCGGCGATGTCGCGATCACTGCGGTGACGCTGGCTGAGCTGCTGGCCGGCGTGGCGCGACTCCCCGATGGTCGCCGCATGGACGAGCTGTCCTCTCGAGTCGAAGCCGCGATCGAGCCCTTTCGTGGCACGCGTTCGATTCTGGCCTTCGACGACACCGCTGCCTCTCACTACGCGGGTGTCCTCCGCGCGCGCGAAGCGTCCGGGCATCCGATCAGTACTGCCGATGCGCAGATCGCTGCGATCTGCCTCGCGCACGAAGCAACGTGTGCGACTCGAAACACCAGGGGCTTTGCGCACACCGGGGTCGGTCTGCTCGATCCGTGGGGGAGCGCGGCGTAGTCCTCAGCCGATCAACGCGTGCGGGTACTCCGATTCACGGCTCTGGAAGCTGAGGATGCTCGGGTTCTGGATCACGCCGTCACGGATCTCGATGGCTCGCTCGAGGGTGGGTGTCGTCGCCCACGCGCCTGGCCCTTCCATGACCGTGCGCAGGAACGGCAGCATCGCCTCGCTGATCTCCCACGTGGCGGCGTTCCACAGGTACGACGGGCTGTGGTCGACGGCGTAGTAGTCCACCCCGTCGCCGACGGTGAACATGGGCTCGTCGAACGTGGTGGTCTTCGCCCATTCGAAGCCCATGCCCTCGTCGCACGACACGTCGATGATCAGAGTTCCGGCGTCGAACCCCTTCAGATCTTCGGTCCGCAGGTAGGTGAGCGGAGCCGCGACGTCCTGGAACGTGCAGTTGACGATGATGTCGCGCGAGGCCAGGAAGTCCGGCAGAAGAACGTTGCCCTCGTCGGTCAGGACCTCGCTGAGGTGGGTGGCTCCGTCGTCGGTGTTCAGCTGGGTGATGTGGGCGTTGTGGATGGGGGAGCCCACCGCCGCGATACCCCGCTGGGTGAGCACCTCGATATCGTGGATGCCGTGCGCGTTGAGCGCGGTCACCGCGCCGCGGGCCGTCGCGCCGAAGCCGATCACGACCGCGCTGAGGCGCGGTCCGTAGTCACCGGTGGATCCGACGAGGCTCAGCGCGTGCAGGACCGAGCAGTATCCGGCCAGTTCGTTGTTCTTGTGGAACACATGCAGGCTGATGTCGCCCTGGTGGGTCCAGTGGTTCATCGCCTCGAACGCGATGAGCGTCAGTCGGCTGTCGATGGCCGTCTGCGTCATCCCGGCATCCTGCACGCAGTGCGGCCATCCCCAGAGCACCCGGCCCTCGGGAATCGCCGCGACGTCTGCGGCCTGCGGCTTCGGCAGCAGGAACACATCGGCGGAGGCGAGCACCTCGGCGCGGTCGGCGACCCGGCCAACGCGGGATTCGATGTACCCGTGCGCGAGACGGAAGTCGGCGCCGTATCCGCGCTCGACGATCATCCGCGCGCGGATGTCCGGGTCGATCCGGTCGAAGTGGTGCGGGTGGATGGGCAGGCGGCGCTCGTTCTCCATCGAGGAGTCGGCGAGCAGTCCCAGCGTGAGCAACTCGGTCGGCGGAGTGCTGTGTGCGGAGGCGGTCGGGGCAGAAAGGAAGAGCGGTGTGGCGGTGGACAACGTGATTCCCATCATTGGAGAACCAAAGTCAGTTCCTTCTTTGACAGTACGCTCATCTGCCGAGTGCGGGTCACCGCCCCCGATCCGCCTCGTCCGGGAGCGCCTCAGCCGGCACGACGACGACGTCCTGCACCTTCCAGTCGAGGTCGGCGATGCCCTCGGCGACCCGAGAGATGTCCTGCACCGCGATCTTGCCCCGTCTCGGTACGACGAAGGCCTCGACGTGGAAGACCTGCCCCTGATCGCGCAGGCGCACGGCGGCATCCCTCACCCACGGGCGGCTGCGAAGGTAACTGACGATCTCCCGAGCGAGCGGGTCGGGGTGGGCGCTGTCGAAGGTGCGGGCCCGCTGATCCATGAGGTCGACGATCGCCGTCCTGGTGTTGCGGGCTCCGTCCCAGATGATGCCGAGCGAGATGAACACGGCCGCCGCTCCGTCCAACCACCACACCCCCGCTCCCACCCCGAGCACGCCGACGATGGATGCGACGGTCGTCTGCCAGTCGGCCTTCGCCATGTCGGCGTCGGCAAACAGGAGCTTGTTGTGCAGGACGGGCGCGAGCCTGGCCTTCGCGGGGCCGTAGAAGAAGATCGGCCCGACCACGACGACCGCCATCACGGCGACCATGAGCCACCCCAGCCACACGGTGTGACCCCACAGCTGCACCGTCCCGATCGTGGGGTGCTCGCCGGCGATGAGACCGGCGGCGGACTCGACAGCCAGGTTCACACCGACGGCGAGCAGGGCGACACCCGCGACGAGGTGACCGACCCCCATGGCGCGGTGAAGACCGTACGGATGCTTCAGGCTGGGGCGCCGCCGCACGAAGAGAAGTGCGATCAAGAACGCGAACTGCGGGATCAGCGACAGCATGTCTTCGATCCACGCGGTGCGCATGGCCTGCGAATTGCCGACGACGAGCGCGATCACGGCGATCGTGATGCTCGTGTAGCCGATCGTGAACCACTCCCAGCGGATGGCCGATCGGAGCGCCTTGGCCTGCTCGGGCGGAAGGTCGGTGCGCCCGAACTCGTGGTTCTTCACGATCCGACCTCCTCATCGAGGAACGCTTCCAGATCGGAGAGGAAGGCGTTCTCGCCGAGGGGGACCAGCATCACGAGTTCGCGACCGTCGGCGCCCGGGATGCCCGGGTAGCCGCGCGATACTCCGGCCTTGTCGACCCAGGGGGTGTCGGAGGTGATGCCACCGGCGACGAGGTCGAGGTCGCCGGCTTCGAGCATCCCGACGAGGGTCTCCTCCGTCGCGACGGTCCATTCCGGTCGTGCGTCGAGGCTGTCGGCGAAGTCCTCGACAAGGTCGACGACGCTCCCGGTCGGAACGCCGTCGTCGACGCGCACCAGGTCGCCCTCGGGCGCGACGCCCACACGGATCTCGTGGCCGCGTACTGAGTCGAGGGTGCCGTCCGGATCCGCCGGGATCGTCACGCCGCACCCGACGAGCATCACCGCCATGGTGGCCGCCGCAACGGTGCCGACGATCCGGCGCAGGGACGTACTGATCGTGCTCGCGAGGGCAACAGTGCTCGTCGCGCCGGTGCCCGGGAAGACGATTGACGCGGCCGCGTGGGCGGGGTAGGGAACGCCGGCTTCGGGCTGCTGCTTCGTCACCCGTGTCTTCGTTCTGTACGCTGGGTAAGGCCCACCTCACTCAAGGAGATTGCCCGAAACATGGTCGACACTCAGATCTTCGAACCCGATGGACGCGCGATCCCGTTCACTGTGGAAGGCGCAGGGCCCGCCGTGGTCCTCATCGCAGGGCACGGTCTGAACGTCGCCTACCTCGAGCTTCTCGCGCACTCCGTCTCGGAAGAGGACTTCCAGGTCGTGCGCATCGGATCGCGCCGTCCGTCGGATGCCGCGGTGTCGATGAACGATCTGGCCCAGGACGTCGTCGATGTCATGGACCACCTGTCGGTATCGAATGCCTGGGTCGGCGGTCACGCGTTCGGAGGTGCCGTCGCACGCGTCGTGGCACTCGACCACCACGATCGCGTCAACGGCGTGCTGCTGCTGGGCGTCGACGAGGCCGCCCCGTCGGCCGAAGCGCTCGCCGCGATTCCGGCCCCGGCGCGCGATGCGGAGGTCGACGCGTTGCAGATCGCCGCATGGCAGGCGCCGGCACCTCTGGCCGAGGGACTGCCGGTGCTCGTCGTGCAGGGCACGGACGACCCGATCGCGCCCGCTGCGAACGGCGAGAAGCTGCAGGCATCCGCTCCCGATCGCGTCAGCGTCGTGCCGGTCGAGGGCGGCGGCTACCTGTTCCCGTTCACGCACATGGGCGCGACGTCCTGGGCCATCGAGGACTACCTCGACTGGGACTGACCTTCCGGACTGAGAAGATGGTCTGATGACCGCCACCCTCGTTGCACAGAATCTGGCCGGTGGGTACGGCCATCGCATCCTCTTCGAGGACCTCGATCTGACGGTCGCCCCCGGCGATGTCGTCGGCGTCGTCGGCGCGAACGGCGCGGGCAAGTCGACTCTTCTCCGCCTGCTCGCGGGCGCGGACGCGCCCGCCGCGGGTACGGTCTCGCTCGCACCGGCGGATGCCTTCGTCGGATGGTTGCCGCAGGAGCACGAGCGCATCGACGGCGAGACGATCGCGCAGTACGTCGCCCGCCGCACCGGCTGCAGCGCAGCGACCCGAGAGATGGATGCCACGGCGGCGGCGCTCGGTGACCCCACTCTCGCGCCGCCCGGGGTCGATCCCGCCGACGCGTATTCCGAGGCACTGGATCGCTGGCTGGCGAGCGGCGCTGCCGACCTCGATGATCGCCTCCCGGTGGTGCTCGCCGACCTGGGACTCGACATCGCGGGCGGCCTGACCGCGGAGACGCCGATGACGGCGCTCTCCGGCGGACAGGCGGCGCGCGTGGGGCTGGCGGCCCTCCTGCTGTCGCGTTTCGACATCGTGCTCCTCGACGAGCCGACCAATGATCTCGACCTCGACGGTCTCGACCGGCTGGAGTCTTTCGTGCACGGCCTGCGCGGGGGAGCGGTGCTCGTCAGCCATGACCGCGAATTCCTGGCGCGCAGCGTCACCAAGGTGCTCGAACTGGATCTCGCGCAAGGATCGAACCGTCTGTACGGCGGCGGCTACGACGCCTACATCGAGGAGCGGGCCACGGTACGCCGTCATCTTCGCGAGAAGTACGACGAGTTCGCCGAGAAGAAGGCCGATCTCGTCGGCCGGGCGCGCACCCAGCGCGAATGGTCGAGCCAGGGCGTGCGCAACGCCATGAAGAAGGCGCCAGACAACGACAAGATCAGACGCAAGGCGTCGACCGAGTCGAGCGAGAAGCAGGCGCAGAAGGTCCGCCAGATGGAGAGCCGGATCGCGCGGCTCGAAGAGGTCGACGAACCCCGCAAGGAGTGGCAGCTGGAGTTCACGATCGGCTCCGCACCGCGGTCCAGCACCGTCGTGTCGACCCTGAGCTCGGCCGTGCTCCGCCAGGGCGCTTTCACCCTCGGCCCGGTCTCGCTGCAGATCAACGTCGGCGACCGGATCGGTATCACCGGTCCGAACGGCGCCGGCAAGTCCACGCTCCTGCGCGCCCTGCTCGGGCGGCAGGCGCCCGACGAGGGAACGTCGAGCCTCGGCAGCAGCGTGCAGATCGGCGAGATCGATCAGGCGCGGTCATTGCTCGTCGGTTCCGAGCCCCTCGCCGAAGCGTTCGAGGCGCTCGTGCCGGAGATGGCTTCCGCCGAGGTGCGCACACTCCTGGCGAAGTTCGGCCTCAGAGCCGACCACGTCACACGCGCCGTCGATGGCCTCTCACCCGGGGAGCGCACGCGCGCGGCGCTGGCGCTGCTGCAGTCGCGGGGTGTGAACCTGCTGGTTCTCGATGAGCCGACGAACCACCTCGACCTCCCGGCGATCGAGCAGCTCGAACAGGCGCTCGACTCGTACGACGGCACGTTGCTGCTCGTAACCCACGATCGCCGCATGCTCGACACGGTGCAGACCAATCGACGGTGGCATGTCGAGGCGGGGCAGGTCACCGAGCTGTAGAGGTCGCTCAGTGGTGTGGGCTCAGTGGTGTGGGCTCAGCGGTGCGGACTCAGCGATGCGCGCTGAGTGACGCCGCTCAGCGGCCCTGACGCTTCTTGTACGGCTTCGGCTGTCCCTTGACGATCGGGGCGCGGCCCTTGCCCTTCGAAGCCTTGGCCTTGCCTCCCGCGGGAGCGACGGTCTTCGGCGCGGGCGGGGGAGCGGCGGCCACCGCTGCCTGCGCCTCGACGAGGAACAGCTCGCCGACGGGCGTCAGTCGGGGCGTGCCCTCACGGTGGACGAGGGTGTTGCCGAGTTCTTCCTCGAGCTTGTCGAGCGAGGTGTAGAGCGAAGCGAGCGGGATGCCGAGCTGTTCAGCGGCGCGCGGGAAGTGCAGCGTCTCCGCGAGGACGACGTAGCGGCGGAGAAGTGCGATCTTCATGAGTGCCAGCGTATCCGCACCCGCCGGTCGAGCGTGACGGACCGGGACGCGGAACGAGCGGGAACACAGCGGATGCCGCGACCCGAGCGGGCCGCGGCATCCGAAGTCTGAAGGTCAGGCGACCTGGGGAAGGACCGCGAACGACACGGTTCCTTCGTCGTCGACGCCCGCATCGAGAACCTTGTCCTCGAGGGCAGCAGCGGCTGTCTCATCGAGGAAAAGGCGGGTGCCCGCGATCTCGACCGTCTGGTCGAGCGGGTCGGGATCTGCCGTGACCTGCACAGCCAGGCGGGATTCCCCGCTGGGGCTCTGCTCGGCCGTCGAGTGGATGCGGAGACCCGCATCGGGTGCCTCGGTCTGACGGGTCACGAGGGTGGTGACGATGGCGGAGGCGTTGTCGGTGAGGGTGAGCACGAGACTCTCCTTCCGGTTGGGGCATGCCACGGTCGCGACATGTCCGGGCTACGATTCCTCAGGTCTGCAGGCATCTCAACCCCGACGCGCGGGTTCGGAGGAACCTCTCACCTGCGTAATTGCTTTCGCAGGAACACCTGCTCGGTCCCGTCGCCGTCGGGCACGCGCTCGCTCTCCTCGTATCCGCACGACTCGTAGAGCCGGATGTTCGCCTCGCTCAGGCTGCCGGTGAAGAGTTCGGCGACGCGCGCCTCCGATGCGTTCTCGGCCGCGTCCAGAAGCATCCGCCCGATGCCCTCGCCCTGCATGTCGGGGGCGATGGCGATGCGCCCGATCAGGAGCGTGTCGTCATGCTCCCGGAAGCGGATCGCACCCACGAGGCGACCGTCGATCCGTGCGCCCAGGCCGGTTCCGCTGCGAAGCTCGGCAACCATCTCCTCGAGGGTCTGCGTCAGCGGGGGCATGTCCGCACTGCCGTAGATCTGCGCCTCCGACACGAAGGCGGCGCGTTGCACGGTCAGCACCTCACCTGCGTCGCGCTCGCTGAGCGGTGCGATCACCGTCTCGGGTTCATCCGGCTGCTGTTCGGGGTGTGTCATGGAACTCCTTTCGCCCGTAACCATCGAGGCTGCCGGGCACGACTGTCAACCCCCTCGGTAGCGCGCCGGGAAGTGGCTAACGTCGGCGTCAGGAGGAACACCATGGCACAGAGCAAGAACACCCCCAAGACCTCGACGACGAAGCAGGGCGCGAAGACCACGCGACGACAGAACGCGGAGAAGGGCTTCACCGCCTCCCCGACTCTCGCCAAGAACCTTCAGGCCGTTCTCGTCGATCTGCTCGAACTCGCCCTGCAGGGAAAGCAGGCCCACTGGAACGTGGTGGGACGAAACTTCCGCGATACGCATCGCCAGCTCGACGAGATCATCGAGGATGCTCGCACCTTCAGCGACACGATCGCCGAGCGCATGCGTGCGCTCCACGCCGTGCCCGACGGGCGCAGCGCCACGATCGCCGCGACGACCACGCTGCCCGAGTTCCCCGCAGGTGAGGTGTCGACGTCCGAGACGACGGACCTCGTCACCGAGCGCCTGGAGGCCACGGTCGCCACGCTCCGCGACGTGCACGACGCCGTCGACGAGGAAGATCCGACGTCGGCAGATCTGCTGCACGCCGTCATCGAACGTCTCGAGCAGTTCGCCTGGATGGTGAGCGCCGAGAACCGGAGCCCTGCGGGCCGCTGAAGGGAGCACCCGCATGGCCACGCGTTCGGGGAGCGACGCGCTGGGGCGCGGTCGGGGTCAGCCCTTCGGGGGCGTCTTCGACCGCGCTGCGCGCCGGACGACGCGTGGAAGCACCGCCCAGAGCGCGACCACCACGACGAGCGCGGAGCACAGGGCGATGAGGCCGGCGGTGCGGTCGACAGTGAAGTCGATGATCAGAGTGGTCACGCCGATCGTCAGGGCGCCGATCACGATCAGGTCGATCTTGACGATGCGTGCCGCGATCTTCACCAACTCCGGCTTGCGGCGGAGGCCGAAGAACGCGCGGTGCATGCCCACCGGGGCGAGCGCGAGAATCGTCGCCAGCGCGGCGAGTGCGACCAGCACGACATACACATCGCGCTGGAACTCGTCCATGTCGGTGAAGCGCGGTTGGAAAGCGACCGCGAGAAGGAACCCCGTGAGGATCTGGGTGCCCGTCTGCATGACGCGCAGTTCCTGCAGCAGCTCATCCCAGTTGCGATCCGCGCGCTCGTTCGGCGTCTCGTCCCGGCCGTCCTCGCGATCGTCGAAAGCCGGCCCCGGTAGTGCTCGCACCACTCATGGGCTCAGTCTCCTGCGCCGCGCTCAGCCCTGTCCAGATGCTTGACCCGAACCCAGAGAAGAGACCATCATGACCCTCCCCCCGATTCACGACTGGTGGCCGCACCTCTCCGTCGATGCGCGACACGAACTGCTCGAGAGCGGCTCGCCCCATCTGGGCGATACGGTGCGTAAGGAGATCCGCGAGATCACCGGTGCCGTCGTCGGAAAAAAGGAAGAGCTGACCGAGGACGACGTCGCCTTCGTGCGTACGCAGATCGAATCGGTCGACTGAGCCGGTCGTTCGTCGCGCTCAGGCGCCGTCGGCGACGGGCGGCTGCTGTTCCTCGCGCAAGCGGGGAACGGTGCGACGCTCCGGGCGTACGCCGGCCTTGTCCGCATAGAACGCGCGGATGCGATCCATGTCGGCGCCGACGTCACCGGTGACGTCGATCGTGGGTCCGAGGCCGGTCGTCCGCGTCGTGCGGTCGACGAAGCCGAGCGTCAGGGGCATCCCCGTCTCCCGGGCGATCCGGTAGAAGCCCGACTTCCAGTACTCATTGCCGCCGCGGGTGCCATCGGGCGTGATGACCAGGCCGAAGACCTCACCCGCGTGCACCTGACTCACGACCTCCGCCACGACCCTTCCCGGGTCGGCTCGGTCGACGGCGACGCCGCCCAGCCGCCGCATGATCGGTCCGCGCCATCCGCGGAACAGGCTCTTCTTGCCGAGCCAGTGCACATCGATGCCGAGGCGCCACGAGATGGCGAGCATCAGGACGAAGTCCCAGTTCGACGTGTGCGGGGCTCCGATGAGGATCGTAGGCCGCGTGGGAACGGAGTCGTGTCCGACGAGCGTCCAACGGCTGAGGGCCCAGTACAGGCGGGCGATCGAACGCTTGAGCATCCTTCCACCGTAGAGGGTCGGGACTCTGCATCTGCTGTCGACGACACGACGCCGCCCCGTCAGGACAGGCGTACGATCGAGGGATGACTGATTCGCAGGGAGAGACCACCGAGCAGACTGTGCCCCTCGGGCTGCAGCCGGTGCCCGGCACCCTCAATCTTCTCGACGGCGATGCCGGAGGATGCTGCGGCGGTGGCGCCTGCAGCATGCCGGCGCCTAAGACACCGTAGCTCCAGACGACACCGCCCCGCTGAGGCGGTCAGTGACCGCCGTGGAAGTCGCCGTTGGCGTCGTCGGCCGGCTTGCTGACGAACGGGCTCAGCGCCACGGCCGCGAGCGAGATGATCGCAGCGATCAGGAACGCCATGCGGGCTCCCGGAGCCCCGGCGACGGCGGTCGAGAGTCCCTCGTTCTCTCCCGCGTGCAGGATCGCCGAGTAGGTGACCGTGAGCACCGCAACGCCTGCGGCCCCACCGACCTGCTGCAGGGTGTTGAGCACCGCGGATCCGTGCGAGTAGAGCGAGCGCTGGAGTGAGCCGAGCGAGGCCGAGAACAGCGGGGTGAACGACATCGCGAGGCCGACCGACATGGCCGCCTGCACGATGACCAGCACCCATGCGACGGTGTGCTCGCCGACCGTGGAGTAGTAGAACAGCGCCGCCGACACCAGGATCGTGCCCGGAATGAGCAGCGGGCGTGTGCCGCGGGCGTCGTACACGCGACCCATGATCGGACCGAGAAGACCCATCAGCACCGAACCGGGCAGCAGGATGAGGCCTGACTCGAGCGCGCCGAGACCGGCGACGTTCTGCAGGTACTGGGGGAGCAGCGTGAGCGTGCCGAACATCGACAGCGCGAGGATCGACATGATGATCACGGAGAACGAGAAGTTGCGGGAGCGGAAGACACGCAGATCGAGCAGTGCGTCGTCGACGCGCTGCAGCACCAGCTGACGCCAGACGAACAGAGCCAGCGACACGGCACCGACGGCCAGCGCGATCACTCCGGCCGTCTCGCCGGAGCCGCCCTCGCCACCGAACTGGCTGAGACCGTAGACGATGCCGCCGAAGCCGAGCGCGGCGAGCGGGATCGAGAGGATGTCGAGCGGCAGGCGGCGGGTCTCGCCGAGGTTGGTCATCCACTTGACGCCCATCGCGAGGGCGATGAGAGCGATGGGGAGGATGATCGCGAACAGTACGCGCCAGTTGAACGCCTCGAGGACGGCACCGGCGAGCGTCGGGCCGATCGCGGGGGCGAGCGAGATCACGAGGCCGACGCGACCCATCATGCGACCGCGCGACTGCGGCGGCACGACGTTCATGATCGTGGTCATGAGCAGCGGCATCATGATTCCGGTGCCGGCGGCCTGGATCACGCGGCCGACCAGGAGGATCGGGAATCCGGGGGCGATGAGGCACACGAGGGTGCCGACCGAGAACGCGATCATCGCGGCGATGAAGACCTGGCGGGTCGTGAAGCGCTGCAGGATGAAGCCGGTCGTCGGGATGACGACCGCCATCGTCAGCATGAAGGCGCTGGTGAGCCACTGACCGAGCTCGGGCGGAATGCCCAGATCGGTGTTGAGATGCGGGATCGCGATCCCCATCGTGGTCTCGTTGAGGATCGCGACGAAGGCGGCGACGAGCAGCAGCCAGATCACGCGCATGTCGGAACGCGGGATGGTTCCGTCGGAGTGAGTGGGGGTCGTGATCGACCCGGTGTCGACGGCAGACATACGGCCTCCAGGGCGCGAGAAGAATGAGGAAGAGATGCGCGAGTGCGCGGGGACCACTCAGCGTAACCACAGCATCCGACATTTCATTCCGCGGCCGCGATATATCTGGCGTGGCGGATGCCGCGCCCCGATGTCCCCGGGGCTGGATACGCTGACCTCATGAGCATGGGCGGCGGTATGGGCGGGCGGCACCCCGGAGGATTCCGCGGCGTCGACGAAGAGGCGCAGCGACGGTTGAACGCCGAGGCTCCGCGCATCAGCGGTCTGGGCGCACGGGTGGTGACCCTGTTCCGCCCCTACAAGTGGCGCATCCTCGTGACGGGCGTCCTCGTCGTCATCGGAGCGGGCATCGCCGTGCTCCCTCCGCTCATCGTGCAGCGCGTGTTCGACGATGCGCTGTTCCCCGTCGACGGCGGAGGTCCGCACCTCGAACTGCTCGGGTGGCTCGTGCTCGCGATGATGGGCCTGTTCCTCATCTCGGCCGCGCTCGGGGTCGGTCAGACCTGGTTCACCTCGACGGTGGGCAACAACGTGACCGGAGACCTGAGGGTGCGTCTGTTCGAGCATCTCCAGGCGATGGAGCTCGGCTTCTTCACCCGCACGAAGACCGGGGTGATCCAGTCGCGGCTGCAGAACGACGTCGGCGGAGTCTCGGGCGTGCTGACCAACACCGTCACGAGCATCCTGGGCAACGTCGTCACGGTGATCGCGTCTCTCGTGGCGATGATCCTCATCGACTGGCGCCTCACGCTCATCGCCGTGGTGCTGATGCCGTTCCTCATCATCGTGCAGCGTCGCGTCGGGCAGGTGAGGGCGCGCATCGCCGGCGAGACGCAGGAGTCGCTCTCCGAGCTCACCTCGATCACGCAGGAGACGCTGAGCGTCTCGGGCATGCTGCTCTCGAAGGCGTTCAACCGCCAGCGCACGGAGTCGGAGCGGTATCAGGCGGAGAACCGCAACCAGGTGACCCTGCAGGTGCGTCGGGCGATGAGCGGGCAGGGGTTCTTCGCCGTCGTGCAGGTCATCATGGCGAGCGTTCCCGCCGTGATCTACCTGGTCTCGGGATATCTGATCGCCGGCGGCACCGGAGCGATCACGGCCGGCACGGTCGTCGCCTTCACGACCGTGCAGGCGCGCCTCTTGCAGCCGCTCATGGGCCTCATGCGCGTGTCGCTCGATCTGCAGACGTCGTCGGCGTTGTTCGCCCGCATCTTCGAGTACCTCGATCTGGTGCCCGAGATCGAAGACGCTCCCGACGCCATCTCCGTCGCTCAGGCCCCCGGGCCGCGCGGTCGTGTCGAGTTCGCCGACGTGGTGTTCCGCTATCCCGACGCAGCGCCCGACTCCCGGCCCACACTCGACCGGGTCTCGTTCGTCGCGGAACCGGGTCAGCACGTCGCGTTCGTCGGACCGTCGGGCGCAGGCAAGACCACCGTGCTCTACCTCGCGCCGCGCCTGTACGAGGCGCGCGGCGGTGCGGTGCTGTTCGCCGGCGCCGATGTGCGCTCGCTCACGCAGGAGTCGATCATCGACGACGTGGGCATCGTGTCGCAGGAGACCTATCTCTTCCACGCCACGATCCGCGAGAATCTTCTCTACGCGAAGCCGGGAGCCTCGGACGACGAGGTGATCGAGGCATGCATCGCCGCGAACATCCACCACATCATCACGGGCTTCGAGAACGGGTACGACACCGTCGTCGGAGAACGCGGTTACCGTCTCTCGGGTGGTGAGAAGCAGCGCATCGCGATCGCTCGGGTGCTGCTCAAGGATCCGCCCGTGCTCTTGCTCGACGAGGCGACCTCGGCCCTCGACACGGTGTCGGAACGCGTGGTGCAGGAAGCGCTCGATGAAGCGGCGCGCGGTCGCACGACGATCTCGATCGCGCACCGGCTCTCGACGGTGATGGGCGCCGATGTCATCCACGTGCTCGACGCGGGGCGCATCGTCGAGTCCGGCACCCACTCCGAGCTCCTCGCTCTCGACGGCCTGTACGCCGAGCTCGCCGCTCAGCAGATCGCCGCGTCGAGGGTGCTGGCGACCGAGGCGGTCGTCGAGGCCTCCGTGACCGGGGGAGTGGGCGCCGGACTCACCGAACGCCGTGCCGATCGCGCACCCGAAGATTCCGCCGGGGCGGATGCCGTCGAAGCGCTGACGGTACCGGTGCCGTTGCTCGACGTGCCCCGCGCCGACGACCGCGTGTACCCGCCCGAGACCCCCTGAGCCTCAGCCCGCACCGGCGCCGGCACCCGCACCCGCACGGCGGGGGTGGGGCGTCGCGGTGGCGGGTGCCACCGCCGTGACGTGCGTCAGTGCGCGGAGAGCCCGCCATCGACGAAGAGCGAGTGCCCGGTGACATAGGCCGAGCCTGCTCCGGCGAGGAAGACCGCGGCGCCGGCGAAGTCGCTCGGCAGGCCGTTGCGTCCGATCATGGTGCGTGCCGCAAGTGCGGCGACCTGAACCGGGTCCTCCTGGAGGCGCGCGTTCAGCGGGGTGAGCACGAACCCCGGCACGAGGGTGTTGCTGGTGACTCCGGTGCCGCCCCAGGCCTCGGCCTCCGATCTCATCAGCGACTCCACCGCGCCCTTCGAGGCGCCGTAGATGCCACTGGAGGCGAAGGCGCGATGCGCCTGCTGGGAGCTGATGTGGATGAGGCGTCCGAACCCTCGATCGGCCATGCCCGGGGCATAGCGCTGCCCGAGCAGGAACGGCGCCAGGGCGTTGACGGTCATCGTCGCGTCCCAGTCCGCCTCGGTGATGTCGGCGAACGAGGGGCGGATGTTGATGCCGGCCGAGTTGACGAGGACGTCCGGTTCGCCGAACGGTTCCACCGCGGCATCCGCAGCGGCACGGATGCCGTCGCGGGTGCTGAGGTCGCCGACGACGCCGGCGACCGTGCATCCGGAGTCCTGCAGTTCACGCACGGTCTCCGCGATCCGCTCCTCGCCCCGCGCGACGATCACGGTCGATGCTCCGGCGCGGGCGAGCGCGGTGGCGATGCCGCGCCCGATGCCCGAGCTGCCGCCGGTGACGACGGCGGTACGGCCTTCGAGCGAGAACAGCGATTCCAGGTAGGTCGACATGGGTCTCCTTGATCGGTTCACCAGCGGAGAGCTGCGGTGAGGGTGTGGTCGGGGGCGGCGTCGGCGTACTCCGGCATCCCGATGATCTCGGCGATGAAGCGATCCACCGCGTCGGCGTAGGCGGAGTCGGGGTGGGTGCGGGCGATCTCCTGCAGGGGCGGGAGGTCCATCGCGATGATCAGCGAGAGCCGTGCGGCGACGGCGGCCGAAGCGCCGGCATCGCGCAGCACCCCGATCCCCCCGCGCAGTGCGGCGAGGTAGTCGCGCAGCACGGGCAGTCGCCCCTTGCCCTGCGTGATCGATGTGCCGTCGGCGCGAACACGCCACCGCGCGATGACGTCGGGGATCACATCGAACGCCGTCGCCCTCGTGTACATCAGCTGCGCCACGATCTGGTCCTCGTAGGCGACGCCCTCGGGGAACCGGAGGTCGTGCCAGAAGTCCGTGCGGCTGACCTTCGACCACGCGACGATGTTCGCCGCTGCGTGCGGATGCTCGAGAATCGTCGTGCCGAGCCTCTCGGGGGCCGTCGCGGCGACCACCCACGGCTGCACACGCCCCGCGACGTACGCATCGCCCTGCAGGCGCGAACGCACATAGGCGCCGGCCACGAAATCGCTGCCGGTCTCGGCGAGGGTTGCCGTCATGCGTGCCAACGCGGTCGGGGTGAGTTCGTCGTCGGCGTCGAGGAACCCGAGCAGGGGCGTGTCGACGAGGTCGAGGCCGGCATTGCGCGCGGCGCCGAGTCCGCGAGCATCGACGCGGCGCAGCATCCGGAACCGCGAGTCCGCCGAAGCCGCGGCCTCGAAGATCTCGGCCGTGGCGTCGATCGACCCGTCGTCCACGAGGATCGCGTGCCATCGGGTCTCGGTCTGCGCGAGCAGCGATGCGATCGCGGCGGGGGCGAACTCGGCGATGTCCCGTCCGGGAACGATCATCGTCACGATCGGGTCGGATGCGGTCACCCTCCGATTCTAGGACGGCGCTGTCAGCCGAGGACCGCCCGCACGGACTCGGCGACCAGGGCGGCGAGACGCTCGGGCGCGTCATCGGGGAGGGGCTCGCGTCCGAATGTGAAGCGCACCGAGGTCTGCGCCGTGGAGGCGTCGATGCCGCATGCCAGCAGCACCGGGGAGGGCTCGTCGCTGCCTGCCGCGCACGCCGATCCGCTCGACGAGATCACACCGCGGCGCTCGAGTTCGAGCAGCACCGATTCGCCGCTCGTGCCCGCGAAGGTGAAGCTCGCGGTGCCGGGGAGGCGATGGTGCGGGTCTCCCGTCAGCGCCGCGCGGGGGACGGAACGCAGCACAGCGGCGATGAAGCGCGCGGTGGCAACACCGATCGAGGACGCCACCGATTCGCGCTCCGCTTCGGCCAGGTCTAGTGCGGTGGCGAGGCCGACCGCTCCCGCCACGTTCTCGGTGCCCGAGCGGCGTCCGCGCTCCTGCCCACCCCCGTGCAGCAGGGGCTCGAGCGGCACGCGACCGCGCACCGACAGGGCGCCGATGCCCTTCGGCGCGCCCAGCTTATGCCCGGCGATCGAGATCGCGTCGGCGTCGATTCCGTTCAGGGTGAGCCACCCGGCGGACTGCACCGCGTCGAGGTGCAGGGGAACTCCGGCGGAGTGGGCGACCGCGGCGAGGCCCTCGGCATCCTGTACCGTGCCGATCTCGTTGTTCGCGTGCCCCAGCGAGACGAGAGCGGTGTCGTCTCTGATCGCGGAGCGCAGAGCATCCGGAGAGATGCGCCCAGCGGCGTCGACGGCGACGGCGGTGACCGCGACGTCGTGGAACCGCTGCAGGTAGTCCGCGGATTCGAGGATCGATTCGTGCTCGATCGGCGACACGACGAGATGGCGGCGACCGCGCGCGAGCGCTGCGAGCACGATTCCCTTCACGGCGAGGTTGTTCGCTTCGGTACCTCCGGCCGTGAAGATCACATCGCCCGTGCGCACCCCGAGCACGCGGGCGACTCGACGGCGGGCATCGTCGAGCGCGTTCGCGGCCGCTTCGCCGGCCGTGTGGTGACTGGACGGGTTGCCGAAGACGCTGGTGAGGTACGGACGCATCGCCTCCAGCACCTCGGGCCGCACCGGAGATGTGGCCGCGTGATCGAGATACAGCATGGCGTCAGAGGATCCGCAGATCCAGACCCAGGTCGAGCGCCCGCGCGGAGTGCGTGAGCGCGCCGACGGAGATCACATCGACCCCGGTGGCGGCGATCGCGCCCACGGTCTCCAGATTCACGCCACCCGACGCCTCGGTGGTGGCCCGGTCGCCGATCAGCGCGACCCCGGCGCGCAGATCGTCGAGGGTGAAGTTGTCGAGCAGCACCGTGTGGGCTCCGCCCGCGAGCACGGCCTCGATCTGATCGATCCGATCGACCTCGACGACCACGTGGGTGGTGTGGGGGAGCCGCGTGAGGGCGTCGCGCAGCGCCTCGGCCAGATCCGCACCGGAGCGGGTGAGCACCGCCAGATGGTTGTCCTTCGCCATCACGGCGTCGGACAACGAGTAGCGATGGTTGCTCCCTCCGCCCGACACCACGGCATGACGCTCGAATGCGCGCAGCCCCGGCGTCGTCTTGCGCGTGTCGGCGATGCGCGCGGCCGTTTCGGCGACGGCGCGCACGTAGGCGGCGGTGACCGTGGCGATGCCGCTCATCCGCTGGGTGAAGTTGAGAGCAACGCGTTCGGCGGTGAGGATGCTCCGCGCCGAACCCGACACGGAGGCGAGCACGTCGCCGGCGGCGAAGGCATCGCCGTCTCCGACATGCAGGTCGACGGCGACGTGCGGATCGGTGAGCGCGAACGCGGCGATGAAGACGGAGCCGCCGCTGAACACACCCGGTTCGCGGGCGACGAGATCGGCGGTGGCGGTGGCGTCTTCGGGGATGAGCGCGGCGCTGGTCAGATCGCCCCAGGGCGAATCCTCTTCGAGCGCGGCCCCGACGACGCGGGTGAGGGTGGCGGGCGTGATCATCGGGCTCCGATCAGAGAGTGTTCGCGGAAGTGCGCGCCGACCGACGCCGTGCGTGCGAGAGCGGCGCATGCCGTCGCCTCGGCGAGGAGCAGGAGGTTGGCGTCTTCCCGCTCGTCGACGGCGCCCGGCCCGACGGTGCTCGGATCGGCTTCCGGGCCGGCGGCCGCGCTCCAGGCGCGGATCGTCGAGAGAGCGTGGCGCAGGCCGTCGTCGGTGCGGATGAGGCCGACCTCGTCCCACATCAGCCGCTGCAGCGCGGCGCGGGTGAAGGAACCGGCGCTCGCCGCGGGCTCGAGGTCGACCGCCTGCGACACCGGCGGCGCTGCGCGTCGAGGCCAGGGGGCGCCGAGCACCGCAGCGGCACGGGCGCCGAAGACGGCACCCTCGAGCAGTGAGTTGGAGGCCAGGCGGTTGGCGCCGTGCACGCCGGTGCGCGCGACCTCGCCGACCGCGAAGAGGCCGGGGAGGGAGGATCTGCCGTCGAGATCCGTGGCGATCCCGCCCATGAGGTAGTGCGCGGCCGGTGTCACGGGGATGGGCTCGCGAGACCAGTCGAACCCGCGCTCGCGCGTGATCCGGTCGATCGTCGGGAATCGATGGGCGAGCGTCTCCGCACCGAGCAGGGTGGCGTCGAGGCGCACGGGGGAGCCCTGTGCCGCCGCCTGCCGGGCGATCGCCCGCGACACGACATCGCGCGGCGCGAGCTCACCATCCGGGTGGGTGTCGAAGACGAACCGGCGGCCCTCGTCATCGATCAGGGTGGCGCCCTCGCCGCGCACGGCCTCCGAGACGAGGAATGCAGGCCCGGCGCCGAGGATCGTCGGGTGGAACTGCACGAACTCGAGGTCCGCCACGGCGGCTCCGGCCCGGAGCGCCGCGGCGATCCCGTCGCCGGTCGCGCCGAGGGGGTTGGTCGTGTGGGCATAGAGGTGCCCGGCACCGCCGGTGGCGAGGATGACGGCATCCGCCTCGAGCGTGCGCGGGCCGTCGGGGCGGAGAATCCGAATGCCCTGCGTCGCTCCGCTCCCCACCACCAGATCGGTGAGGAACGCGTGCTCGACGACCGTGATCGTGGTGCGCCGCACGGCGGCGACGAGGGCGGCGGAGATCGCAGCTCCCGTGGCATCGCCCCCGGCGTGCACGATGCGCGCGTGACTGTGTGCGGCCTCGCGACCGAGCAGCAGCTCGCCGTCCGGCGAGCGGTCGAAAGCGACCCCGCGAGCGATGAGCTCGGCGATCCGGGCGGCGCCGTCGGCGACGAGCACGTCGACGGCCGCGTCGTCGGAGAGCCCGGCACCCGCGACGAGCGTGTCCTCGGCGTGCTGGTCGCGGGAATCGTGCGGTCCGTAGACCCCGGCGACGCCGCCCTGCGCGAACCCCGTGCAACCGTCGCCGAGCGCGCCCTTCGTGACGACCGTGACGGCGTGACCGGACTCGTGGGCGTGCAGGGCCGCGGTGAGTCCGGCGATGCCGGAGCCCACGACCACGACGTTCATCGGATGCCCGCCGTCACCGGAGGCTTCGCCGCGAGCATCCGCTCCAGAGCCACGCGCGCCGGGTCGGCGACGTCGGCGCTGACCGTGATGCGGTTCGGGGTGCGGCCGGCGACGAGCTCTTCGAGCACCCACGCGAGATACCCGGGGTGGATGCGGTACATCGTCGAGCACGGGCAGACGACCGGATCAAGGCAGAAGATCTCGTGCTGCGGGTACTGCGCGGCCAGGCGTCGCACCAGGTTGATCTCGGTGCCGATCGCGAAGGTCGTCGGTTCGGTCGCGGCGTCGATCGCGAGACGGATGAACTCCGTCGATCCGGCGGCGTCGGCCGCGTCGACGACCTCCATCGGGCACTCCGGGTGCACGATCACGCGCACTCCGGGGTGCTCGGCACGGGCCTGGTCGATCTGCGCGACGGTGAAACGGCGGTGAACCGAGCAGAAGCCGTGCCAGAGGATCACCCGGGAGTCGTCGAGCTGCTCCGGGGTCGAACCGCCGAACGGTTTACGAGGGTTCCACATCGGCATCTGCTCGAGCGGCACCCCCATGGCCTTGGCGGTGTTGCGCCCGAGGTGCTGGTCGGGGAAGAAGAGCACGCGCCGTCCGCGCTCGAACGCCCACTCCAGCACCGTCTTCGCGTTGGACGAGGTGCAGACGATGCCGCCGTGACGTCCGACGAAGCCCTTGATCGCCGCCGAGGAGTTCATGTACGTCACCGGGATCACGGGAACACGGCCGTCGGCGTCGACGGCGTCGAGGTCGCCGAGCACGTCGGCCAGCTGCTCCCAGCAGTCCTCGACCTGATCGATGTCGGCCATGTCGGCCATCGAACAGCCGGCAGCGAGATTGGGCAGGATCACGGCCTGCTCCGGCCCGGAGAGGAGGTCGGCGGTCTCGGCCATGAAGTGCACGCCGCAGAAGACGATGGCCTCGGCATCCGGGCGGCCCTTCGCAGCGGTCGCGAGCTGGAAGGAGTCACCGACGTAATCGGCGTGCCGCACCACTTCTTCGCGCTGATAGAAGTGTCCGAGCACGACGACGCGGTCCCCGAGCGTGGCCTTCGCCGCGCGGACGCGGTCATCGAGCTCGTCTTCGGTCGCTTCGCGGTAGGAGGCCGGGAGCTCGCCCTGTCGGGGAGCGCCGGTGGGGACGACATCGCCCATCGACGAGCCGGGGCCGTAGCCGGGGCGTGCGTCGAAGTCCCAGGGGCCGGCCGCGAGATCGGTGGTGCACGTCGCGTCGGTCGAGGCGCCGGCGACGATGTCCTGGATGGCGTGATCGACGGAGGCGTCGATCGGGGGGAGCGCGGGAGTGGGGACGAAGGTGATGCTCATCGGATGCTCGTTTCCTCGGGGTCGAGCGGACCGCGATCGGCCAGCTCGACATCGGTGTTGTCGCGATAAAGACGGGCGGGACGGTGGCTTCCCGTGCGGAAGCGGTCGGTGGGGATCAGGTTTCCGGCGGCCTCGACCTGGCGGCGGAAGTTGGCCGGGTCGAGGTGCTTGCCGAGGATTGCCTCGTAGGCCTCGCGCAGATCGGCGAGGGTGAATTCCGCGGGCAGGAACCCGTGCGCGACCCGGCTGTATCCGACCTTGTTGCGCAGTCGCCAGAGCGCGTACTCGATGATGTCGACGTGGTCGAACGCGAGGGCGGGGAGGGCGTCGATGTCGAACCATTCGACGTTCTCGGGGGCGTGCCCGGATGCGCGATGCGCGGCGCTCTGTGCGAGCACGTCGTCCTGCCGGAGCAGCGCCCAGTAGACGATCGAGACCACGCGTGTGGGGGAGCGGTCGACCGCTCCGAACGCGTAGAGCTGCTCGAGATACGACGGTGCGAGGCCGGTCGTCTCGGCGAGGGTGCGGGCGGCGGCGTCGATGGGGGATTCGACGGCGGTGAGCCAGCCTCCCGGAAGCGCCCAGCGGTCGGCGAACGGCTCGCGCGTGCGCCGGACGAGGGGGAGCGCGAGCACCGGCGTTCCCTGTGCTGACGGGCGCAACGTCAGGATCACGGTCGAGACCGCGACGCGGATGCCGTCACTTCGAGTCATGGGAACCTTAACCTCCACGACGATCTTAGTGTCATGAAGACCCTTAGTGCGAATTCATGACGGTCATCGTCGCCGAGTCCGAAACGTTATCCGATCGCTCGGAGAAGCCTTGTGACGAGGGAAATGGTTTGTTAGGTTACTGTCCTAACAAACCCCTCCGGTGGCAGAGCTGCCTCGGAGGTGACGATCCCCACCCCCGAGGATCGGCTCCATCCGGAGCATCCCTCCTGCAGTGCAGCACCGAGAGGAATTTCACATGATCCGTAATGGAAAGCGCAGAATCGCGCTCACCGCGGTAGCGGGGGCATCCGTCCTCGCTCTGGGTCTCACCGCCTGTGGCACCGGCGGAAGTGGCGACGGCGACGCGAATGGCGACCGCGCCCTCCGCGTCTGGGCCGGCAGCCAGACCCCGATCACCGCGAACTACAACCCGTTCGCACCCACCGTGCTCCACGGTGCGCTCGGACCGATCTACGAGCCGTTGTTCTTCTTCAACAAGACGGCGGACTCCGAGCCGGTCGGCCTGATCGGCGACACGTACGAGTACAACGAAGACGGCACGGCGATCACCGTCACGATCAAGCCCGACCTCAAGTGGAGCGACGGCGAGCCGCTCACGGCCGCCGATGTCGCCTTCTCGTTCAACTACGAGGCGAACAACCCCGAGGGCAACGGCCTGCTCTCGGCCGAGGCAACCGACGACACGACCGTCGTGCTGACCTACTCGAGCGCGCAGTACACCACCGAGTTCCAGCGTCTCGGCTCGACCTATATCCTCCCGGAGCACATCTGGGCCGACGTCACCGACTTCGCGAACTTCGCGAACGAGGAGCCGGTCGGATCCGGCGCGTACGTGGTCGACAAGACCACGAGCGAGTCGTACACGCTCGTGGCCAACGAGAACTTCCGCGACGCCGCCGATCTCGGTGTCAAGAAGGTGCAGTACATCGCGGTCGACAACAACCAGACCGCGCAGGACCTGCTGGCCGCGGGCAAGCTCGACTGGACCGGCATGTTCATCCCCAACCCGGACGACGTCACCGCCAACGGTGCGATCGACTGGGTCAACACGCCGCAGGACCCGACGGTGCTGTACACCTGCTCGAACGCCGACCTCGGCTGCACCGGCCCGCAGACCGACGTCGCCGTGCGTCAGGCGCTCAACGTCGCCATCTACCGCGGCACGATCAAGGAGAAGGCCTTCGTCGGTCTGACCGGCGACATCTCGCCGACCTATGCGCTGCTCCCGCGCGACGAGAAGTGGGTCGTCGACCCGGCCAACGAGCTCAGCCCGCAGGAGGCCAACGCGGCAGAGGCGGGCAAGATCCTCGAGGCCGCCGGCTACACCAAGGGCTCCGACGGCATCTACGAGAAAGACGGCGTGCCCGTCGAGCTCAGCCTGACCTCGGTCGACGGCTGGACCGACTACAACGACGCCGCCAAGCTCATCGCCGAGCAGGCGGAGGCCGCGGGCATCAAGATCAATGCCTCGACCGTGCAGTGGCAGGAATTCTCGGATGCCCGTCAGGGCGGCGACTTCCAGCTCATCGTCGGCGGCATGATCGGCACCTCCGTGGCCGACCCGTTCCAGATCTACCGCGACTGGTTCGGTGGCACCGCCGTCGAGTCGACGAACCCCGTCGGGGAAGAGGTCCCTGCCGGGCGCTGGAACTTCAGCCGGTACGACAACCCCACCGTCGATGCCGCCATCCAGGCAGCGATCAGCACCGACGACGAGGCCACGAAGAAGGAGCTCTACGGCACGATCCAGACTGAGATCGTTCGCGACCTGCCGTACATCCCGCTGGTGATCAACGCCACGCAGACCTTCTACAACACGAAGGACTTCACGGGCTGGCCGACGGAGGACGACATGTACGCCTTCCCGCCGTCGTGGGGTGCGATCGCGGCCGGGTACGTCCTGACGCATCTGCAGCCGGTCAAGTAACAGCCGTCGTCGGGGAAGCAGGAAGTCAAGGAAGACTGACAGATGAAGTTCTATGCACGACGGATCGGGTTCTACGCGTTCACGCTGTGGGCCGCGATCTCCCTCAACTTCCTGCTTCCCCGCATGATGCCGGGCAATCCCGCCGACATCATGATCGCCAAGATGCAACGTGCCGGCGGTGAGGTGTCGGAGAACACCATCCGCAACATCAAGCTGCTGCTGGGCGGAGACGACTCCACGCTCTGGGAGCAGTACCTCGCCTACTGGGGGCGCATGTTCCAGGGCGACCTGGGCGTCTCGGTGACGAAGTTCCCCACCCCGGTCTCCGAGCTGATCGCACAGGCGCTGCCCTGGACGCTCATCCTCGTCGGCACCGCCACCGTGATCTCGTTCGTCCTCGGCATCGTGCTCGGTGCCTGGGCCGGCTGGAAGCGCGGCACCTGGGTCGACCACCTCATCCCCGCGACCACGGTGCTGCAGTCGATCCCGTACTTCTGGATGGCGCTCATCCTCGTGGCCGTCTTCTCGGTGGGGCTGGGCTGGTTCCCGATCTTCGGCGGCTACGACGTGTTCGACTTCCCCGACGGGCCGGAACCGACCTGGGCGTTCTTCACCAACGCCCTCTCTCACGCCATCCTCCCCGCTCTCACCATCGTGATCGCCTCCGTCGGCGGCTGGATGCTCGGGATGCGCAACATGATGGTGTCGACGCTCGCCGAGGACTACGTGCTCACGGCCGAGGCGAAGGGACTGCGCCCCCGGCGCATCCTCTCCACCTACGCCGCCCGCAACGCCGCCATCCCCTCGATCGCCGGCTTCTCGATCACCCTCGGGTTCGTCGTCGCCGGCTCCATCGTGATGGAGCAGGTGTTCACCTACCCGGGCATCGGCAAGCTCATGTTCCAAGCCGTCACCAACAACGACTACGCGCTGATGCAGGGCCTCTTCCTCGTCATCACGATCACGGTGCTCGCCGCCAACTTCTTCATGGACCTGATCTACGGATTCATCGACCCGAGGGCTCGCCAGAATGTCTGAGACCGAGAACACCACACTCCTGCTCGCGAAGGACCAGCCGGCCACGTCGCCGGCCAGCACGATCACCCTCGCGACCCAGCGTCCCCGTCGCGGCCGGGGCCTGCTGCCCACGCGTTCGCCGAAGTTCATCACGGGACTCGTCCTGGTGCTCGCGATCGTGCTGTTCGCGATCATCGCGCCGATCTTCTCCCAGAACCCGCGGAGCACCGACAACCCGGCGCTCGAGCCGCCGTCGGCCGAGCACTGGCTCGGCACCACGAAGCTGGGCAACGACATGTTCGCGCAGCTCGCGATCGGCGCCCAGGGCTCGCTCCTGGTCGGACTCCTCGCCGGCGGCATCGCGATCCTTCTGTCTCTGGTCTTCGGCGTCCTCGCCGGGTACCTCGGCGGATGGCGCGAAGACGGACTCGCGCTGGTCACGAACGTGATGATCGTGATCCCCGGTCTCCCGCTCGTCATGGTGATCGCGTCGTTCGTTCCGCAGCGCAGCTGGCAGCTCGTGGCCTTCGTGCTCGGCATCACCTCGTGGGCCGGAGCGGCCTATGTTCTCCGCCTGCAGACGCGTTCGCTGCGCACCCGCGACTACGTCTACGCGGCGAAGGTCGCGGGCGAGAAGTCGCTGCGCGTGATCCTCGTCGAGATCATGCCCAACCTGCTGCCGCTGCTGACCGCCCAGTTCATCTTCGCGATCATCTTCGCGATCCTGGGCGAGGCGGGGCTGTCGTATCTCGGCCTCGGTCCGAACTCGTCGATCACCTGGGGCACGATCCTCAACGACGCCCAGTCGGGGCAGGCGCTCGGACGCGGAGCCTGGTGGTGGTTCGTGCCGCCCGGCATCATGATCGCGATGCTCGGAGCCGGACTGTCGCTCATCAACTTCGCGATCGACGAGGTCATCAACCCCAAGCTGCGCAATGCGCCCGATGCTGCCCGCCGTCTGCGCAAGGCCGCGAAGACGAAGGGGGTCACCGCATGAGCGAGGCCGTTCTCACCGCACGCAACGTCTCGATCGAGTACGAGGTCGATCCGCCCGTGAAGGCCGTCCGCAACGTCTCGCTCACCCTGAACCGGGGAGAGATCCTCGGTCTCGCGGGGGAGTCGGGGTGCGGCAAGACGACGCTGGCGTACGGCTTCAACCGTCTGCTCAAAGCACCGGCCCTCATGACGGAGGGCGAGATCGTCTTCCACGATCGAGACGGCAACGACATCGACATCGTCGGGCTGAAGGACGACGGGCTGCGGGCCTTCCGCTGGGACAAGATCTCGATGGTGTTCCAGGGCGCGATGAACTCGCTCAACCCGGTGATCGACATCAGGGCGCAGATCTTCGACATCTTCGACACCCACCGCCCCGGAATGACGAAGGCGGCCAAGACCGCGCGGGCACAAGAGCTGCTGACGCTCGTCGGCGTCGATCCGTCGCGGCTCACCAGCTTTCCTCACGAGCTCTCCGGCGGCATGCGCCAGCGCATGATGATCGCGATGGCACTCGCGCTCGACCCGCAGGTCATGATCATGGACGAGCCGACCACCGCCCTCGACGTCGTCGTGCAGCGCGGGATCATCCGCGAGATCATGCGGTTGCGCGAGAAGCTCGGCTTCGCGGTGATCTTCATCACGCACGACCTCCCGATGCTGATCGAGATCTCCGACCGCATCGCCGTGATGCTCCAGGGCGAGATCGTCGAGGAGGGCACGGCGGAGGAGATCTACCGCACTCCGCAGCATGCCTACACGAAGAAGCTGCTGTCGAGCTTCCCGAGTCTGCGCGGCGCGCGCGGAGACTTCGTCCGCACCGGTGTGCACGAGAGCCAGGAGCAGGTCCGATGAGTGCGAAGACGGATGCCGTGACGACCACGACCCTGGAGGCGCGCAACCTGACGAAGGACTTTCATCTGCGTTCGGGCTTCAAGACGAGCGTCCTGCACGCGGTGAAGGACGTGTCGTTCACGCTCGAGGCAGGCAAGACGATCGCGCTCGTCGGCGAATCGGGGTCGGGGAAGTCCACGATCGCCCGCATGCTGATGAAGCTCGAGACGCCGACGAGCGGGCAGATCCTGCTCGACGGCGTCGACTCCGGCAGCCGCGGCCAGGCTCTGGCGCGCTATCGGTCCGACGTGCAGATGGTCTTCCAGGATCCGTTCGCCTCGCTGAACCCGTTCCATTCGATCGTGCATCACCTCGAGCGTCCGCTGCGCATCCATCACCCGGAATTGAGCGGTGCGCAGGTGCGCGAGCGCGCACTGGAGCTGCTCGATCGCGTGCGGTTGTCGCCCGCGCAGAGCTTCGCCGAGCGCAAGCCCCACGAACTGTCGGGCGGTCAGCGGCAACGTGTGGCGATCGCTCGCGCTCTCGCGCCGGGAGCGCGGTTCATCGTGGCCGACGAGCCCGTATCGATGCTCGACGTGTCGATCCGACTCGGTGTGCTGAACCTGCTCGCCGACCTGCAGCGCGAAGAGAACCTCGGCGTGCTCTACATCACGCACGACCTCGCGACGGCCCGTCACTTCTCCGACGAGATCATGGTGCTCTACCACGGCGATGTCGTGGAACGGGGTCCCGCCGACGAGGTCATCCTCAACCCGCAGCACGACTACACGAAGACGCTCCTCGGGGCGGCGCCCGAGCCGGAGAACCTCGGACGACTGCGCGACGAAGTACGCCGCGAGTTGGCGGGGGAGACCCGCTAGACTGAGCGCACAACCGAACACAGGCCGAATGAACCACGCGGGAGAGCCCCGGCGAACGCAGCCGGGCACCGAAGGAGCAAGCCTCCCCGCCAATCTCTCAGGTACGCGTACCGCGCGGTTCCGGCCACTCTGAAAAGCGATTCCGTGCTGTGCGGCATCCGCCGACGGTGAAAGCCCTGCCTCTGCGCGCGGGCGAAACTCTCAGGCCTATGACAGAGGGGGAGTTCCGAGGAATGGCGTCACCGCCGTTCCGCCCGCTCATACCCGGGAGAACTCCATGTCAGACGCCCGCTACACACCGCTCCGAGAGCGCCACAAAGCTCTCGGTGCCTCGTTCACCGACTTCGGCGGCTGGCAGATGCCGGTGCGTTACACCTCCGATCTCGCCGAGCATCACGCGGTGCGACAGGCCGCCGGCATCTTCGACATCTCGCACATGGCCGAATTCCTGGTCACGGGGCCGTATGCGGGAGAGTTCCTCGACTACTCGCTCGCCGGTCGCATCTCCACGATGCCGGTAGGCAAGGCCAAGTACTCGCTGGTACTGGCATCCGACGGCGGCATCGTCGACGACGTGATCGCCTACCGCATCGCGGACGACCGCTACCTGGTGATCGCGAACGCCGGCAACCGCGGCTTCGTCGACTCCGCCTTCGCATCGCGCGTGCGTTCCTTCCCCTCCATACTCGAACGCGAGCAGCAGCGGGCGGAAGGCGAGGAGCGCAGCTTCGCCGGGTTCCTCGGCGATCGCGGAGTCGATGTGGAAGACGTCTCCGACTCGTTCGCCCTCGTCGCCGTGCAGGGCCCCGCGGCGGAGAAGATCCTCGCCGACACCCCCGGTATCGAGGCGCTCAGCATCCCCTGGGACGAGCAGAAGTACTACGCCTGGGCGGAGGCGACGTTCCTCGGACAGCACCTCCTCATCGCCCGCACCGGATACACGGGCGAAGACGGGTTCGAGCTCCTGGTGCGCGCCGACGACGCCCCCGCGCTGTGGGATGCGCTGATCGTCGCCGGTGAGCCGCACGGACTCGTGCCGGCCGGTCTCGCCGCGCGCGACACCCTGCGACTGGAGGCGGGCATGCCCCTCTACGGTCACGAGCTGACGACCGAGACCAAGCCCGCTCAGGCGGGGCTCGGCCGGGTCGTCGCCGCTGACAAGCCGAGCTTCATCGGCAAGGACGCGGTGGATGCCACATCCGACGCCCCCGTGCTCGTGGGGCTCGTCGCCGAGGGCAAGCGCGCCGGTCGTGCCGGCTACGCCGTCGTCGACGGCTCGGGCGCGGTGATCGGCGAGATCACCAGCGGTGCCCTCAGCCCGACGCTCGGGCATCCGATCGCGATGGCCTATGTCTCTCCTTCTTCCGCCGAAGAGGGAACCGCCCTGTTCCTGGATGTGCGGGGGACCAAGATCCCCGCGACCGTGACCGCTCTGCCTTTCTACCGGAGGATGAAATGACTGATCTCAACGCGCTGCACTACACCGACGAGCACGAGTGGATCGCCGCAGACGGCGGCACCGTGACGATCGGCATCACCGACTACGCCGCTGAGAAGCTCGGCGACGTCGTCTTCGTCGAACTGCCCGCCGTGGGCACCGAGATCGCCGCCGGCGCGGTCGTCGGCGAGATCGAGTCGACGAAGTCGGTCGGAGAGCTCTACGCCCCGGTCAACGGCACGGTCGTCGAGATCAACGACGCCGTGGTCGACGACCCCTCTCTCGTCAACGCCGAGCCGTTCGCGGGCGGATGGCTGCTCAAGGTCTCGGTCGCCGATGGCGCGCTCGACGGACTGCTCGACCGCGACGCGTACGTCGCACTCACGGAGGGCTGATCCGCACGTGGTCTCTTTCGCCGATCGTCACATCGGACCCACGGCCGACGCGCAGCGTCAGATGCTCGACGCGCTGTCGCTCGCGTCTGACGCCGCGGACTCCTCGCCCGTCGAGGCGCTGATGCGCCAGGCCGTCCCCACCTCGATCTTCACCGCCGCCACGGAGGACTCGGTCATCCCGAGCGCCGCCAGTGAGACCGAGGCGCTGCAGGAGCTGCGGGCACTCGCCTCGCGCAACACCGTGAACCGACCGATGATCGGACTCGGATACTACGGCACGATCACCCCGCAGGTGATCCAGCGCAACGTGCTCGAGAACCCGTCCTGGTACACGGCGTACACGCCGTACCAGCCGGAGATCTCGCAGGGCCGTCTCGAGGCGCTCATCAACTTCCAGACGATGGTCGCCGACCTGACGGGGCTGTCGACGGCGAACGCGTCGATGCTCGACGAGTCGACCGCGGTCGCCGAGGGCATGCTGCTGGCCCGCCGTGCCTCGAAGGCGAAGACCGATGTGTTCGCGGTCGACGCGGACGCGCTGCCGCAGACGAAGGCGCTTCTCGAGAACCGGGCGGATGCCGTGGGCATCGAGCTGGTGTCGGTCGACTTCGCCGCGGGCGAGGAGTTGCCGTCCGAGCTGTTCGGCGTCTTCGTGCAGTACCCGGGTGCCTCCGGTCGGGTCTGGGATCCGTCCGCCGTGATCGACGCCGCGCACCTCGCCGGTGGTCTCGCGGTCGTGGCCGCCGACCTGCTCGCGCTCACGCTGATCTCGTCGCCCGGCTCGCTCGGCGCCGACGTCGCCGTGGGAACCACGCAGCGGTTCGGTGTGCCCCTGGGCTTCGGCGGACCCCACGCCGGCTACATGGCCGTCCGCGCGGGTCTCGAACGCCAGCTCCCCGGCCGCCTGGTGGGCGTCTCGGTCGACGCCGACGGCAAGCCCGCCTACCGACTCTCGCTGCAGACGCGCGAGCAGCACATCCGTCGCGAGAAGGCGACGTCGAACATCTGCACCGCGCAGGTGCTCCTGGCCGTCATGGCCTCGATGTACGCCGTCTACCACGGCCCAGACGGGCTGAAGGCGATCGCGAGCGAGACGGCGGCCAAGGCCGCCCTGCTCCGTGAGTGGCTGGTCGAGGCAGGGGCGGAGGTCGTGCACGACGCGTTCTTCGACACCCTCCAGGTGCGCGTCCACGGGCGCGCGGCCGAGTACGTCTCGCAGGCGCACCACGGCTACGGCATCCTCCTGCACACGGCGGATGCCGACACCGTCGGCATCTCGATCGACGAGACCACCTCGGTCACCGAACTGCACCAGGTCGCGCGTGTCTTCGGCGGCAAGCAGGAGCGCGCCTTCGGCATGATGGGCACCATGAGCGCCCTGCCGAAATCGATGGACCGCACGGACGAGTTCCTCACGCACCCCGTCTTCCACGCGCACCGTAGCGAGACCGCCATGATGCGATACCTCAAGAGCCTCGCCGATCGTGACTACGCCCTCGACCGCGGCATGATCCCGCTGGGCTCGTGCACGATGAAGCTCAACGCGGCCACCGAGATGGCTGCGGTCACGTGGCCGGAGTTCGCGGGCATCCACCCCTTCGCGCCGGCATCCGATGTCGTGGGCTACCTCGATCTCATCGATCAGCTCGAGGCCTGGCTGGCCGAGGTCACCGGGTACGACGCCGTGTCGCTCCAGCCGAACGCCGGTTCCCAGGGCGAGCTCGCGGGGCTTCTCGCGATCCGCGGCTACCACCGGGCGAACGGTGACGAGCAGCGCACCGTGTGCCTGATCCCTTCATCCGCGCACGGTACGAACGCGGCATCCGCCGTGCTCGCCGGAATGAAGGTCGTCGTCGTCGCCTGCGACGAGCTCGGCAACGTCGACCTCGACGACCTGCGCGCGAAGATCGCCTCCCACGCCGACGAACTCTCCGCGCTCATGATCACGTACCCGTCGACGCACGGCGTGTACGAGCACGATGTGGTCGAGATCACCGCAGCGGTCCACGATGCGGGCGGACAGGTCTACGTCGACGGTGCGAACCTCAACGCACTGCTCGGCTACGCCCGGTTCGGAGACCTCGGCGGCGACGTCTCGCACCTGAACCTGCACAAGACGTTCGCGATCCCCCATGGCGGTGGCGGGCCCGGTATCGGCCCGGTCGCGGCGAAGGCGCACCTCGCACCGTTTCTGCCCTCGCATCCGCTCGCGCAGCGCGCCGAGCATGCGGGAGGTTTCGTGTTCGACGGCGGGGTGGTCTCCGGTGCGCCCTACGGCTCGGCCGGTGTGCTGCCGATCTCGTGGGCGTACGTGCGCATGATGGGCGCCGACGGTCTGCGTCGCGCCACGGCGGCAGCGGTGCTGTCGGCCAACTACATCGCCGCGAGGCTGGGCGACCACTACCCGGTGCTCTACACGGGAGAGCACGGGCGCGTGGCGCACGAGTGCATCCTCGACCTGCGACCGCTCAAGGAGGCGACCGGTGTCACAGTGGATGACGTGGCCAAGCGCCTCATCGACTACGGCTTCCACGCCCCGACGATGTCGTTCCCGGTCGCGGGCACGCTCATGGTCGAGCCGACCGAGTCCGAGGACCTCGCCGAGATCGAGCGGTTCATCGAGGCGATGATCCAGATCAAGGCCGAGGCGGATGCCGTCGCCGCGGGTCGTTGGCCCGCCGACGACAACCCGCTCGTGCACGCCCCGCACACGGCGGTGTCGCTGATCGCGGGGGAGTGGACCCACGCGTACACCCGCGAGGAGGCGGCCTACCCGGTGCGCGCCCTCATCGCCGGCAAGTACTGGCCGCCGGTCCGTCGGATCGATCAGGCATACGGTGACCGCAACCTGGTGTGCGCCTGCCCGCCGGTGGAGGCGTTCGCCTGAGCCGATCCGCAGAGCAGAACGGCGCTGTCCCACCCATCCGGGGGCAGCGCCGTTCTCGTTCCGGCGTGTTTCCGCGATGTTTCAGATGATCACCACTCAGTAACGGTTGATTAGCCGAGTGCAGGGACTCCTGAATGCCGAGATACTCTGAACTATCCCTACGTGCTCGACGATGAGCGCGCAGTCTGAAGTACACGTCCTAGGAGGACACATAGTGAAGCGCAACAAGATCGCCCTTGCGGGCACCGCGCTGTTCGCGATCGGCGCCCTGGCGCTCGCGGGCTGCGCGAGCGGTGGCGGAGACTCCAACGGCGGCAGCGCCGGCGGCGAGATCGATGCAGACGCCATCATCACGACCAACGGTTCGGAGCCGGAGAACCCGCTGATCCCGACCAACACCAACGAGGTCGGCGGCGGAAAGATCCTCGACGAGATCTTCGCAGGACTCATCTACTACGACGCCGACGGCAAGCCGGTCAACGACGTTGCTGAAGAGATCACGACCGAAGACCCTCAGCACCTCACGGTGAAGCTCAAGGAAGGCCAGACCTTCACCGACGGTGAAGAGGTCACGGCAGACAACTTCATCAAGGCATGGAACGAAGGCGCCAAGGCTTCCAACCAGCACCTCTCCAGCTACTTCTTCGAGGACATCGAGGGCTTCAGCTACGACGAGGACTCCGAGCTCACTGGCCTGCAGCAGGTCGATGACTACACCTTCACGATCGCGCTGAACAAGCCGGCATCCGACTTCGCTCTGCGTCTCGGCTACTCGGCCTTCTACCCGCTGCCCGACGTGGCTTTCGAGGACATGGACGCCTTCGGTGAGAACCCGATCGGCAACGGCCCGTACATGATCGACGGCGAAGGCGCGTGGCAGCACGACGTGCAGATCGACCTCGTTCGCAACGACGACTACGACGGTGGACGCAAGGCCCAGAACGGTGGCCTCACGATCAACTTCTACGCCACGCAGGAGGCCGCATACGCCGACCTGCAGGGCAACAAGGTCGACGTCATCGACGCGATCCCGGCCATCTCGCTGCCGACGTTCCAGGATGACCTGGGCGATCGTGCGGTGAACCAGCCGTCGGCGGTGTTCCAGTCGTTCACGATCGGTCAGTTCCTGCCGCACTTCTCCGGCGAAGAGGGCATCCTCCGTCGCCAGGCGCTCTCGATGGCGATCGACCGCGAGCAGATCACCGACAAGATCTTCTCGGGCACCCGCACCGCGGCTTCGGACTTCACCTCGCCGGTCATCGCCGGCTGGTCGGACGACGTTCCCGGCAGCGAGGTCCTGGAGTTCGACCCCGAGAAGGCGAAGGAGCTGTGGGCCGAGGCCGACGCCATCTCGCCGTGGGACGGCACGTTCCAGATCGCGTACAACTCCGATGGTGGACACCAGGAATGGGTCGACGCCGTCACGAACCAGATCAAGAACACTCTCGGCATCGACGCCTCCGGCGCTCCGTACCCGACGTTCGCCGTCGTTCGTGAAGAGATCAACAACCGCACGATCAAGACGGCTGCCCGCTCCGGCTGGCAGGCGGACTACCCGGGTCTGTACAACTTCCTGGGCCCGCTCTACGCGAGCAACGCCGGTTCCAACGACGGTGACTACTCGAACCCCGAGTTCGACGACCTGATCGCCGCCGGCATCAGCAACCCGGACGCCGACGCGCAGATCGAGGACTTCACCAAGGCGCAGGAGATCCTGTTCAACGATCTCCCCGCGATCCCGCTGTGGTACTCCAACGTGACCGGTGGATACAGCGAAGGTGTCGACAACGTCACCTTCGGCTGGAACTCCGTCCCGCTGTACTACGAGATCACGAAGACCAAGTAGGTCTGAGAGAACGACCCGCGAGGCGGTGACGGCAACCCCGTCACCGCCTCTTAGGCCGTTCTCGACCACCTGCTCGCGTTCCTCAGAAAGGGACAGCGGATGCTCAGCTACATCCTCAGACGACTTCTGCAGGTGATCCCGGTCTTCTTCGGGGCCACCCTGCTCATCTACTTCCTGGTCTTCGCCATGCCCGGAGACCCGATCCTCGCCCTGTTCGGCGACCGCACGCCGAATCCGGCGCTCGTCGACGCGCTGCGAGAGCAATACCACCTGAACGACCCGTTCATCGTGCAGTACTGGTACTACATCACCGGTGTACTGCAGGGCGATCTCGGCGATACCTTCTCGGGTCGCCCGGTGTCCGCGGTTCTGGCCGACACCCTTCCGGTGACCGGCCGCCTCGCGATCATGGCGATCGCCATCGAGTTCACGCTCGCGATCATCATCGGCACCGTCTCGGCGCTGCGCAAGGGCAAGATCTTCGACAACGTCGCTCTCCTCGTCGCGCTGATCGCGCTCGCGGTGCCGATCTTCGTGCTCTGCTTCCTCGCCCAGTACTTCCTGGCGATCCAATGGGGGTGGTTCAGCCCGACGGTCGGAGCCGACAACGGCTGGGGCGGTCTCTGGCTGCCTGCGATCGTGCTCGGATTCAGCCTGTTCGCGGTGAGTATGCGCCTGATGCGCAGTTCTGTGATCGAGACACTGAACCAGGATTGGGTGCGCACCGCCTACAGCAAGGGCCTCTCGCGGGGTCGTGTGCTTCCCGTGCACGTTCTGCGCAACTCGCTCATCCCGGTGATCACGAACTCGGCCACCAACTTCGGTGTGCTGCTCGTCGGCGCCACCGTCACCGAGGGAATCTTCAACGTTCCCGGCGTCGGTAACACCCTCTTCGAGGCTGTCCGACGCGGAGAAGGACCCACGGTCGTCTCCTTCGTGACGGTGTTCGTCATCCTGTACGTTTTGGTCAACCTGGTCATCGACCTGCTTTATGGTCTGCTCGACCCGAGGATTCGCTATGTCTGATCCCACAACTCAGAAGCACTACGTCGCCCCTGTCGAGACGCAATCGATCGCGGTCGACGCCGTTCGTATCGCGGAGAAGCCCAGCAACCTCTGGCGTGACGCGTGGCAGGACCTGCGTCGTCGCCCGCTGTTCTGGTTCTCCGTCGTGCTCGCAGCCCTGTTCGTCGTCATCGCCGTCTGGCCGTCGTTGTTCACCAACGTCGACCCGCGCAGTTGCGACCTGATGTACAGCAACGAAGGACCCGCCGCAGGGCACCCCCTTGGCTACACTTTCCAGGGATGCGATATCTACTCGCGTCTCATCTGGGGCGCGCAGACGTCGCTCGCGGTCGGTGTCATCGCCACGGTGCTCTCGTCGTTCCTCGGACTCATCATGGGTGCGATCGCCGGGTTCTACGGTGGATGGCTCGACGCGCTGCTCTCGCGCATCGGTGACATCTTCTTCGCGATCCCGTACATCCTCGCGGCCGTCGTGGTGATGACGGTGTTCTCGGACTTCCGCACGGTGTGGACGCTCGCGTTCGCCATCGGTGGTTTCGCCTGGGCATCCACCGCTCGCGTGGTTCGCGCCGAGATCCTGCGCGTCCGCCAGGCGGACTTCGTCATGGCCTCGCGCTCGCTCGGGCAGTCGAAGTTCAAGACGCTGGTGAACCACGTCATCCCGAACGCCATCGCGCCGCTGCTCGTGGTGTCGACGCTCGGACTCGCGGCGGCCATCGTCGCCGAGGCGACCCTGTCGTTCCTCGGCGTCGGTCTCGGCAGCGACGTCATGTCGTGGGGTAACGACATCAGCAACGCTCAGGCGTCGCTGCGGGTGGCCCCGATGTCGCTCATCTATCCGTCGATCGCGCTCACCCTTGCGGTTTTGGCGTTCGTGACCCTGGGCGAGCTCATCAGAGACGCCCTCGACCCGAAGGCGAGGGCCCGCCGATGAGCGACCGCATTGCCGAACAAGTCCCCCTGTTGAGCATCCGCGATCTCAAGGTCGCGTTCCGCACGCAGGACGGTCTGCGCGAAGTGCTCCACGGAATCAGCTTCGATGTCATGCCCGGCGAGACCGTCGCGATCGTGGGCGAGTCGGGTTCCGGCAAGTCCACGACGGCCACGGCCATCGTGAACCTGCTCCCGGGCACGGGAACCGTCACCGGCGGATCCATCACCCTCGAGGGACGCGAGCTCACCACCCTGAGCCGCACCGCGATCGAGAGCGTGCGAGGCCGCGACATCGGCTTCGTTCCGCAGGATCCGATGTCGAACCTGAACCCGGTGTGGAGCATCGGCTTCCAGGTCAAGGAGGCGATTCGCGCCAACGGCATCGCCCAGGGTCGTCAGGCCGTCAAGGAACGTGCCATCGAGGTGCTGCAGCAGGCGGGTCTGGCCGACGCCGAACGACGCCTGCACCAGTTCCCGCACCAGTTCTCGGGCGGTATGCGTCAGCGTGCGCTGATCGGAATCGGTCTCGCGGCCGACCCGAAGCTGCTCATCGCCGACGAGCCGACCTCGGCTCTGGACGTGACTGTGCAGCGCGTGATCCTCGATCACATGGCTTCTCTGACGCGTGACAAGGGCACCTCGGTGCTGCTGATCACGCACGATCTCGGCCTCGCGGCCGAGCGCGCCGAGAAGATCATCGTGATGAACGGTGGGAACATCGTCGAGGCGGGTCCCAGCCGCGAGATCCTCGAGAACCCGCAGCACCCGTACACGAAGCGGCTCGTCGCCGCGGCGCCCAGCGTCGCGTCGAAGCGCATCCAGGCGGTCGTCGAGGACCGGGGCATCGAAACGCTCGAAGACCTCGCCGACATCCCGCCCACGGTGCGCGTCGCGGAACTCACCAAGGATTACAAGATCCGTCAGGGGAACTTCCGCAGCGAGGCCTTCCGTGCGGTCGACAACGTGTCGTTCGAGATCCCGCGAGGCAAGACTCTCGCGCTCGTCGGCGAGTCCGGTTCGGGCAAGTCGACCGTCGCGAAGATGCTGCTGAAGCTCGAAGAGCCCACCAGCGGCACGATCGAGGTCGACGGGCAGGACGTCTCCCGGCTGTCGAACGCGCAGGCGTTCGCGCTGCGTCGCCGCATGCAGCCGGTCTTCCAGGACCCGTACGGCTCGCTCGATCCGCTGCGCAACATCGGCAACACGATCGCCGAACCGCTGCAGATCCACGGCGTCGGCGACCGCGCCTCGCACCGCGAGCGGGTCGAGGAACTGCTCGACCAGGTCGCGCTGCCGCGTGCACTGGCCACGCGCTACCCGAACGAGCTCTCGGGCGGTCAGCGGCAGCGTGTCGCGATCGCGCGTGCGCTCGCGCTGAAGCCCGACATCGTGGTGCTCGACGAGGCGGTCTCCGCTCTCGACGTGCTCGTGCAGGATCAGGTGCTCCAGTTGCTGGCGGAACTGCAGTCCGAGCTGAACCTGACCTATCTGTTCATCACGCACGACCTCGCCGTCGTCCGCGTGTCGAGCGACCTGGTCTGCGTCATGGAGCGGGGCAAGGTCGTCGAGCAGGGCACCGTCGACGAGATCTTCGCGAACCCGCAGCAGGAGTACACCGAACGCCTCCTGCAGGCGATCCCCGGCGCGTCGCTCACGCTCGGCGGACAGGGCGCGTGACAGACCCTCAGGCCCCGGAGGACGCGCGCACGTATCGCGCGTCTTCCGGGCCGGTGGTCCTCGTCGTCACCGGTCTTCTCGCCCTCTTCCTGCTCGGCGACACCGTCGTGCGGGGGAGCTGGCTGCAGATGATCCTCGTCGCCCCCTGGGTGCTGTTGGCGCTCTGGGCGGTGTACGAACTCAGCTTCGTCTCGCTGGTGCGCGTCGATGGCGCGGGTGCGGTCGTGCAGAACATGCTCCGCCGCACGACGTTCGGCTGGAGCCGCGTGCGCGACATCGACTTCCGGTGGCAGCTCGAGTTCTCGCTCGACGACGACACCCGGGTGAGCGCTTACGGCGGACCCGCGCGGTCGCGGCCGACGCGCAGTAGGGTCCGCGACGAAGACGTCGCCAAGGCCCCGGCGGGTGTGCGCGATCTGGCGGACATCCGTGATCGTTGGCAGACGGCCGATGGCTCGGCGGATGCTCCCATCCGACGTGAGTGGGATGTACGGGCCCTCATCGCCCTCGCGGTGCTCGTGGTGTGGGCCGTCGCCGCGGTGCTGATCGTGAATGCGGGCTGACCGCACGCCGCGGGTTCAGCTCGGAAGACCGAACAGCGCCGGCCAGGTCGCTGCTGCCCACGGATAGCCCACGAAGACGGTCGCGTCGATGAGGAAGTGCGCCACGAGGAACGGCAGGAGTCGTCCCGTGCGCACGAAGAGCCAGCCGAAGAGCAGGCCCATCGCGAGGTTGCCGATGAAGGCGCCCGGCCCCTGGTACAGGTGATAGCTCGCACGCAGCACTGACGTGGCGATGACGATCGTCCACGGCGACCAGCCCAGCTGCTTCAGTCGGGCGAACAGGTAGCCGAGCACGACGAACTCCTCCTGCAAGGAGGCGCGCGCGGCCGCCAGCAGCAGGATCGGGACGGTCCACCAGTGCGCATCGAGGCCGGCGGGGTTCACGGCCACGAACAGTCCGAGGGAGCGCCCGACGATGTACAGTGCGAGCCCGGGTACGCCGATCGCGACCACGAGGAACACGCCGCGCAGTGCGTCGCCGCCGATGCGTGTGCCGTCGAGACCCAGTCGTGCGAGGTGCGGGCGCGAGCTCTGCCACAGCAGGAAGCAGACCAGGATGACGGGGACGAGCGAGAACCCGATCGACAGCACCTGATAGATCAGGTCGAAGATCTCGCGGTCGCTGCGGGAGGGGTTGAGCGTCGCCGTCTGGTCGGCCAGCGGCGTCTCGTCGGTGAGCCGGTACGCGAGCTGCACGACCGCGTATACCGCGGACTGCCCGAGGCCGAGGGCCAGGACGACCGCGATCTCCCACCAGATCCGTGCGCGCGACGGTGCGGTGTGCGAGGGGAGGCTCATGACGCCACCGATAGTACTCGCCCTGATGAGGTCACTGCGGCATGGGTGCGTGCACCTCGGCCGCCCACGCACGCATGAGCTGACGTTCTTCGTCAGTGCAGATGTAGCCGTAGCCCGTTTCGCGACCTTCGAAAGTCAGGGGCCACAGATTCAGGGAGGTCAGCGCATAGCAGTCGGCGAACACCTCACTGCTCCCCTGGAAGTGCCCCTGCTCGATGAGCACCAGCGATGCCGAAGGCTGGTTGCCTTTGGCATCGCTGTCGGCGCGCATGTAGAGATGGGCGAGCTCGTGCAGCACGACCTGACGCATGCCGCTGTCGCCGCCGAGCTGGCTTTCCGGAGCAAGATGCACCGCGAGCGGATCTTCCGAGACGCACCCGATCGTGGTGCGTCCCTCATCGGCTCGTCGAGAGATCCCGCACGCGGTGTCCGCGTCCCACAGGATGTCGATGAACCCGTGACCGGCCTCATCGACGATCGCCTCGGTGACCGAGCCCGAGACGTTCGCCCGTCGGATGGCGGCGTCGGCGATCCGCTGCTCGAGACTCTCCCGGGCGGTCTGGGCGTCCCTCGCGTAGCCCGCGACCGAATCGTCGGTGAGCTGGGGGTTCGCGATGCTGGCCTCCCAACGACGGAATGCCACCACGTCCGCGACCAGAGGGGCCACCGGATTGCCCTCGAGTTGAGCGTAGAGCTCGTAGTACCTGCTCCGTTCCGCATCGAACGCCGCGAAGGATTCCTCCCGAGAGGTCGTGCCCTCGGACGTCGGCCGATCCGGAGGAGCGGATGACGCGACCAGACCGGCGACGATGAGCACGGCGACGAAGGCGAAGCCCAACAGTGCGGCTCCACCGCACCCGATGACTGCGCACAGTCCGCCGCGGCCGCGTCGCGGAGCCTGGGCAGCCGTCATCATCGTTCCCGCCGAGGGGTTGACGTGGAGGATCCACTCGCGCAACTGCGGATAGCACGCCGGATGGTTCAGGATGAGCGTATGCAGGTCGCCTCGACGCGACGCGATCTCCGCGAGCTGAGCCGGCGCCGTCGACGGATTCTGTACACCGGCGAGGTCGTTGTCGAACGTCTGGCCCCCCATACGGCGACGATATCGAACCGTCCGAGCGCCTTCGGCTGAGAGTCATGACGAACATCAGGGGGTGCCCTTCAGGAACCTTTCGCGTGCGTGCGCTATCCTGGAACGTCGGTTTCCCGGCGCACACCCACACCCTTTTAGGAATTCTGCATGGCTCACGCCCTCCGCTCTGACCTCCGCAACGTCGCAATCGTCGCCCACGTCGACCACGGCAAGACCACTCTTGTCGACGCGATGCTCCGCCAGACGGGGTCCTTCGGTGAACACGCCCACGTCGACGAGCGCGCGATGGACTCGAACGACCTGGAGCGCGAGAAGGGCATCACGATCCTCGCGAAGAACACGGCGATCACCTACAAGGGTGTCCACGCCAAGGACGGCGAGGTGACGATCAACGTGATCGACACCCCCGGCCACGCCGACTTCGGTGGCGAGGTCGAGCGCGGCCTGTCCATGGTCGACGGTGTCGTTCTGCTCGTCGACGCGAGCGAGGGCCCGCTGCCCCAGACCCGCTTCGTGCTGCGCAAGGCGCTCGAGTCGAAGCTCCCCGTCATCCTCCTGGTCAACAAGACCGACCGCCCCGACGCCCGCATCGCCGAGGTCGAAGAGGAAGCCCACGATCTGCTGCTGGGTCTCGCCTCCGACCTCGTCGACGACGTGCCCGACCTCGATGTCGACGCACTGCTCGACGTGCCGGTCGTCTACGCCTCCGGTCGTGCCGGTGCCGCGTCGCGCAACCGCCCCGCCGACGGATCGCTGCCCGACAACGACGACCTCGAGCCGCTGTTCGAGGCCATCCTCGAGCACGTCCCCGCTCCGTCGTACGATGACGAGGCTCCGCTGCAGGCCTGGGTCACGAACCTCGACTCCAGCCCGTTCCTAGGCCGTCTCGCGCTTCTCCGCGTCTTCAACGGCACGCTGAAGAAGGGCCAGACCGTGGCCTGGGTGCGCGCCGACGGCACGCACCAGAACGCTCGCATCACCGAGCTCCTGAAGACCCGCGCCCTCGAGCGCTACCCGGCCGAGTCCGCCGGCCCCGGCGACATCGTCGCCATTGCCGGATTCGAGAACATCACCATCGGTGAGACCATCGCCGACCCCGAAGACGTGCGCCCGCTGCCGGCGATCACGGTCGACGACCCCGCCATCTCCATGACGATCGGCACGAACACCTCGCCGCTCATGGGCAAGGTCAAGGGTCACAAGCTCACCGCGCGCATGGTCAAGGACCGTCTCGACAAGGAGCTCATCGGTAACGTCTCGCTCAAGGTCGTCGACGTGGGCCGACCGGATGCCTGGGAGGTGCAGGGCCGTGGAGAGCTCGCCCTCGCCATCCTCGTCGAGAACATGCGTCGTGAGGGCTTCGAGCTCACCGTCGGAAAGCCTCAGGTCGTCACGAAGAAGATCGACGGCAAGACCTACGAGCCGTTCGAGCACCTGACCATCGACACCCCCGAAGAGCACCTCGGCGCGATCACGCAGCTCCTCGCCGGCCGCAAGGGCCGCATGGACAACATGACCAACCACGGCACCGGCTGGGTGCGCATGGAGTTCGTCGTCCCGTCGCGCGGCCTGATCGGCTTCCGCAGCGAGTTCCTGACGACGACCCGCGGTACCGGCATCGCGAACGCGATCTCGCACGGCTACGAGCCGTGGGCGGGTTCGATCACGACGCGCCAGAACGGCTCGATCGTCGCCGACCGTCAGGGTGTCGTCACCCCCTTCGCGATGATCGCCCTGCAGGAGCGCATGTCCTTCTTCGTGCAGCCCACGCAGGAGGTCTACGAGGGCATGGTCATCGGCGAGAACTCGCGCGCCGACGACATGGACGTGAACATCACCAAGGAGAAGAAGCTCACCAATATGCGTGCAGCGAGCTCCGACACGTTCGAGTCGATGACGCCGCCGCGCCAGCTGACGTTGGAGGAGAGCCTCGAGTTCGCCCGTGACGACGAATGCGTCGAGGTGACCCCCGAGGTCGTCCGCATCCGCAAGGTCAACCTCGACGCGAACACGCGTGCACGTGAGACGGCGCGTCTCAAGCGTCAGGACGCCAACGCCTGAGTCTCGCACTCCGACGAAGAGGGTCCCGTGCCGCCGACAGGCGGACGCGGGGCCCTTTTCTCATGAAAAGCCCAGGTGGAACAATGGTTCCATTCAGGTGAGGCGGAGGTTTCGCCCAGGTCGATGACGCAGACTCGAACACTTGCGCCCGATGAGTCGGCTCCCGATGAGTCGCCCTCCACGCAGGTCCGGGCGTTCGACGACCCGAAAGTCGATTCGTGCTTCACCCTCACAACACCCGTGCTTCCCGGCGCGCCCTCGCGGCCGCTTCCACCGTTTCCGCCGTCCGTTCCCGGCGCCCGCTGCTTCTGCTCGGGACCGCCGCCGGTGCGCTCCTCGGCATCACACTGACCGTCGGACTCGTGTCGGCTCCCGCCGCCGGAGCCGCCCAGGCAGGCGCCGCGGATGCCGCGGCCGCCAAAGCCACCTCGGCTCCACTGCTCAAGCTGCCGGACGAGATCGCGCAGGCGACCACCGCCGCGAAGGATGCCGTCGCCACCGCCGATGCCCTGACTGCGGAGGTCTCCGCCGCCGGTCTCGATCTCGGCGAGACGGCACCCGTCGTCGACACGACCGAACTCCAGGGCATCGTCGAGGATCTGGCCGAACGCGCCTCCACCCCCGCCGTCGAGCTGACGCTTCTCGCGGTCGCCGCCGAGCAGCGCACCGACGAGGTCGTGAGCGAGACGGCGACGCTGCAGGCTGCCTTCACCGCAGCGCAGGAGCAGAAGGCCGCAGAGGACGCGGCCGCTGCTGCCGCCGAGCAGGCGGCTGCCGAGGCGGCGGCGCTGGCCAACGCGAACACGGTCGACGGGGCGAAGGCGACCGCGCAGGCGATGGCCGCGAGCGAGTACGGCTGGGGTGCCGACCAGTTCTCCTGCCTCAGCTCGTTGTGGCAGAAAGAGTCGAGCTGGAACTACCAGGCGTACAACCCGAGCGGCGCGACGGGCATCCCGCAGGCCCTTCCCGGCAGCAAGATGGCCTCGGCGGGGAGCGACTGGCAGACGAGCGCTGCGACGCAGATCGCCTGGGGACTCGGCTACATCTCGTCGGTCTACGGCACTCCGTGCAGCGCCTGGTCGCATTCGCAGTCGAGCAACTGGTACTGAACGCCGGCGGGACCGAGTCGGCGGGATGCCCGCGCGGGCACCGATTTGCCCCGACGAGCAGATCGACGCCGCGGTCGCGACGAACGAGGCATCGCCCCTGAACGCGCTGCGCCTCCGGCTGCTCGTGCTGGCCGGGGTCGGAGTGAGCGTCAGCGCAGCTCGGAGATGAGTACGGCGCTCGTCCCGGCGACCGTGGCCTCGAAGACATGGGGCGCGTCTCCGGGATACGTGAGGTAGTCGCCGGGCTGGAGCAGGACGGGCTCGTCCGCGGGGCCGACGTGCGCCTGGCCCGCCAGCAGCACGACGTGTTCGATGGTGCCCGGGTGGTGGGGATCCGACCTTCTCGCCTCGCCGGGTTCGGCCTTGATCAGGTAGAGGTCTCGTCGTGCGCCGGGCGGGCTCGCGGCGAGCAGTGTGGCGCTGTAGGCCGCCGCTGCGGAGGGGACTCCGGAGAGGTCGGCCGCGCGGATGAGGGTGGGGCCGCTCGCCGGCGGGTCGACGAACACCGCGAAGGGCACGTCGAGCGCGACGCCCAATGCCCACAGGGTCTCGACGCTCGGGTTGCCCGCGCCGCTCTCGAGCTGCGAGACAGTGGCCTTCGACACTCCGGCGCGGCGGGCGAGTTCCGAGACCGAGAGTGCGGCGGCCTCGCGTTCGCGACGAAGGGTACGGGCGATGCGTGTGCGGAGATCCTCCATGCGTTCATCATGTCAAACGATCGTTCGCTTGACTATCCGGCACGCGTTGTTCAGAATTATGGTCATGTGTTCATCGAATCGAACGCTTCGGATGCTCTCATGATGACCGCAGAGCGAGAAGTGTGGCGCGAGGCCCTCGGAGTCGTGCTCGCGACCAGCGCGTACGGCGTCTCGTTCGGCGCGCTCGCCGTCGCCTCTGGCCTCGATGTCTGGCAGACCTGCGTGCTGAGCCTGCTGATGTTCACGGGCGGGTCCCAGTTCGCCTTCGTCGGAGTCTTCGCCGCGGGTGGAATCGCGGCGCTGCCGTCGGCGATCGCCTCGGCCGCACTGCTGGGGGTGCGCAACGTCGCCTACGGCATGCGCATGTCGCCGATCGTCAGCGGAGGGCCGGCACGCCGAGCGGCCGCCGCGCACTTCACGATCGACGAATCGACGGCCGTCGCGATCTCGCAGAGCGACCCGCGTCTTCGGCAGGTCGGCTTCTGGGTCACGGGCGTCGGAATCTTCGTCGGATGGAACATCACGACCCTGATCGGGGCGCTGGTGGGTGACGTCCTCGGCGATCCGAAGGCGTGGGGGCTGGACGCAGCGGCCGCGGCGGCCTTCCTGGCACTGCTGTGGCCGAGACTGCAGCAGCGCCAAGCCGTCGCCGTGGGCATCGCCGCCGCCGTCGTCGCCGCTGCGCTCACGCCCTTCATCCTGCCCGGTCTTCCGGTGCTGGTCGCCGCTCTCGTCGCGATCGCGGTCGGGTGGTTCAACTGGCTCGGACGCCCGGATGCGATTCCGGGCGCAGGCGATGCCGGCGCGGCGGATGCCGGAATCGGGGCGGCATCATGAGCGTCTGGAGCGCGATCCTGCTCGCGGCCCTGATCTGCCTGGCCCTGAAGGCGATCGGCTATCTCGTTCCCGCCCGGGTGCTCGAAGCGCCCCGGCCGGCGCGCATCTCCGACCTGCTGACCGTCGCTCTGCTCGCAGCGCTCGTCGCCGTGCAGTCCCTCGGTGACGGGCAGGCGATCGTGGTCGATGCCCGCGTGCCGGCGCTGCTCGTCGCGGGCGGTCTGCTCTGGCTCCGCCAGTCGTTCCTCGTGGTCGTCTTCGCCGCCGCATTCGTCGCGGCCATGCTGCGCCTGTTCGGGCTCGCGGCGTGAACCCGCGCGCGGCGCGTAGGATCGAACCGTGCGGGTGAGCTGGGTATCGAGAGTGCTGTCGTGGGTCGCCTCGGCGTTGGTGGGCGGCGTGTACGGCGTGGCCGGAACGATCGGCCACAGTCTGACCTGGGGCCCGATCCCCGTCGGACTGATCGTCGGCGGAATCGCGTGCGCGGCCATCCTCGTCGCGATCCGCGCGCTCACCCACGATCGTGGCGCAGCGGTCGCGGCCGGACTCGGGATGATCGGCATGATCCTGGTGATCTCCGGCGTCGGCCCTGGTGGCTCGGTCGTGGTGGAGAACACCCTGTCCGGGCAGATCTGGACGTACCTCGTCGCAGCCCTGGTGCTGCTCGTGATCGCCTGGCCGTCGTTCCGGCGGCTTCCGGTGCGCACCGATGCTCAGCCCGAGAACCCCGCTCCGCTGCCTCCGTCGATCATCACGGCGGTGCCGCTCGCACCCGAGGTGGGGCAGGCGCACCCCGGCAGTGCTGCAGGTTCCACCGATCACGCGAAGTAGACTGAAGCAGTGACGTATGTGATCGCTCTGCCGTGTGTCGATGTGAAGGACCGTGCCTGCATCGACGAGTGTCCCGTGGACTGCATCTACGAGGGTGAACGGTCGCTGTACATCCACCCCGACGAGTGCGTCGACTGCGGTGCCTGCGAGCCCGTCTGCCCCGTCGAGGCGATCTACTACGAAGACGATCTCCCCGACGAGTGGCAGGACTACTACAAGGCCAACGTCGAGTTCTTCGACGAGATCGGCTCGCCCGGGGGAGCAGCGAAGGTCGGCGTCATCGCCCATGACCACGCCGTCATCAAGGCTCTGCCGCCCCAGGGCGAGTGAGTCGATCACGTGAGCATCCGCGACCTCGCCGACTATCCCTGGGACGCCGTCGTCCCGTTCCGCGAGCGCGCTTCCGAGCATCCTGACGGCCTCGTCGATCTCTCCGTCGGTTCGCCCGTCGATCCGACTCCGCCGATCATCCGTCAGGCCCTCGCCGACGCGACCGACGCGCACGCCTACCCGCAGACGGCCGGCACGCCGGCTCTGCGCGAGGCGATCGTCGGGTGGTACGCGCGGCGGAGGGGCGTCGACGACCTCACCGTGGCCAACGTGCTGCCGACCATCGGCTCCAAGGAGTTCGTGGCGCTCCTGCCCACGCTCCTCGGACTCGGCCCCGGCGACATCGTCGTGCATCCCCGCGTGGCATACCCGACCTACGAGGTCGGCGCCCGTGTGGTCGGAGCGACCCCGCTGCCCGCCGATGACCCCGCCGACTGGCCCGAGGGCACCAAGCTCATCTGGATCAACACGCCGGGCAACCCTGACGGGCGCACGTGGACCGTCGACGAACTCGCGGCCGCCGTCCGCCGGGCTCGCGAACTCGGCGCGGTCCTGGCGAGCGACGAGTGCTACGCCGAACTCGGCTGGGACGGCCCCTGGGCCACCGAGGCGATTCCGTCGATCCTCGACCCGCGGGTGACCGGTGGCAAGCGCTCCAATCTGCTGAGCGTCTACTCGCTGAGCAAGCAGTCGAACCTCGCCGGCTACCGGGCGGCGTTCGTCGCCGGCTGCGCCCGCATCGTGGGAGAGCTGCTGACCGCCCGCAAGCATCTGGGACTCATGCCGCCCGAACCCGTGCAGCAGGCCATGATCGCCGCTCTGGGCGACGACGAGCACGTCTCCGTGCAGAAGGAGCTGTACCGGCAGCGCCGCGACGCCCTGCGTCCGGCGCTCGAGGCTGCGGGCTTCCGCATCGACGGCTCCGAGGCGGGTCTCTACCTCTGGGCCACCGAGAGCCGCGACGCCTGGGAATCGATGGAGCGTCTGGCCGGTCTCGGCATCCTCGCCGGTCCCGGCCCGTTCTACGGTGCGCCCGCAGCTCAGCACGTCCGTCTGGCGTTGACGGCGCCGACCGAGCGCGTCATCGAGGCTGCGCGGCGTCTGCGCGGCACTGCTCTGTAGAGGATCTGTAGATTTCCTCCTTGCCGGGCTGTTCTGTTTGGCGGATGCGACAGTAGGCACGCGCGACTACTAGGCTGTAAAAGCGATTCGGTCGTGACCCGACCTGGCGCTGAGCGCCGTGTGATCGCCCGCTTTGATTCGATCCGGCTCCCAGGATGACCGATCTCGTCGAGCGAGACGAGACAGACTACGGGCAGAAACCCCAAGGAGGTCCGCGTGAGTGCAGCGGCAGACCAGCAGACCACGGCAAAGCTGACGATCGGTGAGACGACCGCCGAGTTCCCGGTTCTGCAGGGCACGGCGGGGCACAACAGCATCGACTTCTCGACGCTGACCCGCCAGACCGGCTACACGGGTCTCGACTACGGCTTCGTGAACACGGCGTCGACCAAGTCGGCGATCACGTTCATCGACGGCGACAAGGGCATCCTGCGCTATCGGGGCTATCCGATCGAGCAGCTCGCGGGCCGCACCAGCTACCTCGAGGTGGCCTGGCTGCTCATCTACGGCGAGCTGCCCTCCGAGACGGAGCTGGCCGAATTCGACGAGAAGATCCGTCGCCACACGCTGCTGCACGAAGACCTCAAGCACTTCTTCTCGGCTCTGCCGCACACGGCGCACCCCATGTCGGTGCTCTCATCGGCCGTCGCCGCACTCTCCACCTACTACGAGGGCCAGACCGACCCGCACAACCCCGAGCACGTCGAGATCAACATGATCCGCATGCTCGCCAAGCTGCCGGTGATCGCTGCGTACGCGCACAAGAAGAGCGTCGGTCAGGCGTTCCTGTATCCCGACAACTCGCTCGGCTTCGTCGAGAACTTCCTCAAGCTCAACTTCGGTGTGCACTCCGAGCCCTACGAGATCAACCCGGTCATGTCGAAGGCGCTCGAGCTGCTGCTCATCCTGCACGAAGACCACGAGCAGAACGCCTCCACGTCGACGGTGCGCCTGGTGGGTTCCACGGGAGCCAACCAGTTCGCTTCGGTGTCCGCCGGCATCCAGGCGCTCTCCGGCCCGCTGCACGGCGGTGCCAATGAGGCCGTGCTCACGATGCTCGGGCAGATCCGCGACTCGGGTCAGAGCGTCTCGCGCTTCGTCGAGCGGGTGAAGAACAAGGAAGAGGGCGTGAAGCTGATGGGCTTCGGGCACCGCGTCTACAAGAACTACGACCCGCGCGCCAAGCTCGTCAAGGATGCCGCCGACGAGGTTCTCGCCTCTCTCGGAGTCACCGACCCGCTCCTCGACCTCGCCAAGGAGCTCGAAGAGATCGCCCTCGCCGACGACTACTTCCGCGAGCGTCGCCTCTACCCGAACGTCGACTTCTACACGGGCGTGATCTACAAGGCGATGGGCTTCCCCACGCGCATGTTCACGGTGCTGTTCGCGATCGGGCGCCTGCCCGGCTGGCTGGCGCAGTGGCGCGAGCTGCAGCTCGACCCCCAGACCAAGATCGGCCGTCCCCAGCAGCTGTACACGGGGTCGCCGGAGCGCTCGTACCCGAACCGCTGAGCCGCGTTCATCTCTGATGCCCGTCGTCAGCGCTGAGGCCTTCGTCCCCGTCGATCCTGCGACCGCGTTCGCCGTATCGCAGACGACCGGTGCGGTGCGCCGGCGCTGGGACCCGTTCATCAACGAGCAGCACTTCCTGGATGGTGCGGAGCTGCCGGCGAAGGACGTGCGCACGTTCACCCGTCAGCGCTTCGGCTTCTCGATGGTGAGCCGCTACGTGTCGTACGCGCCGCCGCGCAACGTCGGCATGGTGATGGAAGACGGCCCCTGGTTCTTCGAGAAGCTCGGGGGCGGGTGGCGGTTCTCGCCCGGGCCGGACGGCGAGGGGACCATCGCGGTCTGGAAGTACAACTTCTCGTGCCGGCCGGCGTGGATCGCGCCGGTGGCCGAGCGCATCGGCACCTGGGTGCTGGGCTTCGAGATCCGTCGGCGTCTCGCCGGATTCGTGCGGGGATGCAGCGACCCCGAGGTCCTCCGCGCAGTGCGCGACTGAACCCCGGGGTCGGATGATGCTGTCGGTCAGCGGCCCTGCGCGCTGCGGCCGCCCTGACGAGCCTGGCCGCCCTGACGAGCCTGGCCGCCCTGACGGGAGAAGCCACTCTGGCCCTGGCCACCCTGTCCCTGACCGGCGGAGCGCGGACGACGGCTGCGACGGGCGGGCGGGTTGGCCGCGCCGCTCTTCTCGCCGCCGGCGGGGCGCTGCTTGGTCGCCTGACGCTGGACCGGCTGCGGGGGAGCGGGACGCACGTGCTCCGCGCGCTCCGGAACGAGCTCGGTGACCATGTTCGCGGTGACGTCCTCGAGCGGGGCGACGATGGCCGCCTTGCGCAGGAGGTCCTTCACGTCACGACGCTGCTCGGGGAGCACGACGGTCACGACGGTGCCCGCAGCGCCCGCGCGAGCGGTGCGACCGGAGCGGTGCAGGTACGCCTTGTGCTCCATGGGCGGGTCGACGTGCACGACGAGGTCCACGTTGTCCACGTGCACACCGCGTGCGGCGACGTCGGTGGCGACGAGCACGCGCACGCCTCCGTCTGCCGGGTCGGAAGAGAAGGCGCTGAGGTTGCGCTCACGCGCGTTCTGCGAGAGGTTGCCGTGCAGGTCGACCGCGGGGATGCCCGCGGCGGTGAGCTGCTTGGCGAGCTTCTTGGCCTGGTGCTTGGTACGCGTGAAGAGGATGCGGCGACCGGTGCCCGAGGCGAGGTCCCGCACGAGCGTGGTCTTGTGGTCGGTCGAGTTGACGACGAGCACGCGGTGCGTCATCTCGCCGACGGGAACGCTTTCCTCATCGACTTCGTGGCTGACCGGGTTGACGAGGAAGCGGCGGGCGAGCCCGTCGATTCCGCGGTCGAGGGTCGCGCTGAACAGCAGGCGCTGGCCGCCGGCGGGCGTGGCGGTGAGGATGCGGGTGACGCCGGGCAGGAAGCCCAGGTCGGCCATGTGGTCGGCCTCGTCGAGCACGGTGACCTCGACGGATCCGAGGCGCACGACGCCCTGCTTCATGAGGTCTTCCAGGCGACCGGGGCAGGCGACGACGATGTCGACGCCACCCTTGAGGGCCTGTTCCTGCGGGCGCTGGCTGACGCCGCCGAAGATGGTGGTGACGCGGAGGCCAGCGGCCTCGGCCAGAGGCGTGATGGTCGCCGCGATCTGGGTGGCGAGCTCGCGGGTCGGTGCGAGCACGAGACCGCGGGGCAGTCCGGCGCGACGCGCCTTGCCCGACGAGGCGAGACGAGCGACCAGGGGAAGCGCGAAGGCGATCGTCTTTCCGCTGCCGGTGCGGCCGCGGCCGAGCAGGTCGCGTCCGGCGAGCGAGTCGGGAAGGGTGTCGCGCTGGATCGCGAAGGCTTCGGTCTTGCCGGAATCGGCGAGAACGGCGGCGAGATCGGCGGGTACGCCGAGTTCGAGGAAAGTGGACATGCATGACTCCGTCCGTGCACGAGGAAACGGCACGATAGTGGGCTGAGGTGGGCGACGGCGCTCGCAGGAGGCGTGCGCATCGGTTCGCCGTGCGAAAGGCCAGCGAATGCTGGTGGTGGGAGCCGGGCGGCTCGCTTCGGTCCTCAAAGACCCCGTGTCGACGACGACGTTGCACGGCCCGAAGGGCAGGCAACGACATCAGTCTATCAGTGCGCACCTGTGAGAGGCCGCATGCGGCCCATCACGGCGTGGTTCAGGCGTGCAGGGCCTCGTTGAGCGTCACCCCGACGCCGGCGCGGCGCACGGCCTCGACAGCGCCGCTGAGGGAGTTGCGACGGAAGAGGAGACCGTTCTCGCCGGAGAGCTCCGCGCCCTTGACGGTCTTGCGCGTTCCGTCCGCGGTGACGGGGCCGTCGGCGAGCACGATCTTGCTGCCGGCGGTCACGTAGAGGCCCGCCTCGACCACGCAGTCGTCACCGAGCGAGATGCCGATGCCCGAGTTCGCACCGAGCAGGGTGCGCGACCCGATAGCTACGCGATGCGCGCCGCCGCCCGAGAGCGTGCCCATGATCGACGCGCCGCCGCCGATGTCGCTGCCGTCGCCGACGACGACACCCTGCGAGATGCGGCCCTCGACCATCGAGGCGCCGAGCGTACCGGCGTTGAAGTTGACGAAGCCCTCGTGCATCACGGTGGTGCCGGGAGCAAGGTGTGCCCCGAGGCGTACGCGCGAGGCATCGGCGATCCGCACGCCCCGCGGTTGGACGTAGTCGGTCAGCCGGGGGAACTTGTCGAGCCCCTGCACCTGGATGCCGGCGCGCTGGAGCTGCGGGCGCAGTCGAGCGGCGTCGTCGGGGAGCACGGGACCGGCGTTGGTCCAGGCGACGTTGGGCAGGTGGCCGAAGATGCCGTCGAGGTTCAGCTCGTTGGGACGCACGAGCAGGTGCGACAGCGCGTGGAGTCGCAGGTATGCGTCGGCGGTCGAGGTCGGCGCGGCATCCAGGTCGATCTCGAGGCGGACGAGCTCGACGGTGACGTTGCGTCGCTCGTCGGGGCCGACGAGTCCGTCGCCGGTGAAGGTCGAGACGGATGCTCCGGCCGATGCGAGGGACCCGGGCCCGAGGTCGGCATACCAGGCGTCGAGGGTCGTGCCGTCTCCGGCGATCGTGGTCAGTCCGATACCCCACACCGTGCGCGCGTCAGTCATGCCTCCACGCTACCGGCTGGCCGGGCGGCGGCCGCACGTGTGACCGCCGACGTCGATCAGGGCTGCCAGGTCATAGGCTGGGCTCATGGTGCTCGATCTGACGGCGTCCTCTGTCGACCTCACACGCGCGATCTGCGACGTGCCGAGCGTGTCGGGGGACGAGAAGACCCTGGCCGATGCGATCGAAGCGGCGCTCGCGCCGTTCGCGCACCTCGAGGTCATCCGTCACGGCAACACGATCGTGGCGCGGACGGCGCTCGGCCGCACGCAGCGCGTCGCGATCGCCGGGCACATCGACACCGTGCCGATCAACGCGAACCTGCCCACGCGGCTGATCGACGTCGACGGGGAGCCGTACCTGTGGGGGCGCGGGACGGTCGACATGAAGGCCGGCACGGCCGTGCAGCTGAAGCTCGCCGCAGAACTCTCCGACCCCGCGATCGACATCACCTGGATGTGGTACGACAACGAAGAGGTCGAAGCATCCAAGAACGGCCTCGGACTGCTCGCGGCGGTCCGCCCCGATCTCTTCGTCGCCGATTTCGCAATCCTCGGAGAGCCCTCCAACGGCGAGGTCGAGGGCGGCTGCAACGGCACCATGCGCGCCATCGTGCGCACGAGCGGCGTGCGCGCACACAGCGCTCGCGCATGGATCGGTGAGAACGCGATCCACCGTGCGGCGCCGATCCTGAGCCGCCTCGCGGAGTACCGTGCTCGCGAGGTGCTGGTCGAGGGACTCCTGTACCGCGAGAGCATGAGCGCCGTGCGCATCGCCGGTGGTGTCGCGGGCAATGTCATCCCGGACGTGTGCGAGGTCGAGGTCAACTACCGGTTCGCGCCGAGCAAGTCCGCCGCCGACGCCGAGGCGCACGTGCGCAGCGTGCTGGCCGGATTCGACGTGGAGATCACCGACGCGGCCGAGGGCGCCCGCCCCGGACTCGACGCGCCGATCGCGCAGCAGTTCGTCGAAGCGGTGGGTGCCGAGCCGCGACCGAAGTACGGATGGACCGACGTCGCGCGCTTCTCCGCTCTCGGCATCCCTGCCGTGAACTACGGTCCGGGAGACCCGCACCTCGCACATCACGACGAGGAGCGCGTCCCGCTCGCTCAGATCGATGCCGTCGAGCGGGGACTGCGGGCGTGGCTCAGCTCGCGCTGACCGTCGGGCGCCGGTGGGCGCAGACGCCGATGGCGTTGCGCATCGCCGTCATCTATCTGATCGCGCGGCTCGTCACGACGGGCTTCCTGATCCTTGCGGCCTCTCTGTCGACGTCGCTGTCGCGCTTCGGCGCGGGCGCAGGACTCGTCGACTTCGTCGTCGGTTGGGATGCGCAGTGGTACTGGCTGGTCGCCGAGAGCGGGTATCCGACGGAGTTGCCGCTGACGGATGCCGGAACGGTCGCCGAGAATCAATGGGCGTTCCTCCCCGTCTTCGCGTTCGCCGCCAAGGGGCTCGGGTTCGTGCTCGGCTCCTGGGGAATCGGCGCCTTCGTGCTCTCGTTCGTCGCCGGCTACCTGGCGTGTCTCGCCCTGCATCGACTGCTGCGCGACCGGATCGGATCGGCTGCGGCGCTGTGGGCGGTGGTGTTCTTCGCCGCAGGACCGATCGCCGCCCTCTTCCAGGTCGGATACGCCGAGACCCTCTTCCTCCTCCTCCTCTTCCTCGCACTCGAGGCGGTGGCGCGGCGCCAGTACTCCTGGCTGTATCTGCTGATTCCCGTCATGGCGTTCACGCGCCCCGGCATCCTGGCGTTCGCGCTCTTCCTGGGGTTGCACGGTCTGCTGCGCTGGCGCAACCGCCGCGATGATCCATTCCGGCCTCGTGAGATCATCCACATCCTCGCCCTCGGAGCCCTCACGACCCTGGCGGGCTTCTCCTGGCAGGTGATCGCCGGTCTCGCCACGGGAGACATGGGGGCGTACCTCGCGACCGAACTGGCGTGGCGTCAGCATTGGGTCGCCGGTGGCGTCGCCGGATTCGTGCCCTTCGAGGGCTGGATCCAGGCGGCGCAGTTCTGGTTCGTGCAGTGGGGACTGCCGGCCTGGAGCGGCCTGGTCGCCCTCGTGCTGGTCGTCGTGGCGACCGCGCTCGCGCTGCTCCGTGCTCCTCAGGTGCGGGCGCTCGGTACGGACCTGCGCCTGTGGAGTGCCAGCTACCTGCTCTACCTGCTGGCGGTGTTCTTCCCCCAGTCGAGCACGTTCCGGCTGCTTCTGCCGATCAGTCCGTTGTGGGGAGCGGTCGCCGTACCCCGATCGCGGGTCTGGCGGATGAGTGTGGTGGCGCTGTGCCTGTCCGGTCAATGGCTGTGGATCTACCACATCTACGCCCTGGGGAACACGTTCTGGCAAGTGCCCTGAACATGAAGAGTCGATGCATTTCTTCACAGGTGACGTCCAGGTGGCGGTGACACCGATAAACTCTTCACATACCACCGAGGAAAGGAAGCCGCGATGGCAGCGATGAAGCCGAGGACCGGCGATGGTCCCATGGAAGCCGTGAAAGAAGGACGACTCATCATCGTGCGTGTTCCGCTCGAAGGCGGCGGCCGTCTGGTCGTGTCTGTGAACGACGCCGAGGCGAAGGAACTTCACGACGTGCTTGCCGGCGTCGTGGCTCCGGCCTGACTGATGTGATCCGCTCGCGGATCAGGAAGAGGGCGATGGATCATCCGATCCGTCGCCCTCTTTCGTCTGCCGGAATCGGGCTCTCAGTCCCGTTCGGCGACGCTGATCAACTGCAGCAGACCTTCGCCAGCGGTGGAGACCGTGGCGAGGACGGCGGAAGACTCCTGCGTCTCCTGGATGAGTGAGCGATACGCCGAGGTGACCTCGTCGCGCTGCACCGGGTCGGCGACACGGCCGCCCGCGAGAACGCGGGGAACGAGCACCATGCCGCCGGTCCGGATGAGCCGAAGGCCGTGCTCGACGTAATCGATGACGTTCTCGGGGTCGGCATCGACGAGGACGATGTCGTACGACGCTTCGTTCATGCGGGGGAGCACGTCGGCTGCACGGCCGGTGATGAACCGTGCCCTCGTCGCGGGCACCCGCGCCTCGGCGAACGACTGGCGGGCCGCCGCCAGATGCTCCGGCTCGTTGTCGATCGATGTGAGGACGGCCTGGGGTGCGCCGCGCAGCAGCCAGAGTCCGGAGACTCCCGTGCCCGTGCCGATCTCGACGATCGAACGGGCTCCGGTCGCCGCCGCGAGGACGGCGATCTGCGAGCCGAGGACGGCGCTGATCGGTGCGGCGCCGAGCTCGACGGCGTGCGCCCGTGCGCGCGCGATCGTGTCCGGTTCCACGATGGATTCACGAATGAAACGTGCGTTCGCGTCGTGCTCGCTCATGGACTGGTCCTCCCGCCTGCGCCGTGTGTTCTTCACAGCGTATTGGCTCGGTGCGCGCGTCGAGTGCAGGCGCGGCGGTAGCCTGGACAGATGCAGTTCGGGTTGACCTTCGAGAAGCTGTTGCTGATCGGTCTCATCGCGGTGCTCATCGTGGGCCCGGAGCGACTTCCGCGCATGGCGGAGGGCTTCGCCAGTGTGGTGCGCCGTGCCGGCGAGTACCTCCGCGACACCCGTTCGCGCGTCCGTGACGAGATGGGCCCCGAGATCGACGAGGTCGATTGGCGCAAGCTCGACCCGCGCCAGTACGACCCGCGACGGATCATCCGAGACGCGCTGCTCGAAGAGCCGAAGCCGTCCACGCCGCCGATGCCCACCGTGATCGCCGAACCCGCTCCGCGCCGGGCGCCGGAGGAGTTCACGTCATCGAACCTGCCCCCGTTCGACCTCGAAGCGACGTGAGCGCAGGGCTTTCCTGATCAGCTGAGCGACATCGGCAGCGAACGCCCCGAGAGACCGCGCCCGCGCGTGGCGAGTCGACGTGCGAGGTCGCGGATGGCCGTCGCCGCGGCATCCGTCTCGGATGCCAGCACGACCGGCTCTCCGGCATCCCCACCGGCGCGCAGCGCGGTGCTCAGCGGGATCGACGTCAACAGGGGAACCACGGTGTCCGGCGTCGAGAGCGCCGTCGCGACGGCCGCCCCGCCGCCCGAGCCGAAGAGATCGACGACCGTGCCGTCGGGCAGCGTGAGGGCGGCCATGTTCTCGACGACGCCGATGACCGTCTGCCCCGTCTGACGCGCCACCAGTCCGCTGCGGATCGCGACGTCGGCGGCTGCGGTCTGCGGGGTCGTGACGACGAGCACCTCGGCGTGCGGAAGCAGCTGCCCGATCGAGATCGCGATGTCACCGGTGCCGGGAGGCATGTCGATGAGCAGCACGTCCAGGTCGCCGAAGTGCACGTCGGTGAGGAACTGCGACACCGTGCGGTGCAGCATCGGGCCGCGCCAGGCCACCACCCCTTCGCCGTCGCGCAGGAACATGCCGATCGAGATCGTCTTCACCCCGTGCGCGACCGGGGGCAGCATGAGGTCGTCGATCCGGGTCGGCTGGGTACCGGCGGGAATGCCCAGCAACCCGGGAATCGAGAAGCCGTGCACATCGGCGTCGACGAGCCCCACGGCCAGCCCGAGATCGGCGAGGGCGACGGCGAGGTTCGCGGTGACCGTCGACTTGCCGACGCCGCCCTTGCCGCTGGAGACGAGGATCACGCGGGTCAGCGAGTCGGGGCCGAACGGCATCTGCCGCGGCGCGCGGCCGTCGCGCAGCTTCTCGGTCAGAGCCTTGCGCTCCTGCGGCGTCATGACGCCCACCTCGACATCGACCGCGGCGATGCCGGCGACGGATGCCGCGGCGTTGCGCACATCGGACTCGATCTTCGATGCGGCCGGGCATCCGACGATGGTCAAGACGATCGCCACGTGCGCCGTGTCGCCCTCGACGGTGATCTCGCGCACCATGTCGAGGTCGCCGATGGGCCTTCTCAGTTCGGGGTCGGTGACGGCCGCAACGGCTCGACGCACCGCGTCGGGCGACGTCATGCGCGGGGTCGCGGCGAACGTGTCTTGATCGGCCCCGTGCGCGGGTGCGAAGACGTCGTCTGGTCGGTGGGGGCGGAATCGATGTCGGAATCGTCGAGCTCGGCGAGCAGCGCCTTCAGCTCGTGGCGCAGCACGTCGCGCGTGACGACCTGCGAGTTGCGCTCCTCCAGCGCCAGGCGCAGCGCCACGATCTCGCGCGCCAGGTACTCGGTGTCGGCGAGGTTGCGCTCGGCGCGCTGGCGGTCCTGCTCGATCTGCACGCGGTCGCGGTCGTCCTGGCGGTTCTGTGCGAGGAGGATCAGGGGAGCGGCGTAGGAGGCCTGCAGCGACAGCATGAGCGTGAGCGCCGTGAAGCCGAGGGCGGCGTCATCGAAGCGGAGCTCGTCGGGTCCGAGCGTGTTCCAGACGATCCAGAGGATGCAGAACAGGCTCAGGATGAGCAGGAACGTGGGCGTGCCCATGGCGCGGGCGACCCACTCGGTGAAGCGCCCGAAACGGTCGCGCGACGTGGTGCGCGGGCGGGTGGTGCCGCGGCCGAGGGGCGCGTCGAGGCGGGGGGAGGACCGGGCCATCAGCGCACCTCCGCGGTGGTGTCGTTGTCGTGGGTGCGCCAGTCGTCGGGCAGCAGGTAGTCGAGCACGTCGTCGACGCTGATCGCGCCGACGAGGCGGTGGGCCGCGTCGACGACGGGGAGCGACACGAGGTCGTAGCTCGCGAGCAGGCGCGCGACCTCGGCGGCCGAGGCGTTCACGGGCACCGGCTCGAGGCTGTCGTCGACGATCGCGCCGAGTCGCTCGTGCGGCGGATAGCGGAGCATCCGCTGGAAGTGCACGACCCCGAGCAGGCGTCCGGTCGGCGTCTCGAACGGCGGAAGGGTCACGAACACCGCGGCGGCGAGTGCCGGGTGCAGCTCGTGACGGCGGATGAGCGCCAGCGCCTCGGCGACCGTCGCATCGGCCGACAGGATGATCGGCTCAGGAGTCATGAGGCCACCGGCGGTGTCGGGGCCGTAGCGCAGCAGCATGCGCACGTCTTCGGCCTCTTCCGGCTCCATCAGCTCGAGCAGGTGCTCGAGTCGGCTCGGCGGCAGCTGTGCGAGCAGGTCGGCGGCGTCGTCCGGCTCCATCTGGTCGAGGATGTCGGCGGCGCGTTCGTCGCCGAGGCGATCCAGGATGTGCACCTGGTCGTCTTCGGGCATCTCCTCCATCGCGTCGGCGAGGCGATCGTCCGACAGCTCTTCGGCGACCTCGATCATGCGCTGCTGCGGCAGGTCGAGGAGCGTGTTGGCGAGGTCGGCGGCATGCAGCTCGGAATACGACGCCACCAACTGCTCGGCGGACTGCGATTCACCGGGGGCGCGCTCCTCGGAGACCTCGCTCCACGCGGCGAACGTCGTCGAGCCCTTCGCGAACGGCGAGGCGCTCGTCTTCGGCCGACGCAGGAAGAGCTGGCTGATCGCCCATTCCCCGAGACGGTTCGGTTCGATCGCCACGTCTTCGATGACTGCCGAGCCGCTGCCGTCGGCGAAGCTCACCCGGCGTCCGAGGAGTTCGGCGAGAACTCGCACTTCTCCGGGGCGGGGCGAGAACCGGCGCACGTTGATGAGGCCGGTGCTGATGACCTGGCCCGAGCGGATCGACGTGACGCGCCCGATCGAGAGGAACACCTGACGGCGTCCGGGAATCTCGACCACGAGGCCGATCACCCGCGGCGCGGCCGTACTTCGATACACGATGACGACGTCACGGACCTTGCCGAGCCGGTCGCCGACGGGGTCGAAGACGGCGCACCCTGCCAGGCGCGCGGCGAATACCCGTTGTGTGCTCACCTGCCCAGCGTAGTCCGCGAGGCCGATGGAGACCTCACCCCCGAGACGGCGCGGCCGCGTCGTGGAAGAATGGTCGGATGAGCATGCTCAACCGTCCCGTGAACAGCACCGAAACCGGTGAGATCGTCGCCTCGATGCGCGACTACGAGGCCGCGCAGAAGGCGGTGTCGACCTTGATCGCGGGCGAGGTCCCTGCGCGGGACATCGCGATCGTCGGGCAGAGCATCCGCACGGTCGAACGCATCACCGGCAAACTGGGCTACGCGACGGCCGCCCGCTCGGGAGCGATCAACGGTGTGCTGATCGGACTGTTCCTCTCCGCCATCCTCGTCATCGGCAACCCCGAGGTCCCGATCCAGCTCTTCGTCGGCTTCGTGCTGATCGGCGTGGCGATCGGCATGATCCTCAGCCTTCTCACCTTCTCGATCATCCGTCGCCGTCGTGACTTCGCGAGCGTGACGCAGTTCGCCGCCGACCACTACGAGGTGACGGTGCTGCCGTCGTCGCTCGTGAAGGCCCGTCAGGTGCTGGGCGTCGAGCGTCCCGCCGCCGTCCGGCCTCCGGTCGACCTCGACGAGCCGCCGCGGTACGGGGAGCGCATCCCCACGGGCACGACGACACCGCCGGCCGCACCGGTGCCCGACCCGGTGATCCCTCCGCGCCCCGCCGATCCGGTGCCGCCGACCGGCGATGCACCGACGGGTCCCGAGGGCGTCGTCGAGCCCGGAATCACCGGAAAGCCCGCAGAGACCGCCTGATGACCGCGGGCGAGCGGTTCTCGTTCGAGGTCGCCCTTCCGGCAGGCGCCGTCGCCGTCTCGGCCGAGCGCACGACGGGAACGAACGGCGCCACGATCCTGCTCGCGCACGGGGCAGGCGCCGGAATGGATCATCCGTTCCTCGAGGGCCTGGCCGATGCGCTCACCGCTCTCGGGTTCTCGACGCTGCGTTTCAACTTCCCTTACGTCGAGCAGGGGAGGCGGATGCCCGGCCCGGCCACGCATGCCATCGCGACGTGGCGCGCCGCGGTCGACACCGCACGCCGGCACGATCCCGACGCCATCTTGTGGGCGGCGGGTAAGTCCTACGGCGGGCGCATGGCGTCGATGGCCGTCGCCGAGGGACTGCAGGTCGACGGCCTCGTCTACCTCGGCTACCCCCTGCATCCGCCCGGGACGCCCGAGAAGCTCCGCGCCGAGCACCTGCCCGCGATCTCCGTTCCGCAGCTGTTCATCGAGGGGTCGAACGATCCCTTCATCCAGCCCCTCGATCAGTTCGACTCGGTGCTCGCCGCCTGTCAGGACGCCCGTGTGGTCTGGATCGACGGGGGCGGGCACAGCTTCGAGGTGAAGGGTCGGAAGCGCCCGGCATCCGACATCGGCGCGTCCCTCGCCCCGCTCATCGCCGAGACCATCGCCCCCTGACCGCCACCCGCGACCGCAGACGCCGGGTCGACACCTGTCAACGACCGAGAGGCCCCCGCGCGTTCGCACGCGAAGGGGCCTCTCGGGTCAAGCGGGCGGCCGGCGCCCCGGGGCTCAGCTCTGGACGCGGGCGATCCACGCCTCGATCTCGTCGGCAGTGCGGGGGATCCCGGCCGACAAGTTGACCGGGCCGTCCTCCGTCATGAGGATGTCGTCTTCGATGCGCACGCCGATGCCACGCAGTTCGGCGGGGACCGTGAGGTCATCGATCTGGAAGTACAGGCCCGGCTCGATCGTGAAGACCATGCCGGGGGCGAGGATGCCGTCGTAGTACATCTCCCGCCGCGCCTGCGCGCAGTCGTGCACGTCGATGCCCAGGTGGTGCGACGTGCCGTGCACCATGTAGCGGCGGTGCTGACCGCCCGCATCGGCGTCGAGCGCCTCTTCGGCGGTGACCGGAAGCAGGCCCCACTCGGCGACGCGTGCGGCGATCACCGACATCGCAGCCGCATGCACATCGCGGAAGCGCACGCCGATCTTGGCGGCGGCGAACGCGACGTCGGCTGCCTCGCGCACCGTCTCGTAGACGCGGCGCTGCACCTCGGTGAACGTGCCCGAGACCGGGAGGGTGCGGGTGATGTCGGCGGTGTACAGGCTGTCGGCCTCGACTCCGGCGTCGACGAGGATCAGATCTCCGGGGACGACCGCGCCGTCGTTGCGCGTCCAGTGCAGATAGCAGGCGTGGGGGCCGGACGCGGCGATCGTGTCGTAGCCCTCGCCGTTGCCGTCTTCGCGCGCGCGGCGGTGGAAGACGCCTTCGACCACGCGCTCGCCGCGGGCGTGCGCGACGGCCGACGGCAGCTCGCGGATGATGTCATCGAAGCCGTTCGCGGTGATATCGACCGCGCGGCGCATCTCGGCGATCTCGTACTCGTCCTTGATGAGGCGCAGCTCCGAGACGGTACGGGTCAGGGCGTCGTCGTCATCGAGCACGAGCTCGCCGTCGACGGGAAGGTATTCCGCGAGATGTTCGGTGGCGAGATTGAGATCTGCCGCGACACCCGCGAGCGAGGGGCGAGGGCCGATCCAGAACTCGCCGACGGTCGCATCGGCGTAGAACTCGGTCGTCGTGCGGTCGGCGCGCTCGCGGAAGTACAGGGTGACGTCGTGGCCGGCGTCGGTCGGGTCGAAGACCAGCACGGAGTCGGGCTCGGTGTCGGAGGCCCAGCCGGTGAGGTGAGCGAACGCCGAGTGCGGGCGGAACACGTGGTCGGTGTCGTTGCTGCGCTGCTTGAGCGATCCCGCAGGGATGACCAGGCGCTTTCCGGGGAAGGCTGCCGACAGGGCTGCGCGGCGCACGGCGGCGAAGGGGGCCTGCTCGCGGGCCGGCGGGAGGTTCTCGGGGCGCTCGGCCCACCCGGTGGAGATGGTGTCGAGGAAGCCCCGGGGGAACGGCTGCTTGCGGTTCGTGTTGCTGTTCTCGACGTCGGGCTCAGCGATCGTGTCGCGTTCTGCGGTGCTCATCCCTCCAGTCTCTCACCAGAGGGGCTGCGCGGGTGCTCAGCCGGCCGGCTCGAGCTGCACGATCAGGGCGCGGTGGTCGCTTCCGCCGGCATCGTCGAGGACGGCCGATCCGGTCGGGGTCCAGTTCTGCGAAGCCATGACGTGATCGATCGGGGCGCCGACCAGCGCGGGCACCGAGCTGGGCCAGGTGCCGACGAGGCCGCTGCCCGTGCGCGACGCGACATCCCGGCAGTAGCCGATGTCACCGCCGTCGACACCGAGGGTGGCCATGTGGTCGATCGTCGCGTTGAAATCGCCGGCGAGGATGAAGTCGCCCTGCGGGCACTGGTCGGCGATCCATGCCAGATCGGCCTGCCACTGCACCATCTCCTCCTTGCGCGGCGCGACGGCGTGCACGGCGACGACCGTGGGGCCCGAGCCGTCCACGGGCATCAGCACGACGCTCGGAACGGAACCCGTGTTGTTGGAGCCGTCTTCGGAAGACTCGATGACCGAGTACTCGCCCAGATCCGGCGAGACCAGCACCGTCGTCTGCCACGACTGCGGGCCGTTGGGCACGTCGGGGCGGAACTGCACGTGATGCACCCACATCGGATGCCCCTGCTCACGCAGCATGAGGGCGATGCGCTCGCCCACGGCCTCGGTGGTCTCGGGCAGCGCCACGATGTCGGCGCCCTGGTCGAGGATCTGCTGGGCGATCTGCTCGGCCGGCACCGCCTCGCCCGCGGTGTTCCAGGTGAGCACGCGCAGGCTGGTGTCGGTCTTCGCGGGAAGCGCGGATGCTCCGAAGCCGCGGGTCGCGCCGATGATCCCCGTCGCGCCCGCTCCGAGCAGCGCGACGATCAGCACCGAGGCGGCGAACCCGCGCAGCGGACGCGCGAGGAGGAGCAGGAGGGCGATGACGGCGAGGATGATGAACCCGGCCAGGACCACCCCGCGGGCGGCGACGATCTGTGCGAACGGATAGGTCTGCTCCAGACGGAAGAACTGGGGCCACACCACGACCGCCGTGACGGCGGCGAGCAGCACGGTGAACAGGAATCCGAGGAGGCGAAGCATCCGTTCCAGCCTAGGAGCGCCGCCTGTGAAAACTCTGCCGCGCCGAGCCGCTCCGCACGCTGCGCACCCGGGTACCGGCGCGCTCGGTACGCTCGGAGGATGGTCGTTGAGCATTCCCGTCGATTCGCAGGTCCGGCGGACCTGCACCTGCACTCGAACCAGTCCGACGGTACCGAGTCGCCGGCCGAGGTGGTGCGCCAGGCGCACGCCTACGGGCTGCGCACGGTCGCGCTCACCGATCACGACCGCACCACAGGTTGGGCGGAGGCTGCCGAAGCCGCCCACGGACTCGGGATGACGTTCATCCCCGGCATGGAGCTCTCCGCCAAGCACGAGTGGCGCAGCGTGCATGTGCTCGGTTACCTCTTCGACCCCGACGACGGCGATCTTCGCGCCGAGACGGAACGCATCCGCAGCGATCGTGTCGGGCGCGCCGAGCGCATCGTGCGCAGCATCGGGCGCGACTACGACCTGCACTGGGACGACGTGCTGGCCCAGACCACGACGGATGCGACGGTCGGGCGCCCGCACATCGCCGACGCGCTCGTGGCCAGAGGGATCGTGCGCGATCGCACCGAGGCCTTCGACGGCATCCTGCATCCGCGCGAGGGGTACTACGAACCGCACTACGCGCCCGACCCGCTCACGGCGGTACGCCTCATCACGAACGCCGGGGGAGTGGCGATCATCGCCCACCCCGTCACCGCGGGGCGGGATCGCATGATGCCCGTGCCGTTCATCGATCGACTGGTCGACGCGGGATTGGGCGGCTTCGAGGTCGATCACCGGGAGAACACCGAAGCGGGCAAGGCCCTGCTGCGCGACATCGCGACGCGCCGCGGACTGATCGTCACCGGGTCCAGCGACTACCACGGCACCGGAAAGCCCAACCGTCCCGGAGAGAACACGACCAGCGACGACATGGTCGAACGCCTCATCGCGAAGGCGACCGGTAGCACACCGAGCTACCCCTGACATCGGGCGGCGGCACTCTGACGGCGAACTCCCGGTACTCTCGCGATCGCCGTTGATACGGTCGGCGGATGCAACGGGCAACATCTCTCGAGCGCCGCATCGACGCGGTCGCCCACCGCCTTCTTCGGGGGGCTCCCGCCGACGGCATCCGCGCGGGCCTGGTCGAGTTCACGGTGTTCGTGCTCAAGCAGGCCTGGGCCTGCGTGTTCGGAGCGCTGCTGCTGGTCGCGATCGTCGCCGCGCGGCTGTGGTACCCCGACGACGCCGTCATCGCACGGAACGACGCCCTCACGATCGCCGCGGTTCTCATCCAGGTGGCGATGCTGGTCTTCCGCTTGGAGAGCGGGCGCGAACTCTGGGTGATCCTGCTCTTCCACATCACCGGCACCGTCATGGAACTCTTCAAGACCGACGTGGGCTCGTGGGCATATGCCGCAGACGGCATCCTCCGCATCGGAGGCGTTCCGCTGTTCAGCGGGTTCATGTACGCCGCGGTCGGGTCGTACATGGTGCGCGTGTACCGGCTCTTCGACCTCGGGTTCACCCGGTACCCGCGACGGTGGCTCACCGCGCTCGCCGCCGCGGGGATCTACCTCAACTTCGTCACCCACCATTTCTGGTGGGACGCGCGGTGGGTGCTGCTGATCGCCGTGGTCGTGCTGTGGCTGCCGACCGTCATGCACGCACGCGTATGGCGGCGCACGCTGCGGATACCGCTGCTCCTCGCCTTCGGGGGAGTCGCGGTGTTCATCTACCTCGCCGAGAACATCGGCACCCTCGCCGGCGCCTGGGCCTACCCCGACCAGGAAGTCGCGTGGCAGCTCGTCTCGCCCAGCAAGCTCGTGTCCTGGTTCCTGCTGATGATCATCTCGGTCGTTCTCGTGACCTGGGTCTACCCGCCGCGGGTGCCTGCGGCGATCGTGCGCCAGAACGAAGAAGCGGGGCGGATGCCGTAGCATCCACCCCGCTGAATCGTCTGGTCTCAGGCGCCTGCGACCGGCGCGGCACCCGTTCCACCCGAACCGCCGCGGCGGCGACGGCGGCGACGAGCCGGTGCCGGCTTGCCGTCGTGGTGCTCCTTGCCTTCACCGTCGTGCGTTCCGGCGCCCTCGGCGCTGCGGTCTGCGGCGGGAGCGCTGTCGCCCTCACCGGACTCTGCGGAAGCACCCTCGGCGAACGTCGAACCGACCGGCGTCGACGCGCCACGGCGGCGACGGCGACGACGCGTGCCGCCCTCTTCGGTGCCTTCGGCGGCGACGTCGGCCGCGCGCTCGGGACGCGGGGTGCGGGGCGGCTTGGTGGACTCCGCCTTCGGGGCCGTCGTCAGGCGGCCCTTCGTGCCCTCGGGGATGTTGAGGTCGCTGAACAGGTGCGGGCTCGACGAGTACGTCTCGACCGGCTCCGGCTGCCCGAACTCGAGCGCACGGTTGATGAGCGCCCACTTGTGCAGGTCTTCCCAGTCGACGAACGTGACCGCGATACCGGTCTTGCCCGCGCGACCGGTGCGGCCCGCGCGGTGCAGGTACGTCTTGTCCTCGTCGGGGATGGTGTGGTTGATGACGTGGGTCACGTCGTCGACGTCGATACCGCGGGCGGCGACATCGGTGGCGACGAGAACATCGCGCTTGCCGGCCTTGAACGCGGCCATCGAACGCTCGCGCTGATCCTGGCCCATGTCGCCGTGCACGCCGCCGACGTTGAAGCCGCGGTCGCCCAGTTCGTCGACGAGACGCTGCGCGGCGCGCTTGGTGCGCGTGAAGATCACGGTCTTGCCGCGGCCCTCGGCCTGGAGGATGCGGGCGATGACCTCGTCCTTGTCCATCGAGTGCGCGCGGTAGACGAGGTGCTTGATGTTCGCCTGCGTGAGGCCCTCGTCGGGATCGGTGGCGCGGATGTGGATCGGGTTCGTCATGAAGCGACGGGCGAGGGCCACGATCGGTCCCGGCATGGTCGCCGAGAACAGCTGGGTGTGGCGCACCTCGGGGACCTTCTGGAAGATCTTCTCGATGTCGGCGAGGAACCCCAGGTCGAGCATCTTGTCGGCCTCGTCGAGCACGACCTCGGTCGCGTTCGAGAGATCGAGCAGGCGCTGACCGGCGAGGTCGATCAGACGACCCGGCGTGCCGACGACGATCTGCGCGCCGGCCTTGAGCTGATCGATCTGGCCCTCGTACGCCTTGCCGCCGTAGATCGCGACGACGCTGGTGGAACGGTTGCTGGTGAGCAGGTCGATGTCTTCGTAGACCTGCACCGCGAGCTCGCGGGTCGGGACCACGATGAGAGCCTTGACGCCGTGCTCGGGGTTCAGACCCAGACGCTGCACGACGGGGATGCCGAAACCGAAGGTCTTGCCGGTACCGGTCTTCGCCTGGCCGATGATGTCCTGCCCCGGGAGGCCGAGAGGAATCGTCTGCTCCTGGATGGGGAACGCGTCGACGATTCCCTTGGCGGCGAGGGCGTCGACGATGTCCTGATCGACGCCGAGGTCGGAGAAAGTAGTCACTGTATTCAGATTGCCTGTCCGGCGATCTCGCTAAGACCGCCACGTAAACGATCCACGCCGTCTCTTGTGCCACAGGCGCGGGGCCCCGCTCCTACGGCGGGGACACGCCCAGCCTACCCGAGGGGGTGCGAACACCCGGGGATGAGCCCGCGCCCGGGTATTGTGAACGTCGTGGCGAACTCGGTAGGGAGACCTCGTGGTTAAGTGGTTCTGGCAGCGCGATGCGGCGCCGCGACGCACCCTCGCCCTGCGGGGCCGGGGTGATCAGGGCGATGCGACCCGCGTCGACTTCGCCGAACTCGCCCCCGAGCTTCCGCGCTTCCTCGGCCAGGCCGCCTACCTGCAGCTCGGATACTTCGAGACGCTCACCCGCCTGATCCGGGCGACGCCCGAGCTCGCCGAGAAGGAGGCGCTGTCGCGCGCCGCCGGTGCGGCGCTCACGAAGCACCGGGGGATCGTCGACCTGATCGCCGCACGCGGCGATGATCCGACGCAGCTCATGCTCCCGTTCCGCGAGAACCTCGATGCGTTCCGGCGCAAGACGATCGGTGTTCGTCCGCGGGAGACGCTCCTGGCCGTCTACATCACGGCCGGAATGCTCGACGACTTCTACCTCGCGCTCTCCTCCAGCTACGGCGAGACCGGGCATCGCGTGGCCGACATCCTGCGCGAAGACGACGCCCGCCACGAGATCGTCGCCATCGTCCAGGAGACCATCGAGAGCGACGAGGAGTGGCGATCGCTCCTCTCGATGTGGGCGCGGCGTCTCGTCGGAGACACCATCCTCGTGTGCCGCACGGCGCTGCGGCCCGAGCGTCTCGCTGTCGACGACGAGCGGATAGAGCCGGTCTACACCGAGCTCATGGGAGCACACGCCCGGCGCATGGATGCGATGGGGCTGGCCTCCTAGGCGACCTGCGCCATCCGCTCGAGGCGGCGCGTCAGACGCCACGCGATGAGCAGCGGGATGGCACCGATCACGCCGAAGGAGATGTCGATCAGCTGCCATCCGAGAGGGATGCCCCGCACGCTACCGGCGATGAGCGCGAGCGGCACGATCCCGATGCACGCGATGACGCCGAACTGCGTCACCCAGATGTTGCGCACCGGGTCGATGAGGGGGCCGATGAACACCACGGCGATCACGAGGTGCGCGTAGGCGAGCCAGTCCGTTCCATAGGAGATGAACGGGTACCGGCCGTCGACGTCGACGAGCGCTGCTGCCACCCGATCGACCCAGCCGACGGCGTCCGGGAACCACTGCGCGATCGGAGTCGCATGCAGGATGTCGGAGCCGAGGCCGAGCTCCACCCGCAGGGGGAACGCGGTGATGCCGCTGACGAAGAGCCCGAGCATCAGGATCCCGATGCAGATGCGGGTCCACAGCAGGGTGCGTCGTTCGGTCACTCCTGCACCCCGCCCGTGCTCAGATGCCGAGGGCGGTGATCTTCTCGGCATCCGACCGGCGACGCACCGCGACGATGGTGATCGTCGCGACGACCGCCACGGCGGCACCGCCGAGGATGCTCGCCACCCACAGCCAGACGTTGCCTTCGCCGAGACCGGCCCACTGCAACGCGGTGTAGACGATCGCCGCCACCGCGGTCGCGATCGCGGGGGTCAGAGCGACCCCGCGCAGGTCGCGACCGTCGATCATGTAGTGCGCGGCGATGCCCAGGACGCAGGCGCCGATGAGCGCGAGGAGGATGTACATCGCGGTCAGGCGACGAAGCCCACGCGACGCGATTCCTCGGTGCCCAGTTCGATGTAGGCGAGGTTCGCGGTGGGGACGATGTAGGAGTTTCCCTTGACGTCGGTGAAGCTGACGTGCGCGGTGCTCTGCTCGAGTGCTGCGGCGATCTGTGCGCGCACCTCGTCCGAGGGGGTCGCCGTCTCGAAGCTCAGCTCGCGGCCGGTGTGAATGATGCCGATGCGGATTTCCACGCGTGCTCCTTGGGATGTCAGGACGACGTCGCCGTCCGATGTCTGCCGCCAACTCTACCCCGCGGCCCGGCGGCGAGATCGGCCGCGGCACCGGGTTTCGCCCTGAGCGCACAGCACGCTCCGACGGCCGGGGCGGCGATGTCCGCGCACCCCGCTAGCGTGGAGTTCATGACAGGGGATGCCGCGCAGCGAGCCGTCGTCGAGGCCGCGGTGACGGCATCCGGCGTCATCATCGGAGCACCCGGAACCGGCAAGACCCGCACCCTCGCCGACCGCGTCGTGCACCTGCTCGACGCCGGGGGCCTGCGTCCCGAAGAGCTTCTCGTACTCACTCCGAGCCGCCAGGCGGCCACAGCGCTGCGCGACCGCATCGGGGTGCGCATCGGTCAGGCGACACCCGGACCGCTCGCCCGATCGCTCGGCTCGTTCGCCTTCCAACTCGTGCGCGGCGCGATGGTGCAGGCGGGAGCGGAGCCGCCCGCGCTGCTCACGGGCGCCGACCAGGACCGCATCATCGCCGAGCTGCTCGCCGGCGACATCGAAGACGGGCGCATCCCCTGGCCGGAATCGCTCAGCCCTTCCGTGCGGGCGTCCAAGGGATTTCGTTCCGAACTGCGGGCATTGCTCGCCGAATGCACCGAGCTGGGGGCGTCGCCCGCCGAGCTCCGCGCATCGGGCGATGAGGCCTGGGCCGCGACGGCCGACTTCCTCGTCGAGTACCGATCGATCCTCGACGCGCTCCGTTCCGCCCACCGTGACGCCGCCGACCTCCTGAGCGAGGCCAGCGTGATCCTGCGGTCCGCCGATCCTGCCACGCTCGGCGCTCTGGCGCCCCTCCGCGTGGTGCTGATCGACGATGCGCAGGAACTGACCCGCGGCGGCATCGCGATCGTGCAGGCGCTCCGAGCGCGGCGCATCGCCGTGCTCGCCTTCGGCGATCCCGACATCTCCTCCGGTGCGTTCCGCGGCGCGAGCCCCGAGCTGTTCGCCGAGTTGGCGGGGGCTCTGGGAGACGTGCACGTGCTCGATGGCGCCCACCGTCAACGTCCGCCGCTCACGGCGCTCACCCGCACTGTGACGCAGGCGATCGGCGCCTCGGGACGCGTCGACCATCGTCGCGCACCCGTGGCCGTCGAGCCCGACGAAGCAGATGCCGTCGTGACGACGTTCCTCGCGCCCTCGCCGCACGAGGAGTTCGATCGGATCGCCGGGGTGATGCGCGAATGGCACCTCGCCTCCGACATCCCGTGGGACAGGATGGCGGTCGTCGCGCACGACACCCGCCAGGTGACGCTCCTCGAAACCGAACTCGCCGCCCGCGAGATCCCGACCCGCGCCGCCGGAGTGCAACGACCTCTCGGCAGCGAAGGGATCGTCCGCGACATCGTCGGGGTCGTCCGCCTCGCTCTCACTCCCGTCGTCGAACGCACGAGCGACGACTACGAAGAGGCGCTGCGCACCGCGTTCGGGGGGATGGACGCGATCGGTCTTCGTCGACTGCGCGCGCGCCTGCGCCACCTCGAACTCGAACAGGGCGGATCGACACCGGCCAGGGAACTGCTGCGGCAGGCGATGGCCAATCCGGCCCATTTCTCGCTGATCGATGCGCCCGAGTCGCGAACGGCCGGCAGATTCGCCGACACACTCGCCGCCGTGTCCGCCGCTGCGGCCTCCGGAGAGACCGTGCACGACCTGCTCTGGCGCGTCTGGGATCAGGCGCGAGCCGTCGACGGTCGTCGCCTGCACGTCGCGTGGCGCGAGATCTCGCTCCAGCCCAGCGGCGCCGAGACGGCGCGGGCTCTCGATGCCCTCGTCTCGCTGTTCGACGCGGCGAAGCGGTTCGTGGAGCGCACACCGAACGAGAAGCCCGAGGCGTTCGTCCGCGACATCCTCGACAGCGAAGTGCCCGAAGACTCGCTGTCGACCCCGGATCGGCCGGGGCGGGTCACGCTGCTGACCCCGGCGACGGCCCTCGGCACGGAGTTCGACGCGGTGGTCGTCGCGGGCCTCCAAGACGGCATCTGGCCGAACGTGCGCCTGCGCGGCGGCATGCTGCAGACCTGGCGGCTCCCCGACGCGCTCGCCGCTCTCCGCACCGGGGTGAACACCGAACCTCCCGGCGCACTCGATCGTCGCCGCGCGGCGTTGCACGACGAACTGCGCCTCTTCGTACGAGCGGTGTCGCGCGCACGCGACCGCCTGCTCGTCACGGCCGTCGACGACGACGATCTGACGCCGAGCCCCTTCTTCGCGTTCCTGCCGACGCCCGACGCGCCCGAGAAGCACGCGTCGGCGGAGCATCCGCTCACCCTGCGTGGGCTGGTCGCGCGCCATCGTCGCACGCTCACCACGACCGTGTCCGATGCCGCGCGCGAAGCCGCTGCGACGCAGCTGGCCGTGCTGGCTCGGGAGGGAGTCGCGGGCGCCGACCCCTCGGACTGGTACGGCGTGACCGCCGCGAGCACGCAGGCGGCCCTGCGCGACCTGAGCGAGGAGGGGGCGCGCGTGTCGCCGTCGAAGATGGAGTCCTACGAGGAGTGCGGCCTCAACTGGGTGGTCTCCGCGCTCGGCGGAGACACCGTGATGCCGCCGACCGCCGGGATCGGCACGATCATCCATGAGGCGATGGAGAGGTCGCCCGAGGGCGATCTCGAGCAGATGCGTGCGATCGTCGCCGAGCACTGGCCCGAGCTCGATTTCGAGACCCCGTGGATCGGCCGCAAGGAGCGCCGACGCGCCGACCTCTACGTGGACCGACTGCACTCCTACCTCGGCGACGTGCGACGCGACGGAGGACGCGTGATCGGGAGCGAGGCGCGCTTCGACTTCGCGGTGGCTCTTCCCGACGATGACGGCGTTCCGACCGTCAGGCCGGCCGACGAGGAGGGCATCGGCGCGCGCGCGATCGTCAGCGGGTACATCGACCGCGTCGAGGCGTACCCGCCGGCCGGCGGCGAGCATCCGCACGCCCGTGGTCGGGGCTGGACCGAGATGTCGTCCGCGAGCGGTGCGGGCGAACGCACGGTCGTCGTCGACCTGAAGACGGGCAAGACCGATCCGGAATCCGATCCGGGCGTGGTCGAGCACGCCCAGCTCGCGGCCTACCAGGTGGCGGTGCAGGAAGGACTCGTCGACGGCGCGGCCGCCGACTCGCTCGCCGGGGCCCGTCTGGTCATCGTCTCGAAGACGCTCTCCCAGAGCGACTATCGCGTCGCGCATCAGCACACTCTGGGAGACGAGGCCCGCGAGGCCTTCCTCAGACGCGTGGCGGATGCCGCGCGCGGGATGTCCGCCTCGAGCTTCACGGCACAGGTCGAGTCGCACTGCGCCGACACCCAGCGCCGGGTGCATCCGTGCCGCATCCACACGGTTCCGGCGGTGAGCGCATGAGCGCCTGGGAGGGTACGCTCGCGATCTCCGCGACCGACGTCGCCGCCGCCCTCGGACAACCATCGCCGACGCCGGCGCAGCAGCGTGTGATCGAAGCCCCGCCGGAGCCGGCCCTCGTCGTCGCCGGCGCGGGCAGCGGCAAGACCGAGACGATGTCGGGTCGGGTCGTGTGGCTCGTCGCCAACGGTCACGTGCGGCGCGAAGAGATCCTCGGACTCACCTTCACGCGCAAGGCGGCGGGAGAGCTCGCGGAGCGCATCGGATCGCGGCTCGCCGTGATCGACGAGTACCGTCGCCGGGGCCTTCTGCCGCACGTCAGCGAGATCGTCGGCTCGGGCGCTCTGCGACGCGTCGACGACGCCGCGCCGGGTCGCCAACGGGAACTCGTGCGCTCGCACGTCCTGAACGAGTTGGCGGAGACCTACCGAACGGGTTGGGATCCGGCGACTCCGCGTGCGGCGGAAGAACTGATGATCCGGCCGCGCGTCTCGACCTACAACGCCTTCGCCGATGGCATCGTGCGCGAGCACGCCGCACGGATCGGACGCGATGCCGACGTGGCGATGCTCAGTCAGGCGGCGTCGTGGATGCTGGCGCGCGAGGTCGTTCTGCGCGCTGACCTGCCCGAGCTCGAGGGCATCGAATACGCGCTCGGCACGGTCATCGACGCCGTGCAGAAGCTCGCCGGCGAAGCCCTCGACCATCGCGTCGACCTCGAACGGGCCGAGGAGATCGCGCGGGAGACCGCGCTCTCGTTCGAGCCGTACCGGGGCAACGCCGACGTCGAGCGGGCGGCGACGAACCTGCTCAGCCTTCCCACGCTCACCAAGCTCGTGCGCGACTACATCTCCGAGAAGCACCGACGCGGGGTGCTCGACTTCGCCGATCAGGTGGCCGGCGCCTACGACATCATCGAGTCGGCCCCCGATGTGCGGGCCGATCTGCGCGAGCAGCATCGTGTCGTCCTGCTCGATGAGTATCAGGACACGTCGGTGATCCAGACGCAGTTCCTCGCCGAGCTGTTCCGGGATTCCGCGGTAATGGCCGTCGGCGATCCGCACCAGTCGATCTACGGGTGGAGAGGTGCGAGTGCCGACAACCTGTATGCGTTCGCCGGGTCGTTCGCGCACGCAGCCCCCGCGCACACGTTCAGTCTGATGACGAGCTGGCGCAATGACCGGGCGATCCTCGACATCGCGAACCGGGTGCTCGAGCCGCTCCAACGGCCGGGCCTCGATGTTCCTCCGCTCGATCCCCGCCCGGGCGCGACCGACGGCGCCGTCGATGTGCGGTTCGCGTTCACGGTCGACGACGAGGCCACCGACGTCGCGCGCTGGTTCGCGGATCGTCGCGCAGCGCACGACGAACGCGCTGCCGGGCGGCCGCACACGGGGGCCATCCTGTTCCGGTCGAAGCGGCACATGCAGACGTTCGCGGCGGCGCTCGCCGCGCAAGGGGTGCCGCACCGCATCCTCGGACTCGGGGGGCTCCTCGCCACCCCCGAAGTGGTCGACGTCGTGTCGACCCTGCGCGTCGTCCACGACCCGACAGCGGGCTCGGCGCTGATCCGTCTTCTCACTGGCCCGCGCTTCGGTGTGGGAGTGGCCGACATGGCGGCGCTCTACGACCTGGGTCGCACGCTCGCCGACCGCGACACCGCGATGATGCCGCTCCCCGAAGAAGTGCGGGTGCGCCTGCGCAGCTCCCGCGGTGCCGACGAGGCCGTGTCGATCGTCGATGCGGTCGACGTGGTCCGTGCAGTGCGCGACGACTATCGGATGCTCGAGCGCATCACGCCGCAGGGACGGGCTCGCATCCGGTCGGCGGGGGAGATGCTCGAGCGCCTGCGGCGAGCGACCTCGCAGCCGCTGCCCGAACTGCTGCGTCTGATCGAGTTGGAACTGCGGCTCGACATCGAGTTGGCGGCCAACGAGACGCGCGGACCCGCCCGGATCGCGTCGACACAGCTGCGTGCGTTCTCGGATGAGGTGCGCACGTTCCTCGCGGCCGACGAGCGCGGATCCATCGGCAGCCTGCTCGCCTGGCTCGACAAGGCCGAGAGCACCGACGAGCTCATGCCGCGTCCGGAACCGCCGGAACCGGGCGTCGTGCAGCTCCTCACCATCCACGGTTCCAAGGGCTTGGAGTGGGACGCCGTGGCCGTCGTCCGCCTCGTCGTCGATGAGCTGCCCAGCCGGGTGTCCGACACGTCGGGGTGGTTCGGGTTCGGTGTGGTGCCGTTCGCGCTGCGTGGCGATCGCGATGCGCTCCCGCGCTTCGACTGGGATCCCGCTGCCGCTGTCGGAAGCGAGTCCGACCCGAAGAAGAGGGCCGCGCTGGCTCAGTCATCGCTCTCGGGCGGGGTGACGAAGGCGAATCCGCAGGGCGGTGCGATCCGCCGCTTCAAAGACGCCTACCGCGCCTATCAGCAGCAGGAGGAGCGGCGACTCGCCTACGTGGCGATCACTCGTGCCCGTACCGATCTCCTGCTCACCGGGGCGCACTGGGCGGGGCAGAAGTCGCCGCGCACGCCGAGTCCTTTCCTCGTCGAGGCGATGGAGGTGCGGGGGATCGATCCTGTGGATCCGGTCGACCCGGAGGAGAATCCCTACGACGGTCCGGGAGCGACCATGCTCTGGCCGCTCGATCCGCTCGGCGCGCGACGCGCGGTGGTCGAGCGTGCGGCGGCCGCCGTCGATGCTGCGGTCGCCCGAGCTTCGGCCGAGCCGGATGCCGTTCAGCCGACCGATGAGCTCGCACGTCTTCTGGCGGAGAGGGCAGCGCGTATGCGAGGGATCGACGCGACGCCTCCGACGCGTGTGCCGGCATCGCGGTTCAAGGACTACGTCACCGACTACCGCGGAACCGTGTCGTCCATCGTCCGCCCGATGCCGGAGCGACCGTACCGGCAGACGCGCTTGGGGACGCTCTTCCACGCCTGGGTCGAGCAGCGCTCCGCTCTCGTGGGTGTCGGCAATCGAGTCGATGAGGCGCTGTGGGAGATCGATGACGACGAGCCGCCCGTCGTCTCCGACTCGGCGACCGGGAGCGCGGCCGACGCGGTCGATCTCGCCGTGCTCCAGGCCACGTTCGAGCGCAGCGAATGGGGGACCCTCCAACCGATCGCGGTCGAGATCGAGATCGACTTCGCGCTCGGTGCCGGAATCCCGGAGGCAGGACGCGATGCGGCCGCCCACATCGTCATCTGCAAGCTGGATGCGATCTACCAGCGCGAAGACCGCGGTGGACGCATCGAGATCGTCGACTGGAAGACGGGAAAGACACCGCGCACGGTCGAGGAGCAGGACGAGCGGATGCTGCAGCTCGCGCTGTACCGTCTCGCGTATCACCGACGGTTCGGCGTTCCGATGGAGGAGATCGACGTCGCGCTGTACTACGTCGCAGACGATCTCGTCATCCGCGGGGACCGGATCTACTCGGAGGCGGAACTCTTCCAACGCTGGAGCGCGGCACGCGCGGCGCGCTGAGCCTCATCGTCCGTCTCCGGCTCGTCACGGTCGGATGACGCCGCGTCCGGCGCGGTGAACAGGTCGCCGACGCCCGAGAGGTCTTCCGTCTCGACGTTCAACATCTCGGCTCGGCGTGCCGCCCCGGCATCCGATCCCGAGGTCCGGGCGACGTCGCCCGTGAGCGATCCGTCGTCGTCCGCCCAGAGCTCATCGGGGTTGTACGCGTCGGTCTGCATCGAGGTGTCGCCGCGCAGCGCGGTGTCGGCGGGGACGCGATCGAGCGCGTCGAGGGCAGAGTCGACGCCGTCTGCGCGCTCAGCGACAACGGCGAGGTCGTTCACGCGAAGTCCCTCGGCGAGGGCTTCGAGAAGGGCGGCGGCGTCGTCGACGATGTCGGAACGACGCAGGGAATCGCCGTGCACGAGCCATCTCGCGAACTCGAGTTCGGCGAACAGACGTGCGCGCACGTCGAGCGCCGGGTCGGGAAGGCGATCGAGCGACCGGGCATAGGCCGCGTGCACGTCGTCGGACGCATCGGGAGCCGCGGAGAGCCATGCGAGATCGACGGCGGGGTCGCCCACGGCGAGGCCATGCCAACCGAGCAGGCCCACCACCTCCGGGCCGCGCTCGTCGTCGTCGTCGAACAGGAACGACGTCGCCTGAACTCCGCTCAGGATCACGGTCGACTCGAATCGCCACAGTTCGTCGTCGGCGACGGCATCCCGCCACCGCACGGTCAGGCGAGCGGGAACGCGTCCGGTCGCGGCAGCGTCGTCGACCAGGCGACGCACGTCTTCTCGGCTCTCTTCTGCGGAGCGGGACGAGAGCCCGGCGCCCCGCACGACCGAGGTCGGCAGTGCGTGCACGGCGGCGATGGCGGCGCCCATCGACGGTGCAGCGCCCCGACCCGCAGGAACGTGCGGCGCTTCGATCTGGAAGCCGGGGAGGAGTTCGGTGACGAGCGCGCGGCCTTCGCCGACGCGGGTCTCGCCGATGTACTCCGGGGCGCGGAACGGGAGCATCGCACGAGCGCCTGCCGTCAGAGCGCGAAGCGCGAGCGCCTCGGCGGCCAGCTCGCGTGCGGCGTCATCGTCGTCGGCGACACGGATCGCGAGTTCGCGGCCGTCGGCGAGCGAAGCGACGGCGGAATCGAACCGTGCGTCGCCCCCGGCGCTCAGCAGGCGAGTCCCCGTGACCTCCGCGCCGGGCAGTGCAGCTGTCACAGCCGCGGCTAGAGTGAAAGGTGAGCGTCCCATGCCCCCAGGGTAGGTCGGCTCAGGGGCGGTCCCGCCTCCGCCACGCCCGTGAGAGAGGGAGTCGATCTCCATGCAGCGCCCATCTCTGGACCGAGCAGCCGATCTCCGAGAAGAACCCGAGGTCATCGACCGCCTGCGCCACGAACCCGGAACCCGCGCGATCGTCGTGCGCGAGGGGCGAGCGCGAGTGACGAGTTCGGCTCTCCTGCGTGTGCCGTCGTCCGAACCGGTCGACGCCGCCTGGGCGCTTCTCGGGCGCGATGCCGACGGCACGCCGCTGCTGCTCGCTGCGCTCTCGCCCGAGGTCGAAGCCGTCGACACGGCGCCCGACGAGACGTGGCTCGGACTGCGTGACCTCGGTGCGCGATTGGAGCCGGCGGAGACCGAGCTGCTGATCGAGGCGCTCGCGCTGGCCGCCTGGCTGCGTGATGCACCGTTCTGTCCGGCGTGCGGCGGGGCGACGGAGCTTCGTCAAGCCGGATGGTCGCGTCACTGCCTCGTCTGCGGGCGCCAGCACTTCCCTCGCACCGACCCTGCGGTGATCGTCGCGGTCGAGAGCGCAGACGGCGAGCGTCTGCTGCTCGGCGCGAACGCGAACTGGGGCGGGCGGATGTACTCGTGCTTCGCCGGATTCGTCGAGGCGGGGGAGTCTCTCGAGTCCACGGTGCACCGTGAGATCGAAGAGGAATCGGGTGTGCGCCTGTCTGCTCTGCGATACCTCTCGTCGCAGGCCTGGCCGTTCCCGCGCTCTCTGATGGTGGGGTTCCGCGCCGTCGTCGACGATGAGGCGGCCGCGCGGCCGGACGGTGAGGAGATCATCGACGTGCGGTGGTTCACCCGAGCGGAGATCGCGAGCGCGCTCGACGGCGCCGGCCCGGTCGGTCTTCCCGGTCCCGCGTCGATCGCCCGGGCTCTCATCATCGATTGGCTCGAGGACACCGCATGAGCGCACTCGATGCGCTCGACGAACGGCAGCGCGAGGCCGCGTCGGTGCTGCGTGGTCCGGTCGCCGTTCTCGCGGGCGCCGGCACCGGCAAGACGCGCGTGATCACGCACCGCATCGCCCACGGCGTCGACACGGGCGCGTACTCGCCCTCGCGGGTGATGGCGGTGACGTTCACGGCCAAGGCCGCCGGCGAACTCCGCGGTCGGCTCCGCGCCCTCGGCGTGGAGGGGGTGGCCGCGCGCACCTTCCACGCGGCCGCGCTCGCGCAGCTCAACTTCTTCTGGCCGACGCTCGCCGGACAGCCCGCGCCGTCGATCATCGACAACAAGGTGCGGATGCTCGGGCAGGTCGCCGATGCCGTGCGTCTGCGCCCGAGTACTGCCACCCTGCGCGATATCGCCTCGGAGATCGAATGGCGCAAGGTGTCGATGCTGTCGATCGACCAGCATGCGGCGCTCGGACGGTCGGTCGGGAACATCGACACCACCCAGCTCGCCGAATTCCAGCGCGCGTACGAGAAGCTGAAGGACGAGCGGCATCAGCTCGATTTCGAGGATGTCCTGCTCGCGTGCGCCGGCATGCTGGAGGCGGAGCCGAGGGTCGCGGCATCCGTGCACGAGCAGTACCGGCACTTCACTGTGGACGAGTTCCAAGACGTCTCGCCGCTTCAGAACCGCCTTCTGGAGCTCTGGCTCGGCGATCGCCGCGACCTCTGCGTCGTCGGTGATGCGAGCCAGACGATCTACTCCTTCGCCGGTGCCGAGCAGCGGTTCCTCCTCGAGTTCGAGCGTCATCACCCCGATGCAACGGTCGTGCGTCTCGAGACGAACTATCGGTCCCAGGCGCCGATCCTCGTTGCCGCGAACGCGCTGATGAAGGGGCGTCCGGGAGCCCTCGAACTGACCCCTGCCCGTGAGCAGTTCGGAGCGGATGCCCCGACCGTGACCGCTTTCGACAGCGAGCGAGCCGAGGCGGAGGGCATCGCCCATTCCATCTCCGCTCAGATCGCCGACGGCGTGTCGCCGGCCGACATCGCCGTGCTGTACCGCGCGCATGCGCAGTCCGCCGCACTGCAGCAGGCGCTCGCGGCCGAAGGCATCGCGACCACGGTGCTCGGTGGCACACGATTCTTCGCGATGCCGGAGGTGCGTCAGGCGATCCTCGCGTTGCGGGCGGCTGCCGTGGCTCCCTCGGAGCAGGACTTCCTCTCGGGCGTGCAGCGCGTGCTGCGCGAGCTGGGGCTCACAGAAGAGCCTCCGGTGGCCGGCGGTGCGCAGCGGGATGGGTGGGAGGCGCGACGCGCGATCCTCCGTCTCGCCGAGGATGCCGGTCCCGAGGCGACGCTCCGGTCGTTCAGCGACGCCCTGATGGCCAGGGCCAAGGATCAGCACGAGCCGACGATGAGAACGGTGACCCTCTCGACGCTGCATGCCGCGAAGGGCTTGGAGTGGCTGCACGTCTACCTCGCCGGGTGGGCGGAGGGCGCGCTCCCGATCTCGTACGCCACGAGTTTCGAGTCCATCGACGAAGAGCGCCGGCTCGCGTACGTCGGAGTCACGCGAGCCGCGCGAACCCTGTCGCTGTCGTGGTCGCGTTCGGCAGGACGAGGGGAGCGGGCGCCGTCGCGCTTCCTCGCCGAGATCGGGACGACGGGGCGCGGCACAGGCATTCTTCGTGAAATCTCACCGAGCGCCACTCGCGGGAGCCGTCGGCGCTGAGCCGCACCATCGGCGTCTGCATGGTCTCGGACGTGCCGAGTCGAGTCGCGGAGGCGAGCAGTTCCGCGACGAGCGCTCCTGCACCGGCGACGAGGGCGGCGCGCACGGGCCCGTGATCGCGCCCGATCATCTGCGCGTGCAGGCGCGGCCAAGTGCTGTCGCGGTCGCGCTCGTTCGCGTCTCGGCACGACAGGCACGGGGTGAGTCCGGGCACGACCAGCGGCCCGACCGTGACGTGCGACGGTGCGAAGGCGACCGGAAGGTGCGCGACATCGGAGCGGAGATACGGCGCGAACTGCAGAGCGGCAGCGGCTCCCGGCACGAGGATGACTCCGATGTCTTGCGCGCGGGATCGGATGCCGTGCGGCACGCCTTCGTCGGCGAGGCTCTCCCGCATGCGGTACTCGCAGCGGCCGTCGGACAGGGCGATGCTCTCGACCCATGCCGCCGGAAGCGCAGGCGACTCATCCACGAGGAGGCCCTCGACCCGGCCGAGAAGGTCGCGTGCCTGCGCGCGCGGAGCGCCCAGGGCATGCGCCATCACGTGGTACGACGCGCGCCGGAAGCCGCGGCTCATTCGCGCGAGAAGCGGCTCCGCCCACTCGTTGTCGACGTCGATGTGCACGTCTCCGTCGAGGCCGAACTGCAGGGTGCGCTCATCTCGCCAGAGCAGCGGCAGACCGGGCGCCAGGCGCGTGATGATCGTCGGGGTGAGGGGAGGCATCCCTCGATTCTGGGCAGTTCACCCGGGCCATGGGCGCCGTATCAGGCATCCGTGGAGAACTCGTTCCCCCGCATCGGATGGGGAGAACGAGTCACCGCGGGTACCGCTCGCCGTCAGACCGGACGCTCGCCGTCGGGACGCTCCTCGCCGGGCCCGTCATCGTCGGAACCGGCTTCGTCGGAACCTGCGTCGTCGGACGTACCGTCGTCGGACGACGCGTCATCGACGCCGTCGACCGCTCCGTCGGCGGAGAAGTCATCGCCGTCGAGGAGTCGCGCCAGCGCCTCGTCGAACTCATCGGCGACCGGCTGCTCACCGCGGGCGACCGCCTGCAGGCGAGCCACGAGTGCGGTCGGGTCGTCGATGTCCTCCGACGTCGGCATGAGGTCGGGGTAGTCCCAGAGCGCATCGCGACCGGCGATGCCGACGGCATCCGTCACGGCCTGCCACATCGCCGATGCCTCGCGCATGCGCCGAGGGCGCAGCTTGAGGCCGACCAGGGCGCCGAGCGCGTCTTCGGCCGGCCCGCCGACGGCGCGACGGCGACGCGCAGCCTCGGCCAGGCGAGCGCCCTCGGGGAGGCGCGTCGTGGCCTGCGCCGTGACGACATCGACCCATCCGTCGATCGTCGCGATGAGGCTCTCGAGTCGAGCCAGCGCCTCGCGCTGGGCCTCGGTCTGGGTCGGCAGCAGTGCGCCGCCCTCGATCGCCGCCCGGAGTTCTTCCGGGTTGGAGGGGTCGAGGCGGCTGGCCACGTCTTCGAGCGCGTCGACGTCGACGGTCACGCCGCGGGCGAAGTCGGTGATCTGAGCCATCACGTGCAGGTGCAGCCACTTGGCGTGACGGTACAGCCGCGCATAGGCGAGTTCGCGGGTCGCGAGGTAGAGCGCGATCTGGTCGTCCGGAATCTCCAGACCCTCGCCGAAAGCGGTCAGGTTCTGCGGGATCACGGCCGCCGTGCCCGCGGGCAGCACCGGGATTCCGACGTCGCCGCCGGAGACGACCTCCAGCGAGAGGTTGCCCAGCACCTGGCCGAACTGCGCGGCGAAGACCGATCCGCCGAGGCCGCGCATGAGCTTGCCCGCTCCTTGCACGACATCGCGCATGTCTTCGGGCACCTGCGTGTCGAGGGCGCTGGTGAGCGCGTCGGCGATGCTCGTCGAGACCGGGCCGGCGATCTCCTTCCACACGGGAAGCGTCTTCTCGACCCATTCGCCCCGCGTCATCGCGACCGGTGGCTCGGCGAGGTCGGAGATGGTCGTCGCTTCGCCGAGCCACAGGCCCGCGAGCGCGAATGAGTCCACGAGCGAGGTGCGCGAGCCGTCGGTGATGCCCTGGCCCTCTCGATTCGCGATGTGGAGCGCCTGCCGCAGCGTGTTCTCCCAGGGATCGCCGCCGAAGGCGCCCTGCAGCTGCGACATGATCGTCTGCATCATCGCCGGATCTATCGAGAAGCCGTCCATGCCCTCGAGCGCGCCGCGGAGCGCTTCGGGGTCGATGTCTCCGCCTTGGCCCGCGAGCATTCGCCGCAGGAACTCCTGGAAGTCTTCGGGTGTCGGGTCGTTGTCTGCCATGTCGCTCGCCCTCTCAGCACGCCTATAGCCGTGGCATCTACGCTAGTCACAGGTTCATGCGAGCGACCCCCATGCGGGCAGATCGCTGTACGCCGCTCGCGAACGACGGAGGAATGCTGTGGAACGAACACGGTCGGGGAAGCTCGGACTCGGAGTCTGGGCGCTGATCGTCGCGCTCATCGCGCTGGTCGTCCTCACGTTCCTCCCGACGCCCTACGTGATCCAGCGCCCCGGACCGGTCTACGACACCCTCGGTTCCGCCGCCGGCGCCGACGGCGAGCAGATCCCGTTGATCAGCATCGACGGCGCGGAGACGTTCGAGACCGGGGGAACCCTCGACCTCACGACCGTGCAGGTCGTCGGAAACCGGGTGCGCACACCGAGCTGGTTCGAGCTGGCGCTCGCCTGGACGGACTCCTCCCGCGCCGTCGTCCCGCTCGACTCGGTCTTCCCCGAGGGGGTAACCAGCGAGCAGCGCGACGAGCGCAATGCCACGCTAATGGTCGACTCGCAGCACGAGGCGACCGCCGCGGCGCTGAACGAACTCGACTACGACACCGGGGCGGAGGTGGCCGTCGTCGAGGCCGTCGACGACACTCCGGCCGCGGGCGTTCTCGAGCCGGACGACGTGATCACGGCCATCGACGGCGAGCCCGTCACCTCCGCCAAGCAGCTCCGTCAGTCGATCCAGGATCGCGGGGGAGAGCCGATCGCCCTGACCATCCTGCGTAACGACGCGGAGCAGGAGGTCTCGCTCACGCCGCAGAAGTACACCGAAAACGGCACCACGACCTGGCTGATCGGCATCACGCTGCGCACCGATTACGACTTCCCGATCGACGTGACGATCCAGCTCGACAACGTCGGCGGCCCCAGCGCCGGGATGATGTTCGCGCTCGGGATCGTCGACCAGCTCACACCGGGAGAGCTCAACGGCGGCGAGAACGTCGCGGGCACGGGCACGATCGAAGCCGACGGCACGGTCGGTCCGATCGGTGGGATCCGCCAGAAGCTCTACGGTGCGCGGGATGCCGGAGCCGATTACTTCCTCGCACCGGCATCCAACTGCGACGAGGTCGTCGGCCACATCCCCGACGGGCTGCGGGTCATCCGCACCGCCACCCTGGAGGAGTCTCTCGACGCTCTCGAGGTGATCGCCGACGGCGGTGACCTCGATTCATTGCCGACGTGCAGCACGTCGTGACCTCGCCGTGACCGGGATGACAGCCCCCGTACAGTGAGCCGAGCCTAGGATGGAACGGTGACCTCGACCTCAGCCCCGAACCCGGCCACTCCTCGAACCTCCCGACGTATATTCGGCATCTCGCTGGTGATCATCGCCGCGTTGATCGCGGTGTTCTTCGTCTTCGCGTCGCTCTACACCGAATTCCTCTGGTTCGATCAGGTGGGCTTCACCGGCGTCCTCACCACGCAGTGGATCGCCACCGTGGTGATGTTCCTCGTCGGATTCCTCGGGATGGCGGTGCCGCTGTTCGTCGTGATCCAGCTGGCGTACCGCCTGCGCCCGGTCTACGTGCGTCTGAGCTCGCAGCTCGACCGCTACCAGGAGGTGATCGAGCCTCTGCGTCGCCTGGCGATGTGGGGTATGCCGATCTTCTTCGGGCTCTTCGCCGGATTCTCGGCCGCGAGCCAATGGAAGACGGTCTGGCTCTGGGCCAACGGCGTAGCCACCAGCACGGTCGACCCGCAGTTCGGGATCGACACCGGCTTCTACATGTTCGCGATGCCGTTCTACTCGATCGCGCTCGCGTTCGTCTCGGCCGTGCTGCTGCTGTCGCTGCTCGTCACCGCGCTGGTCACCTACCTCTACGGCTCGGTGCGCATCGGTCAGGGAGAGCTTCGGATCTCGAAGGCCGCACGCATCCAGCTGGCCGTCATCGCGGGTCTCTACCTGCTCGTGCAGGCGGCGAGCCTCTGGCTCGACCGCTACAAGACGCTGGTCACCCCCGATGACCGCATCACGGGTGCCGCCTACACCGGCGTCAACGCCACGATCCCCGGCCTCGCGATCCTCGCGATCGTGGCCGCGCTCGTCGCCATCCTGTTCTTCGTCACCGCCGTCATCGGTCGCTGGCGCTTCCCGCTGGCAGCCACCGCGCTGCTCATCGTCGCGTCGCTCGTCGTCGGCATCGGCTACCCGTGGGTCGTGACGACCTTCCAGGTCAAGCCGAACCAGAACGCCTACCAGGCCGAGTTTTACCAGCGCAACATCGACGGGACGAAGGAGGCCTACGGCGTCGCGAACCTCGAGACGACGACCTTCGAGGCCGAGACCGACCCCGAAGCGGGCCAGCTGCGCGCCGACGCCGACACCACGGCATCCATCCGCATCATGGACCCCAAGGTCATCAGCCCGACCGTCCGCCAGCTCGAGCAGTACCGCGCGTACTACCAGTTCGAGCAGACCCTCGACGTCGACCGCTACGAGATCGACGGCGAGATGCAGGACACCGTGGTCGCCGTACGCGACCTCGACATCACCAAGCTCGGTGAGGGCGACAACTGGAACAACCGCGTCGCGGTCTACACGCACGGTTACGGCCTCGTCGCCGCGGCCGGCAACCAGCGCACCAGCGACGGCGAGCCCGTGTTCCTCGAGCGCGGCATCCCGTCGTCGGGCTTCCTGACCGACCGCGAGAACTTCGAGCCCCGCGTGTACTTCGGCGAGCACTCGCCCGAGTATTCGATCGTCGGCGCCCCGAAGGACTCCGACCCGGTCGAGATCGACTACCCGCGTGGCAAGGACGGCTCGAACGAGACCAAGACCACGTTCGAGGGAGAGGGTGGGCCGGCGATCGGCGACACCTTCACCAAGCTGCTCTACGCCCTGAAGTTCCAGTCCGAGCAGATCCTCTTCTCGAACCTCGTGAACGAGGACTCGCAGATCCTCTACGACCGCGACCCGAAGACGCGCGTGCAGAAGGTGGCGCCGTACCTCGAGCTCGACAGCGACCCGTACCCGAGCGTCGTCGACGGCCGCATCGTCTGGATCGTCGACGGATACACGACCAGCTCGAGCTACCCGTACTCGACGAGCGTGAGCCTGTCCGAGGCGATCACCGACACGAACACCCGGGCCCCGAGCGTGGCGATCGACGAGATCAACTACATCCGCAACTCGGTCAAGGCCACGGTCGACGCCTACGACGGCACCGTGACCCTGTACGCGTGGGATGCCGAGGACCCGATCCTGAAGACCTGGCAGAAGGTCTACCCGTCGACCGTCAAGCCGGTCAGCGAGATGTCGGGCGAGCTCATGAGCCACGTGCGCTACCCGACCGACCTGTTCAAGGTGCAGCGCGACATCCTCGGCGTCTACCACATCGACACCGCGGGCTCCTTCGCGCAGCAGGACAACCGGTGGCAGACGCCGAACGACCCGCGCAGCGACGCCTCGCTGCAGCCGCCGTACTACCTGACGATGCAGATGCCCGGTCAGGACTCGGCGCGCTTCTCGATGTTCTCGACCTTCATCCCGGCATCCCAGGGCACCGGCAGCAGCCGTGACGTGCTCATGGGGTATCTCGCCGTGGATTCCGATGCGGGCTCCGAGAACGGGGTGAAGGCAGAGGGCTACGGTCAACTGCGAATGCTCGAGATCAACGACGACATCACCGTCCCCGGTCCCGGTCAGGTGCAGAACACGTACAACTCCGACACGGCCGTGGTGCCGCAGCTCAACCTGCTGCAACAGGGTGAGTCGGAAGTGATCTACGGCAACCTGCTCACGCTTCCCGTCGGTGGCGGTCTGCTCTACGTGCAGCCGGTCTACGTGCAGTCTTCGGAGGGCACGCAGTTGCCCCGCCTGCAGAAGGTGCTCGTCGCGTTCGGTGATCGTGTCGCCTTCGAGAACACGCTGACCGAGGCGTTGGATGCTCTCTTCGGCGGTGATTCGGGAGCCACCGGTGGTGATGACGATGTGGAAGTCGAACCGGCCGAGCCCGATCCCGAGACGGGGGAGGTGCCGACCACCGACCCCTCGACGCCGACCGACACCCAGGCGGCGGCTCTGGCCGACGCTCGACAGGCTCTCCTCGACCGCGATGCGGCTCTGAAGTCCGGTGACCTCACGAAGTTCGCCGAGGCCGACGGACGCCTCACCGAGGCCGTCGAGAAGCTCCTCGATCTGGACACGACCTCCGAGTAGTCCTCGGCGCCACGTGCGACGAATGCCGCATCCTCACGGGTGCGGCATTCGTCGTCTGCGCCGGGGCGTCGATGCGGGGGCGTCGATGCCGGGGGTGGCATCACGCCAGGACGGGCGGCTACCCGCCACGAAGTGGGCAAAGCAAAAGGCCCCTGATCGGGATAAATCCCAGATCAGGGGCCTTTCTTGTGTCGCATTCTCGTTGCGGGGACAGGATTTGAACCTGCGACCTCCGGGTTATGAGCCCGGCGAGCTACCGAACTGCTCCACCCCGCGGCACGAGTTATAGCCTAACACGGGAATCAGGAGTGCGCGAATCGAGCCGGCACTCGACGGATGGGGGAGGATGAGGACATGTCCGAAAGCCCCGCCGTTCCCGTCGCCGTCTGCCAGTTCGCGCCCACCGATTCGCGCGCGGACAATCTCGAACGGATCACGGAGCTGGTGGCGGATGCCGCGGCACGCGGTGCGCGACTGATCGTGCTCCCGGAGTACTCGAGCTACTTCGTCAATCCGATGGACGACTCGCTCGCCGCCCACGCCGAGACGCTCGACGGCGACTTCGTCACGACGCTCACAGGGCTGGCCGCCGAATACGGCGTCGTCATCGTCGCCGGTCTCGTCGAGGCGGCAGACGGCCACCGCGTGCGCAATACGGTCGTGGCCCTGCGGGGTGACGGCATCCTGGCCGTCTACCGCAAGCAGCACCTCTACGATGCCTTCGGGCAGACCGAATCGGACTGGATCGAACCGGGTGAGCTGGGAGAAGCGGCGACGTTCGACCTCGGCGGGCTCCGCTTCGGTCTCATGACCTGTTACGACCTGCGGTTCCCGGAGGTCGCCCGCACCCTGGTCGACGCCGAGGCCGACGTGCTGGTGGTGCCTGCCGAATGGGTGCGCGGACCGCTCAAGGAGCATCACTGGACCGTTCTGCTCGCGGCGCGCGCCATCGAGAACACGGTCTACGTCGTGTCGGCCGACCATCCGGCGCCGATCGGGGTGGGGCATTCGCAGATCGTCGACCCTCAGGGGGTCGTCATCGCCGGAGTGGGCACCGCCGAGGGCATCGCGGTCGCGGCGGTCGAGCGCGCGGCGATCGACCGCGTGCGCGCGGTGAATCCCTCGCTGCGCGCACGGCGCTACGCGGTCGTCCCGCGCTAGCCGATCAGGCGCGCAGAGCGGCGAGGCGAGAGACGGCCTCTTCGATCACCGGAACGCGCTTGCAGGCGGCGAACCGCACGATGCCGGAGTAACCGGGGTCGGAGCGGTGCTCCGCCGGCAGGAACGCCGCCATCGGGATCGCCCCGACGCCGACGCGTGTCGGCAGGGTGCGGCAGAACTCCGCGCCGTCGGCGCCGCCGACGGCCGTCGCATCCGCGAGGGTGAAGTAGCCGCCCTGCGGTGAGAAGACGGTGAAGCCGGCATCGCGCAGGCCCGCTCCGAGGATCTCGTGCTTGCGGGCGAGGGCGGCAGCGGCATCCGTGAAGAACGAATCGTCGAGTCGGAGCCCCCGGGCGATCGCGGGCTGGAAGGGCGAGCCGCCCACGTAGGTGAGGAATTGCTTGACGGTGATGACCGCGGTGATGAGTTCCGCCGGGCCGTGGATCCAACCGATCTTCCATCCCGTCGCCGAGAACGTCTTCCCGGCCGAGGAGATCGTGAGCGTGCGCTCCGGTGCCCCGGGCAGCGTGGCGATCGGCGTGTGCGGAGCGTGGAAGGAGAGGTGCTCGTAGACCTCGTCGGTGACGATGATCGCGTCGTGCAGGTGCGCCAGCCGCACGACCTCGGTCAGCACGTCTCGACCGAAGATGGCGCCGGTGGGATTGTGCGGATCGTTGACGAGGATGATGCGGGTGCGATCCGTCACCGCGGCAGCGAGGAGTTCGAGATCCGGCTGGAAGTCCGGCGCGCGCAGCGGCACCGTCCGCAGCGTCCCTCCCGCGAGAGCCACGGCTGCGGCGTAGGAGTCGTAATACGGCTCGAACACGACGACCTCGTCGTCGGGGCCCTCGATCAGGGCGAGCAGGGTCGCGGTCAGGGCCTCGGTCGCCCCGACGGTCACGAGCACCTCGGTCTCGGGATCGACGCTCAACCCGTAGAACCGGTGCTGGTGCTCGCTGATGGCGGCTCGCAGGTCGGGGGTGCCCCGCCCTGGCGGGTACTGGTTCAGCCCATCAGCGATCGCGGCCCTGGCCGCCTCGAGAACCTCGGCCGGACCGTCTTCGTCGGGGAATCCCTGGCCGAGATTGATCGCACCTTCTTGGGCCGCAAGGGCCGACATCTCTGCGAAAATGGTGGGCGATACGGTCCCGTCCGTCGCGAGCAGACCTGCGCCCGCTGCCGTTCGCCGCCATGCGCCGGTAATGACACTCATGAAGAACAGGCTAAGGGCATAGCGGAAACTCACCTTCGCCATACGAAACGCACAGACTCGGAGAGCACTCTGAAGGGGCGTTGTTGAAGGAGCACACACCATGAACGAAGACAACACCCCCGACCACTCGGCACCCGTCGTGCCGTCCACCGAGGCCGCAGAGGCCGCCGATCACTCGGCGGGCGATGCCGCCGCTCACACCCCGCTGGCGTCTCTGCTGGGCCAGTCTGCACCGGCGGCCGCCCCGGCTGCCGGTCACACGGTCCCGCCGACGTTCACCTCGAGCGCCCCGGCCGTGCCCACTCCGCCCGTGATCGCGCCGGTCGCGCCGCAGCAGTTCGCTGCCCCTGCGTCATCGGGCGGAGCATCCGGGTCCACCGGAGCGGCGTTCGGTATCCAGCCGGATGCCTCGCACACCCAGCCCACCACGCCCTACGGCACCGTGCCGCTCGGGTTCGGCGAGACCTCGGGTGACGCAGCCACGAAGACGAAGGACACGAAGCCCCGCGGAGGTGTGAAGCTCGCGGCCATCGTCGTGGCGGCCGCACTCGTCGGTGGCGTCGCAGGCTTCGGCGGCGGTGCCATCTGGAACGCCGTGGGAAACCCTCCGTCGACGGGCGTCGCCGAGGGGCCCTCGACGGTCACGGTCAACAACCCCGGCTCGGTCAACGAGACGACGGCCGTGGCGGCGAAGGCCCTGCCCTCGGTGGTCACCATCGAGGTGGCCGGTTCGAGCGAGGCCGGCAGCGGCTCCGGCGTCATCATCAGCGACGACGGCTACGTCCTCACGAACACGCACGTCGTCACCCTGGGCGGTGCCGTGGCCGATCCGACGATCCGGGTCACCACCTCCGACGGGCGCATCTTCGATGCGACGGTCGTCGGCACGGATCCGATCTACGACCTCGCCGTGATCAAGCTCACCGGCGCCAAGGATCTGACGCCGATCGAATTCGCGGACTCGTCGAAGCTCAACGTCGGCGACACCACGGTCGCGCTCGGTGCGCCGCTCGGACTCGCGAACTCGGTCACGACCGGCATCGTCAGCGCCCTGAACCGCAGCATCCAGATCGCGTCGTCGGCTCTGCCCGATTCGTCCGCCGAGGATGCCCCGCAGGAAGAGGCTCCCGAAGAGGGCGAGCAGGGACCGTTCCAGTTCGACCTGCCCGGCAACGGCCAGCAGCAGAGCACGGAATCGATCTCGATCGCCGTCATCCAGACCGACGCCGCGATCAACCACGGCAACTCCGGTGGCGCCCTCGTCAACAGCAAGGGCGAACTGATCGGTATCAACGTGGCGATCGCGAGCTCCGGCTCGTCAGAGGAATCCGGCTCGATCGGCCTCGGCTTCTCGATCCCGTCGAACATCGCCCAGCGCGTGTCCGAGGAGATCATCGCCGACGGCAGCGCCACCCACGGCCTGCTCGGAGCTTCGGTGCAGGATGCCGCCGCGGTCGAGGGTGCAGACGTGGCCGGTGCCTACATCGCAGAGGTCACCAGCGGCGGAGCAGCAGCGGCCGGAGGTCTCAAGGCCGACGACATCGTCACCGCCTTCAACGGCGTGCCGATCACCAGCGCCAGCGACCTCACTGCGCAGGTGCGCGCTGCGGCCGGCGGCAGTGACGCGAAGGTCACCTACATCCGTGACGGCAAGGAGTACGAGATCGATGTGACGCTCGGCGAACTCGCCGGCTGATCCCGATCGGCTCCGAGCCCGATCCGCTCAGAGAAGGACGCCACCTCCGCGATAGGCTCGCGGAGTGGCGTCCTTCTCTTTCGGCTCCGGCAATGCGGCCAAGCTGCTCCGGATCCCCCTCTACGCCCTCGGACGGGTCGGTACGGCCCTCGTCCCCCGGGGCGAGCGATGGGTCTTCGGGTGCGGGGCCGGCATCGGTGACGGCGCGCTCGCGCTGCACCGGCACGTCGAGAACCGCGGTCATGACGTCGTGTGGCTGACCTCATCCGATCGCGAGGATGCGGATGCCGCGGCTCTCGGTATCCGGACGATCCGCAAGAGCGGGATCCGGGGCTGGTGGGCGACGGCGCGCGCGGGAGTGGTCGTCGTCACGCACGGACTGGGCGACGTGAACCGTTACGCGAATTCCGGCGCCTTCGTCGTGCAGCTCTGGCACGGCATTCCGCTCAAGCGCATCGGGCTGGATTCGCCGGCGACGACGCAGGTGCCGAATGTTCCCGGCGCCGCCGTGCTGCGCCGCCTCGTGACGTACCTGTACCGGTCGGCGGCGCAGCGGATTCGCGTTCTCCCGGCGGCGTCTCACCGCTCGCGGGGTCGCCTGGAGTCCGCCTTCGGGCTTCCGGGCGACCGTGTCGTCGTGACGGGCGAGCCCCGGGTCGACGTGCTGTCCCACGGCTCGGAAGACGAGCGTCGCGCCGCAGCATCCGCTCTGCTGCACCGGGTCGACGAAGACCTTCCACAGACGGCGCGCACGATCCTGTACGCCCCGACCTGGCGCGACGGCGCCGCGGATCCCGCGGTTCCGACAGCGGACGAGTGGGTGCGGATCGTTCGTGCGCTCGAAGAGCGCGACGCGGTTCTTCTCGTGCGCTCGCATCCTCTCGGCGAGGGATCGTATCTGCCGCCGCTGCCCACCCGGCGGGTGCGGATGCTCGGCTCGGCGGTGCTCGCCGACGTCACCCCGGCTCTGCCCGCCGTCGACGTGCTCGTCACCGACTACTCATCGCTCGCCTTCGATGTCGGGCTCCTGCGCATGCCGGTGCTCTTCCTCACGCCCGACGCATCGGAGTACGCGCGCACGCGCGGCTTCTACGGCCGTCTTGACGACGTCACGGGCGACGACGCGGCCTCCTCGTGGACGGAGCTCGTGGCGCAGCTCGACGCGCTGCTGTGCGACGACGACGTGTTCACGTCGCGGGCCGAGCGTTCCGCTACGCTCAGCGCGGAGATGCACGCGTACCGCGACGGGAACAACACGCGCCGGGTGTATCAGGCAATCCGTGCGCGGGGAATCCGTGCACCGAAGGGAGCAGTATGACCACGGCTCGGATCGATGAGGCAGCGCAGACGCTGGTCATCGAAGGGACCGGACGGCGTCCGGCAGACGCCGAGCTCGTCGGCCCTCGTGCGCGGGTCGGCGCACGCGTCTCGGGCGAGGGCGACACCTGGACGGTCACCCTGCCGCTGCAGGCCGGTCGCTGGGGCGGACCGGCGCTTCCGCTCCCGGCGGGTCCCTATGAGCTGCGCCTCTCCGACGCCGATCTCTCTGACCTCACCATCGTCCCCACGATGCTTCCCGGGTTGCGCATCGCCGTCACCGGGAATGACGTGAAGATCGCGGCTCCGCTGGATCCGGTCTACGAGACCGCCGAGGGACAGGCGACACTCGAGGAACGCTACGTCGCTCAGGTCGGCGGAACCGAGAACGCGGTCTTCTTCGAGAGCTTCTACGGGCGCAGTGTCGGGTGCAACCCGCAGGCGATCGATCGCGAACTCGCTCGACGTGCGCCGGACGTGCGGCGCTACTGGAGCGTCGTCGACTTCTCGGTCCCGGTGCCCGAAGGAGCCATCGCCGTCGTCGAAGGCAGCCCGGAGTGGTGGCGGGCGCGGGGAGCAGCGCGGCTGCTCGTGGTCAACGACTGGCTGCGTCGGCGTTTCGCCCGCAAGCCGGGGCAGAAGGTGCTGCAGACCTGGCACGGCACGCCGCTCAAGCGCCTCGCTCTGCACCGCCCGGGATTCGATCCGCGCCGGATGGCAGCGGTCGTGAAGGAGTCCCGACGGTGGGACGTGCTGCTCGCGCAGAACACCTACGCCGAACGCATTCTCAAGAAGGCATACGCCTTCTTCGGTCGCCCGATCTGGGTCGAGGGCTACCCCCGCAACGACGCCCTGACGACGGGCGATCCGATGATCGTGCGCGCCGCGCTGGGGATCGGGCCCGAGGAACGCGTGCTGCTGTACGCCCCCACCTGGCGCGATGACCGCACCGAGATGGTCGACTTCATCGATGCCGAGCAGCTCGCCGAGCAGGCGGATGCCGTCGTGCTGGTGCGAGGGCACTCCCGGACTCTCCAGGAGGGGCGCGATCACGCTGGCGCTCGCGTGATCGATGTGACCGGCTACCCGGAGACCGCGCAACTGCTCCTCGCGGCCGATGCGCTCATCACGGACTATTCCTCGGTGATGTTCGACTTCAGCGTCACCGGCAAGCCGATGTACTTCCTCGTCCCCGATATCGACCACTACCGCGGCACGCTGCGCGGTTTCTACTTCGATCTCGAGGAACGCGCGCCGGGTCCGCTCGTGCGATCGCAGGACGAGCTGGTCACGGCCCTCGGCGATGCGACTCTCGTCGACGCCTATGCGCAGCGGTACGCGGCCTGGCGTCGGCAGTTCAACACCCGCGACGACGGGCATGCAGCGGAGCGCGTGGTGGACCGGATCCTCGACCAGGGATACGTCACCCGCTGACGCACTGCTGTCGCGCTGCCGACTTCAGGGAAGAGGGGTGTTGCGGGTGCCCAGCCGCGACGCGTCGACGGTGTCGCCGGCGCCGCGCAGCACGCCGCCGAGGAATCCCACACCCCACGACAGGTGCATCGTCGGAAGCACGAGAAGAGTCCAGAGGCGCTGCCGCAACCCGCCGCCGCCCGGCGCGAAGGCCACCGCGATCACGAGGAGCGCGTAGGCGATCAGCGGCAGGTACACGACAGAGGCCAGGAGCGAAGCGAGCCCGCTGAGCACGCCCGAGAGTTGCAGGATGCCGATGACGAGCGCGACCACCGTGATCAGCACCAGGGCGGGGGGAGCGAAGTAGCGCACGCCGTTGCGGCGGCCGAAACGACGCACCAGTTCACCTCGCCACGCGCCGGTGGCACGGAACTGGCGGGCGAGCCGCAACCAGCTCTCGCGCGGCCAGTAGGTGACCGACAGTGTCGGGTCGAACCACACGGTATGGCCGGCGTGACGGATGCGGAGGTTGAGCTCCCAGTCCTCTCCACGGCGGATCGTCTCGTCGAACAGCCCGACCTCGTCGAGCACGTCGCGGCGCATCACACCCAGATAGGCGGACTCGGCCTCGCCCTCGTCGGAGCCGCCGTGGTAGGCGCCGCCGCCGAGACCGACGGGGGAGTTGTAGAGGCGCGCGACCGCCTTCTGGAACGGGGTGCGTCCTTCCGCGTGCATCACGCCGCCGACGTTGGCGGCGCCGGTGCGCTCGAGCGTCTCGATGGCCCGCGCCGCGTATCCGGCGGAAAGCTCCGAGTGCGCGTCGACGCGGATGATCGTCGCATAGCGGCTGGCGCGGATGGCCGCGTTGAGGCCGACCGGGATGTGCGCGGCCGGGTTCTCGACCAGCTGGATGCGGTTGTCACCCGCCGCGAGCGCGTGCGCGAGTTCGGTCGTGCCGTCGGTCGACGGGCCGAGCGCGAGGATCAGTTCGACGGGGACATCGAGATCCTGTTCGAGCACTGAGGCCACAGCGTGCGCGAGATAGGCGCTTTCGTTGAGCACCGGCATGACGAAGGAGACCCCAGCGGCCGGAGCGTGCGAATCGTCGTCATGCATCCGTCGATCATGTCATGGGCGTCGGAAGGTTCGCTGAATCGAGATCTGAGGCACAGGTGGACTCAGTACTCTGGAGGGATGGGTGCACTCTCTGATGCGAAGAAGGCATACCGACTGCTGACGCGGGCGGTGACGTCCCGCACAGCGGTGCAGCGTGTGCGCAGACGCCTGTCGACGGCCGAGCCCTACCCCGACGAGCACTTCGAGATCGCCGTGTACTTCGCCGACGGTGCCGTGAACATGTACCAGATGCGTCAGTGGTACCGGCCTCTGCTCGAACTGTCGCAGTGGTGGCCCGTGGTCGTGCTCGCGCGACAGGCGACGGGCGCCGAGAAGCTCCTCGAAGAGGATTCCCCGCCGGTGGCGTTCGTGCCCACGGTGCGCGACCTCGAGCGCTTCGTGGCGAAGCACGACATCCGCATCGTCCTCTACGTCAACCAGAACACGCGCAACTTCCAGATGTTCCGGTACGGCCGTCGCTGGCACGTCTTCATCAACCACGGCGAGTCCGACAAGATGTACATGACCACCAACCAGTACAAGGCGTACGACTACGCTCTGGTGGCCGGTCAGGCTGCTCGCGACCGGCTCTCCCGCACCCTGTGGGACTACGACATCGATCGCCGTACGATCGAGATCGGTCGGCCGCAGGCCGATCACTACTCCGGATCTCTTCCCTACGCGCCGGATGACCGCACCGTCGTGCTCTACGCGCCGACGTGGGAAGGCGATCGTCCCAGCGCCCACTACGGCTCGATCGCCACGCACGGGGAGAAGCTCGTGAACGCTCTGCTCGCGACCGGAGAGCACCGGGTGATCTACCGTCCCCACCCGCGCAGCGGTGTCGTCGACGACGAGTACGGTGCCGCGCATCGGCGCATCATCGCCTCGATCAACGCGGCCAACGCCGCGGACTCCGCCGCCCAGCACTTCTACGACGACGGTCCGGAGCTGGGGTGGCAGCTGTCCGCCGCCGATGTGGCCGTCGTCGACATCTCCGCCATGGTCTACGACCGCCTGGCCGCTGGCAAGCCGTTGATGATCACGCGCCCGGGCGACGACCGCGCCTCGATCGACATGAGCGGTTATCTCGCGGATTGCGAATGGCTGACGGTCGCCGCGGCATCCGACATCGTCGCCGAGGTCGAGCGGGTGCGCGCCGACGAAGCAGCGGTCGCGAGACTGCGCATGTGGGTGCAGCACTACTTCGGAGATACGACGCCCGGGGCGGCGACGGCCAAGTTCCACGCCGCGATCGAGAAGCTCATGCAGGAGTGGGAGCACTGGCAGGCGCATGAGATGGGCTCGCTTCGCCCCGATGAGGACGACGACGACGAAGAAGGCGACGAAGAGGAGGTCTGATCATGGACTTTCCTCTCGCCCGGCGGGCTGCCGCCCGGTTCGATGTCGTCGACGAGACCGGTTCGACCAATGCCGACCTCCGTGCTCACGCGGCTGACGCCGATGCGTGGCCGCATCTCTCCGTGCTGGTGACGCGCAATCAGACCGCCGGTCGCGGACGCCTCGACCGCACGTGGGTGGCCCCGGCGGGTTCCGCGCTCGCCGTCTCGATCCTCATCAGACGCGCACTCGATCCGTCGATGCGAGGCTGGATCCCGCTGATCGCCGGCGTCGCGATGGCAGACTCCGTCGCCGCGCAGCTGCCCGACCGCGTCGTCGCGGTGAAGTGGCCGAACGATGTGCTCGTCGACGAGCGGAAGATCAGCGGGATCCTCGCCGAGGTCGCGGGCGACGCGATCATCGTCGGAGCGGGAGTGAACACCGCGATGACCGAGCAGCAGCTGCCGGTGCCGACCGCGACCTCGTTCGCCGTCTCGGGCGGGGTCGTCGACGAAGACCGCCTGCTCGCGGACTACCTCCGCACGCTCGACCGTCATCTCGAGAGTCTCGTAGCCACCGGAGACGCGATCGTGAGTGGCCTGCACGCGCGGGCGACGGCACGCAGCGCCACTCTGGGGCGGGCGGTGCGGGTGTGGTTGCCGGGCGACAGGATGCTCGACGGGACCGCTGCCGCGCTCGACGGAGAAGGGCGCCTCGTCGTCGACGCCGACGGCGAATCGCACGTCGTGTCGGCCGGCGACGTCGTGCACGTCCGCGCGAACTGAGACTGACACGCCGCCCGTTCAGGCGGGAGTTGCGTGAGAACACGGGCACAATGGTGGGGTGACGCAGCCAGTGACGCTCGGTGGTCGTCCGATGATGCCGCCGCCCGGTGCGCCGTCGGAGGAACATCTGATCGCGCGCTTCCGTGGTCACGCTCGCCGCCTCCTCTGGTCGGCGATCGTGTTGATCGCGACCTTCGGGGCGACCGCCTACTTCTACGACAATCTGCCGGCACCGTTCGAGAACTGGATGCTCCTGGCCGCCGCTGCCGTCGTCGTCGTGCTGCTCGTCATTGTGCCGTTCGGAGTCTGGTACTCCCGATCCACCACGGTCACCACGCGGCGAGTGATCGCACAGCGGGGAGTCGGTGCGCGGCAGCGCCGCGAGATGTCCCACGCACGCGGATACACGATCGCCGTACGTCGCGGACCGCTGCAGCGGCTGTGGGGCGCAGGCTCGATCACGCTGTCGAACGGGGTGGATGCACCGCTGCGACTGGCCAACGTTCCCAACGTCACGCTCGTGCATGAGACGCTTGCCGACCAGATCGAGGTGGGCCAGATCCTCGCTCATCGGGATGCGCAGGCGGGTGGCGAGGCGTTCGGCCTCGAGTGAGTCGGGCTTCGGGGCTGCGCGACAGCGATCGCTGCGTGCATCCGTCGACGTGTCATCCGATCGCGTGGCGATGCAGGAGAATGGTCGTGACGAATGGAGACGGCACATGGCACTGCGTGTGGGCGTGATCGGCGGAGGACAGCTGGCCCGGATGATGATCGCTCCGGCGGTCGAGCTCGGACTCGAGATCAGGGTGCTGGCTGAGGCCGAGGGCATGTCCGCCCAACTCGCCGCTTCGGCCGTCGGCGACTATCGCGACCTCGAGACGGTCCGTGCCTTCGTCGCGGATGTCGATGTCGTGACGTTCGACCACGAGCATGTCCCGCAGGACATCCTGCGCGCGCTCGTCGATGAGGGCGTCTCCGTGCACCCGGGTCCCGATGCGCTGCAGTTCGCGCAGGACAAGCTCGTCATGCGTGCGCGCCTCGCCGAGCTCGGCGTGCCGCAGCCCGAGTGGGCGGCGGTGCATTCGACGGGCGAGCTGCAGGCGTTCCTCGACGCGCATGACGGTCGAGCGGTCGTCAAGACGCCGCGCGGCGGCTACGACGGCAAGGGCGTGCGCGTGGTGCGAGCGGTTGCCGAAGTACAGGATTGGTTCGACGCGCTGCCCGACGGCGATGCGCTGCTCGTCGAAGAACTCGTGCCCTTCGTCCGCGAACTCGCCCAGCAGGTCGCGCGGCGGCCGAGCGGACAGATGGTCGCATACCCCGTCGTCGAGACGGTCCAGCGCGATGGGGTGTGCGCCGAGGTGATCGCGCCCGCGCCGCGGGCAGCAGAACGTCTCGTCGAGGTGGCCGAGGAGATCGGCACCAGCATCGCCGAGGGGCTCGGAGTCACCGGGATGCTCGCGGTCGAGCTCTTCGAGACCGACGACGAGCGCATCCTCGTGAACGAGCTCGCGATGCGTCCGCACAACAGCGGCCACTGGAGCCAGGACGGAGCGGTGACCGGGCAGTTCGAACAGCACCTCCGCGCTGTGGCCGACCTTCCTCTCGGGAGTGCGGCGCCGCGCGCGCCCTGGTCTGTGATGGTCAACATCCTCGGCGGGCCCGCCGAGGGAACTCTCGGCGAGCGGTTCGACGCGGCCATGGAAGCCCATCCCGACGCCAAGATCCACACCTATGGCAAGGATCCGCGTCCGGGGCGCAAGGTCGGTCATGTCAACGTCGCGGGCGACGAACTCGACGACGTGGTCTACGTGGCTCGCGCGGCCGCGGCCCATTTCGACTGATCGGGCCAGAGCCTGGGCCTCGGCCGCGTGCCGTTAGGGGAATCTCCAGCGCCAGACCGTAGCCTGAGTGTGTGACCGAGCCACTGCACTCTTCCGCCACGCCTCTCGTCGGCGTCGTGATGGGATCTGACTCCGACTGGCGTGTGATGAGCGATGCGTCTCAGGCGCTGACCGACTTCGGCATCGCGCACGAGGTCGAGGTCGTCTCGGCGCACCGCACGCCGGACAAGCTCATGAGCTACGCCCGCGAGGCCCGGGGCCGCGGCATCCGGGTGATCATCGCCGGCGCCGGCGGCGCAGCGCACCTGCCCGGCATGATCGCGTCGATGACGGCGTTGCCGGTCATCGGGGTTCCGGTTCCGCTCGCGTACCTCGACGGCATGGACTCCCTGCTCTCGATCGTGCAGATGCCTGCAGGCATCCCGGTCGCGACCGTCTCGATCGGCGGCGCCCGAAACGCCGGCCTCCTGGCCGCGCGCATCCTCGGCACCTCCGACGACGATCTCGCCGATCGTGTCGAGGCCTACGCGAAAGACCTCGAGTCTCAGGTCGAGGAGAAGAACGAACGGTTGAAGGCGTCCCTGTGACCCTGGCGCCGCCCCGCGCGTCCGGTCGACCGCTCATCGAGACCCGGCCGATGCGGCATCCCGATGCGTCCGACTCGGGAGCGATGACCAAGCGCGGTTGGTGGCTCGTGGTCCTCAACCTGCTGCTTCCGGGCTCCGCCCAGGTGCTGGCGGGCAACCGACGACTCGGTCGGATCGGCCTCCGTGCGACGCTGCTGTCGTGGTTCCTGATCATCGTGGTCGCCGGGCTCGCACTCTTCGCCCGCCCGGTCTTCCTCTGGTTGACGATCGGCGCGGGGTGGTTCTCGGCGCTCGTGCTGACTCTGGCGCAGATCCTGCTCGTCGGGTACGTCGCGCTGTGGATCGTCCTCACCTTCGACGTTCTGCGTCTGGTGCGCCTGGTGAAGGTGCCGACGGCCTCGAGATTCGCGATCCCGGTGGTCGCGCTGATCCTTCTCGGACTCGTCGGCGGAGCGGCGGGCTATGCCGCCACGGCCGTCGGATCCGTCCGCAGCACCATCAGCACCATCTTCGGGCAGAGTGGACCGAGCCTGCCGCCCAGCGACGGCTACTACAACATCCTGCTGCTCGGCGCTGACAGCGGTGACGGGCGTGACTCGATGCGCTTCGACAGCATCTCCGTCGTGTCGGTGAACGCCGAGACGGGGGCCGTGACGATCACGGGTATTCCCCGGGAACTGCCGAACGCCCCGTTCAGCGAGGGCAGTCCGATGCAGGAGCTCTACCCGAACGGGTTCGAGGGCCACGGCTCATCGACATGCGGGTGGAACGGGTGGATGAACCACGTGCGCAACGCTGCCGAGGTCTGCCGCGACGACAAGGGCGTATCGCTCTACCCGGATGCCGCGGCCGCCGGTTCGGATCCGGGTATCGAAGCGACCAAGGACGCTGCCGAGGGTGTGCTCGGCATCGAGATCCCGTACTACGTCTTCGTCGACATGCACGGCTTCGCCGATGTTGTCGACGCGCTCGGGGGCGTCGACATCAATGTCGTCGAGCGGCTGCCGAAGGGCGGGCCGCCCGAGGGTTGGCACGGCACCGACGCGAATGACTGGGCCATCGGCTGGATCGAACCCGGTCAGCAGCACATGGACGGTGATACCGCGCAGTGGTACGCCCGATCGCGGTACACGACGAGCGACTGGGATCGCATGAAACGTCAGCGGGAGCTGCAGGAGGCGATCCTCGACCAGTTCACGCCTCAGACCGTGTTGACGCGATTCAACGAGGTCGCCGCGGCGGGAACGGCGCTGATCAGCACCGATCTGCCGCAGGACAAACTCCCCGAGTTCTTCGACCTGATGATGAAGGCCAAGGAACAACAGGTCGCGACGATCGAGCTGACACCGGAGAACGGCGTCGACGAGCATCAGCCCGACTACGCGTACATCCACGAGATGATCCAGCAGGCACTGCATCCGCCGACGCCGGCTCCTACGCCTGCGCCCTGACCAGCTGTCCGCACGCACGAGATCCTGTCTCGCTCGACCGTGCCGGCGCATGAAAGTGCCCACGGCTGCCTCGGGAGAGTGAAAGAGGAAGCCGTGGGCATCCGGTGTGACCACCGGATTCACCAGACGACGGTGATCGGAGGGGGAGGGATCACCGTCGTCCAGTCGACCACCGCACAAGGCGGTGATCAGATCTAGGCGCGCTTGCGGCGAGCAGCTCCGATGACGACGAGGCCACCGCCGATGGACAGCGCAGCTGCTCCACCGCCGATGATCCACGGCGAGATGCTTCCGCCCGTGAGAGCGAGTTCGAAAGTGCCCGTCCCCGTGCCGGTGCTGAGCGGCAGCTCAGTACCCGCCGGAGCGACGGTCGGATCGTGATCGCAGCTCGACTTCGCATCACTGACGGTGATGACTGCGGTGTACTGACCGATCGTGGTGACGGCCGCAGCGCGGGCCGTCGCAGCACCGCCGGCAGCGGTGAAGGTGATCGAGTAAGCGCCGGAGGCGCCGGACGGCGGACGGAACGTCACCGTCAGACTGCCGTCGGAGCCCGCCGTGTTGCCGGACACGGATGCCTCAGAGGCATTCAGGCCGGAGACGGAGACGCCCACCTGTTCGGAAGGTTGGAACGATCCCGGACCGAAGACGATGGTCGAGACGTTGCAGATGTCGATGATCGGGTCGTTGACCGTCACACTCGGTTTGTCGGCATAGGAGTCGGTCTCCGCGTTCGCGGCGGCCGGTGCGGCGAGCAGAATGACGCCAGCGGCAAGGCTGATAGCAGCCAGTTTCTTCAGCATGATAATCCCCAGAATTCACGCGGAATCGCATCCGAATACACCCCTGCATTCGACTGCGTGGATTCTCCCTGCCCCCACGGCAGGTTTTTAGAACCCAGATATTCCCCAGTGAGAAGAACGTACCCCATCGCGGGGCGATTGTCACGAAGCGCAGCGCAGTTCGTGGCGCGTCGCGTCCGGAGCGTCGATCGTGGGGGTCTGCACCACGCGGGTGACCCGCTCTCCGGCACCCTCGCCCTGGAACTCGACGGTGATCGTGGCCGACTCGCCGGGGGCGAGGACGACATCGTGCTGCACGGCGGAGCGCGCGCCCAACAGCGTGGTCTGCACCGGTGCCTCGGCGCCGTCCAGATCCGTATGCGAGAGGGGCGCGCCCTCCGGACCGAACACGGTGATCAGGGTGCGAACGGACCCCGGGGGGACGCCGTAGTTCCCGCCGCCGGTGACATAGGGCGGAAGGGAGGTCGCCGCATCCGCCGGAGCATCGTTGGTCCAGGTGACCCGCACCTGCGTGGTCGGACGACCATCGCAGACGCCGATCGCGGTCGTCACCGACTCCGACGCGTAGTAGTCCATCTTGCCGCCGGTCGTGTCGTTGAGCAGCACGCCGACGTGACTGATGCCGTCGGTGTCGTTCGGGATCGTTCCCCCGAGCGACGACGCGGCGAGCAGGAGCTGCTCGTCTTCGTGCGCGCTCCAGATGCGGATCCTGTTCTCGCCCGCCGACTCGGCCAGAGACGACAGGAGAGCCTGCGGGTCGGCGCCCGACAACGCAGCCCCGAGCAGGCCGGTCGCGGCCTGGGCGAACACCTGGTCCTGGACGACCGGATCCGGGATGGCTGCGTAGATCTCGGAGAGCAGGATGCTGACCACGTTCTCCGACGTCGCGGTGAACGGGCCGAAGCTCAGGTCGCCCACGGCATCCATCAGGTGGGCCGCGACGACGGTGTCGACGGCGATCACCCCGTCGACCTGCCCGCCGAAGACTCCCTGCCACCGCGTCGCGATCGCGGGGCCGGCCTCGGCGAAGTCCGGGATGCTCGTCAGGTTCTGCAGGTATCGTCCCGGACCGTCCTCGAACAGCGCCACGGTCGAATCGCTGAGGGGGAGTGGGGCATCCAATGGAGGGAAATCGACGGTGGAGGCCTGACGTTCGAGCGTGATCCGGCCGCTCTCGGCGCGAAGAAGGGCGATCGAGCCGATGATTCCGCCGGAGGAGCGAAGCTCGGCGTTGTTCTGCATCGCGAGCACGTAGTAGCGCGGTTCGGTGCTCCCCAGCATCGTCGGCAGCAGCACCGATGCTCCGTGGAGCGTCCCGACGACCGTCGCCGCCTCGGTCACGGTCGACCGCATCTCACGCACTGCATCGGCGAGGGGAGGGAGCGTCGCATCCGCGTCGATGCGCACCGCGCGCTCTTCGGCTTCGTCAAGAGCGGCGGTGGCCTGGGCGAGAGGTGCCTGCACCGCGCCGAACGGGGTGAGGTCGATCGCGCCGCCGCTGAAGCCGAGTCCGGCCAGGTCGATGTCGTCCGCGGCCGCCAGCATCGGCGCGAGCGCCTCGGTGGAGACGTCGTCGGCGATCTGCGCGATCTCGCTCACGGCGCGGAAGTTGGGGCCGAGCCATGGAATCAGGGCGAATCCCTGCCAGACCGGGTCGGAGGTCAGCTCCCGTGCCGACGCGGCATGGCGGGTGATGCTCTCGGAGTACTTCCCGGCTCGAACGAGATCGCCCTCGGCGATCGCGGCCTTGAGCTGTGAGGAGTTCTGCGCGACCTGCTGCAGATTGTTGACCGCGCCGATTCCGCGGATCGTCACCCAGCCGAAGGCCACCAGCAGGCACGCCAGCACGATGCCCAGGACCCATCGTCCCCATCGGCGTCGTCTCGGAAGTCGCCCGTCACTCACGTGAGCATTCAAGCATGAACGCCCGATCCCGGGGGAAGAAGCTGAGCGATCGCTGACAGTCCCGCGGCGCGTCGTGAGGCTGCGGGGTGCGCGGGACCGGCGGAGTTACGCTGTTCACATGGGTGCTCGGCTGCGTGTGGTTCTTGATCAGCTGGTGCATGTCGTCGACCACGATCAGGCCGCCGCAGCGGTCGATCTGACGCGCGGACTGGTGATGACGGCGCCCTCGGGGTGCGCGGTCGAGGCGATCGTGCCCGCGGGCAGCGACGTGCCGATCGACGGAGTCGTCGATGTGCGCAGGATGGGTCTCGCGCGACGCGAGCTCGCGGCATCCTGGCAGCTCGGCCTCGTCGGTGGCGTCGGTGGCGGGCTGATCCATTCGGCCACGCTCATGGCACCGCTCGTGCGACACGATCGCGTGCATGACAACGATCAGACGACGGTCACGCTGTGGGGACTTCAGGCGTGGGAGGCCCCGGAAGCGATGTCGAGGTCGGCTGTCGCGTGGAACAAAGCCATGATGCGGCGTGCGGTCAAGCATGCAGACGCCGTGGTCGTGCCCTCGCACGCGATGGCGGAGCGTCTCGGCCATATCGCCAAGCTGGGGGAGCGCATCCGGGTGATCGCGGGAGCCGCGCCCCACGAATTCGTCATCCCCTTCGATGCGGTCGCGCGTCGGGAGGCGCTGTCGCTGCCCGAACGCTATGTCGTGCTCACCGGCTCACCGTCGTCGCTCGCCGAAGGATTCCGGGGCGCGGTCGCTGCCGGTGCCCATGCGGTCGTCCTCGATGCCCCCGACGGAGCGGAGCCCCGCCTGGCAGAGATCGCCTCGGCGGCGGGCCTGCCGGAGCAGCACGCGCATATCCGCGGATTCCTCTCCGCAGACGACCGCGCGGCGGTCTTCGCCGGGGCTGCGGCGCTCGCGGCGACCGACGCGGTTTCCGCCTGGCCCTGGCGCGTCGTCGAGGCGATGACGCTCGGCGTCCCGGTCGTCGCGGTCGATGGTGGAGTGCACCGCGATGTCATCGTCGACGGGGGGATGCTCGTCCCCCCGGGCGAGGTGGCGGAGGCCGTCGCCGACGCGGCGGGCGAGCGCTCGCGGCGCCTCGGCGTGCTCGGCGCGGACCGCGCGCGAGCCTTCTCCTGGGTGAGTTCGGCGGAGCGGGTGTGGGGATTGCACGCCGAGCTGTAGTCGACTGAGGTGTGATCGCGCCGCGCGTTATGCGTGTCCCCCCCCAATTTCCTGACAATCTCCGTCAGAATTGCTGTATGTCTGGACATCCCCCACGTCCTCCCCGTTTCAGCGTTCCCCGGCGCTGGGCCGCGGCCTTGCTCGCCACGGCGGCTCTTGTCGTCGGCATCCTGGTTCCGACCGGTGCTGCCGTCGCTTCGCCGACGGCCAGCGGCGTCAGTACCGCAGCCGGTGCCGCGATAGACCCGGCCACCGGAATAGCGAAGACGACGCTCGCCGGGTTCGACGCGGGCAACATCATCAGCGACGCCGTGTTCACGAACAAGAACACGATGTCGGAGGCACAGATCCAGACCTTCTTCAACAGCAAGGTCGCGAGCTGCCAGAGCGGGTACGTCTGCCTCAAGGACTTCAAGATCACGTCCGTCACCCGTCCTGCCGATGCATACTGCAGCGGGTATACGGGCGCGGCGAACGAGTCCGCCGCGCGCATCATCTACCGTGTCGCGCAGGCCTGCAACATCAACCCGCAGGTACTCATCGTCATGCTCCAGAAGGAGCAGGGACTGATCACGCACACCTGGCCGAGCGACTGGCGATACAACATCGCGCTCGGGCAGGGATGCCCCGACACGGCGCCCTGCGACCCGAACTACATCGGCTTCTTCCACCAGATCTACGGTGCTGCTCGCCAGATGCAGATCTACATGGAGGACCGCTGGTTCCAGTGGTACGCGCCGGGCAAGACCTGGAACATCCTCTACAACCCCAACGCCAACTGCGGATCGTCTCCCGTCTACGTCGCCAACAAGGCCACGTCGGCCCTCTACTACTACACGCCGTACCAGCCCAATGCTGCGGCGCTGCGAGCAGGGTACGGAGAGGGCGACGGATGCTCCGCCTACGGCAACCGCAACTTCTACAACTACTTCACCGACTGGTTCGGATCGACGCAATCAGTGGCGAAGGATGATCCGATCGGTGTCGTCGAGACCATCGAAGCCCTGCCCGGTGAATTCCGGGTGCGGGGATGGACGGTCGACCCGAACTCCGCCGAGAGCCTCGCGGTCCACATCTACGTCGGTGGCATCGGCTACCCGTTCGTCGCGGACCAGGAGCGTCCCGATGTGGGAGCCGCGTACCCCGGCAAGGGGAACAAGCACGGTTTCGACGTGCGCATCCCCGCGACGGCGGCGGGCGCCGTGCGGATCTGCGCATACGGGATCAATGTCGGCGCCGGCGGAAACTCCACATTGAGATGTGAAGAGGTCGTCGCGAAGACGGGCTCGCCGCTCGGCGGGCTGGAGTCGGCCGCGGGCGTCAACGGCGGCATCGACGTGTCGGGCTGGGCGCTCGACCCCGACACCGCCAGCTCGATCTCGGTGCACGTGTACGTCGGGTCCTCTGCGACCGCGCTCGTCGCGAGCCGGTCCCGCACGGACGTGCGGGCGCAGTATCCCCTCTACGGAGACGCGCACGGCTTCGGCGCGAAGGTGAGCGCCCCCGCCGGTACGCACAACGTCTGCGCCTATGGCATCAATGTCGGCAACGGCACGAATTCGCTGCTCGGCTGTGCGACGGTCGTCGTCCCGCAGGCCACGGATCCGGGACGCGTCCCCGTCGGCCACCTCGAGAGTGCGGTCGCAGGCCCCGGTGGCGCCACGCTGTCGGGATGGGCTTACGACCCCGACACGACCGACCCGATCGGCGTACGCGTCACGGTCGACGGCGCCGCGCAGAACTTCCGGGCCGACAAGGATCGTGCGGACTTCGGAGCGGCCTACCCGTCGATGGGATCGCGTCACGGCTTCAACGAGTTCGTCTCGATGTCGGTCGGATCGCACCAGGTGTGCGTATACGCGGTCAACAACGGCGCGGGCGGCGACACTCTGATCGTCTGCTCGACCGTGAAGGTGACCGCTCCGGTGGATCAGGGGCGCGTGCCCGGAGGGTTCGTCGAGGGCATCGCACCCGGTGCCGGCGGCGCGACGGTCTCGGGCTGGGCGTTCGACCCGGACACCACCGATCCCATCCAGGTGCACATCTACGTCGACGGTGCGGGCAAGAGCTACCTCGCCGACAAGGCGCGTGCCGACGTCGCGGCTTCGTACCCCGGCGCGGGACCGCGCACGGGCTTCAGCGAGTTCGTCTCGATGTCCGTCGGAACCCACCAGGTCTGCGTATACGCGATCAACAACGGCGCGGGTGGCAATCCGCTGATCTCCTGCTCGACCGTGAAGGTGACGGCGTCGGTCGATCTGGGTCGCGTGCCCGGCGGCTTCGTCGAGAGCATGACGCCCGGCACCGGCGGCGCGACGATCTCGGGCTGGGCATTCGACCCCGACACGACGGACCCGATCCTGGTTCACATCTACGTCGATGGCGTGGGCAAGAGCATCCTCGCGGACAAGGCGCGTGCAGACGTCGCCGCCGCATACCCGGGCGCGGGACCGCGCACCGGCTTCAGCGAGTTCCTTCCCATGTCGGTCGGGTCGCACCAGGTGTGCGTCTACGCGATCAATACGGGTGCCGGCGGTAATCCGCTGCTCGTGTGCTCCACGGTCAAGGTCAATGCCGCACCGGCGCCCGTCGACCAGAGTCGCGTGCCCGTCGGATTCGTCGAGAGCATGGTTCCGGGTGCGGGCGGCGCGACGCTCACCGGCTGGGCGTTCGACCCCGACACCGCCGATCCGATTCAGCTGCACGTCTACGTCAACGGCGTCGGCACGAGCTTCATCGCCGACAAGGAGCGCGCCGATGTCGGCGCCGCCTACCCGTCGGTCGGGTCGCGACACGGGTTCAGCCAGTTCGTGGCCATGCCGTCGGGGTCCAATCAGGTCTGCGTGTACGGCATCAACAACGGCGCAGGGGGCAACCCGCTGCTCGTCTGCTCGACAGTGAGGGTCCCGTGACCGCGCGGCTCGGAGATCACTGATCCCCACCCGCACTGACAACGGATGAGGCCGCCCGCGAGAGTTCGCGGGCGGCCTCATCCGTGTGCGGGGCGAATCAGTTCGCGGCGACGGCCTCGGCAGCATCCCGACGCTGAATGGAATTGTTGAGTCTACGGGCGAGCCGGTGGATGGGGCGCTCGAACGCGTAATAGAAGCCGACCGCGACGGCGAGGCTCACCAGTACAGTGAGGGCCGCAGGTACAGCTCCGACGCCCGTCGCGAAGCCCATCGCGATCATGATCGGTCGATGCACCAGGTAGAGGCTGAACGAGATCGTGCCGAGGAACACCATCACCCGCAGGTAGAGCACACGGCTGAGCGGCCGCCATTGGACGCTGGTGACCGTCAGCAGCATGATGCCGGCCAGCACGAGCGGCATCGTCGCCAGACGAGGATCGATGTCCATACCGACCAGCCACCGCCCGAGCAGGAAGAACGACGTCATCCCGCAGATCGAGACCACGACCAGGATCGCCCCGGCGGTGTGGCCCGCCCATCCGCCACGCTTCAAGAAGCTGAAGCAGCGGAGGATCTGCTCCCAGTACTGGGCGAGGAGCGCACCGAAGAAGAACATCGGCATGTAGGACAGGAGCTGATTGTTCACACTCCACCCGATCCAGCATCCGACGATCGCGACCACCGTCGCCCACCCCGGATGCCTGCGGACCAGATACAGATACACGGGCAGGAGGAGCGAGAACACGACCTCCCACTGCAACGACCACAGCACACCGATCGAGCCACTGGTCCCGCCCAGCAGCGTCGCGTCGCGCACGATATCCACCCACTCGTAGCTCGTCGGCAGGGTGGTGATGGCCATGTTGTCGCCGGGCTCGGCGACGTGCGGCACCAGCACGTACGTCAGCCACGCGAAGAGGATCGCGAAGAGGACCGGACCGTACAGGCGCAGCATCCTGCTGGGGAAGTACGCCGACCAGCTGAATCCCGGCTTCGTCGCTGCCTTCGTCAGAGCGAAGCCGGAGAGCACGAAGAAGAACCAGACGGCTTCCGCCCCCAGCCACGCGACGTGCACGGGCGAGAAGATGAGGATGTTGTAGATCTGGCGATCCGCCGGCTCCAGATTGATGCCGTTCTGTAGCGGAAGCCAGTTCAGCGCGAGCACATGGTAGAACAACACCGACAACGCAGCCAGACCGCGCAACGAGTCGAGTTCACGATTTCTGATGGGGTACCTCACAGGAATGACGAGCGGAAGCGGCTGCATGCGAGCCGTGTGCCAGCCAGTGCGTTCGCCGAGGTGCGGGCGACCCGCCGTCGTCCTAGCCGAGGTACGCCGCGAGTGAATCCAGCATAGGGGAGGGTGCGAAACCCGCCGCCGTGATCTTGTCGAGCGCCAGGACGCTGTTCGCAGGGCGGGGAGCGACGGGCGCCGTAGCGGCGGAGAAATACTCCTCGGTGCTGACGCCGGTGACCCGAGCGGGATCGTGACCGGTCGCCGAGAAGACGTGCTTCGCCAGTTCCGCCCAGGTCATCGGAGCTCCGGAGCCGGTGAGGTTGTACACGCCGTAGGCAGCATCGTTCTCGAGGAGATGGCGCACCCCCGCGGCGATGTCGGACGTGAACGTCAGGCGCCCGGTCTGGTCGTCGACCACCTTCGGATCGATCCCGCGCTCGGCGAGCGACGCCATGGTCTGGACGAAGTTCTTCCCCTCGCCGATCACCCACGACGTGCGGATGATGTAGTGACGGGGCACGGTGCTGACGATCGCGTCTCCTGCGGCCTTCGTCTGCCCGTACACACCCAGAGGCCGGATGCCGTCTTCTTCAGTGTATTCGCCGGGCTTCGTGCCGTCGAACACGTAGTCGCTCGACACATGGACGAGCGTGATGCCGTTCTGGGCCGCGATCTTCGCGAGAGCGGCCACTCCGGTGGCGTTCGCCGCCCAGGCATCCGCTCGCCCTTCCGGTGTCTCGGCCAGATCGACCGCCGTGTATGCCGCCGCGTTGATGATCGTCGCGTAGTCGCGCCAGCGGCGGGACCCGACGAACGACGGGTCGGCGAGATCCAGCTCAGCGCGCCCTGCGTACTCGAATTCGGCGGACTCCCCGAGCAGGCCGCGCATCGCACGACCGAGCTGACCGTTCGCTCCGACGATCAGGGTCTTGCGCGGCGGGATGGGAGTGACGTCGGCGAGACGCGGGTGCGCGAGGTCCTTCGCGGAGATCTCGACCTCGGCCAGCGGGATCGGCCAGTCGATCGCAGACGTCTCGTCGGCGAGGTTGAGGAAGGAGTACTCCGCATCGGGCGACCAGTGATCGTTCACCAGGTAGACGTAGGCGGTGTCGGCCTCGAGCGTCTGGTAGGAGTTGCCGACGCCGCGGGGCACGAAGATCGCGCGTGACGGGTCGAGCTCCGCCGTGAACACGGTGCCGAAGGAGGGGCCTTCGCGCAGATCGACCCACGCACCGAAGATTCGTCCCGTCGCGACGGACACCCATTTGTCCCAGGGCTCCGCGTGGATGCCGCGGGTGGTGCCGATCTCATCGTTGAAGGAGATGTTGTTCTGCACGGGACCGAAGTCGGGGAGTCCGGCCGCCAGCATCTTCTCGCGCTGCCAGTTCTCCTTGAACCAGCCGCGGGAATCCCCGTGGACGGGAAGATCCGCGATGAGCAGTCCCGGGATGGTCGTCTCGACCATTCCCAGAGACTTGCCGAACTCGGTCATCACTGTCCCTTGGAGGCGTAGAAGGACTCCGTCGCGTCCTTCGACGGTGCCCACCAGGTCTCGTTCTCGCGGTACCACGCGATCGTGGAGGCGAGTCCGGACTCGAAATCACCGTACGTCGGGGTCCACCCGAGCTCGGTGCGCAGCTTCGTCGAGTCGATGGCATAGCGGAGATCGTGGCCCGCACGGTCGGTGACGTGGTCGTAGGCGTCGGCCGGCTGGCCCATCTCGGTGAGGATCAGCTCGACGACGGACTTGTTGTCCTTCTCGCCGTCGGCTCCGATCAAGTACGTCTCGCCGATCTCTCCCTTGTCGAGGATGGTGAGAACCGCGGAGGAGTGGTCGTCGGCGTGAATCCAGTCGCGCACGTTCAGCCCTGCGCCGTAGAGCTTGGGGCGGATGCCGCGGATCACGTTGGTGATCTGACGCGGGATGAACTTCTCGACGTGCTGGTACGGGCCGTAGTTGTTCGAGCAGTTCGAGATCGTCGCACGCACACCGAACGACCGAACCCAGGCACGGACGAGCAGATCGCTGCCGGCCTTGGTCGACGAGTACGGCGAAGAGGGGTTGTACGGGGTGGACTCGGTGAAGCGCTCCGGGTCGTCGAGCTCCAGGTCTCCGTACACCTCGTCGGTCGAGATGTGATGGAATCGGCGATCGCGACGACGAGCCGCCTCGAGCAGGGTGTAGGTGCCGATGATGTTCGTGTCGAGGAACGGGCGCGGGTCGTGCAACGAGTTGTCGTTGTGCGATTCGGCGGCGTAGTGCACGACGGCGTCGACCTCGGCGAACAGTCCGTCGACGAGTTCCGCGTCAGCGATGTCTCCCTCCACGAACCGCAGACGGTCCGCCGGGAGGCCATCGAGAGAGGCCCTGTTCCCTGCGTACGTCAGCTTGTCCAGAACGGTGACGTGGGCGTCAGTGTTCGTGATGACATGGTGCACGAAGTTCGAACCGATGAATCCGGCACCGCCGGTGACGAGCAGTTTCTGCATGCTCCCAGCGTACCGGGAGCGCACCTGGGGATTCGGGGCGTTTGTTCAGGTGCATCGGATCAGCGAGACTAGGGGGTATGCGTGGCATCATTCTCGCCGGGGGCACAGGATCCCGGCTGCACCCGATCACCCTCGGCGTCTCCAAGCAGTTGGTCCCGGTGTACGACAAGCCGATGATCTACTACCCGTTGTCGACCCTGATCCTCGCGGGCATCCGCGACATCCTCATGATCACGACACCCCATGACGTGGAGTCCTTCCAGCGTCTGCTGGGCGACGGATCGAAGTTCGGCGTCTCCATCACCTACAAGACCCAGCCGTCGCCCGACGGCCTCGCACAGGCGTTCCTGCTGGGCGAGGAGCACATCGGCAACGAGCCGGTCGCGCTCGTTCTCGGCGACAACATCTTCTACGGCCAGGGGATGGGCACCCAGCTTCGCCAGTACACCGAGCTCGACGGCGGCGTCGTCTTCGGCTACTGGGTCAACGACGCGACCGCCTACGGCGTGGTGGAGTTCGACGATGCCGGCAAGGCCGTCTCCCTCGAAGAGAAGCCGGCGCAGCCGAAGAGCAACTACGCGGTCCCCGGGCTGTACTTCTACGACAACGACGTCATCGAGATCGCCAAGGCGCTCAAGCCCTCGCCGCGCGGCGAGCTGGAGATCACCGATGTGAACCGCGAGTACCTCGACCGCGGCAAGCTCAAGGTTCAGCTGCTCACGCGCGGGACCGCCTGGCTCGACACCGGGACGTTCGATTCGCTCGCCGAGGCCACGGACTTCATCCGCACGGTCGAGAAGCGTCAGGGCCTGTCGATCGGCTGCCCCGAGGAAGTCGCCTGGCGCATGGGATTCCTCACCGACGACGAGCTGCGCGAGCGCGCGGAGCCGCTGCGCAAGAGCGGGTACGGCGAGTACCTCCTCAAAGCACTGCAGCAGGGAGGCCGCTGAGTGGTGTCGAACGGCGTGCTCCCGGAGCCGCGGAGAGCAGTCGTCTATGCGCTCTCGGCAGACTCGCGCACCCTGGAATCGTCCACAGTCGCCGCGATCGAGGCGGTCGCGTCGCACGCCACCCGTCTGGTCGTGACGGTACCGACGAACGCGTCGGATGCCGCGGCCCGGCTGGCGCACCTCGACGCGCAGGTCATCGATGTGCACACCGCGCGATTCTCGCCGAGCAACTATCGGGAGGCGCTCGAGGCGCTCAAGCCGCTCCACGGTGAGATCGACGAGATCGTGCTCACCGGAGACGGGTGGTTCGGTCCGCTGAACTCGTTCGACGCGATGCTGGAACGCATGGACGCCGTTCCCGGAGACGGATGGCAGGCGGCGGAGATCGCGGGGGAGCTCGACGAGTCCTTCCCCGACCAGGGGCACGCTCTCCAGGCCATGCCCTGGACCTGGTTCGTCGCTCGTCGGTCGCTCTTCGAGAGCAGGGCATGGAACGCCTTCTGGGACGAGCAGGCCCGGCGCCCGAGAGAAGCCGAGCACGAGCGTCTGATCGCGCGGGTACTCACCCGCGCCGGCCGCCGCATCGAGTTCGCCTTCGCCTCCGCGAGCTACCCGACCGGTAACGCGCCCACGCACGTTCCCGATCTGCTGATCGAAGACGGATACCCGTTCCTCGACCGCGGCGTGTTCGGCTGGTACCCGGCCTACCTCGACAAGCACGGCATCATCGGCAGCGACGTCCTCGATGCCGCCGAGGGCCGGGGGCTCGATCGCGATGCGACACTGAGCGCGTTGGCGCGCACCGTGCAGCCCCGCACCCTCAACGCGAACGCCGGCCTGCTGGAGATCCTCCCGAGGCGAACTGTGGTGCCCGGAGCAGACGCCAGCGGCCTGCGCGTCGTGGCCGTCGTCTACGCTCGCGATCTTCCCGAGTTCGAGAATCTGTGCGGGCAGCTCGCCAATCTCCCGGCCGGATTCGATCTCGTCGTCACGACGACCGACGGGCGCAAGGCAGCCAGGGTCGAGCGGTTCATCGAAGCACAGGAACTCGGTCACAGCCGTCTCGATGTGCGAGTGACCCCGTCGAAGAAGGGGCGCGACATGGCCGACTTCTTCGTCGGCTGCCATGACCTGCTGCTCGAGCGCGACTACGACGTGATCGTCAAGGTGCACGCGCGCAAGCACACCAAGAAGACCCTCAACGTGGTCCGCTACTTCACGCGGTACCAGACGGAGAACCTGCTGTCGTCGCCCGAATACGTGCAGAACGTGCTCGGGATGTTCGCGGCCAAGCCTCATCTCGGCGTCGTCTTCCCTCCGACGATGCACATCGGATACTCCATCCTCGGCTCGGGGTGGGGCGGCGGTCGCTACCGCATCGCCGCGACCCGTTTCCTGCGCAAGCTCGGCGTCCATGTGCCTCTCGAGAACGTGTCGCCGCTCGCCCCGTACGGCGGGATGTGGATCTGCCGCCCGGAGGCGCTCGCTCCGCTCGCCGAGCGTCGACTGGGCTACCGCGACTACACCTCGAGCGGACCGATCAAGGACTTCGCCCGCATCCAGGAGCGTGTGATCGCGCACGTCGCGGGCGAGGCCGGATACTACGCGCAGACCGTGCTCACGCCCGAGCACGCGGCGATCAGCCACACGGCGATTGACTACAAGGTCGATCAGCTCTTCTCCACCACCCGCGGCTACCCGGTCGACGCGATCCGACTCGTGCAGCGGGCGGGACGGATGAGCGGGAGCGGAATCTTCGGCCTGTCGCGCATGCACCTCACGATGAACCACCCCGTGCTCGCCGCGATCGCGAGCCCGGTGTACAAGGCCGCCTACCTCGCCATCCACGTGGCCAAGCTCGGACGCAAGGCGATTCGATACGCTCGGCGCCGCATCAGCAACTACCGGGGAGGATTCTGATGAGAACCGCCGAACTCACCACCTTCCCGACGCGGGAAGCCGCGCGATTCCCCGACGGCGGAAGCCGCTTGCTCGTGTACGTCGTGTACGACCGCCGCGGCGAGGTCGAGGACTACGTCCCCTATGCGTTGAAGGATCTGCGCCGCTTCTGCGATCGCATCCTCGTGATCTCCAACGGCGCTCTCACCCCCGAGGGACGGGAGACGCTGGAATCCGTCGCCGATGAGGTGGTCGAGCGCGAGAACTTCGGGTTCGACATCTGGGGCTACAAGCACGGACTCGATCACGTCGGCGAAGCCATCGGCGACTACGACGAGGTCATCCTCGCGAACGACACCTGGTTCGGCCCCGTGCGCCCCTTCGATCCGGTGTTCGAGCGCATGGACCGCCAGGAGCTCCACTTCTGGGGGATGACGGATCACGTCCGCGTCGAGCCGAACCCGTTCACCGGGCGCGACTACCTCGCCTACCACCTGCAGTCGTACTGGTTGGTCGCGCGCAAAGAACTCGTCGCGAGCACCGAGTGGATCGACTACTGGGCGAATCTGCCGGTCATGAACGGCTACGAGGATGCCGTCGTCAAGCACGAGGCCGTCTTCACCGAGAAGTTCACGTCGTTCGGTTTCGTGGGCGAGGTGGCGTTCCCGACGATCACCGACAAGGTCGAGAACCACGCGGTGCTCTACGCCGAGCAATTGCTCGATGCGGGCTGCCCGACGCTGAAGCGCCGCCCGTTCTTCCAGTGGCCCCCGTACCTCGACAGGCTCGCCGTGATCGGCGCGTGGACCCTCGAGGCTGCAGCCCACTACGGCTACCCGATGCCGATCCTCATGCAGGACCTCGCGAGGAACGTCGAGCCCCGAACGTTGAATGCGGATGCCGCATTGCTCGACGTGATCTCGGAGCACGACTCGACCTACGACGAGACGGCGCCGCTGCGCATCCTCGCCATCGCGCACATCTACTATCCGGAGCTCACGTCGAGCATGCTCGACGGTCTCGATCGTCTGCCGGGGGAGTACGACCTCATCGTCACCACCGCGGACGACGAGCGAGCAGACCAGATCCGGTCGGTGCTGTCGACGCGCACCGCCCGCGGCAACGTCGACGTCCGTGTCGTGGAATCGAACGACGGTCGTGACCAGAGCGCACTCCTGGTGGCCTGCCGTGACGAACTCCTCAACGGCGAACACGATCTGATCGTGAAGATCCACTCGAAGAAGACGCCGCAGGACGCCTTCAACCCCGGGCGTCTCTTCGCCCGGCAGCAGTTCGAGAACCTGCTCCCCAGCGAGGGATACGTGGCGAACGTCGTCGGACTGTTCCAGCGTGAGCCCGGCCTCGGGCTCGCCTACCCGCCGATGGTCCACATCGGGTACGGCACGATGGGGCACGCCTGGTGGGACAACCGGCCACGGTTCGTGGAGGTCGCCAAGGATCTGGGCATCCGCGTGCCGGTCGATCAGCTGTCGCCGCTCGCACCGTTCGGCTCGATGTATTTCGCGCGTCCCGAGGCGCTCCGCCTGCTTCTCGCAGAGGAGTGGAGTTACGATGACTTCGGCGGGACCGAGGCTTACAAGGACGGCGGACTCGCGCACGTCCTCGAGCGCATGCCGTCGTACGCGGCAGGCGAGCTCGGTTACCACACCCGCACGATCGCGACCCCTGCGTATCTGGCGCGGAGCTACACCGCGTTGGAGTACAACCTCGATCAGATGTCGAGCACGATGATGGACACGACGATGCAGCAGATCGAGCGGATGCGCGCCGCAGGCGACTTCGGGGATGGACGCCTCGAGGACTTCGCCTACATGTATGCGCGTATGAACAGACCAGAGCTGGAGCCGCGATTCCGCGACGTCTTCGCGAAGGTGGAGCCATGGCGACGTCGCCTCGGCAGGCTCCGCCCCTCGCGAATCCTCCGCAGACTCTTGCCGAAGCCCGGCAACAAGGGAGCATGAACGGAATGACAGAGGCAACGCCTTCGGCGGCCAGTGCGAGGTTCGCGCGAATCGCCGAGATGCCGATGCGCAGTATCGGCGCCATCGGGAAGGGAGCGAGCGGTGGGTTCTTCGGACCCTTCCGTGAGCTGATCGACCATCGGGAGATGCTCTCCCTCCTCGTCAAGCGCGACCTCAAGGCCCGCTACAAGGACTCGGCGCTGGGCTTCCTGTGGGTGCTCGCGCGCCCGCTGATGCAGCTCGCGATCTACTTCGTCGTGCTCGGGCACTTCCTCGGCGCAGCCCGCGGCATCCCCGATTTCGCCATCTACGTCTTCGCCGGTCTGACGGCGATGGGTCTCTTCCAAGAGATCCTCGTCGGCGGCACCGGATCGATCCTGGCGAATGCCGGACTCGTGAAGAAGGTCTATGTGCCACGCGAGGTCTTCCCGCTCGCGAGCACCGGAGCTGCCCTGTTCAACTTCGGCGTGCAGCTCGTCGTGCTCGTGATCGCGACGTTCGCGATCGGAAAACCACCGCTGCATCTCGGTCTGATCTACTTCCTGCCGGCGCTCGCCCTGATCGTCGTCTTCGGACTCGCTCTCGCGCTCCTGTGCGGCGCGATCAACGTGTATCTCCGGGACACCCAGTACCTCGTCGATGTCATCACGATGCTGCTGTTCTGGGCCTCGCCGGTTGTCTACGCCTGGCAGATGGTCGCCGATCTCGTCAAGACGCCCTGGGTCGTCGAGCTGTACACGAACAACCCGCTCACGCTCGCCGTGCTCGGCTTCCAACGGGCGTTCTGGGTCTCGGGTGACGCCGTCGCGTGGCCGGACAACCTCATGGTTCGGATGCTCATCGCCCTGATCATCGGGGTCGTCCTGCTCTTCGTGAGCCATCGTGTCTTCCTGCGGCTGCAGGGCAACTTCGCGCAGGAGCTTTGATCATGACGGAAACGATGACGCAGGACTTCGACGCAGCGGCCCCCGAGGTCATCCGGGTTACGAACGTGTCGAAGCGGTTCACGGTGCGCAAGGATTCGTCGCTGAAGGAGCGTGTCGTCACGCTCGGTCGTGCCGGTCGTCAGCACCGACAGGACTTCTGGGGCCTCAGCGACGTGAGCGTCGGCATCAGCGCCGGCACGACGATCGGCCTGATCGGGCACAACGGCTCCGGAAAGAGCACGCTGCTCAAGGTGCTGGGTGGGATCATCCAGCCTACCGAGGGAACCGTCGAACAGCGCGGCCGGGTGGCTGCGCTGCTCGAGCTCGGCGCCGGCTTCCACCCCGATCTCACCGGGCGCGAGAACGTGTTCCTCAACGGTTCCGTGCTCGGCCTCAGCCGGGAAGAGGTCGAAGGGCAGTTCGCGGCGATCCTCGAGTTCTCCGGTGTGGGCGACTTCATCGACACCCAGGTGAAGTTCTACTCGTCGGGCATGTACGTGCGTCTCGCATTCGCGATCGCCGTGCACACCGACCCGGACATCCTCCTCGTCGATGAGGTTCTGGCGGTCGGCGACGAGCAGTTCCAGGAGAAGTGCCTCGCGAAGATCCGTGAGTTCCAGACCGAGGGACGAACGATCATCATCGTCAGCCACGCGCTCGACCAGATTTCGTCGCTCTGCGACCGGGTCGTCGTGATGGATAAGGGCAAGCTTGTCTACGACGGCATCCCGGTGACGGCGATCGAGCGCTTCCGCAAACTGCTGACGGACAACGCGGTCGGACAGGCGCGACCCGATCAGGTGTCGCGTGCCCTCGAGATCCGATCCGTCGACATCCATGATGCCGGCGGGAAGGCCGTCGCCCAGATCACAGCCGGCGAGGAACTCACGCTCGAGGTCGACGTGGAGATGATCCGACCGATCGAACGGTGGGCGATCGGCTTCAGCGTCGACTCCTCGCTCGGGCAGATCGCCCTCGCCTCGAACACCGATCTGCTCGACATCGTCCTCGACCCGCTCAGCGCATCGCGGACGGTCTCGATCTCGTTCACGACCGATGGAATGAGCCCCGGTCGGTACTCCGTGAACGTGAACGCCTCGGGAATCAGCGAACCCACCTCGCACGGGCTGATGAACGGAGCGGAGTTCGAGGTGCTCGGCGAAGTCCGGTCGGTCGGCCCGGTCGCCACGTCGGTCCGGATCGTATGACTTCGGAAGATCCCGTTCTGAGACCGCTCGTCTCGATCATCGTTCCGGTGTACAACTCCGGTGCGCACCTCCTGCCCTGCGTTCGCTCGATCCTCGCTCAGACGCACGCGCACCTCGAGCTCATCCTCATCGACGACGGATCGACCGATGATTCGGGTGCGCTCTGCGATCGATTGGCGCAGGAAGACTCGCGGGTCATCGTGCGGCACCAGGCGAACGGCGGTATCGCCGCAGCGCAGAACGCGGGTCTGGACATCGCGTCTGGCGCGCTCATCACGTTCTGCGACAACGACGACCTCATGGCGCCCCGGATGCTGGAGCGACTCGTCGACCTGATCGAGTCGACCGGCGCGGACATGAGCTGCTGCCGTTGGCGCAATGTCGGCGCCAGCCAGGGCGAGGCCGAACTCGCCAAGCACAGCGACGATGCCTTCGGCACCTTCGAGGTGTTCGGCGACCCGGGCAAGGCGTACCAGACCGTGTTCTCGGTCGCGGTCCGGCGGCTGTTCCGCAAGGAGCTGAAGTACTTCAGCGAGGCGAACTGGGGCAAGCTCTACCGATCGCACCTGTTCGAGGGTGTGCGGTTCCCGGCGGGACGCTACGCGCAGGACGTCGCTGTGGCGATGACGCTCTACGAGCGCATGTCGACCGTCGTCTCCTGCTCGGATGCCCTCTACTACTGGCTGCAGCGCGGCGACAGCGTCTCGCACGCCGTGAAGTCGACGAGCTATTACTCCGACATCGTCCACGCCCACCTCACGTCGTTCGATGTCGCGCTGCGGCTCGGGATCACGCCCGCCCGGGCTTTCTCCGGGCTGAAGACCCTGCGCTTCGAACGGCGCAGCGCGAAGACGGAGCAAGAGCGCGCGGTCTTCGACGCCGACGTCGCCGATGTCCGTCGCCGCACTGCGCAACTGAGTTTCTGGCAGCTCGCCCTCTGCGAGCTGCTCTACCTGCAGCGGGCGCTCGAAGTCCAGGTGTACAACCGCACAATCCATCGACGTCGCTGACGTCGAGCACATCGCGATTAGGATGGCTAACCGTGGCGAAAGTGAATGAACGCGTACTCGTGATCGTCCCTGCGTGGAACGAGGAGAAGAACGTCGGCCACACCGTCGAAGAGATTCTCCGCGCTGACGCGCTCTACGACGTGATCGTCGTCGACGACGGCTCCACCGATGACACGGCGGCCGTCGCGAAGGCATCCGGCGCCCGCGTGCTGCCGCTCCCGTTCAACCTGGGGGTCGGCGGGGCGATGAAGACGGGGTACACCTACGCGCAGCGCCATGGGTACACGCGGGCGATCCAGGTCGACGCCGACGGACAGCACAATCCGGCGAACATCGCCGAGGTGCTCAAGGGACTCGAGCACGCGGACATCTCCATCGGCGCGAGGTTCGCCGATGTGGGGGACTACTCCGTTCGCGGTCCGCGGAAGTGGGCGATGCTGTTCCTCGCCTCCGTCGTGTCCCGAGTCGCGAAGGCCAAGCTCACGGACGTCACGAGTGGTTTCCGCGCGGCGAACTCCCGTGCGATCGCGCAGTACGTGCGCTACTACCCGGCCGAGTATCTGGGTGACACCATCGACTCTCTCGTCGCCGGCGCCCACGCGGGTCTCACGGTCACCCAGGTTCCCGTGGCGATGCGGCCGCGCGTCCACGGACGCCCGTCGCAGGGATCGATCGGGTCGACCATCTACCTCTTCCGCTCCGTGTTCGCGCTCGGCCTCGCGTTGATGCGCGGCCGTCGAAAGGTCGTCGCATGATCGTCTTCCTCGGGGTCACATTCGCGCTGTTCATCCTCGCGATCATCGTCTGGATGCTGCTGAGCAAGCGCCTGCGCGAGAAGTACGCCATCCTGTGGCTGATCATCGGTATCGGGATGCTCGTGCTGACGGTCTTCCCCGACCTGCTCGTCTGGCTCTCGAACGTCCTCGGCGTCCAGGTGCCCTCGAACCTGCTCTTCGTGGGGGCGCTGGCGCTTCTCGTCGGCGTGACGCTCCACCAATCCTGGGAGCTGTCGACGGCCGAGGACGAGACGCGACGCGTCGCCGAGGAGGTCGCCATCCTGCGCGCCGAGGTCGACGCGCTCAAGGATCGCGCCGCGGACACCGACATCAGCACCGACGGCGACCGCCGGAACTGATCGGTCGGACGCCCGCCCCAGCCCCCGGCGTCAGACCGCGGTGGGCGTCGTGATGGCGATCTGTTCCGTCTTCTTCTCGCTCCACGCCAACCACGCGAACACGGCGAGAGCGATCGCGAACGCCATCGACCCCCCGATCCAGACCGTCATCGGAGAGATCGGCGTGTTCCACCACCACTCGGCGTCGCGGTCGAGATTCACACCCGTGCCGTCCAGTCCGGTGATGTAGCGACGCATGTTGATGTGCAGCGCCAGGCTGTTCGCCACGGTGAGTCCCGTCGCGAGGATGGCGAGCTGCATGCGGCTCATCGAGAGCGTCGCGCGTCGCGTGCCGACGAGCGCCACCCCGGCGAAGATGATCATCATCGGGTACACGTACCTCGGCTGGACTCCCGTTCCCACGAGCAACCCCTCGCGGACGAGGATGTAGAGGGGAACGACGATCAGACCCGCCGAGACGCCCGCGAGGGCGAGCCACTTGCGCGGCGTTCCCTTCTTCAGGCCCCAGAAGGCCACAGCGACGGCGACGGCCACGGATGTCGTCCACACGAGGGGAGGCAGGGGAGTGTCGAACCAGCCGAGTCCCCACGAACCCAACGCACCGGTCCACAGTCCCGGCAGCAGCTGGAGGTTCGCGACGATCAGCGAGTACAGGCCCTGGGTCCTCTCGGTCTCGGCGGTGAGCACGCCGGACTGGCCGCTCGTGAGGAAGAGGCCGGCGGCGATCGCGACGAGCGCGACGGGCAGGATGAGCTCGAGCAGGAAGCGCTTGTCCTTGCGCCATCCGAGGACGACGGCGACGGCGACGGCGAGAACGCCATAGGCCGCTGAGTCGCTGCGCGCACCGGCGCCGATCACCATCAGCAGCACTGCGAGCGCTGCCAGGCCGATCTTGCGCTTCCCGGTCTGCTGGAAGAAGCCCCAGGTCGCGAGCCACAGGCCGCTGGCCTGGAGGATCGACCAGGAGCTGGGGTTCACGCTGGGGATCAGGAAGGTGCCGAGCGGGACGATCGCGACCAGCGCACCCCACACCAGCAGATGGCGCATGCGCAACGGGAGAAGGAAGAACAGCGCGACCAGCACTCCGACGTAGAGCAGGGCGTTGAAGCTGCGCATCACGATGATGGACACCGACAGATCCGGGCCGACGAATGTGCTCATGACCGCGTAGAACACCGGCGGGTAGCCGTTGTCGAGCCAATTGCCGCGGATGGTCGGGACCATCGACGATTCGTCGAGAGGGCAGGTCGCTGCCTGACCGGAGTGGAACGCGAAGCAGGCGGCGGCCTGGACCACGTCGCCGGGGAGCTCGCGGGTCGTCTCATCACCCGTGGTCTCGCAGCGCCCGTCGATCGGGCCGTTCGCGCACCAGATGCTGCCCATGTGATAGTCCTCGTCGGGGCTCGAACCCGGGGGAGAGGAGACCCCCCAGGCGAGCAGCGCTACGAGGAGCGCGAGAGGAGCGAGTACAGCTGCGACGATCTGTCGTGTCCGGCGGGTCATCGTGGGGGGAGCTCCTCGATCTGGGTGACGACGCCGGCGAGCGATGTCAGCGGCGTGGTGAGGTCACAGGTATTCTTTGGTGGTGCGTCTTAACCGAGTCCCATCTTATCTGCGCGCCCGGTGCACCCCCATTGGCGTCTGCGGGCGGTCGCTGTGACCGGTCCGGGCGCAGCGGCGCTGAGCGTCGTCATTCCGTCGTACAACTCCGCGCAGTGGTTGCCGTCGACACTCGATGCGCTCGCCGTCGCGGTGCGTGAAGCCGGTACCGATGTCGAAGTGATCGTCGTCGATGACGGCAGCGACGACGGATCCGAAGGTGTCGTCGAGGCGCTCGCGCCCGGATTCCCCGGGTCGCTCGTCGTCGTCCGGCAGGAGAACGGCGGCCGCTTCCTCGCGCGATGGGCAGGCCTTGAGCAGGCCCGGGCCGATCTTGTGCTCCTTCTCGACTCCCGGGTGCTGCTCGCGCCCGATGCGCTCTCGTATCTGCTTCCGCAGGTCGAAGCGGATCCCCGCCCCGCGGGGTGGAACGCGCACGTGCACACCGACCGCACCTCGCCCCTGGTCGGTCGGTTCTGGGAAGTCCCGACGTTCGTCTTCTGGGGCGGATACCTGCGTTCGCCGCGTCCGTACGACCTCACCCCTGACACGTTCGACTCGGCTCCCAAGGGCACCGGCGCGTTCCTCGCCCGCCGCGAGGTTCTCGTCGAGGCGTTCCGATACGCATGGCCCGAAGGCGATGCGAAACTGATCTCCGACGACACCAAGATCCTGCGATGGATCGCGGAGCGCGGCGGCATCCGCCTCGATCCCGGATTCTCGGCCATCTACCGGCCCCGCACCACCGTCAAGGGCTTCGTGAAGCACTCGTTCGACCGCGGCACGTTGTTCGTCGACAGCTACGCGGGCACATCGCTCGTGCGCTCCGCGGTGATCATCCTGGCGGCGCTGGCCCCCCTCGTGCTGATCGCACTGCTCGTCGGACTGCTCGTGGCCGGCGCGTGGCCGGCGGCGGTCATCATCCTCGTGGTGGCCGTGCTCGTTCTCCTCGCCCCGATGCTCCCCGCGGCGATCAACCGATGCCCCGCGCGTGCGCAGGCGGCCTACCTTCTCTTCCTCCCCGTCTTCATCATCCCGTTCTGGCTCGGACTCGCGCGCGGCGTGCTGGTCCATCGCCGCGCGTTCTCGCGTCGCAGCGGGAAACGACAGGACTCCGCCGGAAAGGCAGATTCATGATCATCTTCATCTACGGAACCACGGCCGAAGCGATCAAACTGGCGCCGGTCGTTCGTCGACTCGACGCGCAGGGCATCCCGTACCGCCACTGGGTGACGCAGCAGCACACCGAGTCGCTGCGCAAGGCGATTCCCGAGCTGGGGTTCACCCAGCCCGACGAGGTCATCGCGAACGGGCACAAGGGCAAGCCGCTGAAGTCTCCGGTTCAGATGGTGAGCTGGATCTTCGACGTGCTCACCTGGTCGGCGTCGAACGTGCGCCGCATCCGCAAGACCCTGCCTCCCGGCTCCGTGGTGATCGTCCACGGCGACACGATGACGACGGTCCTCGGGACCTTCATCGGTCGCTGGCTCAAGGTTCCGGTGGCGCACATCGAGGCAGGTCTCCGATCGGGGAACTGGCGCCACCCGTTCCCGGAAGAGCTCGACCGGCGCATCGTCGGCCGCTTCGCCCACATCCACTACGCGCCGACCGAAGAGTCCGCCGCGAACCTCTCGAAGCGCCGGAACGTCGTCCTGACCCACGGCAACACGGCGAAGGATGCCGTGCGCGACGCCGCAGGAGACTCCGAGGCGATCATCGAGGCGTACGGGCTGGTGCTCCTGCATCGGTTCGAGTTCATCTCGAACACGGCACTCGTCGCCGAGACGCTCAAGACTCTCGACAAGAACACGCCGTTGCCGTTGCGACTGATCGTCGACGCCTATTCGCGTGACGCGATCGAGCAGACGATCGCCGAACTCGGGCTCACGAACTTCACTGTCATGCCCAAGCTCGAGCACGGCGACTTCGTCGCTGCCTTGCGGGCTGCGAGCTTCGTGGTCACGGACTCGGGTGGTGTGCAGCAGGAGGCCGCCGTGTTCGGCATCCCGACACTGGTGCATCGCAAGGTCTCCGAAAGCCGGGAAGGCATCGGCACCAGCGCGATCCTGTCGGGCTGGGAGCAGAGCGCGGTCGCCGAGTTCCTGGCGAACGCGCAGGACTACCGCGTGATCGATCTCGATCCGGGCGAGTCGCCGTCGGACATCATCGTCGCCGACCTCATCGAGCGCGGGCTCGCTCGACCGGTGAAGACTCCCTCCGCCTGACGGAGGGCTGGGCTCACTTGGCCGAGCTCGCCGCGGTCGCGGAGAGAGTGCTGCGAAGGCGACGCGCGTTGCGCACGTCGATCGCGAAGAATGCGATGAGGACCACGGCGCCGATCACGCCGTAAGCGGTGAGCATCGCCGTCACGTCCGGAATCGTGATCGTGAAGGTGATCCACTGGGCGACGGCCGCCAGGAGAAGGATGCCGGCGGCTCCGCGCGACGCGGAGCTCGTCATCTTGATCATCATGCCCTGAGCCGCGATCCACGGCAGGTAGGCGAGGGTCGTCGGCACCAGGAGAGCCGCAGCCGCGGCGTACGCGGGCTTGTAGATCAATGCGATGATCCAGTCGCCGAGCAGCAAGAACACGACGAGCATCGCCACGCTCGTCGCCAGCGAGAGACCGAGTGTTGCGAGCACGCCCACGCGCGAGATGTTCGGGTTGTCGCGATGCTTCACGAATCGCGGGAGCAGATACAGGGACAACGTCGAGGGGATGAGGAAGCCCGTCTTCACGAGCACGATCGCCGCCGCGTAGATGCCGGCCAGATCCTCGGGCGCGCCGGCCCGGAGGAAGATCACGTCGGAACTCGTCAACCACGCGAACGCCACGGTGAGGATCACGATCGTGATTCCGGCAGAGCTGAAGACGCCGTTGAGAGGTCGCGGCACCCGGCGCGCGGTCCACACGCCTCCGACCACCGCGACGACGAGCGCAGCCAGCACAGCGCCGATGATTCCACCGAGGCCCGTGCCGATCGCGATCGCGAGCACGGCGAAGAGCACTCGGGCGATCTGGGAGAACGTCGACCACCACACCGCCTGCGCGACCTGTCCCGATCCTTGGAGCAGCCCCATGGCGTCGGCGAAGACGAAACTCAGCGGGATGGTGACCGCTGCGGCGAGGATGACGAGCGGCGTGGTGTTCAGGGCTGTGGCGAGCCACGGCGAGAGCACGGCGATCACGGCACCGCCGCCCACCCCGAGCAGGATGGCATCGAGCGGCACCCGGCGACGGGCTCTGCGCGCTTCGTCGGGCAGGGTCAAGGTCGAGGCCGTCTGAACCGTCACCGTGCTCTGGAGCGAGGCGCTACCGATGGCGGCGACGTTGACGATCACGAAGAAGGCGGCGAGCAGGCCGAAGTCGGCGGGAGAGACGAAGCGCGCGCTGACGAGCTGGAAGGCGAAGGAGGCGATGATGCCGAGACCGCTCGCCACCCCGACGGCGAGGAGGGCCTTCCCGTGCGAGCGGACGTGGACGCCGAGTCCTGTCCGCTCCGGCTTCGGGTTCGTCCGCGTGCCGTTTTCGGCCATCTGGTGGTCATCCTGACGTCGGTTCTGCCGGGGGAGTGCCACCGGAGAAGGGCGGCGGCGCGAGTCGCTCGTGCCGCCGCCATGATACTCAACGGCGCTGGGCGGGTGCTGTCGGAGGCGGTTCTCCGACGGGGTTCGCGAGCACGGGAGGGTAAGCTTCTTCGTTGTGACACTCTCCCAGAACTCTGATCCTGTGGCACCAGCCGCGGCCCGGACGCGAATCGCTGCGAGCGCCGACGTCTCGGCCGAAGCGACGCTCGGGAACGGCACGTCGATCTGGCACCTGGCACAGGTTCGCGAGAGCGCGGTCCTCGGCGAGAACTGCATCGTCGGGCGCGGAGCCTACATCGGCACCGGCGTGCAGATGGGTGACAACTGCAAGGTGCAGAACTACGCGCTCGTGTACGAGCCGGCGGTGCTCGGCAACGGTGTGTTCATCGGCCCGGCGGTCGTGCTCACGAACGACACGTATCCGCGCGCGATCACGCCGGACGGGTCGTTGAAGTCCGCAGACGACTGGGAGCCGGTCGGCGTCGTGATCGACGAAGGCGCCTCGATCGGTGCGCGTGCGACCTGCGTCGCTCCTGTGCGCATCGGCGAGTGGGCCACAGTCGCGGCCGGAGCAGTCGTCGTCAAAGATGTCCTTCCCTTCGCCCTCGTGGCCGGGGTGCCCGCTCGGCGCATCGGCTGGGTGGGAAAAGCGGGTGTACCGCTCACGGAGTCCGAACCCGGCGTGTGGCTCTGCCCCTCGACGGGCACCCGCTATATCGAGACAGAAGGCGTTCTCGCATTGGAGGAACAATGACGGAATTCATCCCGGCGGCCAAGCCGCTGATCGGTGACGAGGAACGAGCGGCAGTCGACCGCGTGCTGCAGAGCGGCATGGTCGCACAGGGCCCCGAGGTCGCGGCATTCGAGCGCGAGTTCGCCGAGCACTTCGTCGAGGGGCTCCCCGTCATCGCGGTGAACTCCGGCACCTCCGGTCTGCACCTGGGCCTTCTCGCTGCAGGCGTGGGCCCGGGCGATGAGGTCATCGTGCCATCCTTCACCTTCGCCGCGACGGCGAACGCCGTTGCGCTGACCGGTGCGACGCCCGTCTTCGCCGACATCGAGCCCGAGACGTTCACTCTCGACCCCGAGGCCGTCGCCGCGGCCGTCACCGACCGTACGCGCGGCATCCTTCCCGTTCACCTTTACGGGCACCCCGCACGCATGACGGAACTCGGCGCGCTCGCCGAGGAACGTGGCCTGTCGCTCTATGAGGATGCGGCGCAGGCGCACGGCGCCGCGTTGCACGGCCGCCCGGTCGGAACGTTCGGTGCGATGACGATGTTCTCGCTCTACCCGACAAAGAACATGACCAGCGGCGAGGGCGGAATGGTCGTGACGGCCGATGAAGCGACAGCGCGCCGGGTCCGCCTGCTGCGCAACCAGGGCATGGAGCGTCAGTACGAGAACGAACTCATCGGGTTCAACGCACGGATGACCGACATCCACGCGGCCATCGGCCGTGTGCAGCTGACCAAGGTCGATGCATGGACGGCGGCACGTCAGTCGAACGCCGCATTCCTCGACGCCCATCTTCGCGGCGTCGTAGTGCCGCCGGTGGCCGAAGGTGCGACCCACGTGTACCACCAGTACACGATCCGTGTCACGGAGGATCGCGATCGCATCGTGCAGGCCCTCAAAGAGGAGTACAACATCGGGAGCGGCGTCTACTACCCGATCCCGAATCATCGGTTGCCATCGCTCGCGCACTACGCACCGGACCTCGAGCTCCCGGAGACCGAGCGCGCGGCGAGCGAGGTCATCTCCCTTCCCGTGCACCCGTCGCTCTCCGCCGACGACCTCGAGCGGATCGTCACGGCCGTGAACGCCCTCACAGCGGCGGGAAGCTGATGACTTCGCTGCGGGCCGGTCTTCTCGGCGTCGGGTCGATGGGCCGCCACCATGCCCGGATTCTCCGCGAGATCGAGGGCGTCGATCTGGTCGCCGTGGCAGACCCGGGCGGCGACCCGCACCGAGTGGCCCAGGGCATCCCTCTTCTCGCCGATGTCGACGCGCTCATCCGCGAGAAGATCGATATCGCCGTCGTCGCGATCCCGACGCGTTTCCACGCTCAGGCAGCCCTCGCGCTCGCCGATGCCGGCATCCACACGCTCGTCGAGAAGCCCATCGCGGATGACAGTGCCTCGGGCCGCGAGGTCAGCGCTCGATTCCGTGAACGCGGGCTCGTCGGCGTCGTCGGACATGTCGAGCGCTTCAACCCCGCGCTTCAGCAGTTGCGTGCCCGCCTCGCCGCCGGAGACATCGGGTCCGTCTACCAGATCGCCACGCGCCGGCAGAGCACGTTCCCCGCGCGGATCGGCGATGTGGGTGTCGCGAAGGATCTCGGCACCCATGACATCGACCTGACCGCCTGGGTCGCGCAGTCGGTGTACTCGGCCGTCAGCGCCCAGACCGCGTTCCAGAGCGGACGCGCGTTCGAAGACATGATCGCGATGACAGGCCGTCTGCAGAACGGCATCATCACCAACCACCTCATCAACTGGCTCAGCCCCATGAAGGAGCGCGTCACCGTCGTGACCGGCGAACGCGGCACCTTCGTGGCCGACACCGCCACGGGCGACCTGACCCTCCATGCCAACGGCACGGTCCCGCTGGAGTGGGAATCGGTCTCGACCTTCCGGGGAGTCTCCGAGGGCGACGTGACGCGGTTCGCCTTCGCGAAGCGCGAGCCGCTCCGCAGCGAACTCGAAGCGTTCCGCGATGCCGTCCTGGGCGAGGACACCGAACTCTCGACGATGGACGAGGCCGCCCACACGCTCGAGGTCGTCGAATCCGCTCTCGAGTCCGCTCAGCACGGCGGGACGATGATCGCCATCGATTCCGCCGCCCGCTGATCGCATCACCCCCCGCGTCTCACGCTGCACCGAAAGTGACTGCAATGGATCTCCTCGTCGTCGGATCGGGCTTCTTCGGCCTCACGATCGCAGAGCGCGCCGCGAACGCCGGCCGTAAAGTCACCGTCATCGATCGACGACCCCACATCGGGGGCAACGCCTACAGCGAGCGAGAGCCCGAGACGGGGATCGAGGTGCACCGATACGGCGCGCACCTCTTCCACACGTCGAACGAGACGGTGTGGGAGTACGCCAACCGCTTCACCTCGTTCACGAACTACGTGCACCGCGTGTACACGACCCACGAGGGCACGGTCTTCCCGATGCCGGTGAATCTCGGCACGATCAACCAGTTCTTCCACGCGGCCTACACTCCGGACCAGGCTCGGGCGCTGGTCAAGGAACAGGCGGGGGAGTTCGACGTCAAGACCGCGAGCAACTTCGAGGAGAAGGGCATCGCGCTGGTCGGGCGTCCGCTGTTCGAGGCCTTCTTCCGGGACTACACGGCGAAGCAGTGGCAGACCGATCCGCAGAAGCTGTCGGGCGACATCATCAGTCGGCTGCCGGTGCGCTACACCTACGACAACCGCTACTTCAACGACACGTGGGAAGGTCTTCCCACCGACGGATACACCGCGTGGCTCGAACGGATGGCCGACCACCCCAACATCGAGGTGAAGCTGAACGTCGACTACTTCGACGATGCGCAGCCGTTGAGCAAGAAAGCCACGGTCGGGCAGCTTCCGATCGTCTACACCGGGCCCGTCGACCGCTACTTCGACTACACGGCGGGTGCGCTCAGCTGGCGGACGCTCGATTTTGAGCAGGAAGTGCTCGACATCGGCGATTTCCAGGGCACGACGGTGATGAACTACCCCGACATGGATGTGCCGTACACGCGCATCCATGAGTTCAAGCACTTCCACCCGGAACGCAAAGACGTCTACGAGTCGGACAAGACCGTCATCATGCGGGAGTTCTCCCGGTTCGCGACGCGCGACGACGAGCCGTACTACCCGGTGAACACCTCGGCCGACCGCGAGGGCCTCCTCGCGTACCGAGAACTCACCAAGGGGGAGGACGGGGTGCTCTTCGGCGGGCGCCTCGGCACCTACCAGTACCTCGACATGCACATGGCCATCGGCTCGGCGCTGTCGATGTGGAACAACCAGCTGGCGTGAGCGGCGTCCGCCGGGAGCGCGATTCGAGTGCGCTCCGGGCCGATGGGTAGGATCGGAGTCATGCCTCATTCGCCTGCGCCTGTCGACATGCCCTCCGAGACGGAGGCCTCACGGGCCCAGGTATCGTCACGTCGCGAGGGTGGTCGGCTCTGGCCGCGAGCGACTACGGCGCTTCTGCTGCTCGTGGGCATCGCCATGGGGCTGATCGGGTTCGTGACGGTGATGTCTCTCGGCGACCTGGGGTGGCACGGGGCGCGCGATGCGGAACTTCGCGCGACGTACGAGGCGTACCAGGACACCGGAACCCTCCTCATCAAGGAGACCGGCTCGGGGTCCTACGGTGTGCAGGCTCCGGCCGACGGGCCGTTGACCTTCGCCACCTGGGACGACGACCCCGGTTCGTACATCATCGCGAGCCTCATGTACAACATCACCGGATCTGACTCCCCGTATCCCGGTCTGCGCGTCGCCCAGGCCCTGCTCGTCGCCATTCCGCTCGTCTGGCTTCCGCTCGCGGTCGCACGCGTCGTCGGTCGGGCGCGTGCGGGATACGCGATGGTCCTCCTCCCTCTGGTCGTCTGGTTGTTCAACCACGGGGCGACTCTCGTCGGCACCGAGTACGGGCTCTCCGACCGGGTCAACACGCTCCCGGTTTACTCCCTGTACGGCACGGCTGCGTCACTCGCTTTCCTCTCCCTCGCCCTCATCGTTCTTCTCAGCACGTACCGTCTGCGCTGGCTCGGTCTGGTCGGCGCCACTGTGGGCATCTCGGTGCTCGCCGCATTCGGCAACATGTCGCGGTCGTTGTCGGGCATGGGCATCGCCGCCGCCGTCGGAGTGCTGTGGTGGATCTTCGCGCGCGGCCGCTGGCGGTGGGCCGCAGCGCTCGGCGGCGCACTCATCGCCGTGCTCCTCGCCTCGGTGATCCAGACCGGCCTCATGGCGGCGATCAACGTCGATCGATCCGAGACCACGGGTCAGGCCATGACCGAGGTTCCCGACGCCCACACGGCGTGGCATTCGCTGTACCTCGGGCTGTCGTACCCCACCCCTCTCAACGGAGAACCCTCTCATTTCGCGGTGACCTGGGCGGATGAGTACGGATGGGCCAAGGCGCGGGAGATCGACCCGGACGTGCTCGTCGCCAGTGAGGAGTACGACAAGATCCTCCAGGGGCTGTACCTCGACGAGGTGCTCGGTGATCCCGTCGGTGCCGTGAAGCTCTATCTGCAGAAGGCTCTTTACGTCGCGAAGCACTTCGGCGGCCTCGTCCTCTTCATCATCATCGGTTTCGCGGTGGGGATGTCGATCCGATCGGGCCCGCGTCCGCGACTGGGCCGCGTGCTGGCGATCGTCACACCGCTGTTCCTCCTCGGTCTGGTCCCCGCCATCATGGTGATGCCGATGCTCTACTACTACTCGGAGCTCTCGGCCGCTCTCGGCCTGCTGGCCGCGGTGTCGCTGGGCGTCATCGTCTGGGCCGCGACCTCTTGGCCGGCTCGCGTCCGCGCCCGCGAGCAGCAGCGGACCGCCGCCGACCTGTCGCAGCCGAAGAGTCGCGCCGGTGTCAGCGTCGTCGTCGACGACACCTTCCTGCGGGAGGGAGACGTCGAGCGGATCGCCGCGGCCCTCTCCGCAGGCGACGAGGTCGTCGTCGTCGGTGGGGCATCGCCGGCAGATGGCGACAGCGCTGCGCCCGTACCGACGCATGCGCCCGTGCACAGGGTCGCGAGCGTGCCGGAAGACGGTATCGGCCGACGTCTGCGTGCCGGGGTGCTCTCGAGCGTCGGCGAACGAGTGATCGTCGTCGGCGGCCCGCTCGATGCGGAACCGAGCGCTCTCGCTCAGCTCGCTGCCGCCGAGGGCGCATCCGAGGCCGACCACGACGCAGACCGAGAGGCGCCGGCAGGAGTGCTGCGAAGCATCCTGCTCGGAGCGCGCACGTCGCTCCGGGGACGGGTGATCGTGCTCGACGGCGACGCGGGACGAGCGATCGTCCGCGCGTCGAAGGAGACCGACGACCTCTGGTTCGACGAGATCGCCTTCGGGCTCGAGGCGCGCGGCGTGCGACCGGAAGTCCTCGACTTCGGGACCGCGGCCGCTGCCGGCGACTCGGAGCCCCCGGGTTCCCGGGGCGCCTTCCGGACTGCTCGGCGTCTCAGCCGGATCGCGCTCCGTCGCGAGGAGTTCGCCTCGGCCCGCCCGGCGCGCTGATCGGCCGAGACGCGCGCCGGAGGTTCGCTGCTCGTCAGCGGCCGCGGACCACGGTCGCCCGAACGTCCTGGAGGGTTCGCGCGATGCCGTCGGAGAGGTTGGTCATCGCCCGGTGATCGAGCTCCGGCCACAGCGTGGACCGCATACGCAGGTCCCGACTCTGGAGCGAGGAGACCGCAGAGCTGCCCATCACGATCTCCGGACGGCGACTGACCACGCGTCGGAACTCGCCCAGCAGCGCCCCCACGCTGACGGAGCGCCCCGACGCGAGGATCTTCACGTGGTAGCCGGGCTCGCTCTCCGCGAGCCGCTGGCAGGCATCCACGATGAGCGCGGCGCAGTCGTCGACGAAGATGTAATCGCGCAGAGTGTCGAGCGGCACGTAGACGGACAGCGGCGTGCGATTGACGTACGCGCGGCACAGGTGCGAGATCAGCCCCTGGGGCTTGCTGAGGCTCTGCCCGGGTCCGTACAGGTTCGCGATGCGACCGACCAGGCATCGCACCCCGCTCGTCGCGGAGAAGCCGCGCGCGGCGTCCTCGATCGCGAGCTTCGCATGCCCGTAGTCACCGAGCGGGGCGGGCGTCGACGTCTCATCGAACGGCGCGCCGTGCGCTCCGGCGAACATGGCGCCGGCGGATGACGCGACGAAGACCAGACCTCGTGCGCGTACAGCCTCGGGAAGAGCGGTGATCGCTGCGAGCAGAGTCTCGAAACGGCTGACCTCGGTGCGCAACGACTCGGCGCTCGAGCCGGTGACGCCGACTCCGGCGCACCAGAACACACGCCAGGAATCGTCGCCTGCCTGCGCGACGAGCTGCGCGATTCCGAGCCGGATATCGTCTTCGGCGTCGGGTGTGCTCCAGCGGATTCGGGGGCCCGAGAACACCGGTGCGTCGAGCGCGGCGAGCCTTCGCGCGACGGCGGACCCGAGCAGGCCCCGGGCTCCGACCACCCAGTCCAGAGAGGTCATTCCGGGCGGCGCCTGCCGAGGGGGCCGTCGGCAGGGTCGCTGACGATGAGGTACGACGGCTTGCCCATGGCCATGTTCACCGCGGTGCCGAGGTATTCGGCGACCATGCCGAGCGAGATCAGGAGCGCTCCGGATGTGATCAGAATCACCGTCATCATCGAGGTCCAGCCCGCGGGGAAGTGCGCCCCCAGGAACCACTGGACGATGAAGACGATGGCCATCACCACGCCGATGGCGGCAAGGGTCGCACCCGCGACCGCGACGAAGCGCAGCGCTCGGGTGCCGCTCGAGAGGACCAGCCTCCAGAAGTGGCTGAGCAGCTTGCGGCCGGAGTAGCCCGAGACCCGCTGTCCTTCATCCCGGAAGTGCACGTCGGCGGTCACGACTCGTGAGGCCACCCAGCCGAAGGCGATGTCGAGGTAGACGCCGCTGCCGGCATAGGCGGCGACGCTGCGACCGATCTCGCCGAGGATCAGGCGGAAGCTCTGGAAGTCGGACGCCTTCTGCCCGTTCGACAACCCGGTGATGAGCGCCTTCGCCCCGCGGGACGAGGCATTGCGCAGTGCGCCGTGGGGCTTGGCGTTCGTCGGCTTGGCGTACACGAGCGGCGCCGCATTCTCGACGGCTGCGTCGAGCAGGCGTCCGATGTCGACGGGATCGTGCTGTCCGTCCTCGTCGATCGTGGCGATCCATTCCGACCCGCTCGACGCCATTCCGGCGAGAGTGGCAGAGTGCTGGCCGAAGTTGCGGCTCAGCCAGACGGGACGCACGAAGTCGTATTCGGCCGCGAGGGTGCGGATCACTTCGGCCGAGCGATCCGGTCCGTTGTCGTGCACGAGCAGCACCTCGGTCACCCGCCACGGGATGCCGGTGGGGGTCTGCGTCACCTCGGTCACTGCGACGATCTCGGCGATGAGGGATCGAAGAGTCAGCTCGCCTTTGTAGACGGGGACCACGATGGATATCTCGTGCGGATCGGAAGTGACGTCTGAGGACATGGGGGCCTTCGCGGTCGAGCGAGGAGAGTTCGTCGCCGCACTAGACTAACAATCCGGGACAATCGTACGAAATCGGTGAGCGGGTCCATGGGAGTATCTTTTCGGCGTCTGATCGCGAGATTGATCGCGGATCAACGTGTGCGCTTCCTCGCGGTCGGCGGCGTGAACACCGTCCTGGGATATGCGATCTACGCGGCCCTCGCTCAGTGGGTGTTCGCGCACGTGCCGTTCGGTTATCTCATCGCCCTCGTGATCTCGTACGCCATCTCGATCACCGTCGCATTCGTGCTGTATCGCCGCTTCGTGTTCGTGGTCAAGGGCAATGTCCTGATCGATTTCCTGCGGTTCGTCGGCGTCTACGCGGTGTCGATCCTCGCCAACGCCGTGGCGCTCCCTCTTCTCGTCGAGTTCGGCGGACTCAACCCGCTGCTCGCGCAGGCGATCGTGCTCGTGGTGACCACGCTGATCAGCTTCGTCGGGCACAAGTACTTCTCGTTCCGCCGCAAACCCGACGGGGCGGCCGGTGCGTCGGAGGCGCCGTCGTCGCCGATTCCGACGGATTCGCCCGCCCGTCCTTCAGGTTCTTCAGTCGGTGGCCCCGTAGACTCGGCATCGTGAGTCACACTGCTGTTGGGGCGCCCGGGACGCCCCGGCGTTATCTGCATTCGCTGTGGCTTCTCTCAGCTCGAGATCTGCGCGTGCGGTACTCGACGAGCTTCCTCGGATACCTGTGGTCGGTTCTCGACCCACTGGTGATGAGCGCCATCTACTGGTTCGTCTTCACCCAGATCTTCAAGCGCGACGTGGGCGAAGAGCCGTACATCGTCTTCCTCATCAGCGCGCTTCTGCCGTGGGTGTGGTTCAACGCCTCGGTCTCGGACTTCACCCGCGCCTTCAAGAAGGACGCCCGACTGGTGCGGTCGACGGCGATCCCTCGATCGATCTGGGTGAACCGTATCGTGCTCAGCAAGGGCATGGAGTATCTCTTCTCGCTGCCCGTCCTCGTGGTGTTCGCGGTCTTCGCTCCCGGCACGCAGTTCGGCTGGGGAGTGCTCTGGATGCCCGTGGCGATGCTGTTGCAGACCATCCTGCTCGTCGGCCTCGGTCTGTTGATCGCGCCGCTCTGCGTGCTCTACGTCGACCTCGAACGCACGACGGCCCTGATCCTGCGGGCGATGTTCTACGCGACCCCGATCATCTACAACGTGACCGACCTCCCGAGCAACTTCCAGATCCTGGGAGCCTTCAACCCGCTCGCCGGGATCTTCATGCTCTATCGGATGCCGTTCTTCCCGGACCAGTGGAACCTGCTCACCCTGCTGATCAGCGTGTTCATGAGTTTCGCCATTCTCGCTCTCGGCATGTGGGTCTTCCGCGTCATGGAGCGACCTGTGCTGAAGGAGCTGTGATGGCAGCGGCGATCGCAGTCGAAAACCTCGGCGTTCATTTCCGGCGCAACCGTCGAGGACGTCGGAGCTTCAAGGACCTCTTCGCGGGAGCCTCGCGGCGTTCGCGTCCCGGAGAGTTCTGGGCGCTGCGCGGCGTCTCCTTCACGGTTCAGCCCGGAGAGTCGATCGGCGTCGTCGGTCGCAACGGTCAGGGAAAGTCGACGCTGCTGCGTCTGGTGGCCGGCGTGCTGCTCTCCGATGAGGGCACGGTGACAGTGAACGGCGGGGTCGCCCCGCTCATCGAGATCACGGGTGGTTTCGTCGGAGATCTCACGGTGCGGGAGAACGTCCGCCTCACGGCAGGACTGCATGGAATGTCGCGCGAGGAGGTCTCGCGTCGCTACGACGACATCATCGCGTTCGCGGAACTTGCCGGGTTCGAGGATGCCCCGTACAAGCACCTGTCGAACGGGATGAAGGTGCGGCTGGCCTTCTCCGTGGTGTCGCAGCTCGACGAACCGATCCTGCTCGTCGACGAAGTGCTGGCCGTCGGCGACAAGGCTTTCCGCGATAAGTGCTACAAGCGCATCGACGAGCTTCTCGCCGAAGGGCGCACGTTGTTCTTCGTGAGCCACAACGAGCGGGATCTGCGTCGCTTCTGCACGCGCGGCCTCTACCTCGACAAGGGCGCCCTCGTGCTGGACGCGCCGATCGCCGACGTTCTCGACCGTTACAACGCCGACCACACGGTCTGAGCGTCTCGCGTTCCGTCAGAGGCCGACCAGGCTCCGGAGGTTCTGCACGGCCGAACGCGCCGCTTCGACGGCGCCGGAGGTGTTCCCCGACTCCGAGATCGCAGTGCGGAGCTCGTTCAGGCGTTCCGCGTACGCGCTGACACCGTCGCGCCATTGCGCGTCGAGAGACGACGGAGGCTGGGTGTCGGACATGCGCTGAGCATCCTGCACGAGGGAGTCGACCACGGAGAGAGCATCGGTGCCGCTCGAGCCCGCAATGATGTCGAGGCCCTGAGGTGCATCCGTCAACCATCCGCTGACCTGATCACGGAACGCGTCGATGGTCGGCTCCACGGGCGCGGGCGGAGTGATCGCCGGCGGTTCCGACGGGTCGGTCGTCGACGTCGCGCCGGGAGTCGGACTGCTCGTCTCGGTCGGAGACGACGACGGCCCCGGCGATCCGCTCGCACCGGGTTCCGGCGCATCTCCGCGGGGGAGCAGGAAGAACAGCAGCGCGCCGACGATCGCCAGTGCGGCGACGGAGATCCCGACGATCAGCCAGATGCGGCCGCGATTCTTCGGCTTCGGTTCGATCGGGGCCCAACGGACCTCGGGCTGCTCATCGCTCATCGTCATGTCTCCAGGGCGGGCATCGGCGTCCAGGAACGGTCGCGGCCGATCTTGCCGCCCTCCTTGAGCCCGCGGAACAGGTTGCTCGTGCCGCGCACAGTGCGCTCGACGAAGACCAGCCGGATCAGTTCCTTGGCGAAGGTCATGGCCGTGCCGAGACCGAAGAGCACCGGGTTGTAGTTGCGGTGGATGCGGTAGTAGTGCTTGATGTATGCGCGATTGCGCATGATGTAGAAGCGGTACGCGTTGCTGGACGCGTTCATGTGGCGGATGCCCATGTCCCACTGCTTGATCTCTCGCGTGCGACGCAGCACGAACTCGTCGACGATCACGGCGGTCGTCTTGCGCGACGCGAGCCAGCCGTACATCTGGTCATCCCAGTAGATGAAGAACCGGTGATCGGGGAGCCCGATCTGCTTCACGATCGAGCGGTGGATGAACATGCCCTCGAAGCATCCGCTGTTCATCTCCTTGTAGCCGGACGAGTCGAACCCGGAGGGCGCGAACGGGATGGGAATGCCCATGCGCTCGGCGATGCGGTACTGCCAGTAGAACTCGCTGCCGTCGTAGTCGTAGCGCCGGCCCTGGATGCTCTTGAAGCGCGGCGTCCACTTGCCCATCCGGGCCAGGCCGTCGGGCAGGACCTCGACGTCGTCGTCCATCATCCAGATCCACTCGGATCCGAGCTCGTACGCGGTGCGCATGCCCTCGCTGAAGCCACCGGAACCGCCGGTGTTCGTGTCGAGGCGTCGGTAGACGAGTTCGGTGCCGAGCGTCGGGCGGAACGTCTCGACGACCTCGGTGGTGTCGTCGGACGAGGCGTTGTCGATGATGACGACGTGACCGGGCTTCGGATCCATCGCGGTGATGCTCGTGAGGAGGCCCGTGAGCAGGTGCGAGCGGTTGTAGGTGACGATGACGATCGTCGCCGTGCTCGGATCGAAAACGGCGTTCTGCGGGACGTTTGCCACGGGGGTGTTCTCCGGAGGGGTTGCGCCAACTGCCGATGGGCGGTGGACTCTGTGAGCAGAGATCAGCCTACCCTCCGCAGCTGAGGTATCCCGGGAGCGAGCGCCTCGGCGAGCAGGATTCCGGGCGATAGGATGGCCCCGATGAAGGTATTGATCACCGGCGGTGCGGGATACATCGGATCGACAGTAGCCACGGCCTGCCTGGAAGCCGGCATCGAAACGGTGCTGGTCGACGACCTGTCGACCGGCCTCGAGGCGTTCGGAGACGGGCGGTCGCTGTACGTCGGTGACATCGCCGACGTCCCGTTCCTCGATCGCGTGCTGGCCGACCATCCCGACATCGACGCCGTCGTGCACTGCGCCGCGAGGATCGTCGTTTCGGAGTCGGTCTCCGACCCTCTGGGCTACTACGACTCGAACGTCGGGAAGACGGTCGTCCTCCTTCGGCGTCTGCGGACGGCCGGCATCGATCGGGTCGTCTTCAGTTCGTCGGCCGCGATCTACGCGGGGGAGGACGGCGGGGGCGTCGACGAGCGCAGCGCGCTGGCGCCGTCCAGCCCCTACGCCGCCACGAAGGCCATGGTTGAGCACATCCTCGGTGACGCCGCTGCGGCAGGCGACTTCCGCGCGATCGCGCTCCGTTACTTCAACCCAATCGGCGCGGACCCGCGCCTGCGCACCGGGCTGCAGAATCCCACCCCCTCGCACGCGCTCGGCAAGATCATGCAGGCGCGCACCGAGGGAATCCCGTTCTCCATCACGGGAACCGACTGGCCCACGCGGGACGGATCGGGCCTCCGCGACTACATCCACGTGTGGGATCTGGCACTCGCCCATGTGGCCGCCGTGCAGAGGTTCGACACGATCGCCTCGACCGATGCGCCGTACCAGGCCATCAATCTCGGCACCGGCGACGGCGTCACGGTGCGAGAGCTCGTGGCCGCCTTCGAGCGCGTCACCGGTGAGCCGCTCCCCGTCGTCGAAGCGCCTCGTCGTCCGGGGGATCAGGCCGGTGCCTTCGCGATCGTCGAGCGCGCAGCCGAGCTCTTGGAGTGGCGCGCGAGCCGGTCGATCGACGACGGCGTGCGCGACTCGCTCGCCTGGGCCGAGAAGTTCCGCTCCGGGCGCTGAACCCGCCGGCCGCTGAACCCGCTCAGCTCTGCGAGCGCAGTGTCGGGATGACGCCGGTGTGCGCCGCGTCGACGTTCTCCCGCCACGAGCGCGACTGACCGGCGCGCAACGCGCACAGCACGAGCAGGAACCACCCGGCCCCCGCGAGGGTGAAGCTCTCGAACATGGAGTCGACGGCCAGGGTGACCAGCGTGATCGGCGTCCAGGCGTAGACCACCGACCTGCGCACGCTGGCGACGAGCCAGGAGCGGACGAGGGCGACGCCACCGAGCAGGAGGAACAGGACGAGACCCGCCGCCCCGAGTTGGAGCAGCACGTCGAAGTAGGCGTTGAGGGCGCTCTGGTGACGATCGTCGAGCTGGAAGTTGATGTAGGTGAACGGGTATTCGCCCCGCGCCCAGGAGCCGAACCATCCCCAGCCCTGTACCGGCTTGAGAGCCACGAAGTCCAACACCTTGTTCCACAGCGTCGCGCGGATCGAGAAGTCTGATCCTGCATCGAGCAGGGCGATGATCTGGTGGCGGAAGAGGAACGCGACCGTCAGCGCGACGGTGACCAGCGCCCCGAGCGTCCACTGAACGATGTTCCGGCGCTCCGGTGACGCATGTCGGACCAGGGTCAGCGCGGTCGTGACGATGCCGACGGCCGCCGCGAGCACGATGACCGTCGGGGACGAGGAGAGGAAGGCCAGCGCCGCGGCGAGAGCGATCGAGGGGATCGCGATCGGTCGGGTGACGGACTGCGTGCGCCACTCGATGACGAAGGTGATGAGGGCCAGCACGGCGATGAACCCGAGCATGTTGCGGCTGCCGAAGATGCCCTGGATCGGTCCTCCGACGGCGAGGTTGCCCTGGATTCCGAGCACCACGATCGGCAGGTCGAGCAGGATTCCTGACAGGATCTCGACGCCGAGCGACACCGCGAGGAGTGCACGGAACGTGTCGCCGAGAGCGCGCACGGTCTGAAGCGTGTCACGGATATGCCCGATGGTCAGCGCGAGGAAGGCGTAGCCGAAGAGCGAGAACCATCCGAAGAGGGTCTCGGATTTGTCGGATGTCCAGACGAGACTCACCAGCGCCCAGCCGAGGAATGCGTAGAGCGACGAGGGGGCGATCCGCAAGGGGGAGAGTTCCTCGCGTCGGACCCACAGGATGGCTCCGCCGAGCAGGCACAGCACCGCGACGATCGTTGCGAGCGTGGCGGGAGAGCTCAACCGCTCGATGGCGAAGGAACCGAACACCGCCCCGAGGGCGGCGAGGGTGAACGCTCTCGCCATCTCGACGGAGCCGAGGAGCCGGGTCGCCCGATGCGCTGTCGTCACGGAATCCGCCGGGCCGGCGCTCCGCGTTCGAACACCTGGTCGCGTTCGCCGACGCCCACGTGCGGCACCGACTTCAGCTTGAAGCTGAGGAGGATCACCAGCATCCAGCCCCAGAGCATGATCGGCGTCGATTCGGACAGCCCCTGAACGAGGAGCACCACGGTGAACAGGCTGGGCAGGAGAGTGAGGGGCGAGTAGTTCCTCGCAGAGTTCAGGTCCCACCGCGGCCGATCGACGGCGAAGAACCAGGAACGCCAGAGCAGGCTCAGGTACGCCAGGGCCATCAGCACGACTCCGAGCGCACCGAGCTGCAGAAGCACGTCGAGCCACATGTTGTGCGCGTGGAAGACGGTGATGTGGTGATCTTCGATCCATCCCGCGAAGGCAGGGTCCCACGGCACCCAGGGGCTCGAGAAGCCGTTGCCGAACACCGGATGCTCCGCGGCGCGTTCGAGTACCTTCGTCCAGATCTTGTCCGAGCGTCCGGTGAGGTCGGCGCTGCGCCCCAGCAGGGAGAAGAGGGGTTCGCGCAGCAGCCAGAACGCCAGAGCCGCCAGCGCGGACCCGCCGATGGCGACCACGTAGACGCGCGTCCGGGCACTGGGGGTACGCGCGCGTCGCATGAACAGCGCGACGACGAGCACGACGGCGGCGGCGGCGGCGCACACCAGCGCGGTCGCGGATGCGGTCCGGAAGAGGAAGTACGCGGCCAGCAGCATCCAGAGGGCGAGCGTCGTCCGCCACCTCGAGCGCGCTGCGAAGAGCACGCCGAAGGTGATGAGCGCGAACAGAGAGATGATCGCGAGCGTGTTCGCGTTGCCCACGATGCCCTGGATCCGACCTCCGTCGAAGAGGTTGTCCCGCACCCAGTACCACTGCGCGTCGACCTCGCCGTCGGGGCGGTCGAAGAAGTTCGGCCACAGCGGCTCGTGCAGGAACAACGAGACCCACAGCTCGATGGCGAGCGAGAGGCCCAGAATCCACTTGAACGCGGATGACAGGGCGCGCACGATCTCATGCCAGGTGAGCACGTGCGCGATGAAGAGTCCGTTCACGGTCACGGCGGCCAGCAGCAGCCCCGTCACGATGGTCGGTCCTCGCCACTGGGACCAGGCGACCGAGACGAGCGCGAGGGTCATGTAACCCAGAGCGGCCCAGGGCAGCCGACGCCAGCGGAACGGCTGCGGAAGATTGCGTGCGAGCTGGGGGACGCCGATGGCTGCCGTCGCGAGCGTGAACACGACGATCGTCGCGCCGGCGCCGACTTGACCGAGGAGGTTGTAGACCGCCGTGTGGGCGAACGTGACGAACAGGACGAGGATGATGTAAGCGCGCAACAGCAAGTGCCCCGTCGATTCGCGCTCGGGGGCGCTCGGCGGGGCTTTGACCGGATGCTTGGTGTACTGGGCCATCGCGTTCAGGCTACCGCGACCCGCCTGAAATCGTCTCGGAGTGTCTGCGCTCGGCTCTACGCTGGGGAGCATGCTGCTGCACCTCACGAATGCACCCCGCGACTACGCGTGGGGATCCGACTCCCTCCTCGCCGAACTCGAAGGCCGCGAGCCCACCGGCGCTCCGGAAGCAGAGGTGTGGTTCGGAGACCACCCCGGCGATCCCGCCGACGTCACAGACGGCGGCACACTCGATACCGTGACCGGTGGAAAGCTGCCGTACCTGTTGAAGCTGCTGGCGGCAGCGCAGCCGCTGTCCATCCAGGTGCATCCCACGATCGATCAGGCGCGTGACGGCTGGCGCCGGGAGAGCGCGCTCGCACCGGATGCTCCGGAGCGCAACTACCGTGACGCGAACCACAAGCCCGAACTCCTGGTCGCGCTGAGCGATCGATTCGAGTCGCTGAGCGGCCTGCGACCCGTGGCCGAAACCCTCGCCCTGCTCGACGCCCTCGAGGCGACGCCGGGAGTGGTCGCGCTGCGCGCCCGTCTCTCGACCGACGGCGATGCCCTGCGCGAGACGATCGAATGGCTCCTCGACGGGAGTGCGGGTGATGCCGTCGACGAGATCATCGATGCCGTCGTGCAGTCCGCCGGTGGCGAAGCCGCGGGGGAGTGGGCCACCACCCTCCGGGCGGTCGCGACGATCGCAGAGACCTACCCGGGCGACCCGGGTGTGGTCGTGGCCCTGCTGATGAACCACGTCGTCCTCCGACGCGGACAGGGTGTCTTCCTGCGGGCCGGCCTTCTGCACGCTTACCTGTCCGGGCTGGGCGTCGAGATCATGGCCGCGAGCGACAACGTGCTGCGCGGAGGACTCACTCCCAAGCGCATCGATGTGCCGGAGCTCCTCGCCATCGTCGATACGACTCCGGGAGTCGTCCCCGTGCTGCGGCCCGAGGCCGCGGGCCCCGTGGCGTCATACGACGTTCCCGTCTCCGATTTCGCGCTGCGCCGGGTGACGTTGTCGGGCGACCCCGTCACGATCGACGTCGAAGGCCCGGCGATGGTGCTCTCGACCGCGGGCGACGTCTCCGTCGGAGGGGTCGATGCGACCGTGGACATCGCCGTCGGGTCGGTCGCCTACGCATCGCGCGAGGAGAACTCTCTGACGCTGTCAGGGGTCGGCGAAGCCTTCGTGGCCACGCCGGGGCACTGAGCCGGCTGCTCTGCCTCCGATACGGAGGCAATCGAGCGCGACACGCCGAGGAACGGCCAAAAACCTTCAAGAGGTGATTGAGGGTTTACGATCCGCGACTTGACCGATGCGAATGACACGGGTGTAATTAGTCATGCACGGCCCGGCGGGGGGCGCGAGAGAGGGCTTGGAGGTCGAGATGACGGGATACAGATCCGACGTTCCGGAGAACTGGTTCGTCGACCCGGTCAACCTCGGAGTACCCGGGGTTCGCAAGGTCGAAGCAGATGATGACAGTGCTCTCTCCTGGCAGACCGATGCGCTCTGCTCGCAGACGGACCCTGAGGCGTTCTTCCCGGAGAAGGGCGGATCCACGCGCGATGCGAAGCGGATCTGCACCTCCTGCGACGTGCGAGGCGAGTGCCTCGAGTATGCGTTGAACAACGACGAGCGGTTCGGCATCTGGGGCGGGCTCTCCGAGCGCGAGCGTCGCAAACTCAAGCGCCGCGCCAGCTGACCACGCATCGCGAACGGCCGCAGCTTGCTGAGAAGCTTCGCGGGCGCGCCGACTCGGCTCCTTCGACGACGGGTCCGGCGCGCATAGGCTGACGATGTCATGCCAGCCCGAGTTCACGCCATCATCGTTGCGCGCCCTGGATCATCCGCCCGGGCGCAACTGCTCCGCACGCTGGAAGCGATACGCGCCCAGACCGCTCCGGTCGCCGCCGTCACCCTCGTGGTGTGCGGCAACGCCGCATCCGCACGCGAGAGCGACGCCGTCGCGCGCACCGTCGAGGGCATCATCGAAGCTCGGCATTCCACGTCTTTCGCCGAGGCGGTGGAACTGGCCAGGCCGCGCGTCACCGACGGCCACGCCGTCTGGCTCCTCGCCCACGACACCGCACCTCACCCTCGCGCGTTGGAGCGCCTGAGCGGAATGCTCGAGCGCTCCCCGTCCGCCGCGATCGTCGCCCCCAAGCTCGTGTCGACCGACAACGAGAGGGAGATCGTGTCGCTGGGTGTGACCATGACCAGCCTCGGTCGCACGGTCGAACTCTCCGCAGGCGAACTCGACCAGGGCCAGCACGATGGTCTCGATGAGGCACTGGGCTCCGACATCCGCGGCATCCTGATCCGCAACGAAGTGCGCGACGCGCTGCGTCCCGACACTGCGCTCGCCGGTGCCGACGAAGGCCTCGACCTCGGCGTCCGTGCACGTCTCGGCGGGGGACGAGTGGTCCTGGCACCCACAGCACGCGTTTCTGTCTCGCCGGACGGCCCCGCGGCACTCCCGTCGGGTCGCACACGCCGCGCGTACGTCACCCGCCTTGCGCAGCTCCATCGTCGACTGGCGTACGCGCCCGCGATCGTGCTCCCGCTGCACTGGCTGGCGCTGCTGCCGATCGCGCTCTGGAGGTCGGTGACCCACCTCGTCGGCAAGCGGCCCGAAGCCGTTCTGCCCGAGTGGGGCGCCGCGCTCGTCGCCATGCTCAGATTCGGTGCGGTCGCCCGCTCGCGCGCACGCATCCGTTCCTTCCGCACTTCGACGTGGGCGAGTATCTCGCCGCTCCGTGTCACGTCCTCCGAGCTGCGTCGCAGGCTCGATGACGGTCACGGCAGCGAAGGCGGAGCAGCCAGCGAACTGCACTTCTTCTCCGGTGGTGGCGCCTGGGCGGTGCTGACCGCACTCGTCGTGAGCCTCGCCTCGTTCACCTCGCTCCTCGCCTGGCCGGCGCTCGGTGGGGGCGCGATTCTGCCCCTCCGCCAGACCGTGGCCGCGCTCTGGGCGGATGCCGCTTGGGGTGTGCGAGGACTCGGTCTCGACATCGTCGGCCCCGCCGACCCGTTCTCCGCCGTGATCGCCGTCGTCGGCTCGATCTGGCCGGGCGCGCCGTCGTTCTCCCTCGTGCTGCTGTGGATCCTCGCGCTTCCCCTCGCCGTGCTCGGCGGATGGTTCGCCGCAACGCGTGTGACGGATCGTGCCGGACTCCGGATCTTCGCCGGCATCGCCTGGGCGCTCGCTCCGACCTTCCTCACCGCCCTCATCGACGGGCGCCCGACCGGCGTCCTCGTGCATCTGCTTCTGCCCTGGCTCTTCCACGCGGCCGTGGTGGCTCACCGCTCATGGGGTGCTTCCGGGGCGGCTTCCTTGCTCTTCGCCGCCGTCGCGGCCTGCTCGCCGTCGCTCATCCCCGCTCTCCTGCTGCTGTGGGTCGTGGGGCTCGGCATCACGCTCGGATCGGCGCGCTTCCGGGGCGCCGTCCGGCTTCTGTGGCTGCCGATTCCCGCCGCGGTTCTCTTCGCCCCGCTCATCTTCTGGCAGCTCGCCCATGGCTCGGCGCTGGCGCTCCTCGGTGACCCCGGGCTGATCTGGGCAGGGCCTGCGGGTGCCGCGGATGCGGTGGGCCGGACAGCGATCGCCACGGGCTTCCCGACGGCGGACTTCGCCGAGTGGGCCGACTTCGCACTCCTCCCGCTCGGGTCGTGGGCCGCGCTCCTGTGCGCCCCGCTGGGCATCCTCGCGCTCTGCGCGGCGATCGCCCCGCGTTGGCGTGCGGGAATCACTCTGCTCGTCGTGGCGCTCGCCGGTCTCGCGACGGCGTTCCTCGCTGTGGGCGTCGCCGTGAGTTTCGCCCAGGGGGCACCGGTCGCCGTGTGGCCCGGCGCCGGTCTCTCGCTCGCCTGGATCGGCGTCGTGGGTGCGGCCCTCGTGACTCTCGACACCGCCGTCTCGCTCCCGCGCATCAGGACGGCGGTGACGGCCATCGCGGCAGTCGCGCTGATCGTCTGCGCAATGCCGGCTCTCACGGCCTTCCACATGCAGCGTTCCGTGCTCACGGATGGGCCGGCGTCCACTCTCCCCGCCTACGTCGCGGCGCAGGCAGCGGGGGATCAGCGCATCAGCACCCTCGTGCTCACCCCGCAGAACGACGGCGGGCTCTCGGCAGAGGTCATCTGGGGGGCGAGCGAGACGCTCGGTGCCCAGACGACCATCATCTCCACGGCCGAAGAGACTCGGGGCACGGACATCTCGACGCTGTCCGTCGACCTCCTCTCCGGTCGCGACTTCGATGCGCCGGGCGAGCTCGCAGCGCACGGGATCAGCTACGTCCTCCTCGCGAAGGTCCCGAACGATGAAGCCGATCGGGCGCGCGCGCTGCGCACCTCTGCGGTCACGTCGATCGATCAGCGGGCGGGCTTCGTGCACGCGGGGACCACGGACCGTGGCGTGCTGTGGCGCATCGAAGCGGATGTGAGCGCACCGCCCGCGCTCACGAGCGCACAGGCGCAACAGGCGCACCTCGTCGTGACGCTGCAGCTCGTGTTCGTCTTCGCCGCTCTGCTGCTGTCGCTCCCGACGCGATCGTCTCGCCGGGCCGCACGAGCGCACTCGCGCATCGTGGGACGCGCGAAAGACGAACCGCTCGTGCTTCCCCGTCACCACGAGGATTCGCAGGGTGATGAGTTCGGCGACGTGTCGTACGCGTCCGGCGGAGTCGACCCCGTGCACGAGGGAGAGGTCGCCGATCCTGTCGCGCCGACCGTCGACCGCTCCACCGACGCGGACGAGGTCGCCGAGAGCGATGCCCGCGACATGCCCGCCGGGGACGAACCCGTGAGGGACGCGAACCCCGAGGAGGAGCAGCGATGAGCCGTACGCGCGTTTTCCGCGTCGTCGCCACCAGCGCGCGACTGACCATCGGTGCGGCTGTCGCGGTGGCGTGCGCAGTCGGAGTTGTCGCTGCGATCCATGCTCCGTGGCCCGAGGTCGCTCACACACCGGCGCAGGTCGAGGTCGATCCCATTCCGAGCGATCCTGTGCTCGTGTGCAACGGCGACTTCCGGGCACTCGGTCGGGATTCGTCGAATCCGCTGAGCATGCGTTCCGCGGGATCGCCGTCGTTGACCGAGGGGGGGACCAGCGGAGCTATGTCATCGACCTCGCTCTCCGCTCCCGATCTCGCCGATGCCGGCGAAGTGCGCCGGTTGACGGATGCCGTCGACGACCGCATGGCTCCGCTGATCGCGGCGACGGAATCCCTCACTCTGACATCGTCGGATCTCGCCGGCTTCGCCGCACTCCCGTGCGGGGAGAGCGCGATGGAGTCGTGGCTGGTCGGGGGCAGCGTCGATACCGGCACGAAGGATCTGATCACTCTCACGAACGCCTCGGCCGTCACCTCGACGGTGACGCTCGCGGTGTACGGAGAGTCACGCAGCACCCGCACGGTCATCGTGCCGGCTATGACGCAGGTCGCGCTCTCGCTCGCGTCGGTCGCCGCAGGCAATGAGGCGCCGATCGTCAAGGTCTCCACGGTCGGTGCGCCCGTGCGCGCGGTGCTGCAGTCGTCGTTCGTGCGAACGCTCGATCCCGCAGGCATCGATCTTCAGGACGCGGTCGCCGGCCCGCAGCAGCATCCGGTGATCGTGGGCGTGCAGTCCTTCGACGGCGACGGAGACAGCACCGACCAGACGGTCCTGCGCATGCTGTCGCCCGGCGTCGACACGCAGGCGACGGTGAGCGTGCACGCGACGGGTTCGACGGCCGTCGTCGACGAGTTCTCGGTGCCGTTGCCGGCCGACACGCCCACAGAGGTCTCGCTTCCCGACCTCGATCCCGGCTCGTACAGCGTCGAGATCGCGGCGGAGGCTCCGGTCGTGGCCGCCGTACGTCAGCAGCAGGGATTCGGCAGCGGATCGGACTTCGCGTGGGTTACACCGGCGCCGGAGATCAGCACCGACGTGCTCTTCGCCGTGCCGGCGGGCCCGACGCCCGTTCTCCAGCTCGTCAACACCGACGACGCCGAGGCGCGCGTCACGATCGAAGCGATCGAGGGCGGCACGGATCAGGAGATCGTCGTCCCCGCGGGTGGCTCGGCGACCGTCGATCTCGCCGAGGAGACGGTCTATCGACTCCGCACCTCGGATCCGGTGCGAGCCGCGGTGACGATGATCGGTGACGGTGCTGTCGCGGCATGGCCGCTCCAGCCGAGTGCGAGCGCCGCGCAGAGCATCACGGTTTACCCGTAACAGTCCGCGGACCCGACGAGCGTCGTCTGGTCAGTGGTCGTGGCCGAGATCCCAGGGCTCGCGGCCCACGTACTCCGCGGCAGCGCGGAACACGGCGCTCTCGACGGCCATCCGTCGGTGCGTCGCATCGTCGTGCCCGGGCGGTAGCAACCGTTCGATCGGCAGCCGGAAGAGGATGATCCGAGCGTTGTCGCGGTCGAGATGCCACCGGGGAACCTCTTCGCCCGCATCGAAACCGGGCATGGCCCCGATCTCGAACCGCACCTGCTGAAGTTCCGGCCAGGTGCCGCGCAGGAACTCCACGGCCGTCCCGACAGCGAGATCGAAGCGATCGAGGCGGCCGTCCAGCGGCGCGAGTGGTGGCTTCACGACCTCGCTGCGGCCCAACCGTCCGTGTCGGCCATGACGGGCACCTCGCCGAGGTGCGGCAGGAGTGCGGGTCGCGCGTCGACGGGGCATGACGAAAGTCTAGGCCGTGTCTTCCGCGATGCGGCGCGGCGACCTGGTGCCGCACCCCTGCCCGCGTAGCCTGACCGGGATGGACGGACGAATCTGCTCGAAAGTGGCCTGCGCGCGCGAGGCCGTCGCCACGCTCACGTACGACTACGGCGACCAGATGGCGGCGCTCGGTCCGCTGGGCCTCGCCCAGCACCCCCATGCGCACGATCTCTGCGCCCCGCACGCCGATCGGCTGTCGGTACCGGCCGGGTGGCTGGTCGTGCGGCACGAGGCGCTGCGCGCCTGATCGGGCAGCCGCGGCATCCGCTCACGGCCGTGGACGTCACACGCCGACGCGGCGCCCGGTGAGCTTCTCGGCTCGGCGATCGGAGTTCTGAAGCGCCCGGAACTCGCGTTCGCGGCGCACGCAGGTGATGGCGATGAGCACCCGTTCCGGATTGGCTGCGGGCAGGGGCGACACGAACGGCGATGCATCGATGAGAAGCTCCTGCGCAACCCGTGCGCGGGCGCCCGGAACGAGTTGCGGTGCGCTCGCCAAGAACTGCGAGATGCGGCGCGCGAGGCGATCGGGGAGTCGAGCGACGTCGGCGATCTGCGCCCATCCTGCAAGCTCCGACGGCATCATCGGCACATGGGGGATCAGCTTCGGGGTGCGCACTCGCTGGCTGTAGGTACCGGCGACGAGATCGCCCAGGCGCTGCGAGCGCGCGGTGAGCGCGCCGCTCAGGATGGCGATCGAGCCGACCGTCATGTAGATCTCCAACACCCCGAGCAGGCCGCGGATGAAGGCGTGGCGGAAGCCGGTGGCACCACCGTCGACGCGCACGATGCGCCCCCCGACAGCGAGTTTGCCGAGGCTGCGGCCCTTGGTGAGCATCTCGACCGTGATCGGGATGATGAGGAAGCTCACCGCCATCGACGCGATGTTGGCGATACGATCGGTCGCTTCCGTGAGCACGCCCTCGTTGACCAGCCAGTTGCGGAGGAAGAGCCACAGGACGAAGATCGCGTAGCCGATCAGCATGTCGATCAGGGCGCCGAGCGCCCGGAGCAGGAATCCGAGGGGCAGCGCGTCGATCGCGACGGCTTCTCCGGAGAGCACCTCTTCAGAGGTATCGATCGGCGCGGACATGAGTACAGTAAATCAGGTGGATGCCGATGCGTTGACAGATGCACGCCGTGCCGAATGGGCGCGACTCGACGAACTCAGCCGCGCCCGGCTCGATGGCGCGGGCGTGGACGAACTCATCATCCGCTATCGCGCGGCATCGGCCGACCTCGCCGAGCTGAAGACGTCGGTGGGGGATTCCCCGCAGGGGGCGCATCTCTCGACGATGCTCGTGCGCGCGCGCCTGCGGCTCACAGGGGCGACGGACAGCATCCTCACGCAGGTCTCTCGGTTCTTCGTCCTCCAGCTGCCCGCAGCGCTGTACCGGCTGCGCTGGACGACGCTGGTGATCGCCCTGGCGTTCATCGCGATCGCGGTCGGGTACGCGGCGTGGATCTCGAGCGACCCCGAGCTCGTCGCCACGCTCGGACCGCCGGAGCTCTTGGCGCAGTACGCCGACGAGAGCTTCACGGGGTACTACACCGAGAACCCGGCCGCGGTGTTCATGGGCATGGTCTGGACCAACAATGCCTGGCTGGCGATGCAATGCGTGCTGTTCGGCATCACCGGTCTGTGGCCCATCTACATCATGGTCGAGAATGCGAAGGGTCTGGGTACTTCGGGGGCGGTCATGGCGGCGCACGATCAGGCCGATGTCATGGTGCTGTACATCCTGCCGCACGGGATGCTGGAGATGACCTGCCTGTTCGTCGCGGCAGCTGGAGGCCTGCACCTCTTCTGGTCCTGGGTCGCACCCGGCAATCGGTCGCGCGGCGAGTCACTCGCGGCCGAGGGGCGGGCGCTCGCGACCGTCTCACTCGGGCTGGTCTTCGCCCTTTTCCTCGCCGGTCTCGTCGAGGGTTTCGTCACCGGATGGGCGCTTCCCTGGCCCGTCAAGATCGGCATCGGTGCGGCGGCACTCGCCGTGTTCCTGATCTACATGCTCGTGATCGGCGGTCGCGCGTACCGCCGAGGCGAGACGGGCGACCTCGTGGAGTACGAGGCCGGAACCCCGCGCCTCGTCGCCGGCTGAGGCGTGACCGCGCGCGGCCCCGGCCGTCAGAGGCGTCCTGCGGCTTTGAGTTCCAGGTAGCGGTCGGCGATGCGCGGCGGCAGCGCCTCGGGATCGGCGGCGATCGCCTCGCCACCGGCGCGACGGATCGCATCTGCGACGACCTCCGCATCACGAAGTGCGCGCTCGGCAGCGGCAGCCAGGTATACCTCTTCGCGCGACCCCCGCTGCTGAGCGAGCGCCGCGATGTCGTCGTCGGTGACTGATCCCACGAGGATCGTCGTCGATCGCGATGCGTTGGGGAAGGCCCCGAGGAAACTCCGAGAGGACTCCGCAGCATCCTGCGCCGTCAGCACCACGATCAGCGATGGACGGGTCGTCAGGGTGCGCACTGCCGCGAACGCGCCATGCCAGTCGGTGTCGACGAGGCGCGCGTGCACCGGTGCCATCGCATCGGTGAGGGCGGGGAGCAGGGCATTGCCCTCGACGCCGGTCACTCGCGCACGAACGACGCGGTCGTACATCAGCAGGTGCACGTGGTCGCCGGCCCGAGCGGCGAGGGCGGAGAGCAGAAGGGCGGCTTCGAGCGACGCATCCGCTCGGGTGCCGTCGCCGACGCGCGCCGCGGCCGTGCGCCCGGTGTCGATGATGATCACGACGTGACGGTCGCGCTCGGGACGCCACGTGCGCAGCATCGTGGCTCCGGCGCGCGCACTCGCACGCCAGTCGATCGACCGCACGTCGTCGCCGCGCACGTACTCGCGCAGGGAGTCGAATTCGGTGCCCTGTCCTCGCACCTGGATGCTCGTGTTGCCGTCGAGCTCGCGCAGCCGGGCGAGGCGAGACGGCAGGTGCTTGCGCGAGGAGAACGCCGGCAGCACCCGGATGGCTCCTCGCACACGGTGCGTGGCCTGCCGACCGGCGAGACCGAGCGGGCCGCGGGAGCGGATGACCACGAACTCGCTCACCAGCTCGCCGCGTCGGCGGGGGACCAGGGGGAGCGCGATGCGGCGACGCTCACCGGTCGGCACGTCGAGTGAGATGCGCGACGACGGTGCACCCGCGGTCGGCTGCCAGGCATCACGGATCAGCGCGCGCAGGTCGCGCGGACCGTGGTTGTGCAGGGCGATGCTCACCGGCACCGGCTCACCCTGGCGAGTGCGCGTGGGGACACGGCGACTCACCGTGACTGCGCGCGGGCTCGCGGAGAGCGTGACGTCGAGGGCGACGAGCACGAGGCACAGAGCGATCCACGCACCCAGTACCGCGTACGGCGGATAGCCCGCCAGCCCGGTCAGGACCAGCGGGACGACGCCGACCGCGACCGCGATGGCAAGACGCCCGGTGACGAACACTTAGATCGGCACCCGGGTCTGCTGCACGACGGACGTCAGCACCGCATCGGCGGAGACGCCCTCCATCTGGGCATCCGGCCGCAGCTGAAGTCGGTGGCGCCAGACGGGGACGAGCATCGTCTGCACGTGATCGGGGGTGACGGCGGTGGAGCTGTTGAGCCAGGCCCATGCCTTCGCGGCCGCGAGCAGGCCGGTCGACGCGCGGGGGCTCGCTCCGAGCTCGACGGAGGGGGACTGCCGTGTGGCACGTGCGAGATCGACCACGTAACCGAGTACGTCGTCGGTGACCTCGACGCGCCCTGCGGCCGCCTGCGCGGCGCGGATCTCGTCTGCGGACACGACGGCCTCGACGCCGGTCAGCTCGCGCGGCGAGAAGCCGGACGCGTGCTTGCGCAGCACCTGCACCTCGGCATCGCGCTCGGGCATGCCGACGACCAGTTTCATGAGGAAGCGGTCGAGCTGAGCCTCGGGCAGGGAGTACGTGCCCTCGTGCTCGATCGGGTTCTGCGTCGCCGCGACCAGGAAGGGGTCGGGAAGCGCGCGGCTCACACCGTCTGCCGACACCTGACGCTCCTCCATGGCCTCCAGGAGGGCGGCCTGGGTCTTCGGAGGCGTGCGGTTGATCTCGTCGGCCAGCAGGATGTTGGTGAAGACGGGACCCGCACGGAAGTCGAACTCGCCGGTGCGGGCGTCGTACACCAGCGAGCCCGTCACATCGCCCGGCATCAGGTCGGGGGTGAACTGGACGCGCTTGGTGTCGAGGCCCAACGCTCGTGCGAACGATCGCACGACGAGCGTCTTCGCCACACCCGGCACGCCCTCGAGGAGCACGTGGCCCCGGGCGAGCAGGGAGACGAGCAGGCCCGTCACCGTGCCGGCCTGACCGACCACGGCCTTGTCGACCTCGGTGCGCACGCGGTGCATGGCGTGACGCAGCGCGGCGTCGTCGGCGGGATTGTACTCAGCGGTCACGTGATGCCCTCGGCTTCCGTCGTGTGGGTGTGTGATGGTTCATTCGTCGCTCCGCCTCGTGCGCAGCGTCTTCTCCACGGCCGCTTCGAGGTCGGCCAGTGCGCGCGCGAACTCGATGAGTCCCGGGTCGTCGAGGGGGAGCGGGCCCGCCAGTACCGATTGCAGGGTTCCGCGCGGAATGCCCAGACGGTCGGATGCCGCATCCGCCACCTCGTCGGAGGTCGCCCTGGCCGTCAGCCCGAGTCGGCGCGCCAGGCGTCGCTGCGACCCTTCGCGGAGCACCCGAGCAGCGTGCGCAGCGTCTCCCGCCTTCGCGGTCAGACGAGCCCGCCCATGCATGGTCTCGGAGGCGCGCACGGTGACCGGCAGAGTCTCGGCAACGAGCGGCCCGAAGCGCTGTCCGCGCCAGAGCGCCGCGGCGATCCCCGCGGCGATCAGCAGCAGAATCGCCGGCGTCACCCAACCCGGGGTCAGATCGCCGAGGGTGTCGGGGGACTGCGCCTCGATGTCGGTGTCGGCGAGCGTGGGCACGTACCAGACCACCCGCTCGGTCTGCCCCAGCAGTGCGAGGGCGAGGGCCGCGTTCCCGTCTTCGGCGAGGTAGGCGTTGCTGAAGAGCGTCGTGCCGTCGACCACGGTGGTGTGCGCACCATCGGTGTCATCGATGAGCACCGCAGCGCCGTCGTCGTCGCCGAAGCACGCCATCACTCCCTCGGCGGGTTCGAGAAGGCGGTCGGGTCGGATCGAGCCCACGTCGGCGAACTCGCGGGCGGCGCAGTCGGCATCCACCGAATCGAGGTTTCCGGGTGCGTAGTCGCCCATGCCGAGTTCACCGAGGAGGTGGGAGCCCGTCGAAAGGAACACGATCCGATCGGCCGGCGACATGAGCTCGGCGAGCGCCTCGTCGGAGAGCGTGTAGGGATTGGTCATCACGAGCGTCGTGTCGTCGTCGATGGCTGCACGGGCATCCGTCCGCGAACGGAACACCTGGACGTCGACGCCCTGGTCGCGCAGGATCTCGGCGAGAGCGAGGGCCCCGACGCCGTTGCGTCCCTCGGGGTCGAGCGAGCGGGTCGCGCTCGGAGGATTCGCCGTGACCTGCAGGCCCACCCAGGCGACGACCAGGACGAGCGCGGCCACGGCCACCCAGCCGAGAAGTCCGCGCACGCGTCGGGGGCGCGGCTCTGCGGTCGACGGCTCGACGATCTCTTCCGCTGTCGTCATGCCGTGACCAACTCGGGCCGTCGTGAGCGCAGCCGGTCGTCGGTCGCGGCCAACTCGGCGTAGGAATCGGCTGTCGCCGGGTGACGGAGGTAGCGCACGTCGTCGAAGGCCGTCGCCGCCGCCCGCATCGCGGCGGTCTCGTCGGAGAACGTTCGGCTCGCCTCGCGGGCGATGGCTTGCGCGGTCGCCCCGGGCGCGGGATCGATCAGATCCCGTTCGAGGAGGTCTTTCGCGATCGCTCGGAACCGCAGGATGGTGGCGGTGTCCCAATCACTGTCGCGCGCGCTGCGTTCCGCATCCGCACGCAGCTGCGCGGCAGAACGATCATCGTCGACGCCGAGGAGATCGGTACGTGCCCGTCTCACCGCCTGCGATCGTCTCGGCCGGCCCCAGATGATGAGTGCGGCGACCAGTGCGGCGACGATGAGGATGCTGACGATGATCAGAGCGGACGGTCCGACTGCGGCGCTGTTGTCGGAATTGAAGAGATCCGCGAAGAAGCGCCCGATATCGCGGGCGACGTAGTCGAACCAGGTCGGTTCGGCCTCGTCGTAGCGCGAGTTGCTGAGTTCTTCTTCCGCCCAGCGCCGGGCTTCGTCGCCATCCGGCACGAACAGATCGTCGAGCGGTCGGATCATGCCGATGCGTCGCCGTCACCCGGCGAGGGCTGCGCGGGACGAGGTGCAGGTGGCGCAGGAGCCAGGGGCGGCTGCGCGGAGAAGGGCGGAGGGGAAGCAGGAGCGGCGTAGGGCTGAGGGGGCTGAGCGCCATACGGCTGCGGCTGCTGCGGGGCGCCGTAGCTCTGCGGGGCGTACTGCGGCTGCGACGGAACACCCTGGCCCGGATAGATCTGCCCGCCGTAGCCCTGCTGGTTCGGGTAGCCCTGCTGGTTCGGGTACCCCTGCTGGTTCGGGTACCCCTGCTGGTTGGGGTACCCCTGTCCGGCGTAACCGGGGGCCCCGTACGGCTGCGGGTATGCGTAGCCCTGTGCGGCCAGCACGTACTCCGGCACCTGCTTCGGCGGAGGAGTGCTCGTGACCGCGCGTGCGGGGTCGACGGCGTAGGGGTCGCCGAGCTGGTCGTCCGTCCAGCCGAGGTCGCGACGCTCCACGTGCGACACGAGAGTCTGGTCGAGGCCTTCGTAGCGCATACGGCAGTCGAGATAGATGAGTGCCGCACCGGTGCTCTGCACGACCGACGACACCGCCTGCACGGCGAGCACGAGAATCTGGGGGGCCAGGGTCAGGAGCACGATACCGATGACTGCGCTCGCATCCGGGGCGCCTGTCGGCGCGATGACCCCGCCGAGCATCGGCGCAAGGAGTGTCGTGGGGATGCTGATGACCTGGGTGGCCGCTCCCATGATCAGAGCGATCAGGAAGCTGACTCCGAAGGCCACCCAGAAACGGCCGCGGGTCAGCCGCCACGATCGGACGAGCGCGCTGCGCAGCGTGGCGCGCTCGAGTACCAGGATCGTCGGGACGAGCAGGAGCTTGGTTCCGAGCCAGACGAAGAGCGGCACGCAGCCGAGGAACAGCAGCACGACCAAGAGGACGATCAGCCCGACGTAGTCCGCGCCGCTGGCGACGCCACCCGCGATCAGGCCGAAGAGGATGAGCACGATCACGAAGAACACGGCGAACACCGCGACCCCCACGAGGAGCGAGTATGCGACGAGCCTCCAGAACGAGGGAAGCATCTTGCGCCACAGCATCCCCAGGTTCGCCTTCACGCCGATGGTCGCGTAGCCGATGTCGGACGCGACGACACCCTGCATCATCGCGGTGAATGCGAGCGAGGCGAGGCTGACCACGAGGACCGCAACGATGTTGAGCCCGATGGTGCCGCTCAGCACGGCTTCGAAATCGGACGACCCGGGTGCAAGGGTGTAAAGGCGGGAGAACGTCGTGTAGAAGACGAGGAGCATCGCCGCAGATGTCACGACGACCACGACGAGCTGCACGACGACCGCGAAACCGAACAGCACCTTCGGGTTGTGGCGGAGCGCGACGAAGGCTTTCCCCAGCAGAGTGCCGAATCCCAGCGGATGCAGCGGAATGATGCCCTTCTTCGGGGCAGGGGTCCAGCCTTGTGCGCTCACTGGCGCTCCCTCCGTTGTGCGCTCCCATCGTGCCATATCCCTCCGCGTGGTGCGCGGACCTGCGGATGGTGACACCGGGTGCCATAAGGTAACTGTTATGACCTCACGCATCCTCGTGGTCGACGACGACACTGCGCTCGCCGAGATGATCGGCATCGTGCTGCGCACCGAGGGTTTTGAACCGGTGTTCTGCGCAGACGGCGCGCGCGCCGTCGACGAATGGCGCGCGCAGCGCCCCGACCTCGTGCTGCTCGATCTCATGCTGCCCGGCATGGACGGGATCGAGATCTGCACGCGGATCCGCAACGAGTCCGGCGTTCCGATCATCATGCTGACCGCACGCACCGACACCGCCGATGTGGTTCGGGGGCTCGAGGTCGGTGCGGACGACTACATGGTCAAGCCGTTCAACCCCAAAGAACTCGTCGCGCGCATCCGCACCCGTCTTCGTCCCGTCCCGCAGACTACGAGCGAGCAGTTGCGGGTCGGTGACCTGACGGTCGACGTCGATGCGCACGAGGTGCGTCGCGGCACCGCTCCGATCGCCTTGACGCCGCTGGAGTTCCAGTTGCTCGTCGCGCTCGCATCGAAGCCCCAGCAGGTCTTCTCGCGCGAGATGCTCCTCGAGCAGGTGTGGGGCTACCACTACAAAGCCGACACGCGCCTCGTGAACGTGCATGTGCAGCGCCTTCGGGCGAAGGTCGAGCTCGATCCCGACAACCCGAAGATCGTCATGACCGTTCGTGGGGTCGGGTATCGCGCCGGGAGTGCCGTCTAGGCGGACCATGGCCGCGACGACAGCGACCACCACGGCGGTCGCGGTGATACGCGACTGGCGCGGATGGCCGACGGTTCTCGCTGCCCTCTGGCGGCGCTCGCTGCGCTTCCGCACGCTGGCCGTCACTCTTCTCGCCACCACCCTGGCGATCCTCATCACCTGCATCACCATGGCGCTCGTGATCCAGAACGATCTCTTCGTGTCGCAGAAGAACCAAGCGCTCGAAGACGCTCGGCGCGCGGTCGACGTCGCTCAGAGCACGCTCGATGTGGCGGAGGTCGGAGACGATCCGGCGGCGCTCACCGACCTCTGGAACACGATTCAGGCGGGTCTTGCCCGTAACTCCAATGCGGATCAGCTCACCGGCATCCGCATCGACTCCGACGCCGACGGCGTTCGCCTCAACGGATTCACCGCCGGCCTGAACGCCAATCTGCTCACCGCGGGCCTCCGTGCGCGCGTCGAGGAATTCGACGACCGTCAGGCGTGGCAGTCGGTCGCCCTGCCCGTCGAGGGCGGCGGCGAGGTTCCGGGGATCGTCGTGGGGCAGCAGATCATGGTGCCGGAGGCCGGTCCCTTCGAGATCTACTTCGCGTACGACCTGTCCGACGCCAATCAGACGCTCGTGTTCGTGCAGCGCACGCTGTGGATCGCGGGAATCGGGCTGATCGCGATCGTGGCGGCGATCTCGTGGTTCGTGCTGCGAACGGTGTCGACCCCGATCATCCAGGCGGCCGAGACCAGCGCGCGGCTCGCGTCCGGTGATCTCGGCGTGCGACTCGAGGTGCATGGGGAAGACGAGCTCGCGACACTCGGACGTTCTTTCAACGCGATGGCCGACAGCATCGAGGCGCAGATCAAAGAGCTCGGCGAGCTCTCGATGGTGCAACAGCGATTCGTCTCCGATGTCTCGCACGAGCTCCGCACGCCCCTGACGACGATCCGCTTGGCGGCGGACATGCTCAACGACCAGCGCGCCGACTTCGACCCGGTGACCGCCCGCGCGGCGGAGCTGATGCATGCGCAGGTGCAGCGGTTCGAGATCCTGCTCTCCGACCTCCTCGAGATCAGCCGGTACGACGCCGGCTCCGTGCAGCTGGAACTCGAAGCCACGAGCCTGGCGCACGTCGCCGAAGACGTGATCGAACAGATGCGCCCCTTGGCGGACGGCCACGGCACCGAGCTGAGGCTGGTCGCTCCCGGCGGATACTCTCCGGTCGATATGGACCCGCGCCGCGTGCGGCGGGTGCTGCGCAACCTGATCGGGAACGCGATCGAGCACGGCGAGGGCCGCCCGATCGTCGTGACCGTCGACAGCAACCAGCACGCCGTGGCCGCGGGAGTGCGCGACTTCGGACTGGGAATGGAACCGGCGGATGCCGAGAGGGTGTTCGACCGCTTCTGGAGGGCTGATCCGTCGCGCCAGCGCACCATCGGCGGCACCGGTCTGGGACTGTCGATCGCGCTCGGCGATGCCATGCTGCACGGGGGGAACCTCTCGGTGTGGTCGGAGATCGGCGTCGGAACGAACTTCGTGCTCACGCTTCCGCGTCACGGCATGACCATCGACGGCCCGGGCCCGGTGCCCGTCGAACCGCAGGAGCCGCTGGCCGAGTTGGGCGACGCGACGCAGCCGATCTCGCTCGTCGATCTTTCCGAATTCGACGAGGGGGGTGGCCGAGCATGAGGGGACGGATGCTTCGCCGGGCGATGGCGACGATCGCGATCGCGGCGAGCAGCGCGATGCTCTTGGGTGCTTGTGCGGGGCTGCCCACGACGGGCGATGTGAACGTCGGGCTCGAGCTCGGCGAAACGACCGACGACACCGATTTCCTGCCGCTCGCCTCCGGACCGGCGACCGGTGCAGGCGCGCAGGAGATCGTCGAGGGGTTCATGGAGGCGGCGATCACCCCGGCGGACAACTGGGAGATCGCGCGTCGATTCCTCACACCGGAGATGCAGCGGTCTTGGCGTCCGGGCACCGGCGTCTCGGTCGACACGTCGGCGATCGATCGCACCGTGACGTCGTCCGTCGCCGAAGACGGCGACGGTGAAGAGGACGGCGACGATACCGACGCAGCCGAGAAGGCCCAGACCGCCGACGTGACGGTGCTGCTGAATCAGGTCGCCAGCGTCGACGAGTCGGGGGAGTACTCGTCGGCACCCGGGCCGTCGAACCTCGCGTTCGTGCTCGAACGGGCGGCGAACGGCGAATGGCGCATCGCGCAGGCTCCGGACGGCGTCGTGATCGATCAGGACCTGTTCGCGAAGGTCTTCGAGGGCTATCCGCTGCAGTACTTCGATCGCACGTGGACGCGCCTGGTGCCGGACGTGCGTTGGTTCCCGCGACGCGCCAGCATCGCGACCACGGTCGTGCAGGCGCTGATCGGCGGATCGCCCAGCTCCTGGTTGGATCCGGCGGTGCAATCCGCCTTCCCCGCAGACGTGCAGCTCGCCCAGGATGCTGTGCCCATCAACGCGTCCCAAGTGGCGGAGGTCGCGCTCACGCGCCCCGCCGCGAGCCTTGATCGGGAGACGCTCGGCCGGATGCGCACCCAGTTGCAGGAGACCTTGAACGCCGCGGGCGTGCACGTCTCGCAGGTGCGTTTCACGGTCGACGGTCGCAGCTTGGACGCGGGCGTCGTCGATGTCGCGGAGACGCCGCCGGATACGGGACCCCTGGTTCTCGTGGACGGGGCCTTCGGCACGGTCGTGGGAGACGAGGTCTCACCGGTCGAGGGCATCAGCGACGAGATCCTCGCGATCACCTCGCCGATCGGCTCGATCGATGTCGCAGCCGATCAGTCGCAGGCGGCGGTGCAACTGACGGACGGACCGGTCTACCTCGTCGGCGACGGGCGGGTCGACGAGCTCGACGCGCGCGCGGGCTTGGTGGCCCCCTCGCTCGACCCCTACGGGTACACCTGGACCGTGCCGGCCGATGAACCCACAGCGCTGCAGGCGTGGGGGAGCGACGTGACCGCGCATCCGATCACCGATGCGTGGCCGGAGGCCTCGTCGGTGCAGCGCATCCGCGTGTCCGCGGACGGCGCGAGGATCGCCGCGGTGATCGTCGTGGGCGGTCAGCGCTGGGTCGTGGTGGCGGCGGTCGTCCGCGATGACAAAGGGCTCCCGACCCAGCTCGGCCCCATCAAGCAACTCACCCGCGCAGAGGGCGAGGTGGAGGGCCTGGTGTGGATCGGAGACTACCGGCTCGGCGTCCTCGCCGACCCCCAGGACCCCGACCTGCTGACGCAGATGGTCGGTGGTGTGGGATTCGCGGAGCTCGCGCCGAGCGGCGCGACCGCGCTTTCCGGGGCTCGGAGCGTCTCCGGCCTGCGGGTGCTGGACGTCGAAGGGGTGTTGTTCGCGCATGCGGGGTCCGCATGGCGCGAGGTCGCGACCGGCGTGATCGTGCTCGCGACACGTTCCGGCCAGTGACCGCAGACCTCTCCTGCACATCCGGTGGATGGGCGCACTCGTGCGCCGATGCTGTCGACCGTTCGCAACGCGGACCCCGTGGTGCCGCAGGATCGACGGATGCTCGACACCACTCGCCTTCGCTCTCTCGGCGACGAACTCCTCGCCTTCGCTCTCGGCGCGTCCTGCGCGGGATGCGATCGGGGTGGCACGGTCCTCTGCACGTCGTGCCGGCGCATGATGCGCCCGAAGCCCTTCGTGGTGCGCACACCGGGCGGGCTCCCGGTCGAGGCGGCGCTGCCGTTCACCGGGGTGGCCGCACGCTGCATCCGACGCCTCAAGGGCGAAGGCGAAACGCTTCTCGCCCGTCCGCTCGGTGAGGCGCTCAGCGGAGTACTCGCGACCGAGGCGGTCTCAGCCGCTCTGATCGTGCCGGTGCCCACCTCCCGCGCGGCGCATCGCCGCCGCGGATACCGGGTGCCCGACCTCCTCGTCCGCCGGGCGGGCTTTCGCCCGCAGCGACTCCTGCGAACGATCGCCCAGCGGTCCGATCAGCGTGGCCTCGGCATCCAGGACCGCGCGGCGAACGTCTTCGAGAGCATGCACGCCACTCGACGAGGGAGCGAGCGCGTCATCGTCCTGGACGACGTCATCACGACGGGAGCGACGCTCGATGAGGCCGCGCGCGCACTTCGCGTGGCCGGGTACGACGTGTTGTGCGGCATGGCGCTCGCCGCCACGCCGCGTCACAGAGGACTCATCGGAGACTCTTCGGCGACACGGAGGATCTGACCCGTGACTTCCGCTGGATACCGGACTACGGTGGGGATTCACAAGGCGACCACGGTCCGCCCTTGGCCGGTGGACCGGGACAAGGAGGCAGCAATGGAAACAAGCATCGTTGGCGTCGGAGTGGGTATCACCGATCGCTTCCGAACCGTTGTCGAAGAGAAGATCGCCCGAATCGAGACGTTCGCCGCTCGTGCGCAACGCCTGGATGTGAAGGTCACTCACCGGGTCTACCGCAACGGACAGATTCCCGAGGAGACGGTCGAGCTCACTCTCGTGAGCAAGGGGCCGGTCGTTCGTGCAGAGGCCACCGATGGCGACAAATTCGTCGCTCTCGACCTCGCCGTCGACAAGATGGCGGAGCAGTTGCGCCGTGCGAAGGAGAAGCGAGTCGACGGGCGGCAACACCCGCGAGGAGCGCACTTCGAGAAGGGCAGCGGTTCTCTCGAGGGAATCGATGTCGTGCCGGCATCCGTCGAGGTGCTGCAGGCTGTGGCGACCGGCACCGTGCCGATCCAGAACAGCACGGAAGAGGAATACTCTCCGGTCGTCATCCGGACGAAGAGTTTCGACGCAGAGTGGATGACGGTCGAAGAAGCCGTCGACCGCATGGAATTGGTCGGCCACGACTTCTTCCTCTTCGTCGATGTGCGCACCGATCACCCCAGCGTCGTATACCGCCGCAAGGGATGGGACTACGGTGTCATCGCACTGAGCACGCAGGCGCCGCCCGAAGAAGCGCTCGCGTCCTGAGCTGAGAAAAGCCCGGCCCCACAGGGGGCCGGGCTTTTTCGTCGTCTGCGACGCGTGTTTCGGTCAGTCGAAGATCCCGTCGAGGAGGCTGCCGATCACCAGTCCGCCGAGGATGCCGGACGCGATGTCGCCACCGCCGCCTCCACGGCGACCGCCACCGCCCCAGCCTCCGCCTCCGCCCCATCCGTCGTCCTGCGGGGGCCGGGACGAGTCGATGTCGCGCTGGGCGAGCTGCAGGGCCTCGGACGCGAGGTGAGCGACGCGTCGGGCGCCGGCCAGAGCCTGCTCACGAGTCTCTTCGGCCGGGAGGAGATCGGAGAGATCGACCCGGAGACGCTCGGCTTCGGCGAAGCGCGTGCGTGCGTCGGCGCCGATCCATCCGCGATGTCCGGAGATCAGCCCGCGTGCCACACCGAGTTGCCGATCTGCATCGTCGATCGCGTGCTGCACCAGCTGGATCGACGGAAGCGGGTTGGCGGCGCGATGCTCAGCGGTCGCGATCGCCTGGTCGAGCGCAGTGTTCGCCGTGCGCAACTGGGAGAGCTCGGCGAACGGATCGTTGGGGGTGCCGGCCGGCGACAGCGCGGCCAGAGCCGCCTGCAACGCGGTCACGGCCGATGCGACGGCGGGAGACGGGGGAGCGTTGCGCGCGGCGATCAGATCGCCACGGGAATCCGCGATCACCTCGGCCAGGGTGGATTCCGCCCGCAGCGCTTCGATCTCGAAGTCCTCGACGGCATCGAGGAGCGTCGCCGCGCGCCGAGTCGCTTCCGTCGCCGTCTCCAGCGCGAGGTTCGCCTCTTCGTTCTGTCTGGCGGCCCGGCGCCTCTCCGACACGGTCGCGCCGTGTACGGCGAAGGCGATCAGCTGCTCCGCCTCTTTGGCGCTCGCGGCGATCTGGGTCATGGCGGAGTCCGCGTAGCGGGAGGACAGCCGCTCGATGGTCGCTGCGGTCACGGGGATCCGTGCGCTCAGCGTCTCGGCATCCGCGCGCACCTGCGCGATCACCTCGGGAGCGCGGCGCACCTTCGCGATCGAGTCGGCGAGGACCGTCGTCTTCTCGTCGAGGAGGTCCTGCGCCCAGTCGCAGAGCTGGATGATGCGCGCGTTGCGCGTGCGCAGCTCTTCGGGGGTGTCGGGGATCTCGTCGTGGTTGAGCTGATGGAGCTGGAATGCCTCGCGCAGGTGCGTGCGCACGGCGGCCAGCGCTTTCTTCAGGTCGCCCGTGAGCGACTCGCCGAGCTCGGCCTCGGCGAAGGAGAGCTCGTCCGACGTCGTGCGGATGCGCTCATCGGCCGAGACCAGCGCCTGCTCTGCGCGCCGCGCGAGATCGGCATCCTGCACCGCGAGGGCTTCTTGCTCACGTTTACGCTTGCCCCAGATTCCTGCCATGCCCCGATCCTACGTTCCGCAGGGGCACCGGTGCCTGTACATCCGCTTCGGGCGAACGCCGATCGGAGATCGCGTCTCACGCCAGGACGGTCGGCGGCCGGCCGTCGGTCTTCGACGGGCGGCCACGTTTCGGATGCTGCGTCGTCAGCGCCAATGCGAGAGCATGCGTCGGATGCCCCGACAGGCGTGTCTCGACGTGGTCGAGCCAGCGCTCCTCTGCCTCCGCCGTGAAGATCATCGAATCCCGTACCAGAGACCGCGCGAGTTCTTCCGGTGTCTCGTGGTCGCTGGGCGCGGAGGACTGCGCTGCGAGGGATTCCCGACGCAGCCTCGTAGCCTCTCGCTGCGCCGCGATGGTCGCGAACACGTCGACGCCGGGCAGAGTGGCTGCGAGCGCGAGCTTGACCGCGATCTCGTCCCTCGTCGCCGCGGTGCGGATCACCGGCGACGAGAGCCAGTGCGCGACCTCGGCGGACCCGGCATCCGTGATCTGCCAGTACACATGCCCGCGATCATCCGCCTCTCCGCGGCGAACCAGGCGATCGCGCTCGAGCCGCTCAAGGGTGTTGTAGATCTGGCCGACGTTGAGCGGCCAGCTCGACCCGGTGCGCCGATCGAATTCGTGGCGCAGCTGATAGCCGTAGCAGGGACCCTGATCGAGGATCGCGAGCAGGCTCTGGCGTACCGACATGACTGACCTCCTGAAGTGCTTTCCCAGCATATGCATACTCGGAAAACGGTGAGAGCGCGTTCATGCAGGCGACGTGGAGGTCACAGCCCGGTAACATGACAAAGTATGCCTGGCGTTCGCTATGTGGCGAGCCGGCTCTTTACCCACCAACAGGGAGATGACATCCGTGGCCAATCCTCTTGAGAAGCTGCTGCGCGCTGGCGAGGGGCGGGTCATCCGCCGCCTGAACCAGGTGGTCAAAGCCGTGGGAGCGCTGGAAGAGGACATCTCCAAGCTCACCGACGACGAGCTGCGCAACGAGACCACCGAACTGCGCGCCCGCTTCGAGAAGGGCGAGACGCTCGATCAGCTCATGCCCGAGGCGTTCGCCGCAGTTCGCGAAGCGGCGAAGCGCACGCTCGGAATGCGGGCGTACGACGTGCAGATCATGGGTGGTGCGGCCCTTCACCTCGGCAACATCGCCGAGATGAAGACCGGTGAGGGAAAGACCCTGGTCGCCACCTTCCCGGCGTATCTCAATGCGATCGCCGGCCAGGGCGTGCACGTCATCACAGTCAACGACTTCCTCGCCAGCTACCAGGCCGAGCTGATGGGCCGCGTCTTCCGCGCCCTCGGAATGTCGACCGGCATCATCGTCTCGGGCCAGACCCCGGCTGTCCGTCGCGAGCAGTACGCGGCCGACATCACCTACGGCACGAACAACGAGTTCGGCTTCGACTACCTGCGCGACAACATGGCGTGGCGCAAGGAAGACCTCGTGCAGCGGGCGCACTTCTTCGCCATCGTCGACGAGGTCGACTCGATCCTCATCGACGAGTCCCGTACTCCGCTCATCATCTCCGGCCCGTCGTCGGGCGAGGCCAACCGGTGGTTCGCCGAGTTCGCGAAGATCGCACGCACGCTCGAGGTCGGCGTCGACTACGAGGTCGATGAGAAGAAGCGCACCGTCGGCGTCCTCGAACCCGGCATCGAGAAGGTCGAGGACTACCTCGGCATCGACAACCTGTACGAGTCCGCGAACACTCCGCTGATCTCTTTCCTCAACAACTCGATCAAGGCGCTCGCGCTCTTCAAGAAGGACACCGACTACGTCGTCATGAACGACGAGGTCATGATCGTCGACGAGCACACCGGTCGCATCCTCGTCGGACGCCGCTACAACGAGGGCATCCACCAGGCGATCGAGGCCAAAGAGGCCGTTCCGGTCAAGGCCGAGAACCAGACCCTCGCGACCGTCACGCTGCAGAACTACTTCCGCCTCTACGACAAGCTCGCCGGCATGACCGGTACCGCCGAGACCGAGGCGGCCGAGTTCATGTCGACCTACAAGCTCGGCGTCATCCCGATCCCGACGAACAAGCCCATGATCCGCAAGGACCAGTCGGACCTCGTCTACAAGAACGAGACGGCCAAGTTCGCCCAGGTCGTCGAAGACATCGCGGAACGCCACACGAGCGGCCAGCCGGTGCTGGTCGGTACGGTCAGCGTCGAGAAGAGCGAGTACCTCTCGCGCCTGCTCGCGAAGAAGGGCATCAAGCACGAAGTCCTCAACGCGAAGAACCACGCGCGCGAAGCCGAGATCGTCGCACGCGCCGGCCGCCTCGGTGCGGTGACCGTGGCGACGAACATGGCCGGTCGTGGTACCGACATCATGCTCGGAGGAAACGCCGAGTTCCTCGCCGTGCAGGACCTCAAGAGCAAGGGTCTCGACCCGGTGGAGACGCCGGAGGAGTACGAGATCGCGTGGGACGAGTCCTACGAGGCCATGAAGGCCACGGTCGCCGAAGAGGCGTCGAAGGTCATCGACGCGGGCGGTCTCTACGTGCTCGGTACCGAGCGCCACGAATCCCGCCGCATCGACAACCAGCTCCGCGGTCGCTCCGGCCGTCAGGGTGACCCGGGCGAGAGCCGGTTCTACCTGAGCCTCACCGACGACCTGATGCGCCTGTTCCAGTCGGGTGCGGCAGAAGCGATCCTCGCGCGCACGAACTTCCCGGACGATGTGCCGATCGAGTCCGGCCTGGTCTCGCGCGCCATCCGCAGCGCGCAGTCGCAGGTCGAAGCGCGCAACGCCGAGATGCGCAAGAACGTGCTCAAGTACGACGACGTCCTCAACCGTCAGCGTGAGGCGATCTACACCGATCGACGCCACATCCTGCAGGGCGATGACATCGCCGACCGTGTGCAGCACTTCATCGAAGATGCGATCAGCGGCGTCGTGAAGGACCACACGGGCGAGGGACACAACGAGAGCTGGGACTTCGACGCGCTCTGGACCGAGCTCAAGACCCTGTACCCGGTGAGCGTCACGATCGACGAGGTCGTGTCCGAAGCTGCGGGACGCAAGGGCGGCATCACCGCAGACGGTCTCACCCGGGAGCTCCTCTCCGACGCGAAGATCGCCTACGAGGCGCGCGAGGAGACGCTGGGAGAGGCTGCGACTCGCGAGCTCGAGCGTCGCGTCGTGCTGCAGGTGCTCGACCGCCGCTGGCGCGATCACCTCTACGAGATGGACTACCTCAAGGACGGCATCGGCCTCCGCGCGATGGCGCAGCGCGACCCGCTGATCGAGTACCAGCGCGAGGGATACGCGATGTTCCAGTCGATGATGGGGCAGATCAAGGAGGAGACGGTCGGCTACCTCTACAACCTCGAGGTCGAGGTGCGCCGCGCCGGAGACTCGGAGGTCACCGAGGTCGAGGCCAAGGGTCTCTCCGAGGGCGGTGCCGAGCAGCGTCTCGAGTACTCCGCTGCGAACGACGCCGGCGAGGTCGAGGTGCGCAACGACCGCGGACAGGTGCAGCAGGCAGCCACGGACCGCGTCCGCCAGGCAGCCGCTCGCACCCAGGTCCCGCAGGCCGAGCCCGAGAAGGAGGCGCCGCGTGGCGCCTTCGGACAGCGGACGGATGCCGCGGAGCCGACGGCCGGCAACCGCGAGCAACGTCGCGCGCAGGGCAAGAAGAAGAAGTAGCTTCTGCAGCGAAAGAGGGCCAATCCGTGTGGATTGGCCCTCTTTCCGTCCCTGTAGGCTTGCTCAATGACACCATCGCGCCACTTCGACCAGTCGTCGAAGCTCAAGAACGTCCTGTACGAGATTCGCGGAAACGCCCTCGTCGAGGCGGCGCGGCTGGAAGCCGAGGGTCACAAGATCCTCAAGCTCAACACGGGCAACCCGGCGATCTTCGGGTTCGACGCACCCCACCAGATCGTGCACGACATGTTGGCGGCGCTCCCCACCGCCCACGGCTACAGCGACAGCAAGGGCATCGTGTCCGCTCGCCGCGCGGTCGTCAGCCGCTATGAGGAGATCGAAGACTTCCCGCGGTTCGGCCCGGAAGACGTCTACCTCGGCAACGGCGTCTCCGAACTGATCACGATGACCATGCAGGCGCTGCTGGACGAGGGCGATGAGGTCCTCATCCCGGCTCCCGACTATCCGCTCTGGACGGCCATGACGAGTCTGGCCGGCGGCACTCCCGTGCACTACCTGTGCGACGAGGAGAACGGCTGGCAGCCCGATCTCGAAGACATCCGGTCGAAGATCACCCCGCGCACGAAGGCGCTCGTCATCATCAACCCGAACAACCCCACGGGAGTCGTGTACTCACGAGAGGTGCTCGAGGGGCTGGTGCAGATCGCCAGGGAGCATCAGCTTCTTCTTCTCTCCGACGAGATCTACGACCGCATCCTCTTCGACGATGCCGTGCACATTCCCACCGCGACGCTGGCTCCGGACCTGCTCTGCCTGACGTTCAACGGTCTGTCGAAGACGTACCGGGTCGCGGGCTATCGTTCCGGCTGGCTCGTGATCACGGGGCCGCAGGAGCACGCCAAGGGCTTCCTCGAAGGCATCACCCTGCTCGCCTCCACTCGTCTGTGCCCGAACGTGCCGTCGCAGTATGCGGTGCAGGCCGCGCTCTCCGGTGTGCAGTCGATCGATGCCCTCATCGCCCCGACCGGTCGGCTGCACGAGCAGCGCGACGTCGCCTGGAAAGGTCTGGAGTCGATTCCCGGTGTGTCGTGCGTCAAGCCCGAGGGCGCCCTCTACGCGTTCCCCAAGCTCGATCCCAACGTGCACGAGATCCGTGACGACGCACGGCTCGTCTACGACCTGCTCGTGTCCGAGCACATCCTTCTCGTGCAGGGGACGGGATTCAACTGGCCCACCCCCGATCATCTCCGCGTCGTCACGCTCCCCGAGCCGCGCGTCTTGAGCGAATCGATCGAGCGACTCGGGAACTTCCTGGCGAGCTACCGGCAGAACTGACCTCCGCCGGGGTGATCCCGGTCATCGCCGACGCCAGTCGGCGTGTCGCGGCGACGAGCGGCGAGCGCGGGACGACATCGGACATCGGCCGGGCGTGCAGCAGGGACGCGTCGGTCGCGCGCTGGTCGAAGGGGAGAAAGGCGATGTCGGTGACGCCGGCGAACCTGTCGAGGGTGCGCCGAATCTGTCCGCGCGCATCGATCCCGAGCGGACCCGGTCGCAGCTGATTCACGACCACGACGATCGGTGTCGGAGCCGTGAGACGCCGGAGTTCCGCATGCTCCCGGACGAACCTGCTGATCCCGAGCGGATCTGCGGATGCCACGGCGATGATCGTGTCGGCTTCTCGGAGCGTCGCCGTGGTCGCCGCGTGCCGACGAGGCCCCACGACGTCGTACGTCGCCTCCTCATCGGCGTCGAATGCGCCGGCGACGTCGACGACCGTCTCCTCCGCCCATTCTCGGCAGGCCTGCAGGGTGCGACTCAGCCGCCCCGCGGACAACTCCGGCCACCGGTTGGGACGATTGATCCCGGGGAGCACGTCGAGGGTCCCGGCGCTGCTGTCGAGCGTCGTCGCCAGTCGGGTGAGCTCTGCGCTGTCGAGACCGCCGAGTTCCGCGCGGCGGCAGGCCGCGGCGATTCCCGGGGTGTCCTCGCCGAGCCCGAGGAGGAGAGCGAGCGAGGGAGCGACCGTGTCGGCGTCGACCAGCGCGGCGCGCCGCCCGGCACGTGTCAGCTCGACGGCGAGAAGCGCGGCGACGGTCGACCGCCCGGGCGAGCCATGCGGCCCCCACACCGCGGTCACCCGGTGGGGTCGTTCCGCCGACGCTCGCGGAGTCTGCGGAACATGCGATTCGAGTGCCGCAAGAACCTGCCACCCCGCGGCGTTCGGAGCGAGCGCGTCCGCCAGGCCGAAGCGCGCGAGCAGGCGGCTGTCGGCGCCTCCGAGAGCGAGCACGCGGACGCCTGATCGGTCGCATGCGGTGATGAGTTCGGGCGTCAGGATGTGTCGCGACGCCGGCACGATGAGGGCTTGCGCGTCGGCGAGCAGCGAGGAGAGCGTGGTCGACGGGGTGGTCACCGCGACGACGGAGGCTCCTTCCAGCTCGAGTTCGCGAGCGAGCTCGCTCGCCCGCGGCTCGTCGAGAGCGATGACGATCGCCGTCACGAGCCCGCGCCGATCGGGACGATGGAGAGCGAGGCTCCGCTCGTGATCGCCGCGAGCACCTCGGCGACATCGGCGCGGTCGATCACCAGTTCGACGGCGCTCCCCGAATCCGCGAGCATCCCCTCGGACTCGAGCACCTCACCCACGATGACGTCGGCGACCAGGATGCGCGGCGCGTCATGCGCCCTCCCGTCCTCGAGCAGCGGGGCCTGCCAGAGTTCGACGACGGTGCCAGCATCCACATCGTCAGGGATCCCGGTGGTGCTCTCGACGACGATCGTCGTGCTGCGGCTGTCGTCAGCGTCCGCCGACGCCGTTCGGGGCACGAGTTCTCCACTGACGATGGTTCGCGCAGCGACGCGACCGGCCTCGAGGTCTTCCGGTGCGAGATAGTCGTCCGTGAGGCCGCCGAGCCCGACATCCACCACCTGGAAGTCGCTCGACACCATCGCCTCTCCCTGCACGATCGTGCGGGTCGCCTGCAGAACAGGGGTCGCGGAGTCGGATGACGAGAGGATCATCCAGACGCCGGTGATGGAGATCGCCACGAGTGCGATACCGATGAGAAAGCGCACATCGCCCCAGAAGGCGCGCCGCGGGCGAGAAATGGTGGTCATGGCGATACATGCTCACAGATTTGCGCGCACGACCCTCCGAGTTATCCACAGCGAGCGGTTGGCGTCGAGACGTCGGCGTCGGTGGGGGACAATGGGGACATGTCCGACTCGTCCCGTTCCGTTCCGCGGTTCCTCGCCCCTGCGCAGGTGGCGGAGCTGCTGGGTATCGAGGTCGACGAGGTGATCTCACTCGTGCTGGAGGGGCGGCTCCGCGGTTCGCAGCTCGGTACGCCGGCCCGCTGGCGGGTCGAGGAGTCCAGCCTCGAAGGATACTTGGCGGAGCAGTCGGAGCAGTCGCGCCGGATGGCCCTGTGGCGGCAGTCGAACGAAGCGAGTTTCCCCGAGGTCTGGGGAACGTCGTCCGCTTACAGCGGTTGATCGCCGGTCGTCCGCACCGATACGACGGCCTCGAACGGCACGATCCGAAATCCTTGCACGGCGCCCGCGAGCCTCGCCGTCCCGGCATCATGGAGCGCGAGATCGAGGTGGTCGGAGCCCGCTCGATCGATCGTTCCGTGGATGTCTTCGGCGTTGGCGGTGCTCAGATGCAACGGCACGCGTCGTCTCGCGAGATCGCGCAGGATGAATCCGAGGGTCATCCGCTCGCGGAGCGGCGAAGACGCAGCGGCCTGCTCGTCGAGGCTCCCGAGCACCATGCCGTGATCGGTGCTGATGGCGTGCACCGCGTGCAGTGGAATCACGAGCATCGACTGAGCTGATCCCCCTCCTCTCGCCGTCGTCGAGTCGGCGGCGATCCAGTCTGCGCCGACGGTGCGAAGCGTCAACGGCAGCCGACGCCCGTTGGCGAGATCCATGACGATCGACGCCTGCCGCTCGCAGAGGAACCGGAGTCTGCTGCGGAGCGTCAGCTGCGCGATGCGCAGGCGCTCGGATTCGGCATCGCGTGCGGCGCGCTCGGCTTCCCACTCCGAGGCGAGCTGCCCTTCGAGGTCTTCGAACAATCGGTCCCAGTTCACGGGAACGAGCGTAGGGGAGCACGTGCGGGCATATACGAGTTATCCACATACCTTCCCGGGAGTGGCTCTCCGGCACCTCACCTCGTGCTCTACTGGCACGCGATCTTCCCCGACTGAGAGTGTGACGATGACGCTTCATGAGTACTTCGCCCGGCAGCCGACACCGACGACCGAGCTGCCGGATCCGGCTCCGCTGCTGCGCAGCCTCACCCAGGGAGTGCTCGAGGTGCTGGCGGGCGTGCGCGAAGTCGACCAACTCGCGCGGTGGTTCAGCGAGGATGCGTTTCGCAGCCTCGTGACCCGGGCCAACCTGTCTTCGCGTGCCCGGAGCGCCCGGGGCGCCGCTCCGGCGCGCCCCACGTTCGAGATCCGCTCGCTGCGCACATCCGAGCCGCTGGACGGCGTGATCGAGGCGGTCGTCATCGTCGCGGGCCCGGGACGGACGCGCGCGGTGGCCATCCGTCTGGAGGGCATGGATCGGCGCTGGCGTGCCACTTCGCTGGCCGTGCTCTAGGCCGACTGACCGTAGGCTGGTGAGGTGTCAACGCTTACTGATCTCGCCCATGCCCAGGGCCGTCTGACCGACGGCGACGTGGAATGGCTGCACCGCCTCGCGGGCGATGGGCAGCTTCTCGCCGACCTCGCCTCCGCCGACATCGTCGTGTGGGTGCAGACCGATGACGGCTCGTTCATCGCGGTGGCGCACGCGCGTCCCAGCGGGGCGGCGACGCTCTTCTACCGCAACATCGTCGGCGAGCGGGTGCGACCCCAGTGGCGTACGCAGGTGCAGGGAGCGTTCGACACCGCGGAGATCGTCGATTCGTCATCGCCCGACTGGTTCGAGGAGACACCGACGCGGGTTCGAGCGGTGCCCATCGTGAGCGAGCGTCGCGGAAAGGACGCATCCTCCACGGTGATCGGTGTGGTCACGCGGCACACGAACCTCGGAGAGGCGCGCACTCCTTCGCGCCAGCAGATCACCTTCGACGACTGCGCGAACGACCTCTTCCGGATGATCGCCGACGGGAGCTTCCCGGATCTCGCGGCACCGACATCTCCGCGCCGAGGCGCCCCCCGAGCATCCGACGGCCTGATCCGGATCGATGTCGACGGCATCACCACCTTCGCGAGCCCCAACGCCCTTTCGGCCTTCAACCGCATGGGGTTCGACGACGAGCTCGAGGGGGAGTCGCTCGCCGAGGTGACCACGCGTCTCGTGCCTCCGTCGCGGCAGGTCGATGAGTCGCTGCCCGTCGTCGTCACCGGGCGCGCGCCCTGGCGCACCGATATCGAGGCTCGGGGCGTGACCGTCTCATTGCGTGCGATTCCGCTGAAGGACCACGGCACCCGCATCGGCGCGATCCTGCTCTGCCGCGACGTGTCGGAGCTCCGCCACCAGGAGCAGGAGCTCATCACCAAGGACGCCACGATCCGCGAAATCCACCACCGCGTCAAGAACAACCTGCAGACGGTCGCCTCGCTGCTGCGCATCCAGGCGCGCCGGACCCACTCCGACGAGGCGCGGGATGCGCTCACCCAGGCGATGCGCCGCGTCGACGCCATCGCCGTCGTGCACGACACGCTCGCGCAGGGACTCACGCAGAAGGTCGACTTCGACGAGGTCTTCCATCGGGTCCTCAAGCTGGTGGCCGAGGTCGCCTCGGCCCCGAACACCCGGGCCCGTACTCAGTCCACGGGACGATTCGGCGTGCTTCCGAGCGAGTACGCGACGCCGCTCGCCCTCGCTCTCACCGAGGTCGTCACGAACGCGGTCGAGCACGGACTGGCGGGCCAGGAGGGCATGGTCACGATCGATGCCGCGCGCACCGAGGAGAACCTGAGGGTCACGGTGCGCGACACCGGCCGAGGGCTCCCCGAAGGGCGGATCGGCCAGGGGCTCGGCACCCAGATCATCCGCACGCTCATTCAGGGCGAACTCGGCGGCACCATCGAGTGGCGCGGGAGCGAGGGGGAGGGGACCGAAGTGATCATCGACATCCCCCTGCGGTGGCTCGAGAAGTGACCGATCACCCGACCGTCTGACCGACGGACAAGACGAAACCCCGTCGACGCGAGAGACCTCGCGGGGCGGGGTTTTCGTTGTGGATCAGGAAGCGCGGCGTGCGCGTGCGGCGCGGCGCTTCAGGGCGCGACGCTCGTCTTCGGAGAGGCCACCCCAGACGCCGGAGTCCTGGCTGGTCTCGAGCGCGTACTGCAAGCAGATCTCGGTGACCGTGCACGTGGCGCAGACGGTCTTTGCCTTCTCGATCTGGTCGACAGCCGGTCCGGTGTTGCCGACCGGGAAGAACAGCTCAGGGTCGACAGTCAGGCAGGCGGCTTTGTCGCGCCAGTCCATGGGGGCTCCTCGGTGTGGATTTCAAGAGTGATCGAGAGACGATGACTCGGATTCGGGTGACGGCTCGGGATCCGCTACCCTGTTCAGATGCGGACGGATGCCCGCGATTTGTGATGCGAGCGAAACGCTCGCCCCACGCCGCTGTGGGAGCACATGACTGTTTCTATTGTGTTACAGGAAACCTTCGAAATCAAGGCTTTCCGCTTTTCATACTCGATTCTCAGGAGACTTCGTGCGCGCACCGGGACTCGGACGTGCGGCCGCTGCCGTGCTCGCAGCGGAGGGCCTCGTACTCCTCGTGTTCGCCGCCATCGAGGTGGCCGGGCTCGGAGCGGGTGATGCCGCCTCGATGCCGACTGCGGTCGCGCTCATCGTCCTCACCGCGATCGGTGCGGTCGCCCTGCTGGCCTTCGCCGGAGGAGCCCGCGTCGGGCGTTCGTGGGCTCGATCGGGCGGTGTGGTGTTCCAGATCCTCGCCGTGGTCCTCGCGCTTGCCGCTCTGACCCTGCAGCCCATTCCCTGGGCATTCGTCGCAGGCGTCGGCCTCCCGGGCATCCTCGGGTTCGTGCTGCTGATCGCCAGCGCGCGTCGCGAGGGCGAGCAGCCGCGCAGCGAGTGAGGGTGCGGTGTCGGCGCTTCAGGCGTCGATGCCCAGGATCTTGCGCAGTCGGGCCACGTGACCGGTCGCCTTGACGTTGTACTGGGCGAGCGAGATGTCGCCGGCTTCGTCGAGGACGAACGTCGAACGGATGACACCCTCGACGACCTTGCCGTAGTTCATCTTCTCGCCCCAAGCGCCGTACGCCGAGTGCACGGAGTGGTCGGGGTCGCTGAGCAGCGTGAAGGTGAGCCCATCGCGTTCGCGGAACGCGGCGAGCTTGGCCGGTTCGTCGCGAGAGATCCCGATCACCCGGTACCCCGCACCCTGCAGCGACGAAATGCTGTCGCGGAAGTCGCACGCCTGCGTCGTGCACCCGGGAGTCATGGCGGCGGGGTAGAAGTAAAGCACCGTCTTCTGACCGCGGAGGTCGGCGAGACGAACGCTCGCACCGTCCTGGTCGAGGAGGGTGAAATCGGGGGCTGCGGTACCGGGTTCCAGGCGCTGAGTCACCCGACCACCCTACCGGCCCGGGGTGTTCTCGGCCTTGTCGGCGAAAGTCTGCAAGAGGCGCTGGAGCGAGTCGAGTCGGGCGAGTCCCGTTTCGCTGAGCTCTCCGCGCTCGGCGGCTTCGATCAGCGCGCAGTCGGGAGCATCGGCGAGGTGGGTGCATCCTCGTGGGCAGTTCTCGGCGATCGCAGCCAACTCGGTGAACGCCGCCAGGATGTTCGCCGGGTCGACGTGCCCGAGACCGAACGACCGGACGCCCGGCGTGTCGATCACCCAGCCGGTGCCGAGGGCGCTCTCGTACCGCAGTGACACCGTCGACGACGAGGTGTGGCGGCCTCGCCCGGTGACCTGGTTGACGTGTCCGGTCGCGCGCCCCGCGCTCGGGACGAGTGCGTTGACGAGCGTGGACTTGCCGACGCCCGAGTGGCCGACGAAGACGGTCGAATGTCCGACCAGCGCGGCTCCGATCCGATCGATCGGCATCACGTCCTGTGCGCTCGTGAAGACCTCGAGTCCGAGCCCGTCGAAGTGGGCGAGGAACGCCGTCGGGTCGGCCAGGTCGGTCTTGGTCACGACGAGCAGTGGCCGTACCCCGGCGTCGAGCGCGGCCACGAGGTACCGGTCGACCAGGCGAGCGCGCGGTTCGGGATCGGCCGCGGCGACGACGATCAGCATCTGATCGGCGTTCGCCACGATCACCCGTTCGACCTGGTCGGTGTCATCGGCGCTGCGCCGCAGCAGCGACGACCGCTCGACGATCCCGACGATCCGCCCCAGGGTTCCGTCGTCGCCCGAGACATCGCCGACGACGCGGGCCTGGTCTCCGGTGACGATCTGCATGCGCTTCAGGTCGCGGGCCCGGGTGGTGGTGACCATCCGCTCCGTTTCGGTTCCCTCGTCGAGCATCACCGAATACCGGCCGCGGTCGACACCGAGGACTCGGCCGATCTGGGCATCCTCATGCGCAGGCCGTCGCTTCGTGCGGGGGCGGTTGGCCTTGGGATTCGGCCGCGAACGGATGCTGCTCTCGTCGAAGTCCTCGAAGTCGCCATCGAGGTCGTCGGAGTCGTCGAGCCAGCTCACGCTGCTGCGCCTCGCAGCATCCGCTCCCACAGCAGGGTGAACTCGGGGAGCGTCTTCGCGGTGGTGCCGACGTCGTCGATCTCCACGCCGGGTACCCGCAGGCCGATGAGAGCCCCCGTGGTCGCCATGCGGTGGTCGTGGTGCGCAGCCCAGGTGCCGCCGTGCAGGGCGCGGGGAATGATGCGCAGTCCGTCGGGGAGTTCTTCGGCGTCGCCGCCGAGAGCGCGGATGTTGCCGATGAGAGCGGCGATCCGATCGGTTTCGTGCAGCCGGATGTGACCGATGCCGCGAATGGTCGTCGGCGTCTCTGCGAAGGCGGCGAGCCCGACGAGCGTCGGCGTCAGCTCGCTGGCGGCGGACAGGTCGAGGTCGAGACCCCGGATGCTGGTGCCTGCGCGCACGGTGAGGGCTCCGCCGTGCCGGCTGGTGTGCGCCCCCATCGCCTGCAGGATCTCGGGGAGGAGCGCGCCCGGTTGCGTCGAATGGGCCGGCCACCCGGTGATCGAGACCGAACCGCCGGTGACGAGGGCCGCCGCGAGGAACGGGGCGGCGTTCGAGAGATCGGGCTCGATCGCGACCTCTTTTGCACGGGGGACGCCGGCTTCGACGAGCCACTCGCCGACGGCGGGGCGCTCGATGCGGATGCCGCGGCGGCTCAGAGCTTCGATCGTCATGTCGATGTGCGGCAGGCTCGGGAGGTGCTCACCGGTGTGCACCAGATGCAGTCCCACGTCGAACCGCGGCGCGGCGAGGAGCAGACCCGAGACGAACTGGCTCGAGGCCGAGGCATCGATCTCGACACGGCCGCCGCGGATCCGGCCGTGACCGCGAATCGTGAACGGCAGCGCCCATGTGCCCTCGTCGTCGATGTCGACGCCGAGATCGCGGAGGGCGCTGATCAGGCCGCCCATCGGTCTGTGCAGGGCGGTCTCGTGCGCGGTCAGGTGCACGTCGTGGGCGGCGAGGCCGGCCAACGGCGCGATGAAGCGCATCACCGTCCCGGCCTGACCGCAATCGACCGTGGTTCCCCCGGTGAGCTTCGCCGGCGTCACGATGAGGTCGGGTCCGAACTCGCCACCGGCGTCGACCTCTTCGATCCCGACGCCGAGCGCGCGCAGCGCATCGACCATGCGGCGCGAATCATCGGAGTGGAGAGGGTTCAGTAGACGGCCGGGGCCATCGGCGATCGCGGCGATGATGAGTTCGCGGTTCGTGAGGGACTTCGAGCCGGGAATGGTCAGCGTCGCATGGGTCGGTTTGTCGGAAACGGGCGCGGCGTAGACGCCCTGGACCGGGGGAGGGGAATACCTGTTGGCGCTCATCGGTTTCCACCTTAGTGAACGGCGGCGCACCCGCCGAGGAGGAGACAGGATGCTGGCGACGTTGGAACGCGTGTCGACGGACATCAGCGGCCTAGACTGGCCGGTGATGGATGACACCGCAACCGCAGGAACGCTCGGCGACTCACGGCGCGAATTCGAGGAGCAGGCGATCCCCTTCATGGATCAGCTCTACGCCGCCGCGATGCGTATGACGCGCAACCCCGCCGACGCAGCAGATCTCGTGCAGGAGACCTTCGTGAAGGCCTACGGCTCCTGGGCGACGTTCTCGCAGGGTACGAATCTCAAGGCGTGGCTCTACCGGATTCTCACGAACACCTACATCAACATCTATCGCAAGAAGCAGCGCGAGCCGTTCCAGGGAACGATCGACGAGCTCGAGGACTGGCAGCTCGGCGGTGCGGAGTCGACCACGGCGACGCGCAGCCGCTCCGCCGAGGCCGAGGCGATCGATCACATGCCCGCATCGGTCGTGAAGGACGCCCTCCAGGCGGTCCCCGAAGACTTCCGGATGGCGGTGTACCTCGCGGATGTCGAGGGGTTCGCGTACCAGGAGATCGCCGACATCATGAAGACCCCCATCGGCACCGTGATGAGCCGTCTGCATCGTGGCAGGCGGATGCTGCGGGAGCTGCTGGCAGATTACGCCGAGGAGCGGGGCTTTGCCGCGGCGGAGAAGAGGAGCGGGAAATGAGCGACTGCGGTTGCGACAAGGCGCGGCAAGATCTGGAGGAATACCTCCGCAACGAGGTGTGCAAGACCGAGCACACCGAGATCCGTGAGCACCTGGAGAACTGCCCGTCCTGCCGCGACGAGGCTCTCGTCGCCAAGACGCTCACCGAGGTCATCGCGCGTGCGTGCAAGGAGACGGCGCCCGAGGAGCTCAGGGAACAGGTGTTCGCGCGTCTGCGCGATGCTCAGGCCGCCCAGCACTGATCGGGCGGCGCAGATGTCGTGACTCGCCCATAGGCTGGAGTCATGACGCGCATCGATACACGTGACGTTCCGGCCGACGCTACCTCTCGGGAGCGCCTGGCTGCCTCCGGGCTGGACTATCGGGTGGTGGACGTCCGCGACGCCGCCCAGGGCATTCCTTTCCAGCGCGCGGTGGGGCGAGGTTTCCTGGGCGGTGAAGAGACCGAGGAGGCGCTCGCCCACGGTCGCGAGGCGCTCACCACGAGACGCACCATCGGGGTGTTCGAATCCGGGGCCGCCGCCGAGGCGCTTCCTGTGGCGACCATCGACTCCTGGGCCACGCCGCTGACCCTCCCGGGTGGCGCAGAGCTACCGATGTGGGCGATCAGCGGCGTGACCGTGTCGGCGACGCATCGCCGACGTGGCATCGCGCGCGCTCTGCTCGAGGGTGAGCTCCGTGCCGCGCACTCCGTGGGGGTGGCGATCGCCGGCCTCACGGTCTCGGAGGCGACGATCTACGGCCGCTACGGCTTCGGATCCGCCCTTCCGGCCGTGCGCTTCACCGTCGACACCCGCCGGGCCGGGTGGGCCGGCTACGAGCCGTCCGGCCGGCTGGAGTACCGCGAGCGCGAGCAGCTCGTCGGAGACCTCTCCGAGGTGCACGAGCGCGCGCGTCGGTCGCGCGCGGGTCGCATCCCGGGATGGCCCGGCCGCTGGGAGCAGTTCGCCGGTGTCGCGCCGGGAGAGACCGACCGTGAGAAGAGGCGCGGAGTGCGGTACCTCGACGAGGCCGGTGACGTGCGCGGCGTTCTCGCCTACACGGTCGACGACCGGAGCGGATCGTTCCGGTTCGGACTGAACGTGCGCATGCTCGTGGCAGAGACCGCCGACGCCCGTGCGGCACTGTGGCGGTTCGCCCTGCAGCACGACCTCGTGGACGAGGTGACCGCAGATCTGCAGACGACCGACGATCCGCTGCCCTGGCTCGTCGCGGACCCGCGGGGTGTCACCCAGGAGATCCATGACCACGGATGGCTGCGCATCCTCGATGTCGCGGGCGCATTGACGGCGCGCACGTTCTCCGCGCCGATCGACCTGGTCATCCGCGTCGATGACCCGCTGGGCTTCACCTCCGGCGATTGGCGTCTGCGCACGGACGCATCCGGCCGCGCGACCGTCGAGCCGGCGTCGCAGGTCGAACCGGACGTGACCCTGGGCGTCGCGGCGCTGTCGGTGCTCTACGCCGGGTCCGTGCGTGCGACGGCTCTGCACGGGGCCGGCCTCATCCGGGCGGATGCTGCAGCGGTCGATCTCCTCGACCGCGCCTTCGCCACGTTCCCGGCTCCTTCTCTCGACATCTGGTACTGACGGGAGTCTCCGCAGACGGCATCAGGCGATACAGAAGAGGGGCGGGGGGGGGGGGGGGGGGGGGCGCCCCCCCCCCCCCCCCCGCGGGGTTTTTGGGGTGTCGCCGCGGGGAGTGGG
>NZ_JBIUWD010000002.1:0-211155 GCF_044743285.1 Microbacterium sp. NPDC087665 | reverse complement strand
CGCCCGCCCCCGCTCTGCCCGCGGTGGGGGGGCTCGCCGCCGCCCCCGGGTCGTCACTTTTAAACAAATCCAGGGGCGGGGGGGGGGGGGCGCCCCGCCCCCCCCCCCCGCCCCTCTTCTGTATCGCGTTCTTGTATCGCGGACTCAGCCGGTCGTGAGCGCCTCGCGCAGCAGCGTGGCCTGCTCTGCGGCGTGCACCTTGGACGACCCGGTTGCGGGCGAGGCCGAAGCCTGACGTGCCACCGGACGGAACGAGCGGTCCCCGGGGACATCGGCGAACGCGAGCGCGAGGAACGGCCACGCGCCCTGGTTCTCCGGTTCCTCCTGCACCCAGACGAGCTCGGCGTTCGGGTAGGAGTCGGTGATCGTCTTCAGATCATCGATCGGCGTCGGGTAGAGCTGCTCGAGACGAACGAGCGCGACCTCGGGGTTGGGGTTCTTCTCGAGTTCGGCCCGCAGATCCCAGTGGACCTTGCCCGAGTGCACCAGCACGCGCTTGACGGCGTTGCGGTCGAGCTGGCGGCTGTCGTCGACCACCGGCTCGAAGCGACCCTGCGTGAAGGCCTCGACGGGGCTCGTCGCGCCGCGCAGGCGCAGCATGGCCTTCGGTGTGAAGACGATCAGCGGCTTGCGCGGACGAGCATAGGCCTGACGGCGCAGCAGGTGGAAGTACGACGCCGGAGTCGACGGGCGGGCGACGATCATGTTCTCCTGCGCGCACAGCTGCAGGAAACGCTCGATGCGCGCCGACGAGTGGTCGGGTCCCTGGCCCTCGTAGCCGTGGGGGAGGAGCAGCGTGACGCTGGACTGCTGGCCCCACTTCTGCTCGGCAGCCGAGATGTACTCGTCGATGACCGACTGGGCGCCGTTCACGAAGTCGCCGAACTGCGCCTCCCACAGCACCAGGGCTTCGGGAGCCTCGACCGAGTAGCCGTACTCGAATCCGAGTGCGGCGTACTCGCTGAGGAGCGAGTCGTAGATGAAGAACCGGCCCTGCGCGTCGGACAGGTTCGACAGGGGCAGCCATTCCTGGCCGTTGGCGCGGTCGTGGAGGGTCGCGTGGCGCTGCACGAAGGTGCCGCGACGTGCGTCCTGGCCGGCGAAACGCACGGGCGTTCCCTCGACGAGCAGCGATCCGAACGCCAGCAGTTCGCCGAAGCCCCAGTCGATGCCACCGTTGCGGCTCATGTCGAGGCGCTTCTCGAGCAGCTGCTGGATCTTCGGGTGCACCGTGAAGCCCTCGGGCTTGTTCACGAACGCATCGCCGATGAGCTGGATGACCTCGCTCGGCACGCCGGTCACCTCGGGCGCGCCGACCTGGTCGTCGATCGGGGGCAGGTCCGGCGCGATCGGAGTGGCTCCGGTCTCGGCCGCGTGCGTCTCGGCGAACGCGATCTCGAGGCGGTTCTGGAAGTCCGCCTTCGCCTCGTCGTACTCCTGCTCGGTGATGTCACCGCGGCCCACGAGGGACTCCGTGTAGAGGCGGCGGACGGAGCGCTTGGCCTGGATGAGATCCGTCATCAGCGGCTGCGTCATCGAGGGGTCGTCGCCCTCGTTGTGTCCGCGTCGGCGGTAGCAGACGAGGTCGATGACGACATCGCGGTGGAACCGCTCGCGGTACTCGAAAGCGAGCTGAGCGACGTGGATGACGGCTTCGGGGTCGTCGCCGTTCACGTGGAACACCGGCGCCTGGATGGTCTTGGCGACATCGGTCGCGTAGACCGAGGTGCGTGCGTCGCTCGGCGTGGTGGTGAAACCGACCTGGTTGTTGACGACCACGTGGATCGTGCCGCCCGTGCGGTAGCCGCGCAGCTGCGACATCTGCAGCGTCTCGACCACGACGCCCTGACCGGCGAAGGCCGCGTCACCGTGAACGAGGATCGGCAGCCAAGCGAACGTGCCGATCGGCTTACGGTCCTGCTTGGCGCGGACGATGCCTTCGAGCACACCGTCGACGGTCTCGAGGTGCGACGGGTTGGCGGCGAGGTAGACCGGCAGCTCGGAGCCGTCGTCTGCGACGAACGTGCCCTCGGTGCCGAGGTGGTACTTCACGTCACCCGAACCGCGCTGGTTGCCCGGCATCTGCGTGCCCTCGAACTCGCGGAACACCTGTCCGTACGTCTTCCCGGCGATGTTGGTGAGCACGTTGAGGCGACCACGGTGGGCCATGCCGATCGCGGCGCCGTCGAGCCCGCCGGTCGCGGCACCCTGCAGGATCTCGTCGAGAAGCGGGATGAGCGACTCGCCGCCCTCGAGGGAGAACCGCTTCTGTCCGACGAACTTGGTCTGGAGGAAGGTCTCGAAGGCCTCGGCCTCGTTGAGCTTGCGGAGAACGCGCAGCTGCTCGTCGTGGCCGGGCTTCTGGTACTTGAGCTCGACCTTCTCCTGGAACCACCGGCGCTGCTCGGGGTCCTGGATGTGCATGTACTCGATGCCGAGCGTGCGGCAGTAGGAGTCGCGCAGCACACCGAGGATGTCGCGCAGCTTCGCGATGCGTCGGCCGCCGAAGCCTCCGGTGACGAACTCACGGTCGAGGTCCCAGAAGGTGAGGCCGTGACTCTCGATCTCGAGGTCGGGGTGCGACCGCTGCACGTATTCGAGCGGGTCGATGTCTGCCATCAGGTGGCCGCGGACGCGGAACGAGTTGATCAGTTCCTGCACGCGCGACTGCTTGTCGACGCGCTCGGCGAGATCGACCGCGATGTCGGGGTTCCAGTGGATCGGGGCGTAGGGGATGCGCAGGGCGGCGAAGATGTCGTCGTAGAAGCCGCGCTGCCCGATGAGGAGCTCGTGCACCTTCTTGAGGAACTCGCCGGAGCCGGCGCCCTGGATCACACGGTGGTCGTACGTGCTCGTGAGCGTGATCGTCTTGCCGATCGCGAGCTCGTTGAGCGTCTTCTCGCTCGCGCCCTGGAACTCGGCCGGGTACTCGAGCGCGCCGGCGCCGATGATGCAGCCCTGGCCCTTCATCAGACGCGGCACCGAGTGCACCGTTCCGATGCCGCCCGGGTTGGTGAGCGAGACCGTGGTGCCCTGGAAGTCGGCCGCCGTCAGCTTGTTGTTGCGGGCGCGCGTCACGAGGTCTTCGTAGGCCGAGAGGTACTCGGTGAACGACATGGTGTCGGCGCGCTTGATGCTCGGAACCATGAGCGCGCGGGTGCCGTCGGGCTTGGGGAGGTCGATCGCGATGCCGAGGTTCACGTGCGCCGGTGCGACGACCGACGGCTTGCCGTCGACTTCGGCGTAGAAGACGTTCTGGCTGCGGAACTCGTCGAGCGTGCGGATCAGCGCCCAGCCGATGAGGTGGGTGAAGCTGATCTTGCCGCCGCGGGTGCGGGCCATGTGGTTGTTGATGACGATGCGGTTGTCGATCATCAGCTTCGCCGGGATCGTGCGCACGCTGGTCGCGGTCGGCACGGTCAGCGACTCGTCCATGTTCGCTGCGAGGGCCTTCGTCATGCCGCGGAGGACCGTGACCTTGTCTTCCTCGACGGTGACCTCAGCCGCGGGCTCGGCGGTCTTCGCCTGGGGCTTGGGGGCCTGAGCGGGGATCGGGGCGGCGGCTGCCGGCTTGGCGGTCGTGCGTGCCACGGGCTGCGAGCCGATGACGGGGATCGGTGCCGTGACGGGGTGGGCGGTCTGCGACGCGGCATCCGAGGGCGCGGCCTCGGATGGTGCGGCACCGCCGGCGGTGTCGGAGTGGTACTTCTCGAGGATCGGCCACCATTCCTTGTCGACGGAATCGCGGTTCACCTTGAACTGTTCGTAGAGCTCTTCGACGAGCCAGGAATTGGCTCCGAACCCTCCGTCGCCCCCGACGCCGGTCACCTGGTTCGACACGCTCGATCGCCCTCTTTCATCGCTGAAGCTCACAGTGCTCACCAGACGCAGGATGCGCCCAGGTCCGCACACTCTCGACTTTCAAGCCTAACGTGTTTCGTCGTGTGAATCTCGGATGCCGTGCCCAGGATCCACCCGATCTCGATACCGTGGAGTCATGGAGTTCTCAGGTGCACTGCCGAGCGTCGATCTCACCTATTCCGACGTCTTCCTCATCCCGCGACGATCCGCGGTCACGAGCCGGCTCCAGGTCGATCTGGCGCCGCAGGACGGCACACCTGCGACTCTGCCGCTCGTCGCGTCGAACATGAACTCGGTGACGGGGCCGCGGCTCGCCGCCGTGATGGCTCGCCGCGGAGGTCTCGGTGTCCTCCCGCAGGACATGCCGCTGCAGGATCTCGACGCGGCGATCCGCAACGTCAAGGATCAGCCCGTGCTCTGGGACACGCCCCTCGTGCTCCCGCCGAACGCCTCGGTCGCCGACGCGCTGCGTCTGCTGCCCGCCACGGCCGGATACGGGATCGTCGTCGCGGAAGGGCCGGCGCCGATCGATGTCGGCAGCATCCGGGGCATCCTTCCGGCGCACCGGCTCGCCACCGCTTTGCCGGATGCTCAGCTCGGCGACCTCGTGCACGCGGGGAGTCCGTCGATCGATGCCGACGACATCGGATCCGAACGTCATGCGTTCGACGTGATCACCGACGCTGGCGTCGAGATGGTGACGGTCATCCGCCATGGCCACCTGGTCGGCACCCTGAGCGCTCGCAGCGCGCTGCGTTCGACCCTCTACCGCCCCGCGCTGGACGCCGACGGTCGCCTCACGGTGGCTGCAGCGGTGGGGATCAACGGCGACGTCGCGGCGAAGGCGACGGCGCTCGCCGGGGCAGGCGTGGACGTGCTGGTGCTCGACACCGCTCACGGACATCAGGACGGGATGCTGCGCGCTCTGCGCACCGTGTCGGATCTCGGGCTCGGTCTGCCGATCGTGGCCGGCAACGTCGTCACGGCCGACGGGGTGGAGGATCTCGTCGATGCCGGAGCATCCATCCTGAAGGTCGGCGTGGGCCCCGGGGCGATGTGCACCACGCGCATGATGACGGCCGTGGGGCGGCCTCAGTTCTCGGCCGTGCTCGAGACGGCCCAGGCCGCCCGCGAACTCGGTGCGCACGTCTGGGCTGACGGAGGCGTCCGATATCCGCGCGATGTGGCGCTCGCGCTCGCGGCGGGCGCGGCGTCAGTGATGATCGGATCCTGGTTCGCCGGCACGATCGAGGCGCCGGGAGAACTGCAGCGGGATGCGGAAGGGCGCGTGTACAAGGAATCGTGGGGGATGGCATCGACCAAGGCCGTGCAGGCGCGGTCCGGTCGCCTCGATGCCTTCGAGCGGGCGCGGAAGGAGCTCTTCGCCGAAGGCATCTCCTCGTCGAAGATCTATCTCGATCCGCTGCGACCGGGCGTCGAAGACCTTCTCGACATGATCACATCGGGGGTGCGTTCGTCGTTCACCTACGCCGGGGCATCCTCCGTGCGCGAATTCCATGGGCGCGCACTCGTCGGCCTGCAGTCCGCAGCCGGTTACGAAGAGGGCAAGGCACTGCCGGTCAGCTGGTGATTCGGGCGCTCCCGCCCGTCCCAGAGTTCTGTAGAATTGTCGGCACCATGGACGACCCTCCCAGTTGTAGTACCTCGCCCCACTGTCCGCCTCTCTCATCGGAGAGGAACCTCTGATGGACTACATCATGTTGGGCGTGGGGCTTCTGCTCACGGTCGGCACCGGCCTCTTCGTCGCGAGCGAGTTCGCGCTGGTCAATCTCGACCGGGCCGATCTCGAGGCGCGTCAGGCTCGGGGCGAGTCCCGTCTCTCTCTGACGATCAGTGCTCTCAAGCACACGTCGACCCATCTCTCCTCTGCGCAGCTCGGCATCACGCTGACCACTCTGCTCACCGGTTACACGATGGAGCCGGCCCTGTCGAACCTGCTCAGGCCGACGCTGGTCGCCTGGCATCTTCCCGAGGCCGCCGTCGCGCCGATCGCGACCGTCGTGGCCATGTTCGTCGCCACCGTGCTGTCGATGATCCTCGGCGAGCTGGTTCCGAAGAACTTCGCGTTGGCTCTGCCGCGCGCGACCGCCAAGCTCGTCATCCCGTTCCAGGTCGCGTTCACGACCGTCTTCAAGCCGGCGGTCGTCGTGCTCAACGGCAGCGCGAACGGCGTGCTGCGAAGCATGGGCATCGAGCCGAAGGAAGAGCTCTCCGGTGCTCGCAGCGCGGAGGAGCTCTCTTCCCTGGTCCGCCGGTCGGCCAGTGCCGGACTGCTCGAGGCCGACACCGCCACGCTGCTGGATCGCACCCTCACCTTCTCCCGGCTCACCGCTGCGGATGTCATGACCGCGCGACCCAGCATGCACGCGATCTCCGCGGGCGACTCGGCCGACGACGTCATCCAGCTCGCCCGCCGCACGGGGCACAGCCGGTTCCCGGTGTACGACGACGATCTCGACGACATCACCGGCGTCGTGCACCTCAAGGCCGCGATCTCCGTTCCCCGTGACCGCCGAGCGGACGTGCCCGTGGGTGCCCTCTCGACCGAGCCGCTGCGCGTGCCCGAGACGGTGCATATCGACGTGCTGATCTCCGAGCTCCGCGCTCGCGGTTATCAGCTGGCGGTCGTCGTCGACGAGTACGGCGGCACCGCCGGCCTCGTCACGCTCGAAGACCTGGTCGAGGAACTCGTGGGCGAGGTCTCCGATGAGCACGACCGCACCCGGGCCGGGGTCATCCGTGGCCGTGACGGCCTGACTTTCCCCGGCGAACTGCGCCCGGACGAACTGCGCAGCAGAGCCGGCATCGACGTCCCGGAGGGCGACGTGTACGACACCGTCGGCGGTTATGTCATGAGCGTGCTCGAGCGGGTTCCCGCCGTCGGTGACGAGGTCTCGCTCGACAGCGGCATGCTGCAGGTCGTCCGGATGGACGGACGCCGAGTCGACCGCATCCGATTCGTCCCGAGAGCGACTGCTCCCGAAGAAGGGAACGTCCGATGAGTGATTGGGGAGGACTCGCCTGGTTGGTCGTGCTTCTCGTCGCCAACGCCTTCTTCGTCGGTGCGGAATTCGCGGTGATCTCGGCGCGGCGCTCGCAGATCGAACCCCGTGCCGAGCAGGGCTCGCGTTCTGCGAAGACGGCGCTCTACGCGATGGAGCACGCGACCCTCATGCTCGCGACGTCTCAGCTCGGCATCACGATCTGCTCGCTGCTGATCCTGAACGTCTCCGAGCCCGCCATCCACCATCTGCTGGCCGTGCCGCTGCACGCGCTGGGGATGCCGGATGCCGCGGTCGACGCCGTCTCGTTCACGATCGCCCTGCTGATCGTGTCGTTCCTGCACGTGGTGTTCGGCGAGATGGTGCCGAAGAACCTCGCCTTCTCGATTCCCGAACGTGCGGTGCTGATCCTGGCACCGCCCCTCGTCTGGGTGTCGAAGGTGTTCATGCCGGTGATCTGGGTGCTCAACGCCGCAGCGAACGGCGTGCTGCGTCTGTTCCGCGTCGAGCCGAAGAACGAGGCCGCCTCGACCTTCACGCTCGACGAGGTGGCGACGATCGTCGACCAGTCGCGCCGTGAGGGATTGCTCATGGATGCGGCGGGTGCGGTCGCCGCAGCCGTCGAGTTCACCGACAAGAAGGCGCGCGACATCGCCGTACCGCTGAGCGACCTGGTGACGTTGCCGCAGTCCACGACGCCGGATGACATCGAGAAGGCGGTCGCCCGTTACGGGTTCTCGCGCTACGTGATCGTCGACGACGAGCAGACGCCGATCGGGTACGTGCACCTGAAGGACATCCTGCGCGCGTCGGATGGTCCGGACGCGGCGACGAAGATCGCCGAGCCCGTGCCGTCGAAGCGCATCCACCACATGGTGCCCGTCCAGGAGGACACCGATCTCGAGGATGCGCTCGCCGCGATGCGTCGTGCGGGCCGCCATCTCGCGAAGGTACGCAACGCGGAGGGCGAGACCACCGCAGTGCTGTTCCTCGAAGACATCCTCGAGGAGCTGGTCGGCGAGGTGCAGGACGCGACGCGACGCGTGCGCGGGCACTGACCGCACTGAACGACAGAGGCCGCCGACTCTCCTTCGAGTCGGCGGCCTCTGTCGTGTGCGTGTGCGTGTGCGTGTGCGTGTGGCGTGCGGCGTGTGGTGGATCAGCGCCAGCGAGCTCGGTCGTACTGCGGCGGCCAGGCCACGTCGACGCCGAGTTCGTGCGCGGCACGCAGAGCGAAGTGCGGGTCGCGCAACCACTCGCGTCCGGCGAAGATCGCGTCGGCGGCACCGTCGACGAGCACCTGCTCGGCCTGTGCCGCCGCGGTGATCAGGCCGACGGCCGAGACGGGGATGCGTCCGCCCTGGCGCACGGTCTCGGCGAGCGGAACCTGATACCCCGGGAACACGGCGATCTGCTGATGCGCGACGAGGCCACCGCTCGAGACGTCGACGAGGTCGGCCCCGTGCTCCGTGGCCCAGCCGCCCACCTGCGCGGCCTCATCGGGAGTGAAACCGCCGTCGGCATGATCGGTCGCCGAGATCCTCAGGAAGATCGGCGCGCCGTCACCGGCGACCGCACGCACCGCATCGAGCACGCGCAGCAGAAGGCGGGCACGGTTGTCGAGCGAGCCGCCGTACTCGTCGTCGCGCAGGTTGGAGAGCGGCGAGAGGAACTGGTGCAGCAGATATCCGTGTGCACCGTGGATCTCGAGCACGTCGAAGCCGGCGTCCAGCGCTCGCCGGGCTGCCGAGGCGAAGGCATCCACGATGCGCTCGATCCCCGCGTCATCGAGCGCGGCCGGCTCGGCGAACCCCTCGAAGGCGATGGCCGACGGCGCGGCGGTCACCCACCCGCCGTCCGAAACCGGGACAGAACCGCGGGCGTCCGCCCACGGCCACCACGTCGAGGCCTTCCGTCCGGCGTGGGCCAGCTGTATGCCGGCGAGCGAGCCGCGGTCGTGGATCGCCTGAACGATCGGTGCCCAGGCATCCCGCTGCTCGTCGTTCCAGAGTCCGACGTCGCGCGGTGAGATGCGGCCCTCGGGAACGACGGCGGTCGCCTCGGCGACGATGAGACCCGCCCCTCCGGATGCGAACTGCGTCAGATGCCCGTGGTGCCACTCCTGCACGACGCCGTCGACCGCGCTGTACATGCACATCGGCGACACCCAGAGGCGGTTGCGGAACTCGACGGATCGGATGCTCAGGGGAGAGAAGAGAATGCTCACCGTTCGACGCTACCGCCGGTCGAGCGCCCCGAGGGCCATCGCACTAACGTGGAGTCATGGTCGAGGTGCGCGAGTGGTCCCGCAGCGATACGGCGCGATTGCTGCGCGTGCCGTCGGCGGACGATGACAAGTACTCGCGGGGTGTCGTGGCGCTGCGCACGGGGTCGACGGCGTATCCCGGCGCGGCGGTCCTCGGCGTTGAAGCGGCGTGGCGCGCGGGAGCGGGCTTCGTGCGGTTCGTGGGGGAGCAGCGCGTGGCGGATGCCGTACTCGCCCGTCGCCCCGAGACCGTCACGGGCAGCGACGTCGGCCGAACGCGCATCGATTGCTGGGTCGTCGGATCCGGGACCGATGCTGCAGACCGGAGCAGTGAAGACGCAGAAGCGCTCCGTTCGCTGATGACCGGGAGCGCGCGTGTCGTCATGGACGCGGGCGCCCTCGACCTCGTCGATCGGGTGAGCGCGCCCGTGGTGATCACTCCGCACGCCGGCGAGTTCGCGAAGCTGCGCGAGCGGCTGCGTCTTCCCGTTACCGGAGCGGATCGAGCCGCCGATGCCCGCGAGGTCGCGACCGCTCTCGGCGTCACCGTGCTGCTGAAGGGATCCCGAACGCTGATCGCCGCACCCGACGGGGGAGTCACCGCGCTCGCCGCAGGGACGGGATGGCTTGCGACAGCGGGCACGGGCGATGTACTCGGCGGCGTACTGGGGGCGGTCCTCGCCGCAAACCCCCACGCGCAACTGCACGAGGCGGCGGCCGCGGGGGCATGGCTGCACGGCTACGCGGCGCGACTCGCCTCCGGCACCGAGAACGGTGAGCCGGGGCATCCGATCGTCGCTCTCGATGTCGCGCAGGCGTTGCCGCGCGCGATCGCGGACGTGCTGGCGTGACGCGCGGCTCCGGGCGCCTCGTCGCGCTCTGGAGTGCGTTCCTCGCGGTGCACGCTCTGACCGCGTGGCTCGGGTGGGTGTATCCGAGCCAGCCGATGGGCGACGTGGTGCTCGTCTACGAACCCTGGGCCTCTGCCGCCCTGAGCGGCGGTCCGATCGTCGGCGTCACCGAGACCTGGGTGTATCCGCAGCTGGCCCTCGTGCCCATCCTGCTCGCCAAGATGCTGGCGGCGCCGTTCGTCGGCCTTCTCGGGGTGTCGGGCGCCTATCTCATCGCCTGGGCGGTGCTCGTGACCGCGCTGAACGCTCTTGCCTTCGGTGTGCTGCTCGGGCGTTCGCCGTCGGCCCCTCGCCGCATCGCCGGATGGTTCTGGACCGCCGCGCTCCTGCTCCTCGGCCCGATCGCCCTCTACCGCCTCGATGCGATCACCCTGCCGATCGTCGTCATCGCCGGGCTCTGGCTCGTCGCTCGTCCGGCGCTCGCCGCGGCCCTGCTCACGGTCGGGGCGTGGATCAAGATCTGGCCCGGGGCGATCCTGCTCGCGGCGCTGGTGGCCGGGCGCCATCGGGTGCGGATGCTGCTCGCCGCCCTCGGCGTCACCGCCGCGGTGATCGTGACGCTCCTGCTGCTCGGTGCACGCGAAGAGATACTCGGATTCGTCACGGAACAGGGCGGACGCGGGTTGCAGATCGAAGCCGTCGCGGCCACACCGTTCCTGTGGCTCGCCGCGGGGGGATCGGCCCGCATCGAGTACAGCTTCGACATCCTGACCTTCCAGATCGGCGCAGCTGGGGCGGATGCCGTCTCGGCGCTGCTCACGCCGCTGATGATCGTCGTCATCGCGGGGATCCTGCTCGTCGCCGCGCTGAAGGCCCTGCGCCGCGCATCCTTCGCGCGTCTGTTTCCTCCGCTCGCGCTCTCGCTCGTCGTCGCGCTCATGGTCACCAACAAGGTGGGCTCTCCGCAGTTCCATGTCTGGCTGATCGCACCGGTCATCCTCTGGTTCGTGTTCGATCGGGTGCGTGCCCGTGTGCCCGCCGCGCTGGTGCTGGCGCTGTGCTTCCTCACGTTCCTCGTCTATCCGCTGAGCTACGACGCCCTGCTGCAGGCACAGCTGCTGCCGATCGTGGTGCTTTCGATGCGCAACATCCTGCTCGTCGTGCTGCTCGTCATCGGTGTTCGCGCGCTGGTGCGGGTGCCGTCATCTCGACCGCTGAAATCCAAGGAGTAAACCATGCTGATCGCCTTCTCCGTCGCACCGTCCGGCACCGGCCGCGAAGACGGTTCGGTGCACGCCGCCGTGGCCGCCGCCGTACGTATCGTCCGCGAGTCCGGGCTGCCGCACCGCACCACGAGCATGTTCACCGAGATCGAAGGCCCCGACTGGGACACGGTGATGGACGTCGTGAAGCGTGCGACCGAGGCTGTGATGCCGTTCGGCTCGCGCGTCTCGCTCGTGCTCAAGGCCGATATCCGTCCGGGATTCACGGGTGAGCTCGACGCAAAGATCGAGCGACTCGAACGCGCCATCGAGGACGACGCCGAGTAGTCGCGCTCAGGCGTGGAGCCGCGCGCCCTTCACGAACCTGTCGACGGCGTTGCGGGGTCCGCGGAGAGCGATGCCGACGAGGTCGAGGTCGGTGGATGCGACACCGGCGACGGCCGCCCGGTTCGCCTGGTCGTGTCCCGTGGCGAACAGGTCGCGGGTGTAGATCGCCAGGGCCACGTCGTCGCGGGCGGCCGCCTTCGCACGCACCATCCCGAGAAGCTCGGAGCCGCCGGTCATGACGAGCACGGGCTGACGCAGCATGGGCAGATACTCGGTGCCGTCGGCATCGCGATACGGCTCGCCGGTCAGATCGGTGCCGCTCACGGCGATGCCGGACATCAGGAAAGCGGTGACGTTGAGCTCCTGCCACGGGGCGAGATCGTCGTTCAGGAGCACGACGACCTTGGTGTCGAAACGGGGAGGTGCGGTCGGGGAGTCTGCGGATGCCTGCGTGGTGCTCATATGTCCACGATCGCGCCGCGGGTACCTCCGCGTCTTGTACGTTTCTTGCATGGTCGAACACGTGCGCGCCTGGCATCCGTCAGTGCCGTCCGTGCGCGAGGTGTACCACGCGGCGTTCGAGCACGCCTACCCGATGCACGCGCACGACGCCTGGACGGTGATGCTGGTCGATCAGGGGGCCGTCGCCTACGACCTCGATCGTTCGTCGCACATCGCCGCGCCGGGTGCGGTGACGCTGCTGCCGCCGGGAATCCCACACGACGGCCGGTCGACGATCGACGGGCGCATCTATCGCAAGCGTGTCGTCTACCTCGACCACGACTGGCTGCCGGAGCACGCGGGAGGGCTGTCGGCCGGCAAGCCCACCGTGCAGAGCGCGGAGGCTCTCGCCGGGGTGCATCGCATACACGCGGCCCTCGCCGAGCCCGGTGATCTGCTGGCGGCCGAGCACTGGACGCTCGCTCTGCGGCGGATGATCCTCACCCACCTCGGAACACCGGGAAGCGCCCTGCGGGACACGCCCCTCGCTCGCCGGCTGCGTTCTCAGCTCGACGACCGGTTCACCGAGTCGTTCACGCTGCGCGACATCGCCGCGTCGTTCGGAACAAACCCGAGTCATCTCGCTCGGTCCTTCTCGCAAACCTACGGTCTGGCCCCGCACCAATACGTTCTGAGCCGCCGCATCGACCTGGCGCGCAGCCTTCTGGTCGACGGCATCCGGCCCGCCGATGCGGCCATACGTGCCGGGTTCCACGATCAGTCCCACCTCACGCGCCACTTCCGGCGGATGCTGGGAACCACGCCCGGTGCGTTCGCGACCCCCGTGCGCCCGCTAAGCTGATCCGGTGAATCCCTCGACTGAATCGAGGGGTGCGGCGAAGAGGGCGCTCCTCTCTCTCGCCATCGGCAGTTTCGGCATCGGCATGACCGAGTTCGTCGTGATGGGCCTGCTGCCCAACATCGCCGGCGACCTTCTGCCCACCCTCTGGGCGTCCAGCCCCGAAGACGCGTTGAGCCAGGCCGGCTGGCTGATCTCGCTCTACGCCCTCGGCGTCGTGATCGGTGCACCGACCATCGCGGGGTTCGTCGCGCGGTATCCGCGCCACCGCGTCATGATCGTGCTCGCCCTGGCGCTCACCGTCTTCAACGCGCTCACCGTCGTGCTGCCCACGTTCGAACTGGTCGGGGTCTCGCGCTTCCTCGCCGGGCTCCCGCACGGGGCCTACTTCGGCATCGGCGCTCTGGTCGCCGCCGACGTCATGGGGCCGGGCAACCGGGCCAAGGGAGTCGCCTTCATCCTCACCGGGCTCACGGTCGCCAACGTCGTGGGCGTTCCGTTGGGGACGTTCCTCGGGCAGCAGTGGGGGTGGCGTGCCGCGTTCGCCGTCGTGGCGATGGTGTTCGCGCTGGCGACACTGTGCATCGCGCTGTTCGTGCCGCACCACCCGGGAACCCCGGGGCGCACCATGCGACAGGAGCTCGGGGTCTTCCGCATCCGCCAGGTGTGGTTCACCCTCGGTATCGGAGCGATCGGCTTCGGCGGATTCTTCGCCGTCTACAGCTACATCGCTCCGCTGGTCACCGACGTGGCGGGCTCGCCGGAGTGGGTCGTGCCGATCGTGCTCGTGTTGATGGGCATCGGCATGACGGCCGGCAACCTCGTCGGCGGCCACCTGGCCGACATCGACCTGCGCCGCACGCTCCTGTTCGGTCTCGCGGCGATGGCAGTCGTCTTCGCACTCCTCGCCGTGTTCTCGTTCTGGATCGTGTCGCTCAGCATCCTCGTGGTCGTCGTCGGCTTCGTCTCGTCCGTGCTGAGCCCGACCATCCAGACGCGCCTCATGGATGTGGCCGGCGACAATCAGTCGATCGCCGCCGCCATGAACCACTCGGCGCTGAACATCGGCAACAGCCTCGGCGCCTTCCTCGGCGGCGTGGTGATCGCTGCGGGGTGGGGCTTCATCGCTCCCGCATGGACCGGAGCCATCCTCGCCGTCGCCGGCCTGCTGATCGCTCTGCTCTCGTACCGCGTCGAGGCGCGGAGTCCTCGCGCGTTGGCCGAGACCCGGTCGTAGAGTGTGGGGGTGACCGCCCCCGAAGACCTGCCCGTCGCCGGCACCGTCGTGATTCTCCGCGACGCCGCCGACGGCTTCGAGGTACTGCTGCTGCGCCGACCCGATCGGGGCTCGTTCGCCGGCGCCTGGGTGTTCCCCGGCGGCAAGGTCGAACCGGGCGATCGGCGGCCCGGGGCGACCGAGATCGACGACGCGGAGCGTGCCGGCATCCGCGAGACGAAGGAGGAGGTCGGCCTCGTCATCGATTCCCTGCGGGCGCTCTCGCAGTGGCAGCCGCCGCGCGAGGCCCCCACGCGCATCCGCACATGGTTCTTCGTCGCGATGTCGCGCGGCGTCGAGCCCTCGCCCTCGCCGGACGAGGTCGCCGAGCTCGCCTGGGTCACTCCCGCCGAGGCCCTCGCGCGTCACGCGAGAGGGGAGTGGACGTTGTTCCCGCCGACCTGGGTGACTCTGCACCTGCTCTCCGACTTCTCGGATGCGGACTCGGTGATGACGTCGGCGGGCGAGCCGGCGCTGTTCCGCACCCGCGTGCTCGAGACCGAATCGGGTCGGGCGTTCGCTTGGGAACAGGGGCGCCTCGACGCGGGCACGCTTCCCTGGCGCTACGAGCCCGCCTGACGTCAGCTGTCGAGCAGCCGCCGCAGGTGAGCGCCCACGGCGTCGTTCTCGATCAGGAATCCGTCGTGTCCGAAGTCGCTGGTGAGCACCACCGCGTCGTTGCCGTCGAGGGTGTTCGGGATGCTCCGGGCGATGCGGTGCTGCCCGTCGACGGGGAACAGGCGGTCGCTGTCGATGCCGAGCACGAGCGTCGTGGCCGTGACGGTGCGCAGCGCCTCTTCGACGCCCCCGCGGTCGCGCCCGACGTCGTGCGAGTTCATGGCCTCGACGAGCGTGATGTAGCTGTTCGCGTCGAAGCGTCGGGTGAACTTGTTGCCGTGGAAGTCGAGGTACGACTCCACGGCGAACCGTCCGCCGTGGCCGAGCGGCGAGACGCCCGACTGCCACGACCGCTGGAAGCGCTGGTTGAGCTCGATCGGGCTGCGGTAGTTCAGCAGCGCCATCCTACGGGCGAGGGCGAGACCGCGGTGCGGGCCCTCGCCGTCGTCGAGGTCGTAGTACTCGCCGCCCTGGAAGCGCGGATCCATGCGGATCGTCTCGATCTGCACCGTGTTCAATGCGATCTGGTCGGCCGTCGTCACCGGCGGCGATGACAGCACGGCGAGGCGCTGCACACGATCGGGGTGAGTGACGGCCCACTCGAGCGCGTGCATTCCGCCCATCGAACCGCCGATCACCGCGGCCCAGGTGTCGATGCCGAGTGCGTCGGCGAGGAGCACTTGGGCGGCGACCTGATCGCGGATGGTGAGATACGGGAAGCGCGAGGCCCATTCGTAGCCGTCGGGTGCGACGCTCGCGGGGCCCGTGGATCCCTGGCATCCGCCCAGGATGTTCGGGGCGACGATGAACCAGCGATCGGTGTCGAGCGGAGCCCCCGGTCCGGTGAGCTGCTCCCACCAGCCGGCGGTGGGGTGCCCTGCGCCGGCTTCTCCGCGTACGTGGCTGTCGCCGGTGAGCGCGTGCAGCACGAGCACGGCGTTGTCGCCGGCGGCGTTCAGCTCGCCCCAGCTCTCGTAGGCCACACGGATGCCGGGAAGCTCCGCGCCGCTCTCAGTGGGGAACGCCCCGAACGGGGCGAAGAGGCGTCCGCCGACGGGGTCGCCGTCGCGCCAGGCTCCGGTCGCGGGAGGTCGAGCACGGAGGAGCCGGACGTCGGCCTCCGTCACGAGCGCCGACGGCACCGTGTCTTCAGAGGTCGTCTGCCAGTCCATGTCTCCATTGTCGCGTGGTCAGACGGCGCGGAGTCGCACGTTACGGCGATGCGTCGGATGCTCGCGCCGTCACCGTGGTGACCGTCGCGAGATGATCGCTGTTGCCGGCACGCATCGTGGTTGCCGAGACCACGTCGAGACCGCGGACGAACACCTGATCGATCCGCGCGAGCGGGAAGGCGGCGGGCCAGGTGAATCCGAGGGTGCCGTCGGTGGGCCGCACCCACGACAGCTCGGCTCGAAGGGCGGCGAGACCGGGATCGGCGGGGGCGGCGTTGAAGTCGCCGACGGCGACGATCGATTCCGCGGGGTCGGCGGCGATCTGCGCGGCGAGACCCGACAGCATCGCATCACGATCGCTCTGCTGGCCGGGCCGGACGGATGCCGCGTGGATGACGTAGACCGCCGTCGAGGTATCACCGGTCTGCACGTCGATGCGGAGCGCGCGGTTCCAGCCGAGCCCGAGCGACAAGGGCTCGGTCGATTCGATGGGCAGCCTGCTCCAGATGCCGACGGTGCCGATCGCGTAGGAGTTCGGGTATTCGACGGCGAGCGTCTCGCGGGCGACGGCGAGGCTCGCGGCATCGAGTTCGGTGAGAGCGACGACGTCTGCTCCGCTCGCCGCGAGCGCTTCCGCGGAGGCGGCCGCACCGCCGGAGTGTGCGCGAACGTTCTGGCTCACCACGGTCAACGAGTCCGTCGCGGCGCTCGCCCCCGCACCGGGGAAGAAAGGGGCCATCGCGAGCGTCCACACCAGAACGGGGGCGAGCAGCAGGAGGATCACGCGGCGGGCGAGCACCGCCGCGATGACGGTCAGCACCAGCAGGAGAAGTCCGGTCCAGGGGAGAGCGGCCGCTCCCGCCGTGCCCACCGTGCCGGGCATCCACGCGCAGACGACCGCGACGAGAAGGACCATGCCGGCGACGGCGATCCATCGAGCATGGCGAGTCTTGGTGCCGCGACGTCGCCGCGGGGTTGCAGTGTCGATCGTGCTCTCCTCCTCGCGGGTTCCCATTCTCGGTGGCGCCTCCTGTGGGGAGGCCGTGCGCGGCGCGCACACACGGATGCCCCGGACTGCAGCAGTCCGGGGCATCCGTGTTCGTGATGATCCGTGTCAGGCGCGCGCGGCCTCCGACACGCGGCGTGCCGCGGCGAGAGCCTGGTCGAGGTCGGCCTTGAGGTCGTCGACGTTCTCGAGGCCCACCGACAGTCGCACCAGGCCCGGCGTGACACCGGAGGTCAACTGCTGCTCGGGCGTGAGCTGCGCGTGCGTGGTCGACGCCGGGTGGATGACGAGCGAGCGCACGTCGCCGATGTTGGCGAGGTGGCTGAACAGCGACAGGCTGTTGACGAACTCGCGACCGGCTTCGACGCCGCCCTTGAGCTCGAAGGACAGCACCGCTCCGACGCCCTTGGGCGCGTACTCGTTCGCCTTGGCATACCAGGGCGAGGAGGGGAGACCGGAGTAGTTGACCGTCGCGACGTCGTCACGGTTGTCGAGCCATTCGGCGATCTCCTGGGCGTTCTGCACGTGGCGCTCGATGCGCAGCGACAGCGTCTCGACGCCCTGGATGAGGTTCCAGGCGCTCTGCGGCGCGATGGCCGCACCGAGGTCGCGCAGCAGCTGCACGCGCGCCTTGATGATGTAGGCGAGCGGGTCGCCGACGGCCGCCGTGTAGCTGGCACCGTGGTACGAGGGGTCGGGAACCGTCAGCCCGGGGAACCGGTCGACGTTCTTCGACCACTCGAAGGAGCCGCCGTCGATGATCACGCCACCGATCGTGGTGCCGTGGCCGCCGAGGAACTTGGTGACCGAGTGCACGACGATGTCGGCGCCGTGCTCGAAGGGACGGATCAGGTACGGGGTCGCGATCGTGTTGTCGACGATGAGCGGCACGCCGCTCTCGTGGGCGATGTCGGCCACCGTGCGGATGTCGAGCACGTTGATCTGCGGGTTGCCGATCGTCTCCGCGAAGAACAGCTTCGTGTTCGGGCGCACGGCACGACGCCATTCCTCGGGGTCGTCCTGGTTCTCGACGAACGTGACCTCGATGCCCAGCTTCGCGAGCGTGTACTTGAAGAGGTTGTACGTGCCGCCGTAGATCGAGCTCGAGGCGACGAAGTGGTCGCCGGCCTCGGCGATGTTGAGCACGGCGAACGTCGATGCCGCCTGGCCGCTCGCGAGCACCAATGCTCCCGTGCCGCCCTCGAGCGCGGCGAGGCGCTGCTCGAGCACGTCCTGCGTCGGGTTCTGGATACGCGTGTAGATGTTGCCGAATTCGGCGAGCGCGAACAGGTTCGCGGCGTGGTCCGCGCTGTCGAACACGTACGAGGTGGTCTGGTAGATCGGCGTGGCGCGTGCCTTGGTGACCGGGTCGGGCGCGGCCCCGGAGTGGATCTGCTTGGTCTCGAAGCGCCAGGTCTCAGGTGCGGACATGTGTTCCCCCTGGAACGTGTGGAAGGTCGGATGGCAGAAGCCGTTTCAGTGAGAGTACGGAATATTCCCTCGTGTCAACAATGGGTGGGAAATGTGACGTAACACTGCCGGAGCGCGAAAAACTGCGGAACATCGTACGGTGGAGACATGGTCAACAGACGTGCAGTGGTGACGGGTGCGAGTTCGGGGATCGGAGCGGCGACGGTGCGTGAGCTCCGCTCGCGTGGATGGGACGTGGTCGGGGTGGCCCGCCGCGAGGATCGGCTCGCCGCCCTCGTGGGCGAGACCGGAGCATCCGCCATCGCCTGCGACCTGACGGACTCGGCCGCCGTCGACGCCCTCGTGCGCGAGCTCGAGGCCTCAGGGCCCGTGCACGCGCTCGTGCAGGTCGCCGGAGGTGCTCGCGGCACCGATCGCATCGAGGACGCCTCGGTCGACGATTGGCAGTGGATGTTCGACGCCAACGTGCTGTCGACGCAGCGCCTCGTCGCCGGGCTCCTCCCGCTGCTCCGCCGCGCTGCGGAGGCGGACGGGTACGCGGACGCCGTGTTCGTCACCTCGACGGCCGCGCAGTCCGCCTACGCGGGCGGCGCCGGCTACAACGCCGCGAAGGCCGCCGAGGCGATGGTCGTGCGAGTGCTGCGGCAGGAGCTCAACGGCGAACCGATCCGCGTCGTCGAGGTCGCGCCGGGCATGGTGCACACCCAGGAGTTCACGCTGAATCGACTCGGGGGCGACGCCGTCGCGGCCGAAGCCGTCTATGCGGGTGTCGATGAACCTCTCGTCGCCGGTGACGTGGCCGACGTCATCGCCTACGCTCTCGATGCCCCCGGGCACGTGAACCTCGACCTGATCACGATGCGTCCCGTCGCGCAGTCGGCGCAGCATCTGCTGGCGCGCGGACCGCTGCGCCCCCGCTCGGTCGGGTGACGGTGGCACGCACGCTGGCCGAGCTCGCCTCCGACGGGCTGATCGATCGGGAGTGGGCGGATGCTCTCGCTCCCGTGCAAAACGAGATCACCGCGCTCGGAGAGCGACTGCGCGGCGAGCAAGCGGCCGGGCGGGGCTATCTCCCCGACGGAGCGCACGTGCTGCGGGCGTTCCAGCGCCCGCTGGCGGACGTGCGGGTGCTCATCACCGGACAGGACCCGTACCCGACGCCCGGGCATCCGATCGGCCTGTCCTTCGCGGTGGACCGCGATGTGCGTCCGCTGCCGCGGAGCCTGGCGAACATCTACAAGGAGCGCGAGAGCGACCTCGGACTGCCGCCGGCTCCGCACGGCGATCTCACGGCGTGGAGCGATCAGGGCGTGCTTCTGCTCAACCGCGTGCTCACGGTGCAGCCCGGCGTCGCCGCCTCGCACCGCGGCTGGGGCTGGGAACGTGTGACGGAGCTCGCGATCCGCACCCTCGTCGCCCGCGATCGCCCGCTCGTCGCGATCCTGTGGGGCAAGGACGCGGCGAATCTGCGGCCGCTGCTCGGCGAGACGCCCATCATCGAAACCGCCCATCCGTCGCCGCTCTCGGCACGGCGCGGGTTCTTCGGCTCTCGACCGTTCTCGCGGGCGAACGCCCTGCTGGAAGAACTCGGTGCCCGGCCCGTGGACTGGCGGGTAGAGGGCGAAGCCGCCGAATCCCTAAGCTGAGCCCATGCAGTTCGAACCGGGGGACCGTCGCCGCGTCCTGCCGCGCCACCTCCGCCCCGAGCCGGAACCGGAAGTGTTCGCCTACACGATCAGGCCCGCCCGAGCCGGCGATCTCCCGCACGTCCGCGAGATCTACAACCACTTCGTGAGCAACTCCGCGGTCACGCTCGACGAACGACGCAGCAGCATCCCTTACTGGCGTGAGAAGTTCGCGCTGCTCGACCGTCTCGAACTCCCGTTCCTCGTGGCGGTCTCGCCGACGGGATCGTTCCTCGGCTATGCGCTCGCACAGCCCTGGGCGGGGAAGAACGCCTACCGCTACACCGTCGAGGACTCGATCTACCTCGGGCCGGGTGCGGGCGGCAAGGGACTCGGCGCCGCGCTTCTGCAGGCACTCATCGAGGCGTGCGAGCAGATCGGGATCCGTGAGATGGTCGCCGTCATCAGCGACAGCGGCGCGGAGGCGTCGATCCGGCTGCACTCCCGCCTCGGTTTCGTCGAGGCCGGTCGCATGGGCCGGGTCGGCCACAAGTTCGGACGCGAGCTCGGCACGGTCTACATGAAGCGGGCGCTGCGTCCGTCGGGCAAACGGCGTCGCCTGATCCCCGGCCGCAGCCGGCACTGAGATCAGTCGGGTCGGTGCGCCGTGGGGATCACCGGGATCGCCGCGAGCAGTGTCTTCGTGTAGTCGTGCTGCGGATGCAGGAGCACGTCGTCGGTCGCGCCCCGCTCGACGATGCGTCCGTCCTTCATGACCACGACGGTGTCGCTGAGGTTCTGCACGACACCGATGTCGTGCGACACCAGAACCAGCGTGAGATCGGTCGTGCGGCGCAGATCGATCAACAGGTCGAGGATCTGCGCACGCACGGTGACGTCGAGTGCGGAGAGCGGTTCGTCACCGACGAGGATGCGGGGGCGATGCACGATCGCTCGGGCCAGGGCGATGCGCTGTCGCTGCCCTCCCGAGAACTCGTGGGGATAGCGGTCGGCCATGTCGGGTTCGAGGCCGACCTGGGCGAGCACCTCGCGGACGCGTGCCCGGTGGTCGCCGTCGATGCCGAGTGCCCAGAGCGGCTCACGCACGATCTGCCCGGCGGTCATGCGGGGGTCGAGCGAGGCGTAGGGATCTTGGAACACGAGCCCTGTCTGCCGGCGCAGCCAGTGGAGCGACTTCGCGGATGCCGCGGCATCCACCGACCGCCCGTCGATCGAGATCGTGCCGGCGGTCGGACGGTCGAGGCCCAGAAGCAGTCGGATGAGCGTCGACTTGCCCGACCCCGACTCGCCGATGATGCCCACCGATGATCCCTCGACGATGTCGAGGTCGGTCGGCTCGAGCGCGGTCTGGGTGCGTGTGCGCTCGAACGCGCCGCGCTTAGGGACCACGAAGTCGCGGCGCAGACCGCGTGCCTCGATCAGGCTCATGCGTCGCTGCCTTCCGGTCGCCACAGCGTCGCGGTGGCGTCGCGCAGCAGGCCCTGGGTGATGGGGGAGGACGGAGCGGTGAGCAGGTGCTCGACCGGCGCAGCCTCGACCACCCTGCCGTGCTCGAGCACGACGCCGTGCGTGGCGACCTGCGCCAGCACCGCGAGATCGTGCGTGATGAACACGAGCGACATGCCTTCGTCGTTCACCAGTGCGAGCAGCAGCGAAAGGATCTCGGCCTGGATCGTCACGTCGAGCGCCGTGGTCGGCTCGTCGGCGATCAGGAGGCGAGGTCGGCACGCGAGAGCCATGGCGATCGCCACGCGCTGGCGTTGACCGCCCGAGAGCTGATGAGGATAGCGATCGACGATCGACTCGGGCTGCGGAAGCCGAACGCGGGCGGCTTCGACGACGGCGCGCTCGCGCGCCTCGCGCCGACCGACACCCTCGTGGATGCGGATCGACTCGGCGATCTGGCGACCCACCGTGCGGATCGGATTGAGGGCCGTGCGCGGTTCCTGGAAGACGATGCCGATCTCGTCGCCCCGGAGCTTCGCAAGCTCCCGGTCGGGCATGCCGATCAGCTCCGTGTCGTTCCAGCGGATGCTCCCGCTCGCCACCGCCCCATCGGGCAGCAGGCCGAGGATGGCCAGCGCGGTGAGAGATTTCCCCGATCCGGACTCGCCGATGAGACCGAGACGTGCGCCGTTCGGAACCTCGAACGAGATGCCGTCGACCACCCGGCGTCCGTCGATCTCGATCACGAGGTCTTCGACGATCAGGCTCATGCGACCACTCCCGGTGTGTGGATCTCGGCCGCGCGATGGCGCAAGGTCGGGTCCGTGGCCTCACGCAGGCCGTCGCCCAGCAGGTTCAGAGCGAGCACGGTCACGGTGATCGCGAGACCCGGCCAGATGACCGAGAGCGGATGCACGCCGATGTAACGCTGCAGGTCGGCGAGCAGGATGCCCCAGCTGGGCTCGACCACGGAGGCCCCGAAGCCCAGATACGACAGCCCCGCCTCGGCCAGCACGGCGACCGCCATCGACCACGAGAGCTGCACGATGAACACCGGTGCGACGTTGGGGAGGAGATGACGCACGAGGCTCTGCGACGGGGTGAGGCCCGACGCGCGAGCGGCGAGGATGAAGTCGCTCTGCTGCACGCGACGCAGTTCCGGCCGCGTGACGCGGGCGATGTTGACGCCGAAGCCGATGCCGACCGACCAGATCACGACCCACAGCGAACCTCCCCAGACCGAGGAGATCATCATGGCGATGAGCAGCACGGGGAAGGCGATGAGGATATCGACGAGCACCGCGACCGTCTCGCGCACCCACCGGGCGGTGAGGGCGCCGAGTGCCGCGAGCGCGATGCCGACGATCGTGGCGACGACGCCCGCGCCCACGCTCACGAAGACCGTGGTGCGCGCGCCCGCCATGATCAGGCTGAGGATGTCGCGGCCGGTGTCGTCGGTACCGAGAAGGTGAGGCCAGCTCGGTGGCAGCCAGCGATCGCTGATCGTCGACGACTGCGGGTCGAACGGTGTCCAGAACACCGACACCAGCGCGGTGAGCGCGATGACGGCGATCACGATCAGGCCGAAGCGGCCGGTCGAGGTCGCCCACAGTCGGCGGAGCCAGATCGGAACCATCATGCCTCCCGCTGACGAGGGTCGATGGCGCGGTGAAGCAGATCGACCAGGAACCCGATCACCAGGACGAAACCGGTGAGGACGAGCAGTTCGCTCTGCACCTTGATCAGATCACGCGTGCCCACATCGGCGACGAGCATCCGACCGATTCCGGGGAGGGTGAAGAGCTGTTCGATGACCACCGACCCGACGATGATGCCCGCGACCTGCAGCCCCAGCACGGTGATGATCGAGAGTCCGACAGCGGGGATGCCGTGCCGGATCAGCGCCTGCGTGCGGGTGAGTCCCTTCGCGGCCGCCGTGCGCACGAAGTCCTGGCCCGACGCCTGCAGTGTCGCGCTGCGCACGAAGCGCATCAGCATCGCCCCCTCGACGATGCCGATGGTGAGCGCGGGCAGGAGCAGCGATTCGATCGCCTTGCCCGGCGTGCTCCAACCGGTGCGCGGGAAGCCCTGCGGCGGGAGCCATCCGAGCCAGACCGAGAACACGACGATCAGCATCATGCCCGCCCACACGACGGGAACGGCGGCAAGCCCCTGGGCTCCGATGCTCAGCGCTGTTCCGCTCCGGCGACCGCGGAGGATCGCCGCCAGGATTCCGAAGGGGACGGCGATCAGCACGGCGATCAGGAGCGACATGATCCCCAGGGGAACCGTGACCTGCGCCTTGAGCACCAGCTCCTCGCCGACGGACGCGCCGGAGAGGAGCGACGTACCGAGGTCGCCGCGGAAGATCCCGCTGATCCATTCCGTGTACTGGGTCAGCAACGGACGGTTGAGGCCCAGGGACTCGCGCAGCGCCTCGACCTCGGACGGGGAGGCCTGCGTGCCGGCGATCAGCTGGGCGACATCTCCGGGGAAGACCCGCAGGGTGAGGAAGATGAGCGCGCTCGCCACGAGGAGCCCTGCGATGAGCAGGACTCCTCGGGAGAGCACGTAGCGGATCACGGAGGTGGCGACTGACCGTTACTTCTCGACCGAGACCGTGACGCCGGCCAGGTCGATGCGCGAGTTGATCGAGTCCTCGGGGAAGCCGCTGACGAGCGGGCTCACCGCGGTGATCGTCTCACCGTTGTACAGCCAGTCCGCCGCATGCTCCTCCGACACGATCCGAGCGGCCTGCGCGAGCAGCTCCGCCGACTTGTCGGGATCGACCTCGGCGAGCGCCTCGGCGTACAGGCTCTGCACCTCGGCGTTGTCGTAGCCGAAGTAGTACTCCGGGTTCGCGAAGTTGCCGAAGTCACGGGGCTCGACGTGCAGGACGAAGCTGAGGTCGTAGTCCTTGTTCGTGTAGACGTCTTCCAACCATGCCGGGAACTCGACCGAGTCGACGTCGAGGGTGACGCCGACCTTGGCGAAGTCGGAGATGAGCACCTTCGGCACCGTGGTTCCGTAGAACGAGGGGATCGTCAGGGTGAGCTCGAGGTCTTCCTGGCCCGCTTCGGCGAGGAGCTCCTTGGCGCGCTCCGGGTCGTACGAGACGACATCGGAGAGGTCTTCGTATCCCGGGTCGAGCTCGGGGATCGGGCCGTAGAGGGGAGTGCCCGCTCCGACCGCTTCGATGAGCGCCTTGTGGTCGATCGCGAGACGCAGAGCCTCGCGGACGCGGACGTCGTCGAGGGGCGCCTTCGCGTTGTTGAAGGCGAGCGTGGCCTTGTCGGTCGTGCGGCCCTTGGTCAGCGTGAAGTCGCCGGAGTCCTCCAGCTGCGAGGCGAGGTTGGGATCGACGGCGGTCAGCACCTGCACGTCGCCGGCGATCGCGGCGTTGACTCCCGCGGTGAAGTCCGGGATGTACTGGAACTCGACCTCGGCGACACCCGCCGGCTCGCCCCAGTACGCGTCGAAACGGGCGAACGTGATCGTGCTCCCCTTGCTCCAGCGGGTCAGCGTGAAGGGGCCGGTGCCGTTCTCCGCCGTCTTCAGGTCGGTGGTGTCACCGCTCTTGAAGACGAGGCCGGCCGGTCCCGTCAGGGCGAAGAGGAAGTTCTGGTTCGGCTCCGACAGCACGATCTCCACCGTGGTGGCATCGGGAGCGGTGACCGAGGCCACCGAGGCGAACTCGGCGTTGCCCTGCACTGTCTCGTCGGTGCGCACCGCTTCGTAGGACGCGACGACGTCGGCCGACGTCAGGGGCGACCCGTCATGGAAGAGGATGCCGTCGTTGAGGGTGAACGTGTAGGTCAGTCCGTCGTCCGACACCGTGTAGTCCGAGGCGAGGCGCTCGACGATCTCGTTGTCCTGCGTGCGGGTGACCAGACCCTCGTAGATGTTGTCGATGAGGATCTGCTCGAGTGCGGCACCGCTGGTGTGCCGGATGTCGAGGTTGGTCGGCTCGAGGACGAGACCGACCTGGAGCGTGGCGTCGGGGTCGACTTCGGCCTTCGACGTGGATGCGGGCTCCGGGGCGCCGGTGCACGCGCTGAGGATCACAGCGGTGGCGGCGAGCGCGGAGATCAGCGCTATGCGTCGGGAGCGTCGGAACATGGTGGTTTCCTCTCGGTGCGGCAGTTGCTGTGTGCCGGTTGATCGAGCCTAGGGATGAGTCAGAAGGTCACGGGGTCGGGATGGAACGGGGCGTCACATTCGGTGTCAGACGGACGCAGAAGACGCGGCCACGAACGCGGCGAGCTCGACGGGAGCCGTCTCCTGCACGTTGTGGGTCGCGTCGAAGACCACGACGCGGGCGTTCGGCACACGGCGCTGCAGGTCGGCGGCATCCGCTTCGCTGACGAATCCCCGTGTCGCGCGGATGAGGGTGATCGGAGCCTTCACTCCGGCGAGGTCGTCCCACCCGGTCTCGTGCAGCACCGAGGGTGCGGCATCCGGCCCGGGGGCGTGCGCCGAGAGCGCCTGCGCTGCGAGATGGGCGAAGTGGTGCTTCCATTCGATTCGCCCATCGGGTCGAACGCGGGTGTTCAGGAAGACGCCGCGTTCCGTCTCGGGGCGGGTTCCCCCGAAGCCCAGAGCGATCGCGCGGTCGACGAGTTCGTCGCGGGTTGCGAAGTCCGTAGGACCTGCGTAGAACTCCCGCAGCGCTGCGGGGCCTGCGGAGGTGTCGATTCCGGGGGTGATGTCGACGACGATCAGCTCGGCGACGAGGTCGGGTCGGGCCGCGGCGAGAGCGGCACCCGTGAGACCGCCGAGAGACTGGCCCACGACGATCTGGGGACCGGAGGTCCATGCGTCCAGCGCTGCAGCGACATCGGAGGCGAGGGTGCGCGGGGTGTAGTCGAGGTCCGAGCGCCACGCGGAGTCACCGTGCCCGGCGAGGTCGATCGACAGGAGCGGCAGGCCGAGCGCGAGGGCCGTGGTGTCCCACGTGTGGGCGTTCAGCCCCGCGCCGTGCAGCAGCGTGACCTGGGGCGCGTCCGTACCGAAGCGCAGGGCGCTGACGTTGCGCCCGTCGGGCAGCGGCAGGGTGAGACGTTCGACGGGAGGAACGGGAACGCCGAGCGCCTCGGCCTGTGCGGGAAGATAGCTGAACTCGTTGTTGTCGATCGCCACGCCCATATTCTGCGCCCCGGATGCACGCATCGCGAAATGCGAGATCAATACGACAACTACTAACACGCCAAGTCTGCAAGAAACGCTCAATGATTGGCGTTTCAGCTTGTCTTTATGCATTTCGAGCGAGAATCGACCTGCCTCCGACGAGCCCCCGCGACGAATATCATGGAGTCATGAGCGAGAAGCGAGTGCACCTCTCCAAGACCGAGCCGGCCGCCTATCAGGCCCTCGATGCGTTCTCGCGAACCGTCGGGGAGATCTGCGCCGCGAACGGCATCGACGAACGCCTCAAAGAGCTCGTCATGATCCACTGCTCCCAGCTGAACGGATGCGGCTACTGCACGCGCATCCACGTCGACCGTGCGGTGGCGGCGGGAATCGACACCGACACCCTCATGCAGATCGCCACCTGGCGCGAGAGCGGCGTCTTCTCCGACCGCGAGCAGGCCGCTCTCGAGCTCGCCGAGGCCTTCACCTTCATCTCGGAGGAGGGCATCTCCGACGAGGTCTACAACCGCGTCGGCGGCGTCTTCACCGAGAAGGAGTACGCCGCGCTGAGCTGGGCGTGCGTATCGATCAACGCCTTCAACCGTGTTGTGATCGCCGGGCGCTACCCGGTGCCGCCCCGAGCGCCTCAGGCTCAGGCGTGACCATCCTCGAGGTCGACGGCGTCCCCAACGTCCGCGACGTCGGTGGGATGCCGGCAGCGGGCGGGCGGATCCGCGCGGGCGTGCTGTTGCGTTCCGGACAGCTCTCGGGTGCGACGTCTGCAGGCGTCGCCACGCTCCGCGACCGGGTGGCGCACATCGTCGATCTGCGCGACGGCGAAGAGGTGGCCGCAGAACCCACCGAGGTCGATGGCCCCGACACCACCCACCTCCCGCTGTTCCTGGGCTCGGTGCGCTCGTTCTTCGAGAGCGACACGAGCCTCGACGACCTCTATCTGCACCTGCTCGAAGAGAGCGGTGAGCGCCTCGTCGCCGCAGTCCGCATCATCGCCGAGGGCAAGCCGACGCTCGTGCACTGCACCGTGGGCAAGGACCGCACCGGAGTCACGGTGGCGCTGGCGCTCTCGGCCGTGGGAGCCGACCGTGAGGCGGTGATCGCCGACTACGCGCTCACGGAGTCGCAGTTGCCGCCCGAACGCAATCGCCGTATCGCCGCCTATCTGCGGCAGTCGCACCCGGAGGCGGTGCACGCCGTTGCTCTCGCCACCGAGTCGCCGGCGCCGGTGATGCGCCGATTGCTCGAAGTGATCGACGAGCGCTGGGGCTCGGCAGCCGGCTACCTGCGGGCGCAGGGGATGACGGAATCCGAGCTGCGCGCGCTCACCGACGCACTCGTCGAACCTGCGACCTGATTTCCGCCAAGCAAGGTAAGGCATGCCTTCATCGGTGTTACGATGGAGAGATCATGGACATCTCGCTCGACACCCGCAGCACGCGCTCAGCCCGCCGTGCCGCTCGTCGACGCGCTCACTACCTGGTGACCGCCGATGAGCACTCGCTCGTCGACCTCGAGATGTTCCTGTCGACGCTTCCGCTCTGCGCCTCCGGTCGGATCTTCATCGAAGTGCCCACCGCCGCAGACATCCAGGTGATCGACGCCCCCGGGCGTATGACCGTCACCTGGCTGGCGCGGGGCGTTCGTTCCGGTGCGCCGGGTACCGGCCGCTCCTGCGCCCCCGGCGAGGCGCTGTCGCGTGCGACGTGTGCGTGGGCCGACGAGATGCTCTGCGACGACGAGCTCGAGACGCAGATCACGCTGCTCGGCGGCTACCTCGGAACCGCGGACATCGTCGATCACCTCACTGCCGACCTCGGCGTCGCCCCGTCGTCGATCTACGCTCCCGAGCGCTTCGGACTGCTCCGCTCCGACAGCTGAGCGTCAGCGGGCTCGGCGCACGTAGTTGCCGTCTTCGAGGCCCGCTTCGATCTCGAAGCGATTGCGCAGCGGGTCGCGGCCTGCGAGGAAGTACAGCACCGGCATCAGGAAGCCGTACCGGAGCCACTGCGCCTTGTGCACGGCCTCGTGACGCAGCACAGCCTCGGTCGGGCGCGCAGCGCCGGTGAGGAAGCAACCTCCCACGCAGACGCCTCCACGGTTGAAGGTCCAGGACGGCATCCCCTGGAATATCCACAGCCCAGCGCGACGCTCGACCGGACCGGTGCTCCACAGCGATCCCCAGACCCAGCCCACCGCCGTGCCCCACCAGTAGCCGACGCGGCTGATGGGTGAGCGCAGCAGGAACGACGGGATCCGCCGGTCGAACCGTCGTCCTCGCTCCAGCGCAGCTTCGGCCGCAGGCCGCCAATCGGCGGTCATGCGAGGGGAACCGGTCGTGCGACGGCCCCGACCAGGCGGAGCAGGGCGCCGAGGTCATCGACCGCGTCAGCGGGTGTGCGCGGGGCGAAGCCGGCGATCGTGGCGCCCGCGAGCGGGACGACCTCGCGCAACCGGAGGATCGCGGCGCTCACAGCGGCCGGACTCAGCCCGAAGGGGGCGGCGGAGGAGACGCCCGAGAGTTCGGCGGGATCGAGCACGTCGACATCGATGTGCACCCAGACGCGTGATGCTCCCGTCGCTCGCACGGCATCTGCCAGAGCATCGACGCGTGCCAGGTCGTCGACGCTCAGATTCGTCAACGACGACACCTCGTCGAGCTCGGCGTCGTCGATGTCTCGCATGCCGACGGTGACGACGCGATTGCGCGCGATGCCGGGGGAGAGGGCGATTTGCGGCTCACCCTCGCCGAGGACGGCGCGCAGAGCCATGCCGGAGAACGCTCCGGAGGGCGAGGTCTCCGGGGTGTGCAGGTCGGCGTGCGCGTCGAACCACACGACCGCGAGGTCGTCGGTACCGCCGGGCAGCGCGTCGAGTCCGGCGACCGTGATGCTGCAGTCACCGCCGATCAGCACCGTGTCGGCGGCGAGATGCTGACCGACCAGTTCACGGGTGCGGAGCAGAGCGCTCAACCGGCGCACGCCCGTTCCGAGAGACTCACCCGCCTCGATGGGGACATCGAGGACGGTGGTGCTCGATCGCGGCAGATCGCCGGCGATGGCGGATGCTCCGTCGACGAGGAGCATCGCGCGGGCGGCAGGTGAACCCTGCCACTGCGGAACGACGAGGAATTGCACCACGGGTGCCTCCGAAGAAAGGTGCGGATGCTCCGGATGCGGTGATCCGGAGCATCCGCAGGTGAATCAGGAGCCTTCGATGGCCGTGCGGGGCGCGGTGCCGCCGGCCTTCAGCTCGGCCAGGCGTGCCTCGACCTCGGTCAGCTCACCGAGGTCTTCGAGGCTCTCGAACTGTGCGTCGAGGCTCGACGCGGCGAGCTCGATCTTGCCCTGGGCGAGGGCCTCCTGGCGGCGGACCTTGTCTTCGAAACGGCCCAGCTCGCTGGTGGGGTCGAGGACGTTGATCGAGCCCACGGCATCCTGCACCTTGGTCTGCGCCTCGGCGACCTTGGCGCGCGCGAGCAGCTCGCTGCGCTTGTTCTTGAGCTCGCCGAGCTTGTCCTTCATGCCGTTGAGGCCGCTCTTGAGCTTGTCGACGATCTCGGTCTGCGCCGCGATCTGCGGCTCGGCGCCGGTGGCCTCGCGCTCGGCGCTGATCTGACGCTGCAGCGCGATCTTGGCGAGGTTGTCGAACTTGTCGGCGTCGGTGGCGTTGCCGCCTGAACGCATCTCGTCGGCCTTGCGGCTGGCGGCCAGCGCCTTGTTGCCCCACTCGGTCGACGCCTGCACGTCTTCTTCGTGGTCGCGCTCGAGCAGACGCAGGTTTCCGATGGTCTCCGCGATCGCGGACTCGGCGTCGGCGATGCTGTTCGTGTAGTCGCGAACGAGCTGGTCGATCATCTTCTGCGGGTCTTCGGCAGAGTCGAGGAGCGAGTTGATGTTGGCCCGGACGAGGGTGGAGATACGCCCGAAGATGGACTGCTTGGTCATGGGTGGTTCCTTTCAGAGGGTCGTGTTCGAAGCCTGTCGCATGAGTCTGTGAGGTTCAGAAGCGTCCACCTCCGGAGCGGCTGGATCGGCCGCCACTGGAGCGACCGCCGCCGCCGAAACCGGAACTGCGAAATCCGCCGCCGCCACTGGATCGATAGCTGCTGCCGCGCGACGACGAGCGGCTTCCGCCTCCGCCGCCGGACAGCAGGCCGCCGATGATCCCTCCGAGGATGTCGCCGCCGATCCCGGAACCGCCGGAGCCCGAGCCGCCGAAGGGTCCGCTGCCCCACCCGCCGTCGTTCTGCGCGTTGTAGGACGAGACGTCCGACGACGCGGAGGCGATGGCCTGCCGGGCGAGATCGAGCGCCCTGGTCGCCTCGGTCAGCGCGGCCTCGGGCGACGTCGCACGTAGGCTGAGCGCCTGAGTGAGGCTCGCTTCGGCCTGGGACAGGCGCGTGCGGGCGGTCGAACCGACCGTGCCGCGCCGCGTCTCGATGAATTCGCGTGCCGTGCGGATCTCGGATCCGGCCTGGGCCAGCGTCTGTTCGAGCATCTGCTGCGCGCGCCGCGCCCGCTCGACGCTCTCGCGCCCCTGGGCGATCGCGGCGTCGATCTGCGCGTTCGCTGCGGTCAACGCCTCGAGCGCCCGCTGGGGGCTTCGTGCCGAGCCCGTGAGGTCCGCCTGTGCGAGCTGCAGCTGCTGCATCGTGGCCGATGCCGCCGCGGCGATCGTGCCGCTTGTGTCGGGAAGCTGCTGGGCGGTCGCGACGTCGCCCTGCAGCTCGGTCACGAGGGCCTGGGCCTGCGTCTCGATGGTCGCGAGATCGCTGCCGAGGGCGGAGATGGCGTTCGCGAGCTGCGCGGCCTGGGCGACCGACTGCTCGGCGGTGCGGATCGCGAAGGCGGCCTCGCCGGACTTGCCCGCCGCGATCGCCTGTGCGGCGGCGTCGATCGAGCGGTCTGCGAGAGCGGCACGCTCGCGCGCCTGGTTCGGGTTATCGGCCACGGTGGCGATGGCGGCCGCATCGTACGCGGACGACAGCGTGGCCAAGGCGGCGGGTGCTCCTGCGAGGGCCGGTTCGAGAGCTGCACGCTCGGCACGCACGCGCTCGAGCTCCTGCGGCGCGTTCTGCTCGAGCTTGCGCAGCGCGTCGAACGCCTCGGTGTTGGCGTCGAGGGCATCGTCGATCTCGTCGGCGAGCTGGATGATGCGGATGTGCCACGCGCGCCGGTCGTGGATCGTGTCTTCGATCTCGTCGTCGAGCTTCTGCTTGAGGTCGAACGCCTCGGACATCTTCGTCTTGGCGATCTCGACCGCGCGGCTGAACTCGGCGGTGGCGCCTTCGCCGAACTGCGCCACGGCGAAACCGAGCTCCTCTCGGCTGGAGGTGATCGCGTCGTCGGCCTGGACGAGTGCTGATCCTGCCTGCGTCTCGACCTGCGCGTCGGTCAGCGTCGAGAACGGGTCGTTCGGATCGGCCTTCTCGGGCATGGCTCCCCGCGCGCGGATCGCGGCATTGCGGCGACCGCGCCGCACGAGGACGATGACCAGCCAGATGACGAGCGCAGCGGCGATGATGCCGACGACGATGAGGAATCCTCGGAAGGCACCCGCTCCGCCGTCGCCCTGGATCTCATCGGCCGCGAGCACGATCGCGCCGTCCCAGTCGTTCTGGGCCAGGAGCGGCTGGATCTTCTCCTCGATGTCGTCGAGTTTGGCGTCGCTGAGCGGTCCGCCCTCGGCCGACGAGATGTAGTAGCTGCGCTGGTCGGTCGCGATCGCGAGCAGGTACTGCTCCGGACCGAGGTTGTTGTCGTCGGCGACCCGGTTCGCCCACTCGACGCGATCGGAGGGTGACGTGAAGCCATCGACCAGCACGACGAAGAGATCGGCGGAGGAGTTCTCGGTCAGGGTCTGCAACCGTGCCTCGACCGCATCGTGCTCGTCGGCGCTGAGCACACCGACATCGTCAGTCACGTACCCGGCGTCGAGCGTGACGGGGTCTGTCGCAGACGCCGCGCTCACCGAGAACAAGGCTGCGGTGGCCGCCAACGTCATTGCGGCCAGAGTCAGCCATCGAGTCCTCATCGTGTTCCCTCCGACTGGCTGCCGCGCCCCATGTGCCGAGTCTATTCACAGTCCCCGACACGCGACAGCAATCGGAGCCGGATCGCCGTTCGCCCGTAGCGGAGACGCATACGCTGGAGGGCATGGAAGACAGGTACGGATCGGACGTGCTCGCGGCGGGATGGCGAGAGCGCGCGGCGAAGCCGGTGCCACAGGTGCCCGCCGAGCTCGACCTCGTCGTCGAGGTCGCGGGTGACGGATTCTGCGGCGCCGTGACACGCGTGCAGGGTGGCAACGTCGAACTCGAGGACCGCCTCGGGCGCAAGCGTCTGTTTCCCCTGGGTGGCGGATTCCTGATCGACGGCGAGGCGGTTCGGCTCACCGTTCCGGCACCCAAGGCCCAGGGGCCCCGGCGCACGGCATCCGGCTCTTTCGCCGTCGCCGACCAGCGCGCCCGCGTCGCGCTGCCCAGCCGCATCCTGGTCGAGGGCAAGCACGACGCCGAACTCGTCGAGAAGGTGTGGGGTGCCGACCTTCGTGTGGAAGGCGTCGTGGTCGAGTTCTTGCAGGGCGTCGACCTGCTCGACGACCTGCTCGCCGCGGAGCCGCCGAATGCGCAGCGTCGCTACGGCGTGCTCGTCGATCACCTCGTGCCCGGATCGAAGGAATCGCGCATCGCGGATGCCGTCGCCCGGGGTCCGCACGGTCGCCATGTGCGCATCGTCGGGCATCCGTTCGTCGACGTCTGGCAGTGCGTCACCCCGCAGGCGCTGGGCATCGCGCGGTGGCCGGAGATCCCTCGCGGAACGGACTGGAAGACGGGAATCTGCCGCGCCTTCGGCTGGCCGCACGAGACGCAGGCCGATACGGCCAGGGCGTGGCAGCACATCCTGAGCAAGGTGCACAGCTTCCGCGACCTCGAGCCCGCGCTGCTCGGTCGGGTCGAGGAACTCATCGACTTCGTGACGGCTCCCTCGGCCTGACCCGCGCGGCGCGCACGGGCCGGGTGCCCCGACTACCCTGGAACCATGTCAGAACCCCGCACTTTCCGTGACGAACCGGTGTCGTTCGTGCGCCGCAGCGGCCGGATGTCGGAGGCGCAGGAGCGCGCCTTCATCGATCTCGCTCCGCACTACCTGCTCGACGTGGTCCGCGGCGTCGCGTCGACATCGGTGCACCCCGAGGCGCGTCTCGACGTCGCCGCCGAGTACGGTCGCGACGCCGACCTGATCGTCGAGATCGGATCGGGCCAGGGGCATGCGATCGTGGCGGCCGCGACGGCTCGCCCCGATCACGATTTCCTCGCCGTCGAGGTGTTCCGCGCCGGTCTGGCCCGCACGATGCTCGACGCGGACCGTGAAGGTGCGAAGAACCTGCGGGTGGTCGAGGCGAATGCCCCCGAGGTGCTGTCATCGTTCCTGCCGGAAGGTGCGGTCAGCGAGGCGTGGATATTCTTCCCCGATCCCTGGCACAAGAAGAAGCACACCAAACGCCGCCTCGTGCGGGCGGGCTTCGCCGACAACGCCGCCCGGGCGCTCGTCGACGGCGGACTTCTGCGCCTCGCGACCGACTGGGAGGACTACGCGCTGCAGATGCGCGACGTGCTCGACGCCGAGCCGCTCTTCGAGAGAGCGTTCGAGGGGGAGTGGGGCGAGCGGTTCGACGGTCGCGTCATGACGGCCTTCGAGCGCAAGGGAATCGCGAAGGGCCGGGAGATCCGCGACCTGGTCTACCGACGGCGGTCCCGCGCGTGACCGACGTGCGGGCCGCGGCCACGGTCTGGCCGGGCATCGCCCCTGCCGTGCTCGTCTGCGCCGCGGCGCCCGCATTCTTCGTGCTGCAGATCGCGTGGCTCGGATGGCTGCTGCTCGCCCTGGGCATCGGGGTCGCATGGTGGATCGAGCGGGGCCGGGTGACGGCATCCGCTCCGTCTCTGACCCGCGACCTCTCGCTGATCGCACTGGGTCTTCTCATCGTCAGTGTCATTCCGCTGGCGGCCGAGCTCGACAACATGGCGATGCTGCGCTTCACACTCGCGCTGGGCGGCGCCGTCGCGGTGCCCTATGTGGTCTCCCGCTTCCTCTACCGTGATCGTGCGATCTCGTTCCCCTGGCGGGCGCATCGCCGCTGGGGTCGCCTGCAGTGGGGGTGGCTCGCCGCCGTGCTCGTGCTCGGCTGGCTCATTTTGCCGTTCTACTTCATCACGAGCGGCGTCTATCAGAACTGGCCCGTCGTCGATACGCCCGATCTCATCGCGCGGCTCTTCGTCGGCGTGGGAGCGGTCGGCATCTGGGACGAGCTGTTCTTCATCTGCACGGTGTTCGCGCTGCTGCGTCGGCATTTTCCGGATGCGCTCGCGAACGTGCTGCAGTCGATCGTGTTCGTGTCGTTCCTCTGGGAGCTCGGCTACCGCGAGTGGGGGCCGCTGCTGACGATCCCGTTCGCCCTGCTGCAGGGATTCATCTTCCTGCGCACGCACTCGCTCGCCTATGTGGTCACCGTGCATCTGCTGTTCGACGCCGTCGTGTTCGGCGTGCTCGTGCACGCGCACAATCCGGGGTTGCTGCCGATCTTCCTGGTCTGAGCCGTCGGGGGGTTTGCTGCCGAGGGCATCGGAGCAGGAGAATCAGAGGATGCTCATCGCCGGTCTCGTCCTCGCAGCTGCTGCTGCCGCCTTCCACGTCTTCATCTTCGCCCTCGAGTCGCTGAAGTGGACCGAGCCCGAAACCCGCAAGATCTTCGGCGTCGCCAGCGAGGCGGATGCCATCACGATGAAGCAGCTCGCCTTCAACCAGGGCTTCTACAACCTCTTCCTCGCGCTGACGACGCTCTTCGGCATCGGCTTCGCCATGTTCGGGTTCACCACGATCGGCCTCACCCTGGTGTTCGCCGGGACGGGCATGATGCTCGCCGCCGCGCTCGTGCTCGTGCTCGCCGACCGCACGAAGGCTCGTGCGGCCGCGATGCAGGGCACCCTCCCGCTGCTCGCCGTGGTCGTCACGGCGATCGCCGTCGCGATCGGCTGACCGGCGTCAGTCGCGCACGACGGCGGCCACGGCGCTGACCTCGATCAGCGCGCCCTGAACCCCGAGACCGGCGACGATCGCTGCGGTCACGAGGGGCGGCGCTCCGTCGCGGGCGAGCTTCGACGCCACCGCGCCGTAGGCCGCCCGGAGGTCGGCATCCTGGTGGATCAGGACCGTCCAGCTGATGACGTCGTCGAGGGTCGCGCCGGCCGCGTCGAGAGCGACGCGCGCGTTCTCGACGGCGCGAAGCGATTGTTCGCCGGCATCGTCGGAGACGATCTTCCCGACCTCGTCGACACCGTTCTGACCGCCCACGTAGATCGTCGTGGCCCCGGGAAGAACGACGGCGACATGACTGAACGCGGGACTGACGACGAGACCGGCGGGCTGCATGAGTGTGATGTCCATGACAGCACTCTGCGCCCGGCCGCCGACATTGTCGAGGGGTGCGTTGTCGAGGGGTGCGTCGTCGAGGGATGCAGAGAGGGCCGCCCCGACGGGACGGCCCTCTCTGCGCGGTTCGTGATGCTCAGAACCGGAGCAGCACCTTGCCGACGCGACCGGGCGAGTTGCTCAGGCGCACGGCGTCCGCAACGTCAGCGGCGTCGAACACACCGGCGACGGGCAGGGTGAGCGTGCCGTCGCCGACCCGCTGGATGAGCTCGCCGAACAGCGACGTGCGGACGGCAGCATCCATCGTCTGGATGACCTTGCTGCCCCAGAAGCCTTTCACCGTCGCCTGCTTGAAGATGACATCGCCCGATGCGATCTCCATGACGGGGGAGTTCATCGCGCCGAAAGCGACCAGAGTCCCGCCCTCGGCGAGCAGCGAGAGCACGTCGCCCGATGCGGAGCCGCCGACCGAGTCGACGCCAGCGACGATGGGCGCGCCGCCCGTCAGGCGTGCGGCCTGCTCGCGCCAGTCCGGGTGATCCGTGGCGATGATGTTCTCGATGCCCTGCGCGCGGAGCTCGTCGACTCCTTCTGCGCGCCGCACGAGCCCGAGAACGTTGACTCCGCGAGCAGCGCCGAGCTGCGCGAGCATGCGTCCGACGGCGCCGTTCGCGGCGTTCTGCACGATCCAGTCGCCCTCGTTCACGTCGAGGAAACGCAGCAGGCTGATCGTGCTGAACGGCATCGACACGAGCTGTGCCGCGCTCTCGTCGGGAAGCCCGTCCGGCACCGGGATGAGTCCGGCGGCGTTCGCGACGATGTATTCGGCCCAGGCGCCGAAGGTGCCACCTGTCGCCACGCGCTGACCGACGCTGAGGTGCTCGACGCCCTCGCCGAGTGCGTCGACGATGCCGAGCGCCTCGGTGCCGGACGCCGCGGGAAGCTCGGGCTTGAAGCCGTACGTGCCGCGCACCGTCCACAGATCGTGGTTGTGGATGGGGGACAGGACGACGCGGAGCCGCACCTGACCCGGGCCGGGCTGCGGAACGGGGCGCTCTTCGATCGCGAGGACCTCGTCGGCTTCGCCGAATGTGGGGTGGATGAGTGCACGCATGCGGGAGTCCTCTCGGGTCTCAGTCATCGGAGACGGTGATCGTGACGTCGATGTTGCCGCGCGTCGCGTTCGAGTACGGGCACACCTGGTGGGCGGCATCCGCCAGCGCCTGGGCCTGCTCGTGCGGGACGTCCGGGATGACCACTTCGAGCTCGACGGCCAGGCCGAACCCGCCGTTGCCGTTCGATCCGATGTGCACGCGAGCGCCCACGGACGAATCGGCGATGCTGACCTTCTGGGCGCGGGCGACGGACTGCAGTGCGGAGTGGAAGCACGCGGCGTATCCCGCGGCGAACAACTGCTCGGGGTTCGCGCCGTCACCGCTTCCGCCCATCGCCTTGGGAATCGCGAGGTCGAACTCGACGCGGCGGTCGTCGGTGGCGACGTGTCCGTTACGGCCTGCGCCGGTGGCGACGGCCTCTGCGGTGTAGAGAGCTTCCATGAATGGGTTCCTTCCGGGTTGTCAGTCGATCGACGTCGATCGTGCGCCCGAGGGCGCCGACGACGTGGTCGTGTTCGCGGCCTGAAGCAGGCCGGTCAGTTCGTGGAGTTCGGCGATCAGTCGACGTCGGTGCGCATCGTCGCGGATGCCGGAGAGCTGAGCGATCTGCGCGGGGATCTTCGCGAGCTCCGACCGGAGCGCCTGGCCCTCGGGCGTGAGCTGCACGGTGACGACCCGCTCATCGTGCGTGCTGCGGGCCTTCGTGACGAGACCCACCTGTTCCAGCCTGCGCACGAGCGGGGAGAGCGTGCCCGAGTCGAGCTGCATCTCGTCGCCGAGCGAACCGATCGTCTGCTCGCCCTCGTGCCAGAGGATCGCCAGGACCAGGTACTGCGGGTAGGTGAGCCCCCACGGGGCGAGCAAGGCCCGGTAGGCCTGGGTGGTGGCGCGCGCGGCGGAGTAGAGGGAGAAGCACACCATCTCGTCTGTCACGGCCATACATTAAGTATTGCACGCGATTAGATTGTGCACAATTGAATCTTCACTGATGCACCACCGACGGACGTGAAGACGCTGGATAGCAGCGCCGTCGAACCTCACGGGCGCAGCGCCTCGCTCAGCCAGCGGGCGTAGAGCTCCCAGGGAGAACCGCCGGACGACAGCCCGGCGATATGCGCGCGCAACGGCGCAGTCAGCGTGAACCACTCGCCGCCCTCGCGTGCCTCGGCGAACTCCAGGTGCCGTCGCCGCTCCACCGTGCGGTCGCCGCGCTCGAACGCGAGGAGTTCATCGTGGCGGATGCTCGCGAGCCGCTGACGCGGGCGCATGCTCGTGCCGATCTTCACCCGTCGGTCGTAACGGAGGTAGTACACGACGTCGATGCGAGGACGCGGCAGGTCGTCGTCGGGCACGTCGCCGTAGCGCCACCCGCACGTCGCGCACTCCCACGTACCGCCGGTGCGGATGCCGGACACACTGCCGCAGAGGTGGCACGGCCCCGGGAGAGTACGCGGTGTCGGCATGGCTCGACGATAGGCGGGGGCACCGACAGTCCTCGGTTACACCTTCCCCGTCCGTGGGCGCAAGGGGTGACGCGCGGGCCCGCTCATGTGACAAGTTGGGCGCATGGTCCGCACTGGGAGAACCGCATGAGCTCTGCTGCAGAATCGGCGCCGCCGACGGCATCCATCCCCATCCTGACTCAGGAGCCCTTCCCGGATACACCGGGGAGTCCCGAGCCGGAGTGGTTCAAGACGGCCGTGTTCTACGAAGTGCTCGTGCGCTCGTTCAAGGACGGCGACGGCGATGGGTCGGGCGATTTCCGGGGACTGATCGACAAGCTCGACTACCTGCACTGGCTCGGCGTGGACTGCCTGTGGATCCCGCCGTTCTTCCCGTCGCCCTTGCGGGACGGAGGATACGACGTGGCCGACTACACGGGGGTGCAGTCCGACCTCGGCACGACGGCGGACTTCCAGGAGTTCCTGGATGCCGCGCACGCCCGCGACATGCGCGTGATCATCGACTTCGTCATGAATCACACCAGCGACGAGCATCCGTGGTTCCAGGCCTCGCGCAACGACCCGGAGGGTCCTTACGGCGACTTCTACGTGTGGAGCGACACTGACGACCTCTACGAGGACGCCCGCATCATCTTCGTCGACACCGAGCCGAGCAACTGGACGTGGGACCCCGTGCGCCAGCAGTACTTCTGGCACCGCTTCTTCGCCCACCAGCCCGACCTCAACTTCGACAACCCGAAGGTGCACGAGGCGATGATCGACGCCATGCGCTTCTGGCTCGACATGGGACTCGACGGATTCCGGCTCGATGCGGTGCCCTACCTCTACGAGCGGCCGGGCACCAACGGCGAGAACCTTCCCGAGACGCACGAGTTCCTGCGCAAGGTGCGCCGTATCGTCGACAGGGAGTATCCGGGGCGCGTGCTGCTGGCCGAGGCGAACCAGTGGCCGGCAGACGTCGTGGACTACTTCGGCGACGCCGAGGTGGGCGGTGACGAATGCCACATGTGCTTCCACTTCCCGGTCATGCCGCGCATCTTCATGGCGGTGCGTCGGGAATCGCGGTATCCGATCAGCGAGATCCTCGCCGAGACGCCGCCGATCCCGGCGGGGTGCCAGTGGGGTATCTTCCTGCGCAACCACGACGAGCTGACGCTCGAGATGGTCACCGACGAAGACCGCGACTACATGTGGAACGAGTACGCGCAGGATCCGCGGATGAAGGCGAACATCGGCATCCGTCGTCGTCTCGCGCCGCTGCTCGACAACGACATCGACCGCATCGAGCTCTTCACCGGACTCCTGCTGTCTCTGCCGGGCTCTCCCGTGCTCTACTACGGCGACGAGATCGGCATGGGCGACAACATCTGGCTCGGCGATCGCGACGGCGTGCGCACGCCGATGCAGTGGACCTCGGACCGCAACGCCGGATTCTCGACGTCGAACCCCGGCAAGCTCGCTCTGCCCCTGGTGCAGGATCCGGTGTACGGCTACCTGGCGGTCAACGTCGAGGCGCAGCAGGAAGACCGTTCGTCGCTGCTGCACTGGACGCGCCTGATGATCCAGGCGCGCAAGAAGCACCCGGCATTCGGACTGGGGAGCTTCAACGACCTCGGCGGATCCAACCCCGCCGTGCTGTCGTACACCCGTGAGCACACGAACGACGACGGCAGCGTCGACGTGATCCTGTGCGTCAACAACCTGTCGCAGTTCCCCCAGCCCGTCGAACTCGACCTGCGGCGCTTCGAGGGGATGGTCCCGGTGGAGCTCGTGGGTGGTGTGCGGTTCCCGAGGGTGGGGGAGCTGCCCTACCTGCTCACCCTGGGCGGCCACGGATTCTTCTGGTTCCAGCTGCAGGAGCCGGCGGAAGACGCCGACGAGAGGGGGCTGCTATGAGCGGCATCGCCCCCGCCGTCCTCGAGCACTACCTGGTGCGCACGCGCTGGTTCGGCGGGAAGAGCCGTCCGTTCCAGGTCTCGCGGGTGCAGACCATCGCGGAGCTGACCTCCCACTCGCCGAGCATGGATGTGCTCGTCACGCTCGTGACGGTGGACTACTCCGACGACGAGGGCGGTCACGAGACGTACCAGGTGCCGCTCGCTCACTACGACGACACCCAGGATGCGATCGCGCACGCCTACATCGGCACGGTCGAGCACGATGACCGGGTTCGTCACCTCTACGACGCGGTGCACGACCGGTATGCGATGGCGCTCTGGCTCGAGGGACTCATCGCCGCGGAGACCTCCGGTCACGCGGAGCGCGGGGGACTGCGCTTCCGGCGTGTGCCCGGAACGGAGTCCCTCGATCCCGGGCTGCGCTCCTCGCCGCTCACCGGGGAGCAGTCCAACTCCTCCGTGCGTTTCGACGACACCGCCATCATGAAGGTCTTCCGCAAGGTGAGTCCCGGTCTCAACCCCGACATCGAGATACACGAGGAACTGACCCAGGGCCACTCCGAGTACATCGCCGCCCTGTACGGCTGGGTCGAGGTCGACCTCGACGGCGAGGTCGTGCAGTTGGCGATGATGCAGGAGTTCCTGCGGACCGCCTCCGACGGATTCGAGCTCGCGACGGGGAGCGTGCGCACTCTGCTCGCCGAGCCCGGTCAGAGCATCAGCGAATCCGGGGGCGACTTCGCCGGTGAGGCGTCGCGCCTGGGCACCGCCGTGGCAGAGGTGCACGCCCGGCTGCGCGAGCGGTTCCCCGTTGAACGGCGGGGACCACGTGCGGCCGCGTCTCTGGCGCGCACGATGAACGAACGCCTCGACCGGGCCCTCCTCGTCGTGCCGGAGCTCTCCGCCTACGAGGATCGACTGCGGCTGGCCTACACCGGGGTCGCCGCGCTCCCCGGCCTCGATGTGCAGCGCGTGCACGGTGACCTGCATCTCGGACAGACACTCCGCACGGCGCAGGGGTGGCGGATCGTCGACTTCGAAGGCGAGCCGGGCCGGCCCTTCGCCGAGCGGTCGCTGCTCGACTCGCCCTGGCGTGACGTCGCGGGCATGCTCCGATCCTTCGACTACGTGCCGGGAGTCGTCGAGATGTCGCACGCCGCTCCCGCTGACGGGCCGGTGGATACCGACGACGATCTCCGTGCCGCCAGTGGCCGGGAGTGGTCGCAGCGGGCGCGCGGACACTTCCTCGACGCGTACGTCGCGGCTCTCTGCCGCACGGATTCGGCGGGAGCGGATGCCGCGTCACCGGGCGACGAGGAGAGCATCCTCGCCGACAACCGCACCCTGCTCAACGCCTACGCCGCCGACAAGGCGGTGTACGAAGCCGTGTATGAGAAGCGCAACCGGCCGACCTGGGTGGCGATCCCTCTCACGGCCCTCGGAGAGGTCTAGCGCCGCAGGGTCGCGCCCCGAGTCGATACGGTGGGGGTATGGCTCAGGCCCTTCGAACCTTCGGGCGCATCCTCGCCGCCCATTGGCCTGCGCTCGGAGCCTGGTACCTCGGCGGCGAGGCGGTGCACCAGCTGCTCGTGCTGCTCGCAGGATTCGTCGGTGGGCACACCACCCTTGGGGGCCTCCTGCTGCTGCCGCTCGCCGTCGCCGCCCGGCTCGTCTCCTACGTGGCGATGTACCTCAGCGTGCAGCCGTCTCTGCCGCACAGCGCCAGAGACGACGACGGAGGCTACCGGGTGTTCGCCGGCGCGATCCTGGCCGCGATCCTTCCCTTCTTCGCTTTCTATGCCGCCTGGGGAATGCTCGATGCCGACCAGTCGGAGTTCTTCCGGATAGCGAGTGGAATCGCCCTCCGCGATGCGGGCTACGACTACGACCAGCTCGGCGACCGCGGCGGACTCATCTCGGTCGGGGTGCTGCCGGTGGCGGTCCTGGTGATCGCCCTCGTCGTGCGAATCGTGCTGGCGCGACGAGGACAACGGCGATCGGCGGGGACGCTCGCGCTCGCCGCCTACGCCGAGGTCCTCTGGACGTTCATGCTGTTCACCCTCATCGGGCAGTGGTGGGGTGACGCCCGCGTGTGGGTCGCAGACCGGGCGGGCACGGTGTGGCTCGGAGGGATCGCAGACTGGTTCGCGCAATACGTCGTGCCCGTGGCGTTCATCTGGGAGGCGGTGCTGTGGCTGGTGGGGCTGGTCGCCGCCGTGCTGCTGGTCCCCGCCGCGTGGCTCACCGTCGCCGGTGTCATCTACGGCACCGAGTTCGACACCTCGCCGGCTCCCTTCCGGAACGGACGCGCGGCTCTGCGGGGCGCCCTGGGCACCCTGGCCCGCACCCTTCTGCAGCGTCTCGAGAGTCTCTGGGCCGCCGTCGCCCTCGTCTGGCGCGGTGGACCGCTGCTGTTCGGCGTGTTCGCGCTCGCCTACGCCCTGTGGGCCCTGGCGGAGTACTGGGCATCCCGCGGGCTCCTGCTGGCGGTGGGCGGTCACGACTCCCTGTTCTGGGCCGCCTTCCTGCCCCTTCTGCTGCTCGCCGTCGCCGCGATCGCCGAACCCCTGCGCGTCGCGCTCATCGCGACCGCGTTCGACACGGTCATCGGTATTCCGGAGGCGGGACTCGACGCCGCCGACTCAGGGGACGACGACGAATCGGGCGATCACACCATCGGTGTCGGGGACGTCGAAGAGGAAGGGCGCCTCGGCGTCATCGGGGAGCAGGAAGACCGTGAGAATCTCATAGGGCCCTGAGTCCTCGAGGCACGAGCGCTCGCCGGCGTCGTACGGCACGTCGAGATCGGCGCGGGCGTTCTCCCACAGCCGACCTGTCGCCTGTTCCGTGAGCGTGAATACCCCGCACGATGCGGCATCCGTCGCACCCTCGGCCTCGACGCGAACGCTGAGGGTTCGGGATCCCGACGGCGCGTCGAACTCGTCCCAGCGCACAGCGCCGAGCGTGAGCGTCTGCCCGGCGATCGAGGCGCTGCTCTCGACGGTCGTGATGTCCTTCGAGGTGCGATTCGCCATCGGCAGCGCGTCCAGCCACAGGTGCACTCCGACCGCGGCGATCGCGGCGAGGACCAGCGCGAGAAGCGCGACGCGCTGTCGACGCCACCAGGTCATGGCGTCGCCCATTCGGGAGCGATGAGATCGACCTGCGACGTCGCGGGCAGGTCGTCGAGGGGCAGGGTGATCACGATGACGTCATCGAGTAAGGGAGTCGGAGTCGTCGGGCTTAGCCGCAGCTCGGCGGTGCCGTGACGAAGATCGGCGGGCAGCTCGAAGGCCAGGGAGCCGACGAGTGCGGTGCCGACGTGGAGCGGAGTGTGCAGGAGCGAGTCCGATGGTCGCTCGCTCGCCTGGAACACCCGCCCGTCGACGGTGAGGGTCGCCAGGTTGATGGCGGCGCCGGTCTCGGTGTGCGGGGCCGACGCTTCGACGGTGATGACGAGCCAGTTGCCCTCGGCGCTCCAGTCGGAGGCCGGCACCGCGACTTCGTCGGCGAAGGTGGAGTCCTGAACGGCGATGCGGAGGGTGCGGGATGCGAGTTCGTCGTCGGTCGAGCCCCGGATGAGGATGGGATCCGTCAGAGAGTCGTCGGACGGAATCGCGAGCGTGACCACGCCGGCGACCGCGACGAGCGCGATGCCGGAGATCCAGGGGAGCGACCGCCTCATACCGCAGCCGCCAGGTCGACTGTGATCTGCGCGGTCTGCTGCTTTCGCTGCCAGGAGATCGTCGACGACGAGAGGATGACCTGGCCGCCCTGCTCCACGGCATCGAAGACGTCCAGACGGGCTGTGCCGTCGGGGAAGGCATCATCGGGCACCGACCAGGCGATGCGGATCTCGCTGGGAACTCCGGGCTGGAGAACGACCTGCCCCGAGGAGCCGTCGGGCCGCCACGCGCGCGTCGAGAATGCCGACGTCGCTTGCGCCACCTGCAGCATCGGCGCGCGCGCCCTGATCAGCCGAGCCTCGACCCGATCGGCGGCGGAGTCGACGCCGATCGGGTGATCGGTCAGGTTCTCGATCACCACGGTCAGCACCAGGAGAGTCTCGCCCGGCTCGGCCTCGAGGTACTGCTCCTCGACGGCATCCGTCAGCTCGCCGTCGAGTACGGTCACCGCATAGAGCGACGTGCGCGCTTCGGAGCCGACCGCGACCGGCGCGGGCTCGCTCGTCGCGGTGGCCAGCCCGCCGAAACTGACGAACACGGCGACGAGGGCGACGACGGCGGCTGCGACGACCCAGAACGGAACGGCGGCCCGCGACGTCGCGGTGCGCGCCGCATGGGCGGTCGCGCTGCGAGCTCTGTCGCCGGCCCCCCGCATCCCGCTCATGACGTCAGCCTATCGACGGCGGCGGGACCTGCCGGATTCAGCCTGCGGCGAGCACCGAGAGGACGTTGCCGGCGGGATCACGGAACCAGGCGATATCCGGTCCGCGTCCGGGGCCGCCGTGCGCAATGCCCTTGGCATCGGTGCCGAGCTCGTCGTCGTAGATCTTCGTCACGACGCCGCGGGCGTTGAGCTCATCGACCGCTGCGTCGACGTCGTCGACGGGGAAGTTGAGGATCGTGAAACTCGCAGGGGAATGATCGGGTTTCGCGTACACGAGGATCGAACCGCCCTGCGGCAGGCGGATATCGAGGAACCCCATGGCATTGGTCGAGACATCCATGCCGAGCGTGTCGGCATAGAACGTGCGGGCGGCATCGATCGAGTCGACGCTGAATCCGCTGAACGCGTGCGTTGTCTGGAAGGCGGTCATGTTGTCAGCATGCGCTCATGCGGGCGTGCTGTCCAGAGAAGCATGATCCATCCGTCCTGGTGCCGCGAGTCGACGCATCGCTACAGTGAGGCCATGGAGGGCACAGCCGCGGTGCAGAGTGAGAGCGACACGGACACCGACCGGCAGAGCGGGCTCACGGCAGCGCGGGTCGCAGCGCTGACGGCCGCAGGCAAGACGAACGCCTTCGCGGGTGATTCCAGTCGCAGCGCATGGAACATCGTACGAGCGAACGTCTTCACGCTCTTCAACGGCATCGTCGGCGCGTGCTTCCTGGTGCTGCTCCTGCTCGGGCGCTGGCAGGACGCACTCTTCGGTCTCGCGGCCTTCGGGAACGCGATCATCGGATGCTGGCAGGAGTTCCGGGCCAAGGCGTCACTCGATCGACTCGCGCTGCTGAACGCTCCCCGTGCGCGCGTGCGCCGGGACTCGCACGAGATCGAGATCGCGCCCGCCGAGGTCGTGCAGGGAGACATCCTGATCCTCCGCGCGGGAGACCAGGTCACCGCCGACGCGGTCGTGCTCGAACATCGGGCTCTGCAGATCGACGAGTCGATGCTGACCGGGGAGTCGGATGCCGTCGACAAGACCGACGGCGATGAGGCGCTGTCGGGGTCGATCGTGGTGGCAGGGGAGGGCATCGCGCGTGCGACCCGTGTCGGGGCGGACTCCTACGCGAACAAATTCGCCGCCGAGGCCAAGCGGTTCTCGCTCGTCACGTCCGAGCTGCGCACCTCGATCGATCGCGTCCTGAAATGGGTCGGGTGGGGGATCGGACCCATCGGACTGCTGGTGCTCAACGCGCAGATGATGGTGGCCGGCGGGTGGGTGTCGGCCTGGGAGAGCGGCACCTGGACCCAGGCGATCGTCAACACGATCTCGGCGTTGACCGCGATGATCCCGCTGGGGCTCGTGCTGATGACATCGATCGCGTTCGCCGTCGGTGCGGCACGGCTCGCGGCTCGGCAGGTGCTCGTCAACGAACTCCCCGCCGTCGAAGGGCTCGCGCGCGTCGACATCATCTGCCTCGACAAGACGGGAACGCTCACCGAGGGCGAGCTCGCCTATCGCGATCTCGAGCAGCTCGATGCGAACATCGAGGGCTGGCAAAATGCGCTGTCCTGGTTCGGGAACGCGCCGGATGCCAATGCCACGGCGCGCTGCCTGCGGGCTCCCTTCCCCGGCTTAGGGGAGCGCGAAGCATCCGTGTACGTGTCGTTCTCGTCGGCACGCAAGTGGAGCGCGCTGTCGTTCGCCGATCGCGTCGACGAGACGTGGGTGCTGGGCGCCCCCGAGATGGTGCTCGGCGATGTCGCGACGGATGCCGGCACCGAGGTCGGGGAGGCCGTGACGCGTCTCGCAGCCGAGGGGCTGCGCACACTCGTGCTCGCATTCACGGCAGAACCGTATTCGGCGGCCGCCCAGGAGACGGAGTCCCTGCCGACGGGCCTCGTGCCGGTCGCCGTGATCACGTTCAGCGAGAAGGTGCGCGCCGATGCGGCGCAGACGCTGTCGTACTTCCGTGCGCAGGGCGTGGGGGTGCGGGTCATCTCGGGAGACAACCCGCGCACGGTCGCGGCGATCGCCCGGCAGGTGGGGCTCGACGTCGACGAGGGCTACGACGCCCGCCAGCTCCCTGAGGGCGAGGGCGAACTCGGTGACGTGCTCGAATCGCAGACGGTCTTCGGCCGTGTGACCCCCGAGCAGAAGAAGCGGATGGTCGTGGCCCTGCAGGCGCGCGGCCACACCGTCGCTATGACGGGCGACGGCGTGAACGACGCACTCGCGATCAAGACCGCCGACATCGGCATCGCGATGAACTCCGGATCTCCCGCGACGAAGGCAGTGGCGCGCCTCGTACTTCTCGACGGGCAGTTCTCGCACCTGCCGGACGTCGTCGCGGAGGGGCGTCAGGTGATCGCGAACATCGAACGCGTGTCGATGCTCTTCCTCACCAAGACGGTCTACGCGACGACGCTCGCGGTGCTCTTCGGAGTCATGGTGCTGGAGTTCCCCTTCCTTCCCCGGCAGCTGTCGATCACCGACGGGCTCACGATCGGCATCCCCGCGTTCTTCCTCGCCCTGATGCCCAACGTGCAGCGGTACGTCCCGGGGTTCCTACGTCGTTCGCTGACGTTCGCGATCCCGGCCGGCCTGCTGATCGCCATCGCCCTGACGGTCTACACACGCATCGCGATGGAGCTCGAGGTCACCGAGCCGCAGCTGCGCACGGGGTCGACGATCATCCTGGCGATCGTCGGCATCTGGGTGCTCGCCGTGCTCGCACGCCCGCTCAACCGCTTCAAGGTGCTGGTCGTCGGAGCGATGTTCGTCGCCCTCGCGACGCTGTTCACGCTGCCGCTGAGCACCGCGTTCTTCCAGCTCGTCGATCCCGGTGAGGATGCCGCCTACGTGATCGCGGTCATCACGGTGCTCACGATCCTCGCGATCGAGGTCGTGCGGGTCGTGCACCGGCGTGTGCTGGCGCGATGGTCAGCGATCGACGAAGTGGCGTGAGCCGGGCGGCGCCCACAGCGCCACCAGGATCAGGATCTCGAGCACGGCCTGCGTGAACACCGCCCAATCCCAGTCGGTGGTGATCGCCGTGACGGCGTGCAACACGAGCTGCACGCCGAGGTAGATCGTTACCAGCAGGCGGGCGAGCCGACTGCCGCGGCGGATCGCAGCCGCGACCGCGAGGGTGAGCAGTCCGAACAGGATGACGGCCGACCCGATGAGTGACACGACGAGCATGTCTTCGGCATCCACGCGGTAACGGCTGAGCAGCACGACGAGACCGAGGAAGGCGTTCGACAGGCCGCTGAGGACGACCAGGATGCCGACGACGGTGATGACGACGGGGCGCTTGTGCGGCTGGTGCTCGGTCACGGGATCCACGCGCTCACTGTACAAGGGGCGAAACGACCCGGATCGAGAAAAACGAGAAGCCAGGCTAATACCTAGCTAAGCTAGACATCATGGATCGATACCTCCGCTTGCGGTGGGTGGGGCTGGTCTTCATCAGCATCGCCGTCTCCCTGATCATCGTCGACTCGACGATCGTCAACGTCGCGATTCCGGCGATCGTCGACGATCTGGGGATCACCTCGACCGAGGTGCAGTGGGTGCAGGAGGCCTACACGCTGGTCTTCGCCGCCCTTCTGCTGGTTTTCGGGAGCCTCGCGGACCGCTTCGGTCGTCGTCGGCTGATGCTCATCGGAGTCGGTGTGTTCGCGGCGTCGTCGGTTCTCGCCTCGTTCGCGCCAGATGGCGGGATGCTGATCCTCGCGCGCCTCGCGCAGGGCGTGGGCGGCTCGATGATCCTGCCGACCACGCTGTCGATCATCAACGCCACGTTCCGCGGTCGCGAGCGGGGGATCGCCTTCGCCGTGTGGGGATCGACCATCGGAGGAATGGCCGCGGTCGGGCCCCTGCTGGGAGGGTGGCTGACCACGGCGTTCTCGTGGCGGTGGGCGTTCGGCATCAACATCCCGCTCGGCATCATCATCGTCATCGGAGTGCTCCTGACGGTGCGCGAGTCGCGCAGCGAACGCACCGAGGCCATCGACGTCGTCGGGGCCGTGCTCTCGGTGGTCACCATGGGAAGCCTGGTGTTCGGGCTCATCGAGGGGCGCACCTACGGCTGGTGGCTGGTCGACGAGCGTCCGCAGATCGGCGGATGGACGTGGCCGTACGATCTCTCACCGATCCCGTTCGCCTTCGCGCTGGCTCTCGTCTCCCTTGTCGGTTTCATCGTGTGGGGCGTGCACCGCGAACGCGCCGGGCGCTCCACCCTCCTCGCGCTGCGGCTCTTCTCGATCGCGTCGTTCCGCAACGGGAACATCGCAGCCGCCGTGGTCTCGCTGGGGGAGTTCGGCATCATCCTGGCCCTTCCGCTCTGGCTCCAGTTCGTGCTGGGCTTCGACGCGCTGCAGACGGGCCTGCTACTGCTCGCCCTCGCCGGCGGATCGTTCGTCGCCAGTGGCGCGGCGGGCGCCTCGAGCGGCAAGATCGCGCCCGTCTGGATCGTGCGGGTCGGGATCGCGGCGGAGATCGTCGGCGTCGCCGGCATCGGCTTCCTCATCGGACCCGAAGCCTCGTGGGGGCCGCTCATCCCGTTCCTCTTCGTCTACGGGCTGGGTGTGGGACTGGCGACGGCGCAGCTCACCGGCGTCGTGCTCGCCGAGGTGCCCGTCGCCGACAGTGGCGCGGCATCGGGAACCCAGTCCACGTCGAGGCAGCTCGGCGCCGCACTCGGGGTCGCCGTGCTCGGCACCGTGCTTTTCACGAGCACTGCCGGCATCCTGGCCTCCACCCTCGACGACCGCGGTGTCTCCGCCGACCAGCGCGACAAGATCGTGTCGGCGGTGGTCGACAGCGCGGGCGCCGCCATCAGCGGACTCGAGGCGAACCCCGAGACCGCCGACGCGGCCGCCGACGCCAAGGCCGCATTCTCCGACGGCACGCGATACGCCGCATGGACGGCCGCGGGGTTCCTGGCCCTCGGGCTGCTCTCGACGATCTCGCTCGGCGCGTCCGCGCGAGTGCGTACAGACGACGAGACGGCGGGCCCGGAGCCCGACCGCACGTCCGATCGTTCGTGACGCGCCCGCTCGGACGCCCGGCGAAGCCCCAGCAGGCGGAGGATACGCTCGAATGATGCCCGTCACCCCGCACCATGCGACCGACCCCTTCGTCCGCGTTCGCGGCGCGAACGAGAACAATCTCCGGAATGTCGATGTCGACATCCCGAGAGACAGCATCGTCGCGTTCACGGGTGTCTCGGGCTCGGGCAAGTCATCGCTGGCGTTCGGCACCATCTTCACCGAGGCGCAGCGCCGGTACCTCGAGTCGGTCGCGCCGTACGCGCGACGCCTGATCCAGCAGGGGCACGACCCGCACGTCGAGTCGATCTCCGGCCTTCCGCCGGCCGTCGCGCTGCAGCAGCGCCGCGGCGCGCCCAGCGCCCGGTCGAGCGTCGGCACCGTGACCACGCTGTCGAACTCGCTGCGCATGCTCTTCTCCCGGGCGGGGACCTTCCCGGAAGGGTTCACGACACGGCTCGACTCCGATGCGTTCTCGCCCAACACCGTGGCGGGTGCGTGCCCCGAGTGCCACGGAATCGGCGTCTCGCACACCGTCACCGAGGACTCGCTCGTCCCCGACCCCTCGTTGAGCATCCGCGACGGCGCGATCGCCGCCTGGCCGGGAGCGTGGCAGGCCAAGAACCTGCGCGACATCACGATCGCGCTCGGCTACGACGTCGATCGTCCGTGGCGCGATCTCGATCGCGACGACCGGGACTGGCTCCTCTTCACCGACGAACAGCCGGTCGTGCAGATCACCCCGCAACGCGACAGGGTGGCGAAGCCCTACAACGGCATGTTCTGGAGCGCCAAGAAGTACGTCTTCCACACGCTCGCGGACTCGAAGAGCCCGATGATGCGCGCGAAGGTGCTGCAGTTCGTCCGCTCCGGTCGCTGCCCTCTCTGTCATGGCACCGGTCTTCGCCGGGAGGCGCTGGCGGTGACCTTCGCCGGTCGCACGATCGCCGAGCTCAACGCCCTTCCGATGACCGAGCTCGCCGACGTCCTGCGCCCCACGACGCTGCTCACCGACGCCGCACCGGCGCTCCCGACGACCCTCTCGGGTGAGCGCACCGACGTCGCCGTCGCACTCACCACCGACCTGCTGGCGCGCATCACGGTGCTCACCGATCTCGGCCTCGGCTACCTCGGGCTCGGCCGTGTCACGACCACGCTCTCGCCCGGCGAGATGCAGCGCCTGCGACTCGCGACCCAACTGCGATCGGGGCTCTTCGGCGTCGTGTACGTTCTCGACGAACCGTCCGCCGGTCTGCATCCTGCAGACGCGGAGCCGCTGCTGGAGGTCTTGGAGCAGCTCAAGAGTTCGGGCAACTCGGTCTTCGTGGTCGAGCACAACATGGATGTCGTGCGGCACGCCGACTGGATCGTCGATGTCGGACCCGCGGCCGGTGAAGGCGGCGGGCACGTGCTCTACAGCGGCGAGGTGGAGGGGCTCGCATCGGTCGAGGCATCCCTCACGCGTCCGTTCCTGTTCCCCGACCAGCACGCGGCCTCCACGGCCCGCGCGGGGGTGCGCAGCCCGACCGCGTGGCTCGCGGTCGACGGCATCACGGTGCACAACCTCATCGACGTCGATGCCTCCGTTCCGCTGGGCACCTTCGTCGCCGTGACCGGTGTGTCAGGGTCGGGCAAGTCGACGCTCGTGAGCCGGGTGCTGCGCGATGTCGTGCGCGATCACCTGCGCGCGGACGACGGCGACGGCCCCGACGAGGGCGACGAGGATGCCCCGACATCCGGTGACGCGGGGATCGCCGAGGCGACCGTGCCCGGGGCGCACGACGACACCCTCACCGTGGGCCGGGTCACGGGCCTGGAGCACATCGACCGGCTGGTGCGCGTCGACCAGAAGCCGATCGGCCGCACGCCGCGCTCCAACCTCGCGACCTACACCGGCATGTTCGACGCGGTGCGCGCCGCCTTCGCCCGCACCGATCTCGCCCGTGAGCGGGGTTACACCGCCGGGCGCTTCTCGTTCAACGTCGCCGGCGGACGCTGCGAGACCTGCCTGGGTGAGGGGTTCGTGTCGGTCGAGCTGCTGTTCCTTCCGGGGAGTTACGGCCGGTGCCCCACCTGCCACGGAGCGCGCTACAACGCCGAGACGCTCGAGGTCACGTACGAGGGCAAGACGATCGCCGATGTGCTGGCGCTGACCGTGGAGCAGGCGGCCGATTTCCTCGCGTCCGTACCGGCGGCAGCACGCAGCCTGCGCGCACTGCTCGACGTCGGCCTCGGCTACCTGCGTCTCGGTCAACCCGCGACGGAACTGTCGGGTGGCGAAGCGCAGCGCATCAAGCTGGCGACCGAGCTGCAGCGGGTGCAACGCGGCCACACCATGTACCTGCTCGACGAGCCGACGACCGGTCTGCATCCGTCTGATGTGCGGCGTCTGCTGGCACAGCTGCAGGCGCTCGTCGACGCCGGCAACACGGTGGTCGTGGTCGAGCACGAGATGGACGTCGTCGCGGCGGCCGACTGGGTCATCGACCTCGGTCCGTCCGGTGGCGACGCGGGCGGACGGATCGTCGCCGCCGGAACCCCGCACGAGGTCGCTCACGACCCCGCCAGCCGCACAGCCCCGTACCTGGCGGCGCGCCTCGCCCGGTGAGCGTTCGCCCGGCGAAATGAAGAAGGACCGCCCTCTCGGACGGTCCTTCTTCATGTGTGCGTGCCCCCGACTGGAATCGAACCAGCGACCTACGGTACCGGAAACCGGCGCTCTATCCACTGAGCTACGGAGGCGTACCGAACGACGATATCACTGCTCGGGGGTGGTCTCCGACCCGCCGGCCACGGTGACGGGTGCGCCGCGCAGCGCGTCGAGCGCGGCGGCCACGTGCTCGGCGAGGTAGCGGTGGCCCGCGCTGGACGGATGCTTGCGGCCGATCTCGACGTCGATGAGATCGAGGTAGTTCTGCTCGGTGATCCAGTCCTCGGCGATGGGGGAGATGTACCACCATCCGCGCGCCGCTGCGAGCTCCGAGAGGTCGCTGTCGATGCGTGCCGTGCCGGCGCCGACGGGGAGTTCGTGCGGCGCGGGCCCGAGGATCACGATCGTCGCCTCGGGGTACTTCGCCGCCATGGCATCCCATGCGGCGGTCACCGCTTCGCGATAGCCGGCTTCGCCCTGCTCACGGTCGTTGATCGAGCCCTGCACGATGATCAGGTCGGGCGTGATTGTCGGGTCGAGTGCGTCGATGCGCACGCCGAATGCCGGGCCGTCCAGCCCGGGCTTCAGGTAGCCGCTCCCGCGCACGCCGTTCACGATCGTCTCGCCGTCGATCAGATCGGCGAGCAGATAGGCGTAGCCCTCGGTCGGAATCGTGGCGGCCGAACCGTAGGTCCAGGAGTCGCCGAAGACGAGCACGGTGGGGTGCTCGGGCAGGGCGAGCGGCACCGGGGCGACGGCCGCTGCGGGCTCGCCTTCTGCGGCCCCGACGGGGGCGGCGGAGGGGAGCGGGGCCCACGGACGCCACACGCCGAGAACACCGGCGCCGACGGCGAGGACCAGCGCCGCGACGACGCCGGCGAGGCGCAGGCGACGAGGGGCGGATGCTGCGGTCATTGCATGAGGGTAAGTCACAGAGGCCTCTGCGCAAATTCGACACCGCGCAGCGCCGTAAACTGGGACGGCTATGAATCCTGAAACCCTCGCCCACGCCATCCTCTCCGTCCTCGTTCCTCTCGCGGACGAGCGACGCCCGGGCGAGCCCCTCGAGCTCACGGCATCCGACATCGTGCTCGAGCGTCCGCGCAACCGCGACCACGGCGATTGGGCCTCGAACATCGCGATGCGCCTGGCCAAGCCGTTCGGCACCAACCCCCGCGAACTCGCCCAGCAGATCGCCGAGGGCCTCGCCGCCGTCGACGGCATCGCGAGCGCCGAGGTCGCCGGGCCCGGATTCATCAACATCCGTCTCGATGCCGCCGCCGCCGGCGCGCTCGCGAAGACGATCGTCGACGCGGGCGCGGCCTACGGCCGGAACGACACGCAGGCCGGGCGCACGATCAATATCGAGTTCGTGAGCGCCAACCCCACCGGGCCGCTGCACATCGGGCACACCCGCTGGGCGGCACTCGGAGACGCGATCGCTCGCGTGCTCGCCGCGTCCGGCGCACAGGTCGCCCGGGAGTACTACATCAACGATGCCGGTGCGCAGATGGACCGTTTCGCGCTGTCCGTGCTCGCCGCAGCGAAGGGCGAGCCGACGCCCGAGGGCGGGTACGCCGGAAGCTACATCGGCGATCTCGCCGTCCGCGTGCTCGCCGCGCGCCCCGACCTCCTCGAGCTCCCCGCCGACGAGCAGATCGAGGCGGCGCGTGAACTCGCCTACGGCTTCCAGCTCGATGAGCAGAAGCAGTCGCTGTCGAAGTTCAACGTCGACTTCGACGTGTGGTTCTCGGAGCGCACGCTGCACGCGAAGAACGCCGAGGGCATGAGCGTGGTCGACCAGGCCGTCGACCGTCTGCGCGAGCAGGGCCATGTCTTCGACGAAGACGGTGCCGTCTGGGTGCGCACCACCGACTTCGGCGACGACAAGGACCGCGTGATCCGTCGCTCCAACGGCGAGTACACCTACTTCGCCGCCGATGCCGCGTACTACCTCAACAAGGGCGACCGCGGCTTCGAGTACAAGCTCTACCTTCTCGGCGCCGACCACCACGGCTACGTGCACCGCCTCAAGGCGATCGCGGGAGCGGCGGGCGAAGACCCCGAGAAGAACGTCGAGGTGCTCATCGGGCAGCTCGTCTCGGTCGGAGGAGCCCGGCTCAGCAAGCGCGCGGGCAACATCATCGAGATGGACGACCTGCGCGAATGGTTGGGAACGGATGCGCTGCGCTACTCGCTCGAACGCTCGCCGGCCGATTCGCCGCTCGCGCTCGATCCCGAACTGCTGCAGAAGCGCACCAACGACAACCCCGTCTTCTACGTGCAGTACGCCCACGCGCGCACGCACAACGTGAGCCGGAACGCGGCGGACTCCGGCGTCGACCGCTCGGAGTTCGCACCCGAGACGCTGACGCACGAGTCCGAAGGTGCGCTGCTCGGCGCGCTCCAGGAGTTCCCGCGCATCGTCGCCTTCGCCGCCGAGGTGCGCGAGCCGCACCGCGTCGCCCGCTACCTCGAAGAGCTCGCGGGCCTGTACCACCGCTGGTACGACAACTGCCGTGTGATTCCGCAGGGCGACGACCCGATCGAGAGCGTGCACCGCACGCGCCTGTGGCTGAACGATGCCGCGGGGCAGGTGTTCCGCAACGGTCTCGACCTGCTGGGCGTCTCCGCACCGGAGCGTATGTAATCGCACGCGATCCGCTTCCGCCGGTAGGGCAGGATGGCATCATGAGCGACGACAACCACACGCTGCCGTACCCGGACGCCGACTCCGAGCATCCGACGCTCGTGATCCCCGGGGAGTCCGCGAACGACGCGGGAGAGACGACGAGAACCGCGCGTAAGCGGCGGTGGCCGTGGGTGCTGCTCATCGTCGTGGTGATCCTGGCCGGCCTCGTCGTCGCTGCCGAGTTCCTGGCACGCGCGATCCTGCCGGGCGTCGTGCGTTCTCTCGTGATCGAGCAGCTCGATCTGCCCAGCGATCAGCAGCTCGACGTCGAGGCCGAGGGCATCCTGCTGCCGCAGCTCATCGGTGGCACCCTCGACAGCCTGCACCTGAGCACCGACGCCATCACACTGGAAGGAATCACGGGTGCCGTCGATGTGACGGCGAACGGGATTCCGCTGCGCGGGGGAGACCTGGCCGGTGCGGCCGGTACGATCCGCGTCGACCAGGATCAGTTCACGACGCTGCTCGCGACGACCGATCTGCCCGTCGATTCCGTCACGCTCGAAGAGCCCGACGCCACGGTGAGCGGGTCCGTCACGGTGCTCGGCCTCGACGTGCCGATCTCGTTGACGCTCACCCCGGGTGTCGCGGACGGCGATCTCGAACTGACTCCGGTGCGCCTCACGGTCGGCGGTATCGAGATCGATGCCTCCGAGGTCGGCGCGAGTCTCGGGTCGCTCGGGGCGAACCTCACGCAGCCGCAGCGCATCTGCATCGCCGATCAGCTGCCTGCGGGGCTCACGCTCACGGGACTCGCGATCGACGGCACCGAAGCGGTCATCGACATCGACGTCAACGGCGCGATCGTGACCGACCAGTCATTGCTCGAGAAGGGCACCTGCCCCTCTTCCTGACCTCAGGACGCGTCGCGCGCCGCCTTCTGCGCTTCGCGCAGTTCCGTCGTCGCGATCTCGACGTCGATCTCGGCCCGCTGGATCCGTCGCTGCGGGAACGTCGTGGCGCCGTAGCGAGCGCGCACACGGTCGCGTGCTTCCTCTTCACCCGTCACGATGTACGCGCAGGCGATCAGCATGACCTGCGCCGACAGGTTGAGCCAGATCAGCAGTGCCAGGAGTGAGGCGAACGAGGCGAGCAGCGGATTGCTGGTCGCGCCGCCGACGAAGAGCGACGAGAGCTCCTGCAGCACGAGCAGACCGACGCCGCCGAGCAGGGCGCCGCTCCACAGCGAACGCGCGGCGGGACGCACGCCGGAGAGGATGAGGAACACACCGACGATCAGTATGGCGTCGAGGGCGAAGACGACCAGGAGCGACAGGATGCGCACGCTCCACGTCGCCACCGGGGAGTCGGCGGAGAGTCCCACGAGGTCGCTGAACCATTCGACGCCGATGCGCCCGACCACCGTGATCGCGGCGGCGGCGATGAACAGTGCTCCGATTCCGACGGCGAGGGCGAGGTTGCGCAGCAGCACCCAGATGAACAGGATGTCGCTGTGCGCGGTTCCCGCGATCACCCGCACCGCGGTGCGGAGTGAGCCGACGGCGCCGAGCGCCGCGCCGATCAGGGCCACGACGGAGATGATCCCGGCGATCGAGAGCGACACGGGCTCTTTCAGGTCGGCCGGGTCGATCACGCCGTCTTCGCCGATGAGACCGGGGACCACGGACTGCACGGCGTCGATGATCGCGTTCCATGCCTGAGGGTTGCCGGCCAGCCACAGCGCCGCGACCGAGAACCCGAGGAGGACACCGGCGAACACGCTGAACAGCGCGCGATACGTCACGCTGTCGGCGAGCATCGCCCCGCGGCGCTCGCTGTACAGCAGGAACGCGCGCACGGGCTTGCGGATCAGTGCCCAGCGTGTCACGGCAGCGATGGTGCGGGGAATGACCCCGGGCGCGGCGGGGGCAGGGGATTCGGGCTTCGGTGAGGCATCCACGCTCCCACCCTAGGAGGCACCGCGACAACCGGCACAGGGGTTGCGCGGAGGGGCGTCACCATGGCAGTCGAGGCATGCACGGTGCCCTAGAATCGGGGGCAGTCTCGATGTGCGTCTTCCCGCCCGAGTTCCGCTCCACGATTGGTGTTCCTTGCTTCCCGCTGCCGATTCGCTCGCGCCCGAGTGGCTTGCCGTTCCCGACGACGCGAATGATCTCGCGCCCGGTGTCTGGCCCGCCAGCGCCGTCCGCGACGCCGATGGCGCGCTGGTCCTCGCCGGTATCTCCGCCACCGCCCTCGTTCGCACGTACGGCACCCCTCTGCTGGTGCTCGATGAAGACGAGGTGCGCTCGCGTGCACGGGCGTTCCGTCTCTCCTTCGAGCAGGCCGCTTCCGACAACGGCACGACCGCACAGGTGTACTACGCGGGCAAGGCGTTCCTCAGCGCGACGGTGGCCCGGTGGGTCGTCGACGAGGGGCTCCGCGTCGACGTGTGCACCGGGGGAGAGCTCGAAGTGGCCCTCGCCGCAGGTGTCGCTCCGGCGTCGATCGGTTTCCACGGCAACAACAAGTCGACCGCAGAGCTCGAACGAGCGGTCGAGGTCGGTGTCGGCACGATCATCGTCGACAGTGCGATCGAGATCGAGCGGCTCGCGGCGATCACCGCCCGTGTCGATTCCGTGCAGCGCGTGCTCGTGCGGGTCATCAGCGGGGTGCACGCCGAGACCCATGACTTCCTCGCGACCGCTCACGAAGATCAGAAGTTCGGATTCCCGTTCGAGGACGCCGCCATCGCCGTCGCCCGCATCCGCGAGATTTCCGGCCTCGAGTTCGCCGGGCTGCACTGCCACATCGGTTCGCAGATCTTCGGCGTCGCCGGCTTCCGCGAATCCGCGTCGCGGGTGCTCGAGCTGCACGCCGAGCTCCTGGCCGACGGCCCCGTGCCGCAGCTCAACCTCGGTGGGGGCTTCGGCATCGCCTACACCCGCATCGACGACCCGACGCCGATCGAGGTGTTGGCGGGAGAGATCGTCTCGGCAGTTGCAGAAGGATGCGCGGCGCGAGGCATCGCGGTGCCGGCGCTGTCGTTCGAACCCGGCCGTGCGATCGTCGGTACCGCCGGCGTGACTCTCTACGAGGTCGGCACCACGAAGGACGTCACGATCGAGTCCGGTGCGGTGCGCCGATACATCAGCGTCGACGGCGGGATGAGCGACAACGCGCGAACGGCGCTCTACGGCGTTCAGTACTCCGCACGCCTCGCTTCGCGCACCGGCGAGGGCGAGCCGCAGCTCAGCCGCGTCGTGGGCAAGCACTGCGAGTCCGGCGACATCGTCGTCGACCACGAATACCTCCCCGGAGACCTCGTCCCGGGAGACCTGCTGGCCGTCCCGACCACGGGCGCATACTGCGTGTCGCTGTCGAGCAACTACAACCACGTGCCGCGTCCGCCGGTCGTCGCCGTGCGCGACGGTCGATCCCGTGTCATCGTCCGTGGCGAGACCATCGACGATCTGCTGGCCCGAGATGCGGGCATCGACGGGGCGCAGGCCCCCGAGGCATCGAAATGACCCACCCCCGAAGGAGCAACAATGACTGAGTACCGACGACTTCGAGTGGCGCTTCTCGGCGCCGGAGCGGTCGGATCCCAGGTCGCCGACCTCCTGCTGCGCCACGGTGACGAGCTCGCCGACCGCGCAGGTGCGTCGCTCGAGCTCGCGGGCATCGCCGTGCGCGATATCGATGCGCCGCGTGACGTCGATCTGCCGCGTGAACTCTTCACGACCGACGCCGAATCCCTCATCCTCGGCTCCGACATCGTCATCGAGCTGATCGGCGGCATCGAACCCGCCCGCACGAGCATCCTCCAGGCGATCGGGTCCGGCGCCGACGTCGTGACGGCCAACAAGGCGCTTCTCGCCACGCACGGCCCCGAGCTCTTCGAGGCCGCCGACCGTGTCGGAGCATCCGTGCACTACGAGGCCGCCGCTGCCGGTGCGATCCCGATCATCCGCCCCCTGCGTGACTCGCTCGCGGGCGACCGCATCGTGCGCATCATGGGAATCGTCAACGGCACCACCAACTACATCCTCGATCGCATGGACACCGAGGGCGCCGACTTCGGCGATGTCCTCGCCGACGCGCAGCGCCTCGGATACGCCGAAGCCGACCCGACCGCCGACGTCGAAGGCTACGACGCCGCGCAGAAGGCCGCGATCCTCGCGAGCCTGGCCTTCCACACCGCCGTGCCGCTCGACGCGGTCTACCGCGAGGGAATCACGTCGGTCACCGCCTCGATGATCGAAGAGGCGCGCGCCGCCGGCTTCGTGATCAAGCTCCTCGCGGTGTGCGAGCGTCTCGATGTCGACGGCACGGAGTCGATCTCGGTGCGCGTCTATCCGGCGCTCGTGCCCCAATCGCACCCGCTGGCCTCGGTGCACGGAGCCAACAACGCGGTCTTCGTCGAGGCGGAGGCCGCCGGTTCACTGATGTTCTACGGCGCGGGAGCCGGTGGCGTGCAGACCGCCTCCGCGGTGCTCGGCGATGTCGTCTCCGCGGCGCGTCGCCACATCGCCGGCGGCGTCGGCGTGGGCGAGTCCACGCGAGCGAACCTCCCCGTCGTTCCGATCGGTCACGTCACCACCCGCTACCAGGTGACCCTCGAGGTCGCCGACGCCACGGGCGTGCTCGCCACGGTCGCAGGCATCCTCAGCGACGGCGGTGTCTCGGTCGCGACGATCGTGCAGACTGTCGAAGGGGAAGACGAGCGCACCGCACGCCTCATCATCGGTACGCACCGCGCGGCCGAGCAGGCGCTGAGCGCCGCCGTCGCCGCCCTCGCCGACAGCTCCGTCGTCGAGCGCGTGGTGTCGGTGCTGCGCGTGGAAGGCGAATGACGGTGGCACCGGGCCGCACCATCGAGGTCCGGGTCCCGGCGACGAGTGCGAACCTCGGTCCGGGGTTCGACACCCTGGGCCTGGCGCTGAGCATCTACGATTCGCTCGTCGTGACCGAGCTGCCCGCCGGCGAACTCGAGATCGAAGTCTCGGGCTCGGGTGCCGAAGAGATCCCGCGCGACGCGTCGAACCTGATCGTGCGCACCGTCCAGCATGTGTACGCCGATGTGCAGCGCCCGATGCCGGGTCTGCGGATCGTCGCGGAGAACGGCGTTCCCCATGGCCGCGGCCTGGGCTCGTCGGGTGCCGCGGTCGTCGCCGGCGTGCTGATCGCCAAGGGATTGCTCGCCGGAGACGTCGAGATCGGCGACACCGATCTGCTGCGGCTGGCCACCGAGCTCGAGGGGCACCCCGACAACGTCGCCCCCGCACTGTTCGGCGGTCTGACGATCGCGTGGATGGGGGAGCGCGGCGCCCAGCACAAGAAGCTGCTGGTGCATCGCGGCGTCTCGCCCCTCGTGCTGGTTCCGGCGTACACGATGTCGACGTCGCAGGCCCGATCGTTGCAGCCCCCGCAGGTGTCGACGGCGGATGCCGTGTTCAACGTGTCGCGCTCGGCGCTGCTCATCGCCGCGCTCATGCAGAGTCCGGAACTGCTGCTCGACGCGACGGCCGATCGACTGCATCAGGACTACCGTGCGGGCGCCATGCCCGAGACGCAGCACCTGGTGCAGGCTCTGCGCGCGGCCGGATTCGCGGCCGTCGTCTCGGGTGCAGGACCCAGCGTGCTGGTGCTCGCAGACGGGCCGGGAAGCCGCCAGGATGCCGTCGAGCTCGCCGCTCGTGTCACCGACACTCCGTGGGACGCTCTGCTGCTCGCGGTCGATGTGCGTGGTGGTACAGTGGGGGATCGAGCGGAGGGCTCCACGTAACGTCTTCGTGAATCTGGCCCCATTGCAACTCTTGCAAGACCCGCACGTCAATCCCACGGCACAAGTGCCCAAAGGCCGGCTGACGCCGAGCGTCAGCCCGTGCGATCGCGCGCAGCACCCGTTGCGTGCGTGGACCGCTCATATTTCCCGAGACATATAAGGGAGTACTCGTGGAGAACCTCTCCGAGACCCAGAACGATCAGACCGCTTCGGCCGCGACGGCCGATGCACCCACGACGGCGCCGGCACGCAAGCGCGCACCGCGCCGTGCGACCACGGCCACCGCCGCAGCGAAGGCCGAGAAGGCCGCTGCGACGGCCGACGCGGCACCGGCGGCAGACACGGCGAAGGCTCCGGCATCCGCCGCCGCCGACGCCGGAAGCGCCGACGCTGCTGCCGAAGCTGCACCGAAGGCGAAGGCCCCGCGCCGCAGCCGCGCCAAGAAGGCCGACGCCGAGGCTCCTGCCGACGCCCCCGCCGCCGAGGCTCCGGCTGCTCAGGATGCCCCCGCAGCGCCCGCCGAGGCATCGAACGGCCAGTCGGCCGGCGACGCGTCGTCGGAAGCCGCGCCCAAGACCACCGGCCGCGGTCGCCGCACCCCCAAGAAGGCCGCGGCAGACGCCGAGTCCTCCGCGACCGAGTCCGCTCCTGCGGAGTCCGCCCCGGCCGACAACGCTCCCGCAGCCGATTCCTCCGACTCCGCCGACGGTGGGGAAGACCAGGGCGGCCGCAGCCGTAACCGCAACCGCAGCCGCAACCGCGGTCGTGGCCAGAACGGCGGCGCGCCCGAGCAGCAGCAGGCACAGCCCTCCGCCGACGATGAGCAGGGCGGCGGCAACAACCGCAACCGCCAGCGCAACAAGCGTCGCACCACCGGTGCCCCGACCGACGAGTTCGACACCGAGATCGGTGAGGACGACGTGCTGATCCCCGTCGCGGGTATCCTCGACGTGCTCGACAACTACGCGTTCGTGCGCACCACCGGCTACCTCGCCGGACCCAGCGACGTCTACGTCTCGCTCGGCCAGGTCAAGAAGTACAACCTGCGCAAGGGCGACGCGGTCGTCGGCTCGATCAAGCAGCCGCGCGAGGGCGAGCAGCCCGGGCGTCAGAAGTACAACGCGCTCGTGAAGGTCGACTCGATCAACGGCCTGTCGATCGACGACGCGGCCACGCGCGTCGAGTTCGGCAAGCTCACCCCGCTGTACCCGCAGGAGCGTCTGCGCCTCGAGACCGTCCCCGAGAAGCTCACGCAGCGCATCATCGACCTCGTCGCTCCGATCGGAAAGGGCCAGCGCGGTCTCATCGTCGCTCCGCCCAAGGCCGGCAAGACGATCGTCCTGCAGCAGATCGCGAACGCGATCGCGCAGAACAACCCCGAGGTCCACCTCATGGTCGTGCTCGTCGACGAGCGCCCCGAAGAGGTCACCGACATGGAGCGCACCGTGAAGGGCGAGGTCATCGCCTCGACCTTCGACCGCCCCGCCGAAGACCACACCACGGTCGCCGAGCTGGCGATCGAGCGCGCCAAGCGCCTCGTCGAGCTGGGCCGCGATGTCGTCGTGCTGCTCGACTCGATCACGCGCCTCGGCCGTGCGTACAACCTCGCCGCACCGGCATCCGGCCGCGTTCTCAGCGGTGGTGTCGACGCGTCGGCGCTGTACCCGCCCAAGCGCTTCTTCGGTGCCGCCCGCAACATCGAGAACGGTGGGTCGCTCACCATCCTCGCGACGGCGCTCGTCGAGACCGGCTCCAAGATGGACGACGTGATCTTCGAGGAGTTCAAGGGCACCGGCAACAGCGAGCTGCGCCTCTCGCGCGCTCTCGCCGACAAGCGCATCTTCCCGGCCGTCGACGTCAACGCGTCGAGCACGCGTCGCGAAGAGATGCTGATGTCGTCCGATGAAGTGAAGATCACCTGGAAGCTGCGTCGCGCCCTCGCGGGTCTCGACACCCAGCAGGCCCTCGAAGTCGTGCTCGGCAAGCTCAAGGAGACGCACTCCAACGTCGAGTTCCTCGTGCAGATGCAGAAGTCGATCCCCGCGCCGACCTCCAGCGTGCACGACAACAACATCCGCTGAGCGGAGCAGACGTGTTCGAGTCCGTCCAGGCTCTGATCGACGAACACCGCCGGGTGCAGGAGGAACTCTCCGACCCGGCGGTGCACGCCGACGCTGCTCGTGCGAAGCGCGTCAATCGCCGCTACGCCGAGCTGTCGCGGATCGTCGCCGCGTATGACGCCTGGGCGGCCGCAACTGACGATCTCGATGCCGCGCGCGAGTTCGCCCGCGAGGACGAGGCGTTCGCGGCCGAGGTCCCGTCGCTCGAAGAGGGACTGCAGCAGGCGCAGGAGCGGCTGCGGCGCCTGCTCATTCCCCGCGACCCCGACGACGCCCGTGACGTGATCATGGAGATCAAGGCGGGGGAGGGCGGTGCCGAGAGCGCGCTGTTCGCCGCCGACCTCCTTCGCATGTACGTGCAGTACGCCGCGTCGAAGGGCTGGAAGACCGAGCTCCTCGAGCGCACCGAATCCGACCTCGGCGGCTACAAAGACGTCCAGGTTGCGATCAAGGGGTCGTCCACCGACCCTGCGCAGGGCGTCTGGGCGCACCTCAAGTACGAAGGCGGCGTGCACCGCGTGCAGCGGGTGCCCGCCACGGAGTCCCAGGGGCGCATCCACACGTCCACGACCGGGGTCCTCGTGTTCCCCGAGGTCGACGAGCCCGACGAGATCGCGATCAACCAGAACGATCTCAAGATCGACGTGTTCCGCTCGTCCGGTCCCGGGGGGCAGTCGGTGAACACGACGGATTCCGCCGTGCGCATCACCCACGTGCCGACGGGCATCGTGGTCTCGATGCAGAACGAGAAGTCCCAGCTGCAGAACCGCGAAGCGGCGATGCGCGTGCTGCGCGCGCGTCTCCTCGCGAAGCAGCAGGAAGAGCTCGACGCGGCGGCATCGGATGCCCGGCGCTCGCAGATCCGCGGAATGGATCGGTCGGAGCGCATCCGCACCTACAACTTCCCGGAGAACCGCATCGCGGATCACCGCACCGGTTTCAAGGCCTACAACCTCGACCAGGTCATGGACGGCGCATTGGGGCCGATCATCGAGTCCGCCATCGCCACCGACGAAGAGGCGCGTCTCGCCGCGGTCGGTTCGGATTCCTGATCATCGACGACGCTGAGCGCTAGGCTCAGCGCGTGATCACATTCCTCTTCCGCGCCCTCCTCTACATCGTGTCGGCGGGACTCGGCCTGATCGCCGCCGATCTGGCGCTCGACGGCTTCCAGATCGAGTGGTCGAAGTGGTGGGGCTTCGTGATCTGCATCCTCATCTTCACGCTGCTGCAGAGCATCCTGTCGCCATGGATCACCAAGATCGCCGATCGCTACGCCCCGGTCCTTTTGGGCGGCATCGGCATCGTCTCCACCCTGATCGCGTTGATCATCGTGGTGCTCCTGCCCATCGGGGGTCTGCGCATCGTCGACGCCGCCGGGTGGATCCTCGGATCGGTCATCGTCTGGGTGGTCACCGCGCTCGGCTCGGTGCTCCTGCCGATGATCTTCCTCAAGCGTCGCGTCGCTGAGAAGCGCGCACGCCGCGCGTGACGCGGGATCGTCAGATGGAGTAGTCGGGCACGGTGAGCAGTGCTCGCGTGTCTTCACCCGTCGTGCGCAGGCGCGGCTTGGCGGGAACCCCGACGAGAACGCTGTCGGCGGGAGCATCGCGGGTGACCACGGCGTTCGCGCCGACGACCGAGCCACCGCCGATCGTCACCGGTCCGAGGATCTTGGCCCCCGCGCCGACGGCCACGCCGTCGCCGATTGTCGGATGCCGCTTGCCGGAGGCGCGCGAACGGCCCCCGAGCGTGACCCCGTGATAGAGCATCACATCGTCGCCGATCACGGCCGTCTCGCCGATCACCACGCCCATGCCGTGGTCGATGAAGAAGCGGCGGCCGATGCGCGCGCCGGGATGGATCTCGATCCCGGTGAACCAGCGCGCGAGTTGCGAATTCGCCCGCGCGAGGAATCGCAATCGTCGTCGCCACAGTGCATGCGAGAGCCGGTGCGCCCAGATCGCGTGCATCCCCGGGTACAGCAGCGCGACCTCCGCCGCGTTGCGCGCCGCAGGGTCTCGAAGGCGTGCTGCCGCGATGTCCTCGCGCATTCGACCGATCATGGGGTGGGCGTCAGTCCTCGCGGAGATCTTCGAAGAGTGCCGTCGAGAGGTAGCGCTCTCCGGTGTCGGGAAGGATGACGACGATCGTCTTGCCGGCGTTCTCGGGGCGAGCGGCGACCTGCAGCGCTGCCCAGGTGGCGGCACCGCATGACATTCCGACGAGGAGGCCTTCGCGGGCGGCGAGCTCGCGCGCCACGCGGATCGCGTCGTCGAACTCGACCGGGATGACCTCGTCGATGACGTCGCGGTCGAGGATCGCCGGAACGAAGTTGGGTCCGATGCCCTGGATCTTGTGGGGGCCGGGGCGGCCCTCGCTGAGCACGGGGGAGTCCTTGGGCTCGACGGCGATGACCTGCACGTCGGGGTTCGCAGCTTTGAGCGCCTGACCGGTGCCGGTGATGGTCCCGCCGGTGCCGACGCCCGCGACGAAGATGTCGACCTTTCCGTCGGTGTCGCGCAGGATCTCCTGCGCGGTCGTCTCCCGGTGGATCTGAGGGTTGGCCGCATTCTCGAACTGACGGACCCACACCGCACCCGGAGTGTCGGCCACGATCTGCTTCGTGATCTCGATCGCTCCGCTCATGCCCTTGGTCGGGTCGGTGAGGACGATCTCGGCACCGAACGCCTTCAGCAGCACACGGCGCTCCTTCGACATCGAAGCGGGCATCGTGAGGATCACCTTGTAGCCCCGGGCCGCGCCGACCATCGCCAGCGCGATGCCGGTGTTGCCACTGGTGGACTCGACGATCGTTCCGCCCGGCTTCAGCTCGCCGGATGCCTCGGCCGCGTTGATCATCGCGATGCCGATGCGGTCCTTCACGCTCGACGCCGGGTTGTAGAACTCGAGCTTGGCGAGAACCGTGGCGCCGAGACCCTCGGTCACGCGGTTCAGTCGGACGAGCGGCGTGTTGCCGACCGCGGTCGTGATGTCTGTGTGGATCCCGGGCATGGTGAAGCCTTCCTTTGCGGTTCGCTGCGATTCCAGCCTATGGGAGGAGGATACGGCGGGCATCAATGTGACAGCCGTGCGCACTCTACGCTGGAGTGATGCCAGACATCTCCCTCGCCGCCGCGGTGCGCGCAACGGCCCAGCGCCTCGCCGATGCAGGAGTGCCGGACCCGCTGGTCGACGCCGAGCTCCTCGTCGGTCATATCCGGGGGATGCGGCGCGGCGAAGTGCAGGCGGCGGTCGTGCGCGGCGACTCGCTGTCGGAGGCCGATGCGCAGCTGCTGCAGGAGGTGACGACGCGTCGCGAGGCGCGCGAGCCCCTGCAGCACATCACGGGGACGGCGCCCTTCCGTCATCTCGAACTCGCCGTCGGGCCCGGAGTCTTCGTGCCGCGGCCCGAGACCGAGATGGTGGTGCAGCACGCGATCGACGCACTCCTCAATGCGCCGCATGCGCAGCCGATCGGGATCGACCTCGGAACGGGGAGCGGGGCGATCGCCCTCGCGATGGCCACCGAGGTACCGCACTCCCGGGTGTACGCCGCCGAGCTGTCTCCCGATGCCCATGCGTGGGCCGGCAGGAACACGGCGGGCGTCGAGAACCTCACGCTGGTGCTCGCCGACATGGCGGATGCCTTCCCCGAACTCTCCGGCACGGCGGATGTCGTGATCTCCAACCCCCCGTATGTGCCGGACGATGCGATTCCGCGCGACCCGGAAGTGCGGCTGTTCGACCCTGCGATGGCGCTGTACGGCGGTGTCGACGGCCTCGATCTGGTTCGCACGCTCAGCAAGACGGCTCTGCGGCTCCTGCGCCCCGGCGGTCTGCTGGTCATCGAGCACGGTGAGCTCCAGGGGGAGGACATCCGCGGCATCCTCACCGGCGACGGATGGCGAGCGGCGGCGACCCACCGCGACCTCACGTCGCGCGACCGCGCGACCACCGCGCTGCGGCCGTAGCGCGCGCGACCATGGCCGTTCGCGTCTGAAGCGGCGGACGTCGCGGCCCTCACGTAGAATCGATGCGACATGTCCTCCATCTTCGACTGCGGCGACGAGGCGCAGCTGCTCGCCGGTATGCGTCACGCGCGCCAGGCGATCGGCCGCGGTGAACTCATCGTCCTGCCCACAGACACCGTGTACGGCGTCGCCGCCGACGCTTTCTCTCCCGCCGCGGTCCAGCGGCTGCTCGACGCGAAAGGCCGGGGGCGCGACCAGCCGCCTCCCGTGTTGATCGGGAGCAAGGAGACGCTCGCGGCTCTCGCCGAGTCCGTCCCCGAGCCGGTGGAGCGCCTGGTCGATGCGTTCTGGCCCGGAGGTCTGACGATCGTGCTCCCCGCACAGCCGTCCCTCGTATGGGACCTGGGCGAGACCCGCGGCACGGTCGCCGTGCGCATGCCGCAGGGGCGAGTCGCGCTCGAGTTGCTGGCCGAGACCGGCCCGCTCGCCGTGTCGAGCGCGAACCTCACCGGCAAGGCCGCCGCGATCTCGGCCTACGACGCCGAGAAGATGCTCGGCGAGTCCGTCGCGGTCTATCTCGCCGACGGGATGAGCCGCGACGGCGTGGCATCGACGATCGTCGACGCCACCTCGCTCGTCACCCGCGGCGACGGCGCGGAACCGGGCCGCGTTCGCATCCTCCGCGACGGAGCCGTCACGCGCGAGCAACTCCTCGAAGTCCTCGGAGATCTTCTGGAGCCCGCGCCCGAGCCGTCGACCGAACGGCAGGGCGAGGATTCGTGACGCAGTATCTCTTCACGATCCTCCTGACCGCGGCGATCACCTTCGTGCTCACCGGGGCCGTCTGGAAACTGAGCCTGCGGTTCAAGCTCTACCCGAGCATCCGTGATCGTGACGTGCACACCACGCCGACTCCGCGGCTGGGTGGCGTCGCGATCTTCCTCGGCATCGCCACGGTGATGGTCGTCTCGGCGGCCAACCCGTTCTTCCAGACGATCTGGATGCCTCCGCAGACGATGTGGTCGATCCTCGCCGCCGCCTTCCTGATCGCGGTCATCGGTGTGCTCGACGATCTGTGGGACCTCGACTGGATGATCAAGCTGGGCGCGCAGTTCGTCGCGGCCGCGATCCTCACGATCGGGGGCGGGCTCCAGATCCTCTCGCTGCCCTTCGGCGACCTCATCGTCTTCTCGAGCTGGCTGAGCATCACGATCACCATGTTCGCGATCGTCGTCGTCATGAACGCGGTGAACTTCATCGACGGCCTCGACGGTCTCGTCGCCGGCGTCTGCCTCATCGCGAACGGCGTCTTCTTCGCCTACTCCTACATCTTCACGCGCGACTCGGGTGCGTCGAACTACTTCAACCTCTCCACATTCATCGCGGCGGTCCTGATCGGCGCATGCCTCGGATTCCTGCCGTGGAACTGGAGCCCCGCCAAGCTGTTCATGGGTGATTCCGGCGCCCTCGTGCTGGGATTGCTCATGGCGACGTCGGCGATCGCGATCACCGGGCAGATGGATCCGTCCGCGCTCGACCCCGAGCGACTCGGTCGGTCTCAGCTGCTCGGTGCATTCATCCCGATCCTCCTGCCGCTGATGGTGGTGCTCCTTCCGCTGCTCGACTTCGGGCTGGCGGTGCTGCGTCGGATGCACGCCGGAAAGTCGCCGTTCTCCCCGGATCGCAAGCACCTGCACCACCGCATGCTCGACCTCGGGCACCGGGATCGTGATGCGGTTCTGATCTTCTACGCATGGACGACCGTCATCTCGCTCGCCGTGCTGCTGATGTACGTCGGCGCGCGCGAGGACTGGCCGGGGCAGTACATCCCCGGAGTCCTCTTCGGCGTGGTGGGAATCGCCGCGTGCCTCATCGTCACTCTCATACCCTCTCGTCGCGCGAAGCCGCCGGCGCCCGCAGCACCCGACCCGACCTCCGTGGAGTCCTGATGAGCCCGAGCCCCGTTTCCAGCACACCGATCCTTCGCCGAACCCTGATCTGGTCCGGTATCGCGACGGTGGTCCTCGCGATCGTGGCGGGCGTCGTCGGTTACCTCGTCGGACAGGGGGAGGGGCTCATCAGCGGCCTCCTCGGCGTCCTTCTCGCCGTGCTCTTCCTGGCCATCACGGGGATCAGCATCCTGATCGCCAACCGCTGGTACGGAGACCCCCTCTACGTGCAGTTCTTCTTCGCCATCGTGCTGGGCGGATGGCTGCTCAAGCTCGGCGTGTTCATCGTGGTCATGATCGTGCTCAGTGGTCAGCCGTGGATCCATCCGATGGTCTTCTTCCTGTCGATCGTCGCGGGCGTCGTCATGTCGCTCGTGATCGACGTACTCGTTCTCACACGGATGCGCCTTCCGAACGTGAGTGACATCTCCCTCCCGACCGAAATACCGGAGGACCGGGCGCCCGGAGCGCCCACCGTCGCCCCGGAAGACCGCACGGACACGGGCCAGGCGGACTCGCGGGGCCTCTGATTCTGATAGTGTTGGCACGTGCCCGCCGCTCCCTCGCGAGCGCTTGCGCTGTGAAGCACACCGACCATCGTCGCCCCGGTTTTGACCGGTGCCCCGAAGCTGGAGCCCGCGCTGTTCAATCTTGCTGCGACCCTGATGCCACGACTTGCCACTGATGGCGAGTTCCACGGACCTTCGATCGACGAGTTCTTCCCGGAGATCCTCTTCAACGCCTTCGGCGTTCCGGTCCACCGAATCCACCTGGTGCAGTTCATCGCGGTCGTCGCGGTCGTTCTGATCCTCGTCCTCGGCACGCGCCGGATGAAGGTCATCCCCGGGCGGTTCCAGAGCGTCGTCGAGATGGGCCTCGGATTCGTCCGCGGAAACATCGCGCACGACCTGCTCGGACGCAAGGACGGCGACCGCTTCCTCCCGATCCTCACCACGATCTTCTTCATGGTGCTGTTCATGAACATCACGGGAATCATCCCGTTCCTGAACATCGCCGGAACCAGCATCGCGGCCGTGCCGCTGACGCTCGCACTCGTGAGCTACGTCACCTTCATCTACGCGGGTATCAAGAAGAGCCCCGGTGGCTTCTTCAAGAACGCCCTGTTCCCCGCGGGTGTGCCGTGGCCGGTGTACATCATCGTGACCCCGATCGAGTTCCTCTCGACCTTCATCATCCGTCCGGTCACCCTGATGCTCCGACTCCTGATGAACATGGTCGTCGGACACATGCTCCTGGTGCTGTGCTTCGCGGCCACCCAGTTCTTCTTCTTCACCGCAGGTGGCGGCTGGGCCGCTCTCGGTGTCGGAACCCTCGCCTTCGGCGGCGCCTTCACTCTCTTCGAGATTCTGGTCGCCGTTCTCCAGGCATACGTCTTCACCGTCCTCACCGCGGTCTACATTCAGCTCGCGGTCGCAGAAGAGCACTGAGCGGGTCGGCTCCGGCCACCCACCCAACGAAAGGAAAAACCCCGTGGACGCAACTACGGTTCTCGCAGACATCAACGGTCACCTCGCTTCGGTCGGCTACGGCCTCGCAGCGATCGGTCCGGCCATCGGCGTGGGTATCGTCGTCGGCAAGACCATCGAGGGTGTCGCTCGTCAGCCCGAGCTGGCCGGCCGCCTTCAGGTCCTCATGTGGATCGGTATCGCCTTCACCGAGGCGCTTGCATTCGTCGGCATCGCCGTCGGATTCATCCCCTTCCCGTAATCTCTACCGACTTCTGAAGGAGACAGGATGCTGAACGCTCTTGTCACGAACCTCGCGGCAGAGGGTGAGGCGACTCACAACCCGCTGATCCCCGCGTGGTACGACATCATCTGGTCGGGCCTCTGGTTCGTCGTCATTCTCATCGTGGTGTGGAAGGTTGCTCTTCCGAAGTTCACCGCGATGCTCGACGAGCGCTCCGCTGCCATCGAGGGCAACATCGCCAAGGCCGACGAAGCGCAGAAGCAGGCAGAGGCGGCACTCGAGGAGTACACGCGTCAGCTCGCTGAGGCGCGTACCGAAGCCGGAGAGATCCGAGAGGCCGCCCGTGAGGACGGCAAGAAGATCGTCACCGAGGCGAAGGACGCTGCGACCACCGAGGCCGCACGCATCACCACCACCGCGCACGCGCAGATCGAGGCCGAGCGTCAGACCGCTCTCGTCTCGCTCCGCAGCGAGGTCGGCTCGCTGGCCATCGACCTCGCCGGTGGCGTCGTCGGTGAGACGCTGTCCGACGACGCACGTGCAACGGCGGTCGTCGATCGGTTCCTCGCCGACCTCGAAGCATCCGAGAAGGCGGCTCAGTAATGGGCAGCGCGACCACTCAGGCACTCGCGGCATCCACTCAGGCGCTTGCCGCAGCGAAGGACGTCACCCTCGACACCGCCCGGGAGCTCTTCGCTGTCGCGCACGCCGTGGGAGAGTCGTCCCAGCTGAGCGGCGCGCTGGCCGATCCGTCGGCTCCTGCCGCGGCTCGTGAGAACGTCGTGACCGCGGTCTTCGGAGCATTCTCCGCGAGCACGCAGACGGTCGTGAAGGCCGTCGTCGCCGAACGCTGGTCGAACGCGAGCCAGCTCGTCGACGGGATCGAGGAACTCGCGATCCGCGCGGCGGCCATCGCCGACGCCGGTGCCGACATCGAGGGCGAGCTCTTCGGCTTCTCTCGTGTCATCGCGGCCAACGCGGAACTCGAACTCGCTCTCGGCGGTCGTCTGGGCAGCCAGGACGCCAAGGTCACGCTGGTGGAGCGACTGCTCTCCGGCTCGACCAGCGCTCCTGCGGCTCTGATCGTCTCCTCCCTGGTGCGTCAGCCGCGTGATCGGCGGATTCGTCAGCTGCTGAATCGCGCTATGCGTATCGTCTCCGCCCAGCGCAACCGCGTAGTGGCGACGGTCTACAGTGCAACCGAGCTGAACGAAGCGCAGCGGACTCGTCTCAGCGACGCGCTCTCGCAGCGTTACGACGGCCAGGTCGCACTCAACGTGGTCATCGACCCTACGGTCATCGGAGGCCTGCGCGTGCAGATCGCCGATGACGTCATCGACGGCAGCATCTCCGCACGTCTCGCCGATCTTCGCCAGAAGCTCGCGGGCTAACACGACTTCGCGCGGGGAACCGCGCACCCAGATACAAAGGGAAGACAATGGCAGAACTATCGATCAGCCCCGACGTCATCCGTGACGCGCTGAAGGACTTCGCCGCCGCCTACGAGCCCACTGGGGCCGCGGCGACGGAGGTCGGCACCGTCATCGACGCCGCCGATGGCATCGCGCACGTCGAAGGACTGCCCGGTGTCATGGCGAATGAGCTCGTGACCTTCGGCGACGGCACCAAGGGCCTGGCCCTGAGCCTCGACGAGCACCAGATCGGTGTGGTCGTCCTCGGTGACTTCACCGGTGTCGAGGCAGGGCAGGAAGTCACCCGCACGGGTGAGGTCCTCTCCGTCCCCGTCGGTGACGGCTACCTGGGTCGCGTCGTCGACTCGCTCGGAAACCCGATCGACGGACTCGGCGCCATCGCGACCGAGGGAATCCGTGCTCTCGAGCTCCAGGCGCCCGGCGTCATGCAGCGCAAGTCGGTCCACGAGCCCATGCAGACCGGCATCAAGGCGATCGACGCGATGATCCCCGTCGGCCGTGGCCAGCGTCAGCTGATCATCGGTGACCGCCAGACCGGTAAGACGGCGATCGCGATCGACACGATCATCAACCAGAAGGCCAACTGGGACTCGGGCGACGTCAACAAGCAGGTTCGTTGCATCTACGTCGCCATCGGCCAGAAGGGCTCGACCATCGCTTCGGTGAAGGGCGCGCTCGAAGAGGCCGGCGCACTGGAGTACACCACGATCGTGGCGGCTCCCGCATCCGACCCCGCAGGCTTCAAGTACCTCGCCCCCTACACCGGTTCGGCCATCGGCCAGCACTGGATGTACGGCGGCAAGCACGTCCTCATCATCTTCGACGACCTGTCGAAGCAGGCTGAGGCCTACCGCGCCGTGTCGCTCCTCCTGCGCCGCCCGCCGGGCCGCGAGGCATACCCGGGTGACGTCTTCTACCTGCACTCCCGTCTGCTCGAGCGTTGCGCCAAGCTCTCCGACGAGCTCGGTGCCGGTTCGATGACCGGTCTGCCGATCATCGAGACCAAGGCCAACGACGTCTCGGCATACATCCCGACCAACGTGATCTCGATCACCGACGGCCAGATCTTCCTCCAGTCCGACCTCTTCAACGCCAACCAGCGTCCGGCGGTCGACGTGGGTATCTCGGTCTCGCGAGTCGGTGGTGACGCTCAGGTCAAGTCGATCAAGAAGGTTTCCGGAACGCTGAAGCTGGAGCTTGCGCAGTACCGCTCGCTCGAGGCCTTCGCGATGTTCGCTTCCGACCTCGACGCCACGTCCCGTCGTCAGCTCTCCCGCGGCGCGCGTCTGACCGAGCTGCTCAAGCAGCCGCAGTACTCGCCGTACCCCGTCGAGGAGCAGGTCGTCTCGATCTGGGCCGGAACCAAGGGAAAGCTCGACACGATCGAGGTCGAAGACGTGCTGCGCTTCGAGCGCGAACTGCTCGACTACCTGCGTCGCAACACTTCGGTGCTCGACACGCTGCGCGACACCAACGTCCTCGACGACGACACGGTCGCAGAGCTCGAGAAGCACACGGATGCGTTCATCCTGGAGTTCCAGGGTGGCAAGGGGCAGGCCATCGGCGCCCCGGGCCACGAGGAGCACGCCGCCGCTGAGGTGGACGATGTCAACCAGGAGAAGATCGTCAAGGGTCGTCGCGCGTAATCGCGTGAGGTACTGAATTCATGGGCGCTCAACTCAGGGTCTACAAGCAGAAGATCAGTTCTGCTCAGACGACCAAGAAGATCACGAAGGCGATGGAACTCATCGCGGCTTCGCGCATTCAGAAGGCGATGGCACGCGTCAAAGCGTCCACTCCCTTCGCGCGAGCCGTGACGAGGGCCGTGTCCGCCGTCGCGACGCACTCGAATGTCGATCACCCGCTCACCCGCGAGCCCGAGAACATCACCCGCTCCGCGGTCGTGATCTTCTCGTCGGACCGCGGTCTGGCAGGAGCCTTCAACTCGCAGATCCTCCGTGAGGGTCTCGAGGTTGCGGAGCTCCTGCGTGGGCAGGGCAAGGAGCCGGTGTTCTACCTCGTCGGTCGCAAGGCCGTCGGATACTTCCAGTTCCGGCGTCTCGCCGCGGCCGCGGAGTGGACGGGCGACACCGACACGCCGTCGTTCCACACCGCCGAAGAGATCTCGCAGGTGCTGCTCGAATCGTTCTCCCGTGGGGGAGCAGACGGCGGCGTCGATGAGATCACCCTCGTCTTCAACCGTTTCGTCAGCATGATGACGCAGTCGCCGGAGTCCGTCCGTCTGCTTCCGCTGGAGATCGCGGAGGCCGACGAGTCGGAAGCCGGTAGCACCGTCTACCCGCTGTACGAGTTCGAGCCGGATGCCGAGACCGTTCTCGACGCGATCCTGCCGGTGTACATCCAGAGCCGCGTTTTCAACGCGCTTCTGCAGTCCTCTGCGGCCAAGCAGGCGGCGACGCAGAAGGCGATGAAGTCGGCCAGCGACAACGCCGACAAGCTCATCACCGATTACACCCGTCTGCGCAACAACGCGCGCCAGGCGGAGATCACGCAGCAGATCGCCGAGATCGTCGGCGGGGCCGACGCTCTCTCGAGCAAATAGACCATCAGGAAAGAGACGAAGAAATGACCCCCACCGCTACGGCTGACCAGTCGGCGACCGCGGTCGTCGGGCGCGTCGCACGCGTCAACGGTCCGGTTGTCGACATCGAGTTCCCGCACGACTCGATCCCCGACATCTACAACGCGCTGAAGACCACGATCGTCATCGGCGAGGAGTCCACCGAGGTCACGCTCGAGGTCGCTCAGCACCTCGGCGACGACCTGGTGCGCGCCATCGCACTGAAGTCCACCGACGGCATCGTCCGCGGCCAGGAAGTTCGCGACTCCGGTGAGGCCATCTCGGTCCCCGTCGGCGACGTGACCAAGGGCAAGGTGTTCAACGTCATCGGCGAGGTGCTCAACCTCGAGCCCGGCGAGACGTTCGAAGTGACCGAGCGCTGGCCCATCCACCGCAAGGCGCCGAACTTCGACCAGCTGGAGTCCAAGACCCAGATGTTCGAGACCGGCATCAAGTCGATCGACCTCCTCACCCCGTACGTTCTGGGTGGAAAGATCGGTCTGTTCGGTGGAGCGGGTGTCGGCAAGACCGTCCTCATCCAGGAGATGATCCAGCGCGTCGCGCAGGACCACGGTGGTGTGTCGGTGTTCGCCGGTGTCGGTGAGCGCACCCGTGAGGGCAACGACCTCATCCACGAGATGGAAGAGGCGGGTGTCTTCGACAAGACCGCCCTCGTGTTCGGCCAGATGGACGAGCCGCCGGGAACGCGTCTTCGCGTCGCGCTGTCCGCGCTGACGATGGCGGAGTACTTCCGCGACGTGCAGAAGCAGGACGTCCTGCTCTTCATCGACAACATCTTCCGCTTCACGCAGGCCGGTTCCGAGGTCTCCACGCTGCTCGGCCGCATGCCGTCCGCCGTGGGTTACCAGCCGAACCTCGCCGACGAGATGGGCCTCCTCCAGGAGCGCATCACCTCGACGCGTGGTCACTCGATCACCTCGCTGCAGGCGATCTACGTGCCGGCCGATGACTACACCGACCCGGCTCCGGCGACCACCTTCGCCCACCTCGATGCCACTACCGAGCTCTCTCGTGAGATCGCGTCGAAGGGTCTGTACCCGGCCATCGACCCGCTGACCTCGACGTCGCGCATCATGGACCCCCGCTACCTGGGCGAGGACCACTACCGCGTTGCGACCACGGTCAAGCAGATCCTCCAGAAGAACAAGGAACTGCAGGAGATCATCGCCATCCTCGGTGTCGATGAGCTCTCCGAGGAAGACAAGATCGTCGTGTCGCGTGCACGTCGCATCCAGCAGTTCCTCTCGCAGAACACCTACATGGCGAAGAAGTTCACCGGTGTCGAGGGTTCGACGGTTCCGCTCAAGGAGACCATCGAGTCGTTCGATGCGATCACCCGCGGTGACTTCGACCACGTGGCCGAGCAGGCCTTCTTCAACGTCGGTGGTATCAACGACGTCGAAGAGCAGTGGGCGAAGATCCAGAAGGAGAACGGCTGATCATGGCCCTCAATGTCAGCCTCGTCTCCGCGGACGCGGAGGTCTGGTCCGGTGAGGCGAGCCTCGTGATCGCCAAGACCGTCGAGGGTGAGATCGGCTTCATGTCGGGTCACGAGCCCGTGCTGGCGATCCTCGCCGAAGGTCAGGTCCGGATCACTCAGACCGATGGCTCCAAGGTGCTGGCGAATGCACAGGACGGATTCCTCTCCATGGAGGGCAACGTTCTGACCATCGTCGCCGGTAACGCGGCTCTCATCGCCTAAGAGTTCGACTCGATGCGTCCGCCTCGGACCCGTTCACCGGGTTCCGAGGCGGACGCATCTGTATTCAGCGAGGCCCTGTGAAGATCCTGCTCCCGCCCTCTGAGACCAAGCGCCCAGGAGGCGATGGTGCGCCGCTCGAGCTGAGCGCGCTGTCGTTGCCGTCGTTGCACACCCCGCGTACGCAGGTCATCGATGCGCTCGTCGAGCTCGCGGCCGACGAAGAGGTGTCGCGGCGCGTGCTCAAACTGAGTGCGCGTCAGCTGGGAGACATCGAGCACAACAGGATGCTCCGCAGCGCGCCGACCATGCCCGCGATCGACCGCTACACGGGCGTGCTGTTCGACGCACTCGACGCGGCGACGCTGTCGAAACCCTCTCGACGATGGTTGGGGGAGCACGTGTGGATTCACTCCGCCCCTCTCGGGCCGGTGGGAGCGCTCGACGGGATCCCCGCCTATCGTCTCGCTGCGGGGACGTCCCTGCCGAAGCTCGCCGCTCTGCGTCGACACTGGGCCGACGTGACCACGGCGGCGATCGCCGATGCCGCCCCGGAGTTCGTGCTCGATCTGCGCAGCGAGGCGTATGCCGCGCTCGGGCCGATCCCCGCATCCACCGCTTCCGCCTACGTTCGTGTCGTCACGGACGATGCTGCGGGCACGCGTGCCCTCAACCACTTCAACAAGAAGTCCAAGGGCCTGCTCGTGCGAGCCCTCGCGGAGGACCGACCCTGGATCGCCTCCCGGCGGAGCCTGCGGAACTGGGCGACGAAGCGAGGCGTGGTGCTTCGCGACACGGCCGACGCTGACGTCTTGGAGCTCGTCGTCCACGAGTGAGGCATGTCGGTACGCCCGATTGCCGCGTGGGTCGTTGCTGGGAATCTCAGGACACCGCTAGCATGTCCACTGCGGAGCGGTCGCTTCGTACCGGGGGACGAGAGTCGTCTCCCGAGACCAAAGAAATGTGAGTCTCATGGGTTACGACGACTACGGATCGGGCTATATCGGCCTGCTCCTCGCATATGGCTTCTTCATCTTCCTCTTCTCGGTCATCGTCTATGTGGTGTCCGCGCTCTTCTACATGAAGATCTTCCAGAAGGCCGGCGTCCAGGGCGGATGGCGCGCATGGGTTCCGGTCTACAACACGATGGTGTTCTTCAAGCTCGGCGATCTCAGCCCGTGGCTGGTGCTCTACGGCATCGGTGGAACGGTTCTGCTGTCCTGGATCGGCATCGGCGCGCTGTTCTCGCTCGCGATGGCCGTGCTGTCCGTCCTCGCCGCATGGCGGGTCGGTCTCAAGCTGCAGAAGGATGCCGTCTGGGTTGTCCTGTACATCTTCCTGTCGCTCGTCTGGCTCGGCATCAACGCCTTCGACAAGTCGCGGTGGAACACCAACGTCGCTCCGGCCCCGTGGGCCGGTAACGGCTTCCTCGGCGACCGTACGGTCTGGGACGGCGTTCCCTCGCAGCCTTCGGCCGTCGCACCGCAGGCGGGTTACGGAGCTCCTCAGGGCTATGGTGCCCCGCAGCAGGGCTACGCGCCTCCCGCTCCGCAGGGGTACGCACCGCCGGCGCAGCCTGGCTACGCTCCGCCCGCACAGCCTGGCTACGCCCCGCCCGCACAGCCGGGGTACGGCGCTCCGGCAGCGCCCGTGACCGGAGCTCCGGCAACTCCGCCGGTGCCGCCGACCACGCCTCCCACGCCGCCGGCGGCTCCGCCGGCACCGCCGACCGCTCCGCCGGCACCTCCGGCAGCTCCGCCGGTTCCGCCGACGGATCCCACGCAGCCTCCGGCCTGATACTCCTGACGGCAGAGCCCTCGACTTCGGTCGGGGGCTCTGCTGCGTCGTGGGGCGCCGCTGCGCCGCCCCACTGCACCTGGGCTAACGTGGAACGCATGGCCATGTCGCAGCGCCGGGTCGGCGCATCCGGACTCCTCGTATCCGCCACCGGGCTCGGGTGCAACAACTTCGGCAGAGCGGGGACGGCCACCGAGACGCTCGACGGCACCCGTGAGGTGATCGACGCAGCGATCGCGAACGGCATCACACTGTTCGACACCGCAGACATGTACGGGGCCGTCGCCGGTACCAGCGAGACGCTGATGGGCGAGGCCCTTCAGGGTCGCCGTGACAGCGTCGTGCTGGCCACCAAGTTCGGCCACGAGCGCGACATGGGGTACGACTTCCCCGCGGGTCGCGGTTCGCGGAGGTATGTCCGCCGCGCTGTCGAGGAGTCGCTCCGTCGTCTGCAGACCGACTGGATCGACCTCTACCAGCTGCACCTTCCCGACCCCGAGACTCCGATCGCCGAGACGACGGATGCACTCGACGAACTCGTCCGCGAAGGCAAGATCCGCTACTACGGCCACTCGAACTTCGCCGGATGGCAGATCGCGGAGGCCGAGTTCACCTCTGCAGCGCGGTCGTCCGGACGATTCATCTCCGCACAGAACCACTACTCGCTGCTCGCGCGCGCGGCAGAACGCGAAGTTCTGCCCGCTGTCGAACGATACGGGCTGGGATTCTTCCCGTTCTTCCCCCTGCACAACGGTCTCCTCACGGGCAAGTTCACTCGAGAGGGCGGGCCGGACGCGAGTCGCATCATGTCGACGCGTCGTCACGTGTGGGAGAACGCGCCCTGGGACGCGCTCGATGCGTTCGGTGCCTTCTGCGATGATCGCGGGATCACGATGCTGCAGGCCACCTTCGGCTGGCTCCTCGCGCGACCGGCGGTCTCGAGCGTGATCGCCGGCGCTACATCGGCCGCGCAGGTCGAGGCCAACGCCCAGGCGGGCGATGCCTGGAGGCCGGACGAGGGGGATCTGGCAGCGATCGATCAGATGTTCCCGCTTCCGGCTGATCCCGGAGCGCAAGTGTGAGCGCGCGACAGGAGTCGACTACGATGTGTGAGTACCTCGCGGCCGCCCGATCCGCCGTGGGACCATCGGAGGCAGCACGTGGCTGAGACGACAACGACGACGCACAGCGTCACGGTCGCGCAGCGTCCGCTGGTGGTTTCGTGGGCGGGGAAGACCGATCAGGGTCGACGTCGGGACACGAATCAGGATGCGTTCCTCGCGGAGTACCCGTTGTTCATCGTCGCCGACGGCATGGGCGGGCACGCGGGCGGAGAGATCGCCAGCCGGAGCACGGTGGAGCGACTGCAGACGATCGTCACCGACGGTACTGTCGCCCGGCCTCGGATCGAGCGGGCGCTGGAACTCGCGGTCGGAGACATCGCCGACCATCCCGAGACGACGGATGAGGGCACCGGGACCACGCTCACGGGTGTGTTCCTCGAGTTCGAGGGCGACGAGCCGCACTGGGTCTCGTTGAACATCGGAGATTCGCGCGTCTACCTTCTGCGCGATGATCGGCTCGTCCAGGTGACCACCGACCACTCGGTCGTGCAGGAGCTGATCGCAGCCGGCAAGCTCAGTCCGGAAGAGGCCGAGGGACATCCGTACAGCAACGTGATCACCCGTGCCGTCGGGGCGAGCGAACTCACGCCCCCCGACTACCTGACCATCGACCTGCGCGCGGGCGATCGCTTCGTGATCTGCTCTGACGGGCTCACCAAAGAACTCACGGACTACGGCATCCAGCACTTCCTTCGCGAGAATGCCGAACCGGGCCCGGCCGTCGACGCGATGCTGGCGGCGGCTCTGGAGAACGGCGGGCGTGACAACGTCACCATCGTCGTGGTTCAGGTCTCCGACGCGGGCGACTCGTCCTCCACATCTGACGTTTCGGACTCCTAACACCGGGAGCCTGTGGGCAACGCCGATCGCATGACGTCGATGCGATCGTATGGTGGGCATGGACCCGCTGCCGATCGTGCTTCCCGCTACTCCCGCCTCGCCACGTCGCGCTCCATTGCCGTACGTGGCTGCGTGCATGCCCGTTCTCGCCGGAATCGTGCTGTGGATGATCACGGGCTCGCTGTTCACCCTCTGCTTCGCCGCGCTCGGCCCGCTCATGATGCTGGCGTCCTTCGTCGACTCGTCACGAGGGCGCCGTCGTGAGCGACGTCGCCTCGACGAAGAGAACGAGCAGGCGTGGACCACCGCGCAGGGCGAGCTGGAGCGGCTTCAGAATGAGGAGCGACTGCGGCTGCGCACACTCCACCCGGATGCCGCGACGGCGATCGCGCAGACGCCGCTGCGCGGCATTGCCCCGGTCGACGCCGAGACCCTTCTGGTCGTCGGGCGCGGGACGGTGCCGAGCGCGATCCGCACGACCGGCGGCGACGGGGAGCGCGCCCGTGCATTCCAGGAGCGGGGCAGGGCACTCGGCGCCGCGCCGATCCGTGTGCCGATTCGGCGCGGAGTCTGCCTACGAGGGCCTGAGCCGCTCGTCGTGGCCGCTGCGCGGGCGCTCGTGATCCAGATCAGCCTACGGTTCGGACCGAGCCAGGTGGCGTTCGTGGGGGAACGCGGGGAGGAGCGGGGCTTCGGCATGCTGCCGCACGCCGCGCCCGGTCGGCGGAGTGCGTTCCGTATCGGCGTCCAGTCATCCGGTGAACGGATGCCGGAGGTCGACGCGGTGATCTGGCTGTCGGGGGCCGGCGAGGATGTGCCGGAGGGAATCGCCACGGTCATCGATGTGAGCGAGCCCCGGCGGTCCACGGTTCGGACGCCCGACGGCGTCACCGACATCGAAGTCGAGTGCCTCTCCCGCGAGCAGTTCCTCGAGATCGCGCGGGAGTGCGTCGCCGCGGACGATGCGACCGATGTCGTGCCGGACGAGGTCGCCCTGAGCGATCTGTCCCAGTCGTGCGGAGCCGAGGGGCTTCCCGCCACGATCGGACGCGGGGAGCGCGACGACGTCGTCCTCGACATCGTGGCCGACGGTCCGCACGCCATCGTCACGGGAACGACGGGAACGGGGAAGAGCGAACTCCTGGTGACCTGGGTGACGGCCATCGCATCCGCCCACGGACCGGACCGCGTCAACTTCGTGCTCGCAGACTTCAAGGGCGGCACGGCATTCGAGCCGCTCCGCGATCTGCCGCAGGTCGTCGCCGTGATCACCGACCTCGACGAGCACGGCGCGCGCCGCGGCGTCTCCAGCCTCACCGCTGAACTTCGACGCCGCGAAGGAGCGCTGGCCGCATCCCGTGTCCGTGACATCCGCGACACGTCGATGCCCCGCCTGGTCATCGTCGTCGACGAGTTCGCGGCGCTCCTGCAGGAGCATCCCGATCTGGGAGCGGTGTTCACCGATATCGCCGCCCGCGGACGAGCGCTCGGAATGCATCTGATCCTCGGAACGCAGCGCGCGTCCGGCGTGGTCAAGGACGCACTCGCGGCGAACTGTCCGCTTCGCGTCAGCCTGCGGGTCAGCGACGCGGCAGACAGCCGTGCCGTCATCGGCACCGACGCGGCGGCGGAGATCCCCGGGGGAGCGACGGCCCGAGGGCTCTGCCTGGTCCGCCGTCCACAGGACTCCGGTCCCGCAGCCGTCCGTGTCGCGCTCACCACCGCCTCGGATATCCGCGCGCTGAGCGGACACTGGGAGCACGCGTCCGCATCTCCGAGCCCCTGGCTGCCTGCTCTCCCCGACTCGCTCCCCGTGACGGAGCTCAGTATCGGCTCCGAAGCCTCGACCGGGTCGGTCGTCTGGGGGATTCAGGACGACCCCGAGAACCAGGCTCAACCGCCGTTGACCCTGCGCCCCGGTCGTGAGCGGGGAGTCGCCCTCATCGGCGCGCTGGGCTCGGGGCGTACGACCGCTCTGACCACGCTCCGTGCGCAAGTCGCCGATGCGCTGTGGATTCCCCGCGACGCCGAGCAACTGTGGGACATCGTCGAGGCTGTCGCAGCAGGAGGTGCACGCCTGCCGTCGCTGGTGCTCTGCGACGACCTCGACTCACGGATCAGCGAGCTTCCGGCCGAGTACGCCCAGCAGCTCGTGCAGCGATGGGAGCAGATCCTGCGCGCCGAATCGGCCACGACCTTCGTGCTCACCGCGATGCGTTCATCGGGGCCGGTCGGGAGGGTTCTCGACATTCTCCCGCGCCGCGTGCTCTTGCGGGCGGCCAGCAGAGTCGAGCACATCGCGGCCGGGGGAGAGTCCGCCACCTTCGATACGCGTCTTCCACCCGGTCGTGGGTTCACCGGAGGTCGAGCGGTGCAGTTCGCGTGGACCCGCGACGACGCGGATCACGGGGATGTCGCGCAGCCGACCGCGGAGTGGACCGCGTCGGCGAACCTCACCGCCATCGTGACGGCGGGAGCTCCGTCTGTCGTCACCGCGCTGCGCAACGCCCACCCCGAGACCGAAGTGCGCCTCCTCGAGCCCCCGCGTCCCGGTGAACGTCCCGGCGAACGCGAGGCGGGGGAGGCGGGGGAGCGGCGGCCGGGCAGCGCGACGGTGCGGCAGATCATCGTGGGAGACGCGGAGTCGTGGCAGCGGGACTGGTCTCTCTGGCAGCGCGTGCGCGCCGAGGGCGAGGTGTTGATCCGCGCCGAGCGCCCGAGTGACCTCAGACAACTCGGCGGAGTCCGCGAACTCCCGCCCTACGCGCGCCTCCACGCGGGTCGGGTGTGGGCGCTCCGTGGCTCGGAGCAGCCGCGGCGGTTGGTTCTGCCTTCGCTGCTGTCGGCGCCCCGTTCGACGACACGCACAGTCGGCATGCCGAGCGCCGTGACCGCCGCGAGCGGCACGGAGAGACCACTCACCCGCAGGCAACGTCGCGAGGGAGTGCCGTCGTGAGGGAGTGCCGTCGTGAGCGGGAATGAACCCGGAATCCGCGCAGGGTCGACGGGGATCAGAGGCCGGGGGCAGGGCGGACCTCGCCCACCGGCTGCCCACCGCCGAGCACCGAGAGCGAGAGCGCCGCGGTCAGGGCGGTCAGATCGTCCGCTGTGAGCGCACCCGCCCGCGCGAGCAGCGTGGCAGCGACGATGGTCGACGCGCGGGCGCCGCCGTCGAGCATCTTCAGCGCCACGGTCGTGCCGTTGGGGGCCACCATGACCATCACACCTTCCGCGCCGCCCTTGGCGAAGACCCCGAGGGTCTCGATGGCAATGGTGTCGGGCCGTCCGGGGCCCTCGATCGTCCACGGGTGCTCGCGAACGGCGCGCACCAGCGAACCGGCGACGCGGTGCAGTGCGAAGGGCGAGCGGTCGGATGCCGTGCCGATCCGGTGGATCGCACGGGCGAGACCGGTCAGCGTCATGGCGTACACGGGAGCACCGCACCCGTCGATCGCCGTGTGGGCGATCTTCTCACCCGTGAGCCGCTCGATGACCTCTCGGATGTGCGCCTGCAGGGGATGGGTGGGCTCGAGATAGCCGTCGGTCGGCCATCCGGTCGCGACGCACGCGCGGAGCATGGCGGCGTGCTTTCCGGAGCAGTTCATCCGCACGCGCGTGGGCTCACCGTGCTCGCGGACCATCTCATCGCGTGCCGCGGTGTCGCTGGGCCAGGACGGTGGGCAGGCGAGCGAATCCTCGGTGAGCCCGCCCTCGGTGAGCATGTCGCGCACGGCAGCAGCGTGACGCTCGGTCCCGACGTGGCTCGCCGTCGACATCGCCAGGTGTTCGCCGTCGAGAACGGCGCCGGCGGTGATGCATGCGATCGCCTGCAGTGGCTTCAGACTCGATCGAGGCAGGATGAGGGCATCCGCGTTGCCATATCGGGCCACGACCTCGCCGTCCGACGAGAGCACGACCGCGGCTCCGGCATGACGGGATTCGATGAATCCACTCCGCTCGACCACGGCGAGTTCGACGGAATCCTGAACGGTGATTGTCTCCAGCACCCGTCAAGACTATCCCCGGGTCCTCGAGACCTCATGACGACGCTCGTGGCCCGGGAGTGTCGGCGCTCGATGGCACACTGGACGCATGACAGAGAGCACACCGCGAGCGGCACGGGTCCTCGGCGAGCACCACTACGCGCTCACGAGCACCTGGACGGGCAACATCGGCGCCGGCACCACCGGCTACCGGGACTATCGCCGCGACGTGTCCATCACGGTCGACGGCAAGCCGGAGATCCTGGCCTCGGCGGACAAGCCGTTCCGCGGTGATCCCTCGCGGTGGAATCCCGAGGACATGCTTCTCGCCTCGCTCTCGGAATGCCACCTGCTCTCGTACCTGCACGCGTGCGTCACCGCGGGCGTCGTCGTCGTCTCCTACCGCGACGACGCCAAAGGGGTGATGCGTGAGAACGGAAAAGGCGGCGGAGCATTCGTCGAGGTGACACTGCACCCGCAGGTCGTCGTCGCCGAGGCATCCATGATCGATGCGGCAGAGCGAGCCCACGTGCAGGCCAACGAGTGGTGCTTCATCGCGAACTCGGTCAACTTCCCCGTGCGGCACGAGGCCACGATCACGGCGTCGGTCTGAGAGCAGGACGACTCAGCGGCGCTCGTGCGGCAGGGCCTGCTTGATCTTCTCGATCGTGCCCTGCGCGGGCGCCTCGTTGTACGTGCCGGCGAGTTCCTGCCCCGACAGCGCATGGATCGCGGCCATGATCTCGTCGGTGGCCAGCCGCCGTGCGCGGCCGCTGCTTGCCGGCCCATGGGGTGACAGGTCGAGCGGCTCACCGAAACGCACGGTGATGCGCTCTTTCGTCGACGGGATCTTCGCCCCGACGGGCATGACCTTGTCGGTGCCGACGAGACCCACCGGCACGACGGGAGCACCCGTCTGCAACGCCAGGAAAGCCACGCCGGTGCGTCCCTTGTACAGGCGGCCGTCGGTCGAACGCGTGCCTTCGGGGTAGAGCGCGACGGCGAGGCCGTCGTCGAGAAGCTGTCGCTGCAGGTCGAGCGCGTCGAGCGCGGCCTGTCCCGCACCGCGGCGCACGGGGATCGCGCCGATGGACTCGAAGAACGTCTTGCTCGCCCAGCCCTTCAGTCCCGTGCCCTCGAAATAACTCGACTTCGCGAGGAAATGCACCGGTCGCGGCGCCGCGACCGGAATCGCGATCGAATCGATGAACGACAGGTGGTTGCTCGCGAAGATGACCGCACCCGAGCGCGGGACGTTCTCCTTGCCCTCGACGCGGGGACGGTAGATCAGCCGCGCGAGAGGGCTGATGATGCTGCGGCCGAGAGCGTACGCTAAGCCGGCATGACGCGGTTGCGAGGCCTCTGCGGAGGGGGATTCCGGTTCCACGGACGGCTCAGAAGTCATCAGAGCAGGCTACTCCCGGATCTATGCCTCCCGTGGAATGAAGCCACATGTCGGATCTATCAGCGCGAGCAAAGGGGGAATGCGAGAGGATAGAGCGTCCCGCCCGCGATCTTGAGGTCTCACTGTGCGCAAGCGTCCCCTTGTTCTTCTGTCCACCGTCGCTGCGGCGACCCTCCTGCTCGCCGGTTGCTCCGGGGAGTCGGCGCCCGAATCGAGCAGCACGCCGTCGCCCGACACGGCGAGCTCCTGCCTCGCCGATCTCGCATCGGGTGCCGGATCCGATGCTGTGACCGTCGAAGGCACCGATGCCGAAGCGAAGGTCACCGTTCCTGCGGGCACCGAGATCACCGAGCCCGAACGATCGGTCATCGTCGAGGGCGACGGCGACGAGGTTCTCCACGGCGACCTGGTCTCGTTGCGTTACCAGCTCGTCGACGCGACGACGAACGAGGTGCTCAGCAGCTCGGAGCGCGGCCCGGATGGCATCCTCTCGGCCCTGCTCGCCGAGCAGCAGCAGCAGATCTCCGACCCGACCCAGTCGACGGTCTTCACGGTCGCCGCAGAGTGCCTGCCGATCGGTTCGAGCGTCGTGCTCACCCTTCCGGCCTCCCAGGAGGGGCTGAACCCCAGCGTGCTCTACGTGCAGACCATCGAGAAGCTGCCGACGACCGCGTCGGGCACTGACGTCGAACCCGAGGCGGGCATGCCCACCGTCGAGCTCGACGCCGATGGAGCTCCCACCATCACGCTTCCCGATGGTGACGCCCCGACGGAGACGAAGGTCGCCGTCCTCAAGCAGGGCGACGGAGCGACTGTCGCCGAGGGCGACCTCGTGACCGTTCAGTACCGCGGCATCAAGTGGTCGGACGGCGAAGAGTTCGACTCCAGCTGGAGCCGCGGAGCCGCCCCGTCGCAGTTCCCCACCACGGGCGTCGTCACCGGATTCAAGAAGGCGCTCGAGGGGCAGAAGGTCGGATCCCAGGTCATCGTGACGATGCCGCCGTCCGACGCCTACGGCGCGAGCGAGGGCAACGAGCTCCAGAACGAGAGCCTCGTCTTCGTCGTAGACATCCTCGCGACCACCCCGCCGGAGCAGGTCCAGCAGTAGTCCCGGGGCCGAGGGCGTGTCATAGGCTGACCACATGCAGCGCATCATCGTCCTCGGCTCCACCGGTTCCATCGGCACGCAAGCGCTCGACGTGATCCGCGCCAATCCTCGGCGGTTCGAACTCGTCGGTCTGGCCGCCGGTTCGAACGCGGAGATGCTCGCCGAACAGGCAGAGCAGTTCCGCGTCGAGAACACGGCGCTCGGGGCCGCCGAAGCCGAACAGCTGGTGCGCGATGTCGACGCGGACGTGGTCCTCAACGCGATCACTGGGTCGATCGGACTCGGGTCGACGCTGGCAGCCCTGAAGGCGGGACGCACCCTGGCGCTCGCCAACAAGGAATCGCTCATCGTCGGTGGCGAGCTCGTGCTCGCGGCTGCGAAGCCGGGCCAGATCGTGCCCGTCGACTCCGAGCACTCGGCGATCGCGCAGGCACTGCGCAGCGGAACGCACGGCGAGGTGCGGCGGCTGGTCGTGACGGCATCCGGCGGTCCGTTCCGTGGCCGGCGACGCGACGAGCTGGCCGATGTCACGCCGGCCGAGGCGCTCGCGCATCCCACCTGGGATATGGGCCGGATGGTGACGACGAACTCCGCGACGCTCGTCAACAAGGGCCTCGAGGTCATCGAAGCGCACCTGCTGTTCGACATCGCCTACGAGGACATCGATGTCGTCGTGCACCCGCAGTCCATCGTGCACTCCATGGTCGAGTTCATCGACGGCTCGACCATCGCGCAGGCCTCGCCGCCCGACATGCGGCTGCCGATCTCGTTGGGCTTGGACTGGCCGAACCGCGTCGGAGGAGTCGGGCGTCCGCTCGACTGGACGAGAGCGTCGTCATGGACCTTCGAGCCGCTCGACGATCGGGCATTCCCCTCCGTCGCGCTCGCGAAGTCGGTCGGTCGGGCCGGTGCCACGTTCCCCGCGGTCTACAACGCTGCCAACGAGCAGGCGGTCGACGCCTTCCACGAAGGACGCCTGCCGTTCCTCGGCATCGTCGACACGATCGCCCGGGTCGTCGACGCGCACGAGCCGCCGGAGAAGCTCACGGTCGACACATTGGCCGCTGCCGAGCTCTGGGCCCGCGACAAGGCCGATCGACTGATCGCCGCGGCATCCTGATCCGGCTGCTTCCCGTCCCGGCTCAGTCCTCGTCGGGGTAGGGCACGGGCCAGCGGGACTCCGGCACAGGCCAGCCGGCCGCGCGCAGCGCACGACGGGCGAGCTCGCGCGCGGAGTACGGGGTGCGCACGCCGCGGATGTCGCGGTAGTCCTGGTGCCCGGGACCGGCCCACAGGATCGCGTCTCCGTCGCCGACGAGCGACACGGCGGCGACGATAGCGGCCTCGGGCGGCGAGTACTCGTGGATCTCGGCATCGGGTCGTGCCTGGCGCGCCCCGGCGATGAGCGTCGCTCGGATCGACTCCGGGTTCTCGAAGCGCGGGTGGTGGTCGGTGACGACGAGCACGTCGCTGCCCTCGACGGCAGTGCGGGCCATGTCGAAGCGCTTGCTGGCATCACGATCGCCGTCAGCGCCGAAGAGCATGAGAACGCGTCCGGGAGTCACTCGACGCACGGCGGCGAGGGTCTTCTCGAAGGCGTCGGGGGAGTGGCCGAAGTCGACGAACACCGCCGGTCCCCGATCGCCGGAGACGAGCTGGGTGCGGCCGGGCAGATAAGCGCGGATGCCTCCGTCGCGCGACAGCGCCTCGGAGATGCGCTCCCAGGTGTAGCCGCCTTCGAGGAGCATGACGATCGCCAGCGCGGCGTTCGCCGCCATGTGCGGGCCGATGACGGGCACGGTGGTGGTGAGGGTGCCCGCGGGACCCGACATCGTGAAGGTCGTCCCTGCGGCACGTTCGTCGTCGATCGTGACGACCCAGTCGGCCTGCGCCGCGGCCTCGGGGTCTGCGGCGATCAAGGGCGTTCCGACCGTGACGACGGGGATCTCCGCGCGCTGCACGACGATCGCGCCCGACGGCGAGTCGAGGCAGATCACGCTGCGTCGTGCCCGATCCGGGCGGAAGAGGGGCAGTTTCGCCTCGAAGTACTCCTCCATGTCGGCGTAGTCGTCGAGATGGTCGTGGCTGAGATTCGTGAAACCGGCGACGTCGAAGCGGATGCCGTCGACGCGATGGCGCGAGAGCGCCTGAGCGCTGACCTCGACGGCCACGGCTTCGACATGGCGCTCGCGCATGAGAGCGAGCAGGGCATGCATCTCGGATGCCTCAGGAGTGGTGAGGCGCGAGACGATGACTTCGCCGGCGATGTGTCGCTCGGCGGTGGAGGAGAGCCCGGTGACGACTCCGAGCTGATCGAGGATTCCCTCGAGCAGGTGCGAGACGCTCGTCTTGCCGTTCGTGCCGGTCGTCGCGAAGAGCAGGGGGAGCGGGTCTTCCGCACCCGTTCCATACACCCAGGCGCTCAGATCGCCCAGGACCCCGCGAGGGTTCTCGACGACGAGGATCGGCAGGCCCGCGGACCGGGCGATGTCGGCGCCGGCCTCATCGGTGATGATGGCGACGGCACCCTTCTCGGCAGCGGTCGCCGAGAACTCGGCTCCGTGGCGATTGACGCCCTGGATCGCGACGAAGGCCTCGCCGGGACGCAGATCGGCCGTCGCCAGGGTGATGCCGGAGACGGCGACACCCTGCACGTCACCGTGCACGGTGCGGGCGAAACGGGATGCGAGTTCGGACAGCTCACGCCGGGGCGGGTTCGCGGGGCGGAGCACGGGAGGCAGGCTCGGTTGTTGTTCAATCGACATGTCTCTTCCATGATCTCACGCCCCGGGCGGATTCCTAGGCGCGAGGCAGTAGCGTGGGGCCGTGGAAATCCTGCTCTATGCGGGTGGCATCCTGTTCATGCTGGTCGGGCTCGGGCTCTCGATCGGACTGCACGAGATCGGTCACCTCCTGCCTGCCAAGCTCTTCGGCGTACGCGTCGGCCAGTACATGATCGGCTTCGGCCCGCGCATGTGGTCGCGACGCATCGGCGAGACGGAGTACGGATTCAAGCTGCTCCCGCTCGGCGGGTTCATCTCGATGTCGGGCATGTATCCGGCCTCGAAGAATGCGGGTCCGGCGAGGGGGATCTTCCGTTCGCTCGTGCAGGACGCACGATCGGCGAACGACGAGACGATCGCGGCGGGCGAAGAGGATCGCGTGTTCTACAAGCTTCCGGTGTGGAAGCGGGTGATCGTCATGCTCGGCGGTCCGTTCATGAACCTGCTCCTCGCGTTGCTCATCTTCACGGTGCTGGCATCGGGGATCGGCCTGCAGCAGGGCACGACGACGATCGCATCGGTCACCGAGTGCGTTCTGCCCGCAGGATCGACGCAGGACGAATGCGCGGCCGATGACCCGGAGTCGCCCGCTGCCGAGGCGGGTATCAAGCCGGGGGATGTCCTGGTCTCGATCGATGGGACGCCCGTCTCGACGTTCGCCGATGCGACGGCGATCGTGCAGCAGGCGCCGGGCGAGATGCTCGATGTCGTGGTGCGTCGCGACGGGGTGGAGCAGACGCTCGAGATCACCCCGATCTCCGCCGAACGCACCCTCACCGATGCCAGCGGCCGCCCGCTCCTCGACGACGCGGGCGATCCGATCGTCAAGGAAGTGGGCTTCGTCGGCATGGGGGCGCAGATGGGCTACGTGCCCCAGCCTCTGATCGTCGGCCCGGAGATGGCGATCGACAACGTCGGTCGGGTCGCGTCGCTGATCGTCACGCTGCCCGTGCGCCTGTGGGACATCGGAGCATCCCTCGTGACGGGGACCGAACGAGACCCCAATGGCCCGCTCAGCGTGGTCGGGGTCGGTCGCCTCGCGGGCGAGGTGGCCGCGACGGACGCGCCGATTCTCAACCGCTTCGCCGGGCTCCTCAACCTGCTCGGTGCCCTGAACATCGCCCTGTTCGTGTTCAATCTCATTCCGTTGCTCCCGCTGGACGGCGGGCACATCGTCGTGGCGCTCTGGGAGGGCGTGAAGCGGGCCTGGGCGCGGCTGTTCCGTCGTCCGCCACCCGCCCCGGTCGACGCGACCAAGCTCGTGCCGTTGACGGTCGTGGTCGCCGTGCTGTTGATCGGAATGGGCGCACTGCTGCTGCTGGCCGACGTGTTCAATCCGGTCAGCATCCTGCAGTAGCAGGACCGATCAGGCGAGGGCGTCGGCCACCAGGCGCTCGAGAGTGCGGATGCCGTCGCGGGACAGGATCGACTCGAGGTGCCCCTGCACCGACGCGAAGTGCGGTCCGCGGAGCGCATAGACGTCACCCGACGTCGGGTCGGCGGAGACCTCCGCGCGTCCGATCACCGTGGTGCCGGGATCGACTCGTGCGGTGAACGTGTTGTAGAAGCCGATCGACGCGTCCTCACCGAAGACGGGAACGGACTTCTGCAGGCCCTGGTGCGGCGCGTCCAGCGGCGTGAGAGTGATGCCCAGGCGGTCGGCGAGGATCTGGTGGCTCAGGCACACGGCGAGCAGCGGCGAGCCGATGTCGACACGGCGCGCGACCACCTCGCGCATGCGCGCGATGCGAGGGGTCGAGTCGTCGCGCGGGTCTCCGGGGCCGGGGCCGGCGACGACCAGGTCCGCCGCATCCAGGTCGGCGTCGAGCACGTCGCTCCACGCCGCGATACGCACCTCCAACCCGAGGTGACGCAGCTGGTGCGCGAGCATCGTCGTGAAACGGTCCTCGGCATCGACGACCAGGGCCGTGCGTCCCGCGAAGGGTCCGTCGAGATCATCGCCCTGCGGATTGAGCCAGAAATCGGCCAGTCGCGCGTTGCGTGACGAGAGCAGTGCAGAGATCGAGGGATCGTCGGCCAGGGAGACGGATTCGCCCGGAGCATCCGCATCGCTGCGCGCCTCGGCGACGCTGTCGCGGTCGATCGCTCCAATCGCCCCGAGGACTCCGGCCGCCTTGCCGTGCGTCTCGCTCACCTCGCCGTGCGGGTCGGAGTGCCGCACCAGAGTGGCGCCCACCGGCACGCGCACCTCACCGTTCTGCAGATAGACCGTGCGAATGAGGATCGGGGCGTCGAGGTCGTGCCCGCCCTCGGCGTTCGGGGTGAACAGCGCCGCGACGCCGGAGTAGTAGCCGCGCGGCTCACGCTCGTGCCGGCGGATCACGGCGCACGCGTTCTGCATCGGTGATCCGGTGACGGTGGGGGCGAACATGGTCTCGCGGAGGATGTCGCGCGGATCCAGGCGGCTGCGTCCGCGCAGCATGTACTCGGTGTGGGTGAGCCGCGACATCTCCTTGAGATGCGGACCCGTGATCCGGCCTCCGTCCGAGCAGACAGCGCTCATCATCTTCAGCTCTTCGTCGACGACCATGAAGAGCTCTTCGGTCTCCTTGGTCGAGGAGAGGAAGTCGACGAGCGTCTCTTTCGTCGCACCGCCGGCCGGATGCCGGAACGTGCCGGAGATCGGGTTCATCGTGACGATCCCGTCGCGGGCGACGACGTGCGCCTCGGGGCTGGCTCCGACGGCGATGTGGCCGGGCGTGAAGACGGCGAAGGTCCAGTAGGCCCCGCGCTCGTGGGTGAGCAGCGCCCGGAACCAGGTGAGCGCCGCCGTCCGGTCGTCGACGTCGATCTTCGCCGTGAAGTCGCGGCGGATCACGAAGTTCGCCCCCTCGCCTCGACCGATCTCGTCGGCGATGACCTTCTCGACGATGGCGGCATACTCCTCGTCGTCGATGTCGAATCCATCGTCGTGCAGGGGAACGCGGGAGTGCGGCAACGAGGCGACGAGCTCGGACGTGGGAAGGTTCAGGTGCTCATCGACGATCAGGCAACGCAGAGGTGCCCCGTCGTCCTGCGAGACGAAACCCCGCTCGCGCACCTGGCGGTACGGAACCAGGGCGAAGACCTCGCGGGGGATGCCGTCGAGAGTGAGGGGGATGTCCGCGAGCAGGTCGACGTCGGTGACGTCTCCGGTGAGCAGCTCGACGGTGTCGGCGCCGTCGCGCGCGATGAGGACGAAGGAAGCGCTCGGGTCGGCGCTGAGCTCGGCGAGTCGTGAGAGGGTCATCGATGTCTCCTGTGCAGGGATCCGGCTCGGCGCAACGAAAAGACCGCCCCGGAGGCGGTCTGGATTCGTGGGGAACGCGAACACACCGCCTAGAAGGCGGGCCACCAGGTGAAGTTCGCGAGCATGGGGCGAAACTACCACACCGAGAAGCACGTCTCCGGTCGGTGACACCGCACTCGGAGCGCTCGGCATCCAGCCCATGCGCATCCTGGCGGCGTAGGCTTGAGGAGTGCCAGCAGTGAATCTTGGGATGCCGAAGATCCCCGAAGTCCTCGCCCCGCGCCGCAAGTCTCGCCAGATCAAGGTGGGCAAGGTGCTCGTGGGAGGCAATGCCCCCGTCACCGTGCAGTCGATGACGACGACGAAGACCACGGACATCAACGCGACCCTGCAGCAGATCGCAGAGCTCACGGCCTCCGGCTGCGAGATCGTCCGCGTCGCCGTTCCGCATCAGGACGACGCCGACGCGCTGAAGATCATCGCGATGAAGAGCCAGATCCCGGTCATCGCCGACATCCACTTCCAGCCTCGCTACATCTACACGGCCATCGACGCCGGGTGCGGTGCGGTGCGGGTGAACCCGGGAAACATCCGCGAATTCGACGGCAACGTCGGAAAGATCGCGGAGGCGGCCAAAGCCGCCGGAGTATCGCTGCGCATCGGCGTGAACGCCGGATCGCTCGATCGCCGCATCCTCACGAAGTACGGCAAGGCGACCGCCGAGGCCCTCGTCGAGAGCGCCGTCTGGGAAGCATCCCTCTTCGAGGAGCACGACTTCCACGACTTCAAGATCTCGGTCAAGCACAACGACCCGATCGTCATGGTCAAGGCCTACCGCCTGCTCGCCGAGCGCGGCGATTGGCCGCTGCACCTCGGAGTGACCGAGGCGGGCCCCGCGTTCCAGGGCACGATCAAGAGTGCGACCGCCTTCGGCATCCTGCTCGGCGAGGGCATCGGCGACACGATCCGCGTCTCGCTCTCGGCACCGCCCGCCGAAGAGGTCAAGGTCGGCCACCAGATCCTGCAGTCCCTGAATCTTCGCGAGCGCAAGCTCGAGATCGTGTCCTGCCCGTCGTGCGGGCGCGCTCAGGTCGACGTCTACACGCTCGCCGAGAACGTCACCGAGGGTCTCAAAGACATGACCGTGCCGCTGCGCGTCGCCGTGATGGGCTGCGTCGTGAACGGTCCCGGTGAGGCGCGCGAGGCCGACCTCGGCGTGGCTTCCGGCAACGGCAAGGGACAGATCTTCGTCAAGGGCGAGGTCGTCAAGACCGTTCCCGAGGCCGACATCGTCGCGACGCTCATCCAGGAAGCGAACCGGATCGCCGCCGAGATGGGACCGCAGGCACCCGTCGGCACCGCGCAGGTCATCACCGCCTGATCCCTGGCCGCGTGGTCATATCGAGGAGAGATCCATGTCGTCCACCGTCGTGTCGTTCGCAGAGGGCTCGCTCCGCGGAGACAGCACCGTCGTCCGCGTCGAGCCGATCGGCGACGCAGCGGTCGTCGTCGTCGAAGCGACGCCGTTCCACCCGGTCGACCACACCTGGCCGGACCAGCCCGGAGACGCGGGCCTCATCTCGGCCGGCGGCGACAGCGCAGCGGTGTCGGTGTCGGAGGCGGTCATGGCGGCGATCAGCGATGAGGGCGAGTTCGCCGTCGGAGCGGAGATTCCGGTGCGCCGCGGAGCCGACGGGTGGACCTGGCTGGTCGCGCATCGTCTCGAAGGCGCCGCGCCCACGTGGCTCACCCCGGGAGCAGAGGTGCGGCTCGTCGTCGACGATGCCCGCCGTGCGGGGCTCAGCCGTGGGCACACGGCCTGTCACCTCGCCTCGCTGGCGCTCGACCTCGCCGTCGCCGAACTCTGGCGCAAGGATCCGGGGGAGGATGCTCTCGGCACCCCCGACTTCGAAGGACGCGCCAACCAGTCCAGTCGGATCCACGAAGACGGCAGCGTCGACGAGTACCGGCTCGGCAAGAGCCTGCGCAAGGCGGGTTTCGACACGGAGGCGTTCGCCGCGACACTCGCCGATCGTGAGACGCGGATCAACACGCAACTGGCGGCCTGGGTGGCGTCGGCCGCCGAGAGCCGCATCGTCACCGACGGTCCGACCATCGTCGATCGTCGGCGCTGGCATTGCGACCTGCCCGAGGGCGAAGCGGTGATCCTCTGCGGGGGAACGCACGTGGATTCACTCGCCGCGTTCGCTTCGATCACCGTGACGCTCGACCTGAGCGATCCTCAGCTCCTCGTCATGACGACCGCGGTTCCGGCGGCCTGACCGCCCCGTTCGCAACGGATCAGAGGCTGAATTCGACCTCTCCGCGCGAGATGTCCGCGCGCACCACGCGGAGGTGCACGACATCGCCGGGAGCGGCGTCGGCGGGCACGGGGGCGGATGCCGTGACAGCGGGCTCCGCGATCTGAACGGTCGCCCGCTCGCCTCGGAGCTCGACGACCGTCGCCTCGATCGTCGAGCCGACCAGAGGGGTGAGGAGGGCGGCCTCGACGACGTTGACGGTGGCGGCGTTCAGGCGGGACGCGCGCTGGCCGGACTGCTGCATCAGTTCAGGCAGCTCCGCCAGGGACTCGCGCGCCCACGTCGGGGCGGGTTCGCCGTTCGAGAGGGCGAGGCAGATCGCCAGAGTCCACCGATCGACGAGCCGGCGCAGGGGAGCGGTGGCGTGCGCGTAGGGTGCCGCGATCGCCGCCTGAACGGCATCGTCGGGGGCGGAACCGTCGAAGGCCACGTACCCGGCACCGCGGAACAGCGAGGCGGCCGCCTCGAGAACTGGGAGGGTCATCGGATCGGCGCGATCGAGAGCGCGCAGGTACTCCCCGTACTCACCGGACGTCCACGCTCTGCCGAGCGCCTCGGTCTGGTGCCGGAATGCCTCGAACGCCTTCTCGTCCGGGCGCGGCATGGTACGGATGATGCCCACGCCGGCGTCGAGCATGAGGGAGGCCGCCGCCATGCCGGTCATGAGCGACAGCTGGGCGTTCCACTCCTCGACGGGGAGCGGACTGCGACGTTCGATCGCGTACGTGCCGTCTTCGGCACGCACGACCTCTTCATCGGGGAGGTTCAGGCTGGCGCCCCCGCGACGCACCTCCTGCTCGAGTCGCAGGGCGCCGATCTCGGGCAGCAGGGCGAGGAACCCGGCGTCACCGCGATCGACCGCCTTCTGCGCGGTGGCGTAGTCCCCTTGCTCTCGTGACCGGATGAGAGCGCGTTCCAGACGGAAATCATCGACCGCGCCCGCCTCGTCCAGTGCGAACGTCCACACCAGCGCCGGACGATCCACGTCCGCGAGCAGGGAAGCGCGATCCTCACTCAGCACGCGAGGATGAAGGGGGATCGAACCGTCGGCGGCATAGAGCGTCTGGCCGCGGCGTCGAGCCTCCGCATCCACCGCTCCGCCGGGAGTGACGAATCCCGGGACGTCAGCGATCGCGTATCGCACCGTGTATCCGGAACCGCGGCGCTCCAGGTGGAAAGCCTGGTCGAGGTCACGCGCCCCGGCGGGGTCCAGGGTCGCGAAGGGCACGTCGCGCAGGTCGAGGTCCGGTGTCGACGAATGCGAGGTCTCCGCCTCCGCCACGACATCGGCGGGGAACTCGACGGGGACGTCGAGGGCCCCGCGGAGTGCGGCCAGCGCGGACGCCAGCTCGGTCTCGGCGGCGGACGGGGCGACGTGCGATCGGCGCTGAGGCATGCGTCCACACTAAGCGGAGAGCATCGGCCCATTCGTCGGTGGATCGCGTTAGCGTGGAGGGCATGACCACTTCAGCCAAGGCTCAGACCCTCGTCGACCTCTATGACGCGCCCGAGATCCTCCGCGTGGTGAACGTGTGGGACGTCGTCTCCGCACGGGCCGTCGCGAAACTGCCCGAGACCACAGCCATCGCGACTGCGGGGCACGGCATCGCCGCGTCCTTCGGATACGACGACGGCACGATTCCTCGCGATCTGATGCTCGACATGGTCGGCCGCATCGCCGCATCCGTCTCCGTCCCCGTCACCGCCGACCTCGATGACGGATACGACGACGCCGGGGAGACCACCCGTCTGGCGATCGCCGCCGGCGTCGTCGGCGCGAACGTCGAAGACCGGCTCAAGCCGTTCGACGAGTCGGTCGCGGTCATCGAGGCGATCGTCAAGGCCGCAGAAGCCGAGGGCGTGCCCTTCGCGCTGAACGCCCGCACCGATGCCTTCGTCCGTGCCGGCGCTCGCCCCATCGAGGAGAGCATCGCCGATGCGATCCAGCGCGGTCGTGCGTTCCTCGATGCCGGTGCGACCTCTGTCTTCGTCCCGGGCATCCTCGATGCGAACGTCACACGTCGTCTCGTCGAGGGCATCGGAGAGCGCAAGGTCAGCGTGATCGGCCTGCCCGGGGCGCTCACCGCCTCGCAGTACGAGAAGCTCGGCGTCGCGCGCATCTCCTACGGTCCGCTCCCGCAGCGCGCGGCCCTCACGGCCCTTCAGGAGCTGGCGATCAGCCTGTACAAGGGCGGCGTCGTGCCCGACGGCCTGCCCGCGCTAAACTGATCGGTCGCACAGACGCATCCGCCGGAAGACGAGTGTCCACGGGTCAGTAGACTTGGCCCGTGGTCACTCGTCTATCAAAATTCTTCCTTCGTACGCTCCGTGAAGACCCCGCCGAAGCGGAGGTCATCGGTCACAAGCTGCTCATCCGCGCCGGCTACATCCGCCGGCAGGCAGCAGGCATCTTCGCGTGGCTGCCACTGGGGCTCCGCGTCAAGTCGAAGATCGAGACCGTGATCCGCGAGGAGATGGCGAACGCGGGCGCGCAGGAGGTCCATTTCCCGGCACTCATGCCTCGCGAGGCCTATCAGGCCACGGGACGCTGGGACGAGTACGGCGACCTGCTGTTCCGTCTGCAGGACCGCAAGGGCGGCGACTACCTGCTCGCGCCGACGCACGAAGAGGCATTCACCCTGCTCGTCAAGGACCTCTACTCGTCGTACAAGGATCTGCCCCTCGCGCTCTACCAGATCCAGGACAAGTACCGTGACGAGGCGCGCCCCCGCGCGGGCCTCCTCCGCGGCCGCGAGTTCACGATGAAGGACGCCTACTCTTTCGACTCCTCCGACGCGGGCCTGGAGGTCAGCTACCAGGCGCAGCGCGACGCCTACGAGCGCATCTTCCAGCGCCTCGGGCTCGAGTACGTGATCGTCCAGGCGGATGCCGGGGCGATGGGCGGCTCGCGCAGCGAGGAGTTCCTCCACCCGACTCCTGTCGGAGAGGACACCTTCGTGCGGAGCGCCGGCGGATACGCGGCCAATGTCGAGGCGTTCACGACGGCCGTTCCCGAGCCGGTGGCGTTCGACGCCGACGCCTCACCCGTCGTCTTCGATTCGCCGAACACCCCCACGATCGAAACGCTCGTCGCGCACGCGAACACGGTGCTCGAGGGCGAGTACACCGCCGCGCACACGCTCAAGAACGTCGTGCTCGCGCTCACCCACCTCGACGGCACGCGCGAGCTCGTCGTCGTCGGCATCCCGGGCGACCGCGATGTCGACGAGAAGCGTGCAGAGGTGGCCTTCGCGCCCGCAGAGGTCGAGACGGCGACGGCGGAGGACTTCGCGAAGCACCCGCTGCTCGTGAAGGGCTACATCGGGCCCTGGTCGCCCACCGGAGCCATCCTCGGCGAGGAATCCGCGACCGGCATCCGTTACCTCGTAGACCCGCGCATCAGCGAGGGGACGAGCTGGATCACCGGCGCGAACGTCGACGAGAAGCACGCGCACTCGGTGGTGTCCGGCCGTGACTTCGAGGCCGACGGCATCGTCGAGATCGCGAACGTCCGTGCGGGGGATCCCGCGCCGGACGGCTCCGGACCCGTCGAGCTCGCACGCGGCATGGAGATCGGTCATGTCTTCCAGCTCGGCCGCAAGTACGCCGAGGCACTCGGGCTGAAGGTGCTCGATGAGAACGGCAAGCTCGTCACCGTCACGATGGGCTCCTACGGCATCGGCGTGACGCGAATCCTCGCGATCATCGCCGAACTGAACAACGATGCCAAGGGTCTGATCTGGCCGGCATCCGTCGCGCCCTTCGATGTGCAGGTCGTCGCCGCCGGGCGCGATCAGGTGGCCTTCGATGTCGCGCAGGAGCTCTCGACCACGCTCGAGAGTGCCGGGCTCGACGTTCTCTACGACGATCGCCCCAAGGTGTCCCCGGGCGTGAAGTTCGGCGATGCGGAGCTCGTCGGCGTTCCGAAGATCGTCATCGTCGGTCGCGGCGCAGCCGACGGCCAGGTCGAGCTCTGGGACCGCAGTACGGGCGAGCGCGACGCGGTGTCGGTCGCCGAGGCAGTCGAGCGACTCTCGCGACGCTGATCCCGCCCGCGCGACGCCGCGTCCGCCTTCGGGTGGGCGCGGCGTTCTGCTTCCCGGCGTTGCGCCAAGCGCGAGCCACGCGCGGCATGACACGCTGGAGGCATGATCGACGAACCGCTGCCCGAAGGTCTCAGTGCCGAGATCAACGCCGTCCTCGACGAGGCCGGGGTGCTCACCGATCGCCGTCTGGTGATGCGGATGATGCGCACCGCGATCCTGCTCGGCGAGGACGACACCGATCGACTGGACCTCAAGATCGCCTCGGCCGCACTCGCGGAGATGCGCGATGCCTTCCGCCTGTTCGCCCCCTACCGCGGGGTGCGCAAGGTCACGGTGTTCGGATCCGCGCGCACCCTCACCGACGACCCGCTCTATCGGCAGGCGCGAGATGTCGCCGCCGCCCTGGCGTCCGACGGCTGGATGGTCGTGACCGGTGCGGGCCCGGGCATCATGCAGGCTGCCGCGGAAGGAGCGGGACCCGCGCTCTCGCTCGGCGTGTCGATCCGTCTCCCGTTCGAAGAGAAGCCGAACGGTCTCGTCGCAGGTCAAGACCAGGTCGTGGCGATGAAGTACTTCTTCACCCGCAAGCTCATGCTCATCAAGGAGTCGCAGGGCTTCATCTGTCTGCCCGGCGGATTCGGCACCCTCGACGAGATGTTCGAGCTGCTCACGCTCCAGCAGACCGGCAAGGCCGAGCCCATGCCGATCGTGCTGCTCGACGAGACCGGGGGGACGTTCTGGCGGGGCCTGCGGCGCTTCATCGACGAGGACCTCGCGCCGACCGGAGTGATCTCCGAGGGGGACTTCGATCGCGTGGTCATCACGGACTCGGTCGAGGCGGCCCGCGCCGAGATCACCGGCTTCTGGCGCAACTACGACTCGCTGCGGTGGGTGGGCGACACACTGGTGCTCCGCCTCCGGTCGGCGCCCACCGACGACGAGATCGCGGGATTGAACGAGGAGTTCGGCGCGCTGCTCGCCTCCGGGCGGATCGAGCGCACGGCACCCCGGGCACCGGAGGTCGCGGACGCCGATGCGTTGGATCTCCCGAGGCTCGCGCTGCACCTCAACCAACGACAGGTGGGCAATCTCTTCCGTCTGATCGGGGCGATCAACGCCCTTCCGTCCGCGCCCTCCGCCTGATCTGAGGCGCGCCGAAGTCGGGGTGCGTCGGCGGCGGGGCGGCCCGGCGTGGCCGCTCGGGTCGGGCGCACGGTATCGTTATACGGATGTCGCGCGTGTGATTCCGTGCGACGAGAGCTGAATAGAGAGGCCGTCATGGACATCGAACTGAGTCTGCTGCGTGGGATCGAGAAGGAGAAGGGGATTCCCTTCGACGAACTCGTCGCGATCATCGAGCAGGCGATCCTGACCGCCTACTCCAAGCACATCTCCGCCGAGGGCGACATGCCCGAGGGCGTGCGCGTCGACCTCGACCGCAAGAACGGTCACGTCGCGGTGCTCCAGACGGTCCGCGACGACGAGGGTGCCATCATCGGCGAAGAGGATGCGACTCCGAGCGATTTCGGGCGTATCGCCGCATTCGCCGCGAAGCAGGTCATCAGCCAGCGCCTTCGCGACATCGCGGATGAGGCCGTGCTCGGTGAGTTCAAGGGCAAAGAGGGCGACATCGTCGCCGGCGTCATCCAGCAGGGGCCCAACCCGCGCATGATCCACGTCGATCTCGGATCCGTCGAGGCCATCCTCCCACCGGAGGAGCAGGTCCCCGGCGAGGAGTACACGCACGGTTCCCGTCTGCGCGTCTACGTCACCAGCGTCGCGAAGGGTCTCAAGGGGCCGCAGATCACGGTGTCGCGTACGCACCCGGGACTCGTTCGCAAGCTCTTCGCGCTCGAGGTTCCGGAGATCGCTGCGGGTCTCGTCGAGATCGTCTCGCTCGCACGCGAGGCGGGGCATCGCACGAAGATCGCCGTGAAGGCCAATGAGCCGTCGATCAACGCCAAGGGCGCCTGCATCGGCGAGCTCGGTCGCCGCGTGCGGGCCGTGACAGAAGAGCTGGCGGGGGAGAAGATCGATATCGTCGACCACGATCCCGAGCTCGCCGCGTTCGTCGCGAATGCGCTGTCGCCCGCGAAGGTGACGAGCTCGTTCATCCTCGATGCGAACACCAAGGCCGTGCGCGCGCTGGTGCCCGACTACCAGCTGTCCCTCGCCATCGGCAAGGAGGGGCAGAACGCCCGTCTGGCGGCCAAGCTCACCGGCGCGAAGATCGACATCCAGCCCGACAGCGTGCTCGACTGAGCGTCTCCTCGGCGCCCGGAGCGGTCGCTCCGGGTTCGGAGCCCAAGGAATCGCAGGTGTAAGATGGAACCCGTACGAACGTGCGTCGGCTGTCGCATGCGTGCTTCCCGCTCCTCCCTTCTCAGGGTGGTGTCCCAGAACAACACTCTCCTCGTAGATGAGCGTGCGGTTCTGCCGGGACGCGGTGCATGGATCCATCCGACGCAGGAATGCATGGAGGCCGCTCTGCGGCGCCGCGCTTTCGGACGAGCACTCCGTGTGTCCACTGCTGTGGACACGCAGACCATCGAGAAACGGCTGAATGGCTATGGAAACAAAGTGAACGGCTCGAAATGAGACCCGTCCGCGACTAATGGTCTGCCCTGTCTGGGCAGACTGCCCAGACAGGAGAATTGTGGCTGGTAAACCACGCGTACACGAGATCGCCGCCGAACTCGGCGTCGACAGCAAGGTCGCACTTGCAAAACTCAAGGAGCTCGGCGAATTCGTCAAGAGCCCTTCCTCGACCATCGAACCGCCGGTGGCGCGCAAACTGCGCGCGGCGATCGAGGCCGACGGATCGCTGAAGGCTGCCGCAGACGCGGCGCCGGCAGCGAAGCCCGCCGCGGCAAAGCCCGCAGCGGCGAAGCCCGCAGCGAAGTCCGGACCGACCCCGGGTCCGAAGCCCGGTCCGAAGCCGGCTCCCGAGGCTCCGGCCGCGGCAGAGCCCGCCCCGGCCGCTCCGGCGCCCGCCGAGCCTGCGGAGGCTGCTCCGGCCGCATCCGCATCGGATGCTCCGGCTGCCGCACCCGCGTCCGCTGACGGCGGCGCTCCGAAGCCGGGTGCTCCGCGCCCCGGCAACAACCCGTTCTCGTCGGCACAGGGAATGGGCCAGCGTCCCGCTGGTCCCCGCCCCGGCAACAACCCCTTCGCTTCGGCGCAGGGGATGGGCCAGCGCCCGAGCCCGACTCCCGGCAACATCCCCCGTCCGCAGGCGCCGCGTCCCGGTGCACCTCGACCGGGCGCTCCGCGTCCGGGTTCGCCCCGTCCCGGCGCCCCGCGCGGCGGTCAGGGTGGTCGTCCCGGTGCTCCGTTCCAGCAGCGTCCCGGCGGTCCCGGTCGTCCCGGCGGTGCCGGTGGACCCGGTGCCGGTCCCGGCGCACGTCCCGGTGGCGGGTTCGCCGGGCGTCCCGGTGGCGGCGGCGGTCGTGGCCGTGGCCCCGGTGGAGGTACCGCAGGTGCCTTCGGTAAGGGCGGCGGCAAGAGCAAGCAGCGCAAGTCGCGGCGGGCGAAGCGGCAAGAGTTCGAGATGCGGAGCGCCCCGGTCGTCGGTGGCGTCAACGTCACCCGTGGCAACGGGGAGATCATCCGCATGCGACGCGGTGCATCGATCGCCGACTTCGCCGACAAGATCGAGACGCTGACCGGTTACACCGTGCAGCCCGGAACCCTGGTCACGATCCTCTTCAACCTCGGCGAGATGGCCACGGCCACCGAGTCGCTGGATGAGGCGACGTTCGAGGTCCTCGGTGCCGAGCTCGGCTACAAGATCCAGATGGTCTCGCCGGAAGACGAGGACAAGGAGCTCCTGGAGGGCTTCGGTCTCAACCTCGAGCAGGAGCTCGAAGAGGAGAGCGAAGACGACCTCGAGATCCGTCCGCCGGTCGTCACCGTCATGGGTCACGTCGACCACGGTAAGACCCGACTTCTCGACGCGATCCGTCAGACCAACGTCATCGAGGGTGAAGCCGGTGGCATCACCCAGCACATCGGTGCCTACCAGGTCTGGACCGAGCACGAGGGCATCGAGCGAGCGATCACGTTCATCGACACCCCCGGTCACGAGGCCTTCACGGCCATGCGTGCCCGTGGTGCGCAGGTCACCGACCTCGCGATCCTCGTGGTCGCGGCTGACGACGGCATCATGCCGCAGACGGTCGAGGCGTTGAACCACGCCCAGGCGGCGAACGTGCCGATCGTGGTCGCGGTGAACAAGGTCGACAAGCCCGACGCCAACCCGTCGAAGGTGCGCCAGCAGCTCACCGAGTACGGTCTGGTCGCCGAGGAGTTCGGTGGCGATGTCATGTTCGTCGATGTCTCCGCGCGTGCCAACACCGGTATCCAGGACCTCCTCGACGCTGTGCTGCTCACGGCAGACGCTGGTCTCGACCTGACCGCCAACCCGAACAAGGCCGCTCGAGGTGTCGCCATCGAGGCGAAGCTCGACAAGGGTCGCGGTTCGGTCGCGACGGTGCTGATCCAGTCCGGAACTCTCCGGATCGGCGATGCGATCGTGGCCGGTACCGCTTATGGCCGTGTGCGTGCCATGGCGGATGAGAACGGCGACCAGGTCCTCGAGGCCTACCCGTCGCGTCCGGTGCAGGTGCAGGGTCTCAACTCGGTACCGCGTGCCGGTGATGTGTTCCTCGTCACTGAAGAGGACCGTCTGGCCCGTCAGATCGCTGAGAAGCGTGAAGCAGTCGAGCGCAATGCCCAGCTGGCCAAGGCCCGTAAGCGCATCTCGCTCGAGGACTTCACCCGAGCTCTCGAAGAGGGCAAGGTCGAGTCGCTCAACCTCATCATCAAGGGTGACGTCTCCGGTGCCGTCGAGGCGCTCGAGGAGTCGCTGCTCAAGATCGAGGTCGACGATTCCGTCCAGCTGCGCATCATCCACCGCGGTGTGGGTGCGATCACCGAGTCCGACGTCAACCTCGCGACGATCGACAACGCGATCATCGTGGGCTTCAACGTGCGTCCGGACACCAAGGCGCGTGAGCGTGCTCAGCGCGAGGGCGTGGACATCCGGTTCTACTCGGTGATCTACAACGCCATCGACGAGGTCGAGAACTCGCTGAAGGGCATGCTCAAGCCGGAGTACGAAGAGGTCCAGTCGGGCGTCGCAGAGATCCGCGAGGTCTTCCGTTCCTCCAAGTTCGGCAACATCGCCGGTGTCATCGTGCGATCGGGAACGATCACGCGAAACGCCAAGGCTCGCGTCATCCGCGATGGCGTCGTCGTCGGCGATGCCCTCGCCATCGAGTCGCTCCGTCGATTCAAGGACGACGTCACCGAGGTCCGCACGGACTACGAGGCCGGTATCGGTCTCGGCAAGTTCAACGACATCCAGATCGGCGACGAGATCGAGACGATCGAGCTCGTCGAGAAGCCGCGCACCTAAGTCGTAGGCTCAGGAAGTGGATGCCTCGGCCCATCATCGGGGCGAGGCATCCACTTCCTTCGTGGTTTCCCCACTGTGTGACAAGGAGTACAGAAAATGGCTGGAGAACGACAGGCGCGCCTCGCCGACCGGATCCGCGTGATCATCGCCGAGCGTCTCGAGAAGGGGCTGCGCGACCCGCGCCTCGGCTTCGTCACGCTCACCGACGTCCGGGTGAGCGGTGACCTCCAGCACGCGTCCGTCTTCTACACGGTGCTGGGCACGGAGGAGGAGCGCATCGCCAGCGGTGCAGCGCTCGCGTCCGCGACCGGTCTGCTGCGCAGCGAGGTGGGCAAGCAGTTGAGCACCCGTCTCGTTCCGACCCTCGAGTTCATCCCCGACGCGCTGCCGGAGAACGCCGATCACATCGCGGCCCTCCTGCGCGAGGCTCGCGAGCGCGATGCCGAGGTGGCGAAGCTCGCTTCGTCCGCCTCTCACGCGGGCGATGCCGACCCGTACGTGCGTGCGGAAGAAGCCGACGACGAGAAGTAACGCGATCTCACCCTCCGCGACACGCCTCGGAGCGTGAGACGCTCGCGGTTCCTTGCTACCCTCGCCCGGGGCGAAACCAATCTCGCCCCGGTCAAGGGGGTGCGAGGTGCCGGGTTCGGTGGTGTCCGAGGGGACGACGTACGCGTCGTCGACGGTCGAGTTCTTCCTCGGTGACCTCCGCGCCCACGATCTCGGCTGCGCGCCCCATGTGGCGGCGCGACTGATCGTAGATCTGCATGCTCATCTGCGTACGATCCGGGAGATGGCCGCGAGCCTCACACCCGCTCAACGCCAGGGGCTGGAGTCTCTGCCGACGCCGCTGCCCGCCGTGCCGGCGATCCGCGAGGCCTTCGGCGACAGGGAGTTCGCGCCGCGTGACCGCGACCTCCTGCTGGCGATATCCGTGGGGCTGGACGACGACCTCGACTCCCTGCTCGCCTTCGACGGACGTTCTGCCGAGGAGATCGCCGGGGAACCCGTCGGCACCCATCTGAGCCTGCATGCGGGCCGCGTGCGCCTCGTCGATCAGCGTCTGGCGATCTGGCTGTGCCAATCGACCGCACCCCTCGTGGTCGCGAGCGTCCACCGTCGTCTGCACGAGGTGTTCCGTGCACGCGACCAGGGGGCGCGAGCCGACTGGCATCGTGCGCGTGCGTCGTTGAGCGGCGAGGCGGATGCCGCGCCGGAACTCACCCGGATGGCACGCGTGCTGTGTGAGGCCGGAGACGTGGATCGCGCGCTGCTGCTCGCCCGCGAGGCGGTCGCGCACGCGCATGGCACGCAGCTCGACGAGGCGCGAGCGGCCGCGGGTGCCGCCGCGGTCGGCGCCGGGTATGCCGAGGAAGCGGCGGCCCTGCTCGGCGATCTGTTCCCGTATGGCTCGGAGCGCTCTCGCCTACGTGGTCTGGCCGGCCTCCTCGTGACGCAGGCCCACGTGCACGGGGTGGTGCCCGAGCCCGATCCCGCATCGTGCCGACCACGCACCGATGATGCTCGTGCGTGGCGCGCATGGGCCCGTGCAGCGGCGTTGGCGGCCCCGCTCTGCGCGGAGCGAGGAGACCGACGAGGTGCGCGCGCCTGGGTCGACATGCTGCGCGAAGCGTCCACCCGTGTCGGCGCAGACACGACGCTCCGCGACTCGGCGATCGCACTGAGCTGGCTTCTCCTCGGCGAGCGAGACGAGGAGGGTGAGCGAGATGCGGGCCCGGTGTCGGGTGTGCTGCTCCACGCGCTCCGCGCGGCGCTCGGCGGAGACATCGATCGGGGTATCCGTCTGCTCGCCCACGATGCGGCGATGGGAGCGGGTACGGATCCACTGATCGAGGGATTCGAGCGCAGCCCACTGCTGGAGGCGTATCGCGCGGTGCTCCACGTGCTGTTGCTGCTGTGGCGCGGAGACGTCTCTGCCGCACGTGATCGCCTCATCCGGGCTGCCCTGACCGTGCCGATCGCACAGCCCTTCGCGGGGCTCGGTGTCGTGCTGGCCCGCCGACTCGATCTCGCCGTGCTCGGCGAGATCGGCCCGTTCGCGCGCGCGCTCACGGACGCGCTTCCGGCGGGCATCACTGTGGACACCCTGGTGGACCGGGGCATCCAGTCTTTCCTGGCGGGTGACTTCGCGGGCGCTGCAGGCGCGGTGCGTCTGCGGTCCGAGATCGGGGCACCGCAGCCGACACTCGCTGTGCCGGGTCTCGACGAGGTCGCCGTGGCGGCCGATGCGAGAGCGCGGCGCGTTCTGGCGCCTCCGGAGCTCGATCGCGCCGAGAGCCTTCTGCGGCGGATCACCGCGGCCACGGAAGCGAGGTGGCGTGCCGAACACGATGACGTGCGGTCCGAGGCGCGCACGCTGCGATCGCCGTTCGCTCGTGCCCGGGTCGAGTCGATGCTCGGAACCCAGTCGGTGATCCGTGGCGATCTGAACCTGGCGAAGGAGCATCTGGTCACCGCGCAGAGTCTGTTCGAACTGTGCGGCGCGCTCGCCTGGGCGAGATCGGTGGCGGATCGCCTCGCTCGTCTCGACGCGGAGGACGCGCCGACATCGGATGACGCGCTGTCGGTGTGCCGTCGGGCCTGGGCTCAGCGTCTCACTTCTCGAGAGCTCGAGGTCGCGATGCTCGCTGTCGGGGGAGCGAGCAATCGCGACATCGCCGAAGCCCTCATCGTGTCGGTGCGCACCGTGGAAGTGCATCTCGGACGTGTGTTCGTGAAGCTGGGAGCGCGCAATCGTGTCGAGCTCATGGTGCTGGCCCGCCGCACGGGACAGCACCTGTGAGGGTCACCCGGGCAGCGCGATGGAGCCGTCGTGCGCTTCAGCGAGTCCGTCGGAGATGAGCGAGTCGATGGCTCGGTCGCGCTGGAGGGAGTCCGGCCAATCCGGAATCACCTGCTCCAGCGGCACCGGCACGGGTGCCGTCTCCCGAAGCAGCCGCAGCACGGCTCCGCGGGCCTGCCGGTCCGACCCCTCGTAGGCCGCCTGGCGTCGTCGAGTGTCCTCCGTTGCGGGGCGGCCCGCCGCCAGCCAGGCGCAGGAGGCGGCGATCGGGCACTTCTCGCACGACGGCGCGCGGGCGGTGCAGACCGTGGCGCCGAGTTCCATCATCGCGGCGTTGAAACGGGCGGCGTCGTCGTCGGATGCCGGGAGCATCGACTCCATGAGCGCCAGGTCCTTCCGCGACGGCGGTGCGGGCTGTCCCAGGCCCTGGACGGAGCGCGCCAGCACCCTGCGCGTGTTGGTGTCGACGACGGGGTGCCTGTCTCCGTAGGCGAAGACGGCCACGGCGCGCGCCGTGTAGTCACCGATCCCCGAAAGCGCGAGCAGCGCATCGGTCTCGCGGGGCACGATGCCGTCGTACCGGACGGTGACCTCCGTCGCGGCGCGGTGCAGCCAGAGCGCACGCCGCGGGTACCCGAGATTCGCCCACTGCTGCACGACATCGGCCGCCGAGGCCGCAGCGAGTGCGGGGGGAGTGGGCCAGCGCGTCAACCACGCATCGAGGTGCGGGATCACCCGCGTCACCGGCGTCTGCTGCAGCATGAACTCGCTGACGAGCACGCCCCACGCGCCGAACCGTTCGTGGAACTCCGGGCGTCGCCAGGGGAGATCGCGGGCGCTCTGTCGATACCAGCTCAGGAGCGGACGGACGATGTCCTCGGAGGGGATGGGGGCGAACGACGGCACCCCGTCAGCCTAAGCGAGTGTGCCGGTGGGCCGAGCAGCGCCCCGTAGGCTGGAGGGATGGTTTCGCCTGGCATTCTCCTCGTCGACAAACCCATGGGGTTGACCAGTCATGACGTGGTCGCGCGCACGCGCCGCGCGTTCGGCACCCGCAAGGTCGGGCATGCGGGCACGCTCGACCCGATGGCGACGGGGCTGTTGGTCATCGGCATCGAGGGGGCCACCCGACTGCTCACTTACATCGTGGGCGCCGATAAGACGTACGAGGCCACGATCCGACTCGGGGCGAGCACGGGGACCGACGACGCCGAGGGTGAGATCACGGCCAGGGCGGATGCTGCGGCCTGGTCGACGGTGACCGACGAACGGATCGCGGCGGGCATCGCGGCGCTCACGGGCGAGATCTCGCAGGTGCCCAGTTCGGTCTCGGCGATCAAGGTCGACGGCCGTCGCGCCTACGACCGTGTCCGTGCCGGGGAAGAGGTCGTCCTCGCCGCGCGAGACGTGGTCGTGTCCCGGTTCGAGGTCGTCGCGGAACGTCCCGGCGACGGCATCCGCGATCTGGACGTGATCGTCGATTGCTCCTCCGGCACCTACATCCGCTCTCTCGCACGCGATCTGGGAGCGGGGCTGGGAGTCGGGGGACACCTGACGGCCCTGCGACGCACGAGGGTCGGGGCGTTCGGTCTCTCCGATGCCGTCGGTATCGATGCCCTGGAGGGCGCCCCGACGCTCTCGCCGGCCGACGCGTCCGGTCGCATCATGCAGGCGCTCCCCGTCTCGAGCGACGAGGCCAGAGACCTGCGCCACGGCAAGCGTCTGGTCGGTCAGGCTTCACGCGTCTCGGGTGCGTTGGCCGCGGCCATCGACCCGGACGACGTGCTCGTGGGCATCGTCGAGAAGCGGGGGAACGACCTGAAGAGCGCCATGAACATGCCGGTGGTCGCACCATGATCCTGTGGTTCACGATCCTGACGATCGTCGTCTCGGTGGCGGCGGCCGTGTTCTGCCTCGTCGCCGGGTTCGCCGGTCGCCGGCCGAGCGACTACTCGGTCGGCGCGCTCGCGCTGGTCGAGGCTCTGCTGGTCGCCCAGGTCGTCATCGCGATCATCGCGCCCCTCGCGGGCAATCCGCCGACGGGTGATCTGCTCGAGTTCTGGGTGTATCTGGTCTCCGCCGTCCTGCTCCCGATCGGTGCCGTGCTGTGGGCGCTGATGGAGCGCAGCCGGTGGAGCACGGTGATTCTCGGGGTCGCTGCACTGGCGATCGCGGTGATGATGTGGCGCATGAACGTGATCTGGACCGTGCAGATCGCGTAACCGGGCGCCCCACACGGACGTCGGGCCCGTCTGGCGCATCTAGGATGGAATGCGCTATGAGCACCACCGCCCCCACCACCAGGATGACCGGTATCGGTCGCGTTCTCGTGATCGTCTACGCCGTCATGGCGCTTGCGGCGACCGGCCGCAGCTTCGTGCAGATCTTCCGCCGTTTCGATGAGGCGCCGCTCGCCTATTCGCTCTCCGCTCTGGCAGCGGTGGTGTACATCCTCGCAACGCTGGCGCTGGTTCTCGCCCGCCGTCGCGGGTGGTACACGGTCGCCTGGGTGGCGATCGTCTTCGAACTCACCGGCGTGATCGTCGTCGGGCTCCTGAGCATCCTCCTTCCCGCACTCTTCCAGCACGAGACCGTCTGGTCCCTGTTCGGGCGCGGTTACCTCTTCATCCCTCTGGTTCTCCCGCTGTTCGGCATCTGGTGGTTGCGGGCGAACCGCCCCGCAGCAGCGGGCCTCCCGGTCGAGGTCAGCGCGTGATCGTCTTCCGCGATCTCCTCGAAGTGCCGGAGGACTTCGGTCCGAGCGTCATCGCGATCGGCAAGTTCGACGGCGTGCACGCAGGGCATCGCGCGGTCATCGAACAGCTCAAAGCGCGGGCTGCGGAGACCGGGGCGCGAGCCGTCGCGGTCACCTTCGACCGCAATCCCCTCGCCGTTCTGCGGCCGGATCGCTGCCCGGAGAACGTCGTCACCGTCGACCGCAAACTCGAGCTGCTCGGTGAGCTCGGTCTCGATGCCACTCTGCTCCTCACGTTCGACGAGGCCCTCGCGGCGCTGAGCGCAGAGGACTTCGTGAGCGAGATCCTCGTCGGTGCGCTGAAGGTCTCATCCGTCCTCGTCGGTCAGGACTTCCGGTTCGGCCACCGCGGTGCCGGAACGCCGGAACTCCTGCGCGAGCTCGGTCCGCGTCACGGATTCACGGTCGAAGTGGTCGACGACGTCTACCTTCCCGGTTCGTCGCGCCGCGTGTCGTCGACCTGGATCCGCGAACTGCTCATCGAGGGCGATGTCGCCGGCGCCGCACGGGTGCTCGGACGGTACCCCGATGTGCGCGGGGTGGTCGTCCACGGCCTGAAGCGCGGTCGCGAACTCGGTTTTCCGACCGCGAACCTGTCGACGATCGTCGACGCCTTCGTGCCCGCCGACGGGGTGTATGCAGGGTGGCTCGTCGATCACGACAGCGGCATCCGTCATCCGGCGGCGATCTCTGTGGGAACGAACCCCACGTTCGACGACGTGCTGGAGCGCCAGGTCGAGGCGCACGTGGTCGGAGAGACCGGGCTCGACCTGTACGGTCACGACGTGTCGGTCGTCTTCACCGACCATCTGCGCGGAATGGTCGCCTTCGACGGCATCGAAGCGCTGACGGCCCAGATCGCCGCCGACGTCGCCGACGCGGACCGCGTGCTTCGCGCGCAGACCGAGTGACGCGCGATCGATCGACGGTCAACCTGACGTCGTGTCGCGGTGCGATGGCGTAGACTGATCGCAAGTTCCGCCGAAACTCGCGCGTCCTGCGCGCATCGGCGAACGGGTAGATCTACTGTTCGTACGGTCCTGGCTCACGCCACACGCGAACATCGAGAACGCCGAACCCCTGGGGTGTTTCGGCCTTCACGCTCAGGAGGAGCATGCCGACTACGGCAACCGCCGCCACGCGGCGCAAGAAGTCGTCCCGTCGTGATGATGAGGCGCCTCTCATCCCGATCCTCGCGCGCAAGGTGCGCGAGATCGAAGCGAAGTCCCAGAGGGGCAAGCTCGGACCGACGAACCGCGTCAAGTTCCAGGTGATCGCATTCCTCGTCCGCGAGGAGCGCGCACGGGTGAAGGCGGATGCCGAGATCGGCGATCCTGCCCGCGCCGAGCTCCTCAAGCGCCTCGACGGCGTCGCGACGATCCTCGCGAAGACCGCCGCGCGCGACACCTCGCTGATCCAGCTGCTCGAGGCCGACCAGGCCACGTCGCCCGTGGCGAAGCGCATGCGCCGCGATTGGCTGCTGGAATCGGGAGCGGAGCTCGCGCCCGAAGAACTCATCATCGCCGACGCCGCGCCGGTGCAGATCTCGGTCGTCCCCGCGGCCATCGCCGAGCGTCAGGTCACCCCGCCGTCCGTCGAATCCCGGCAGCTCGCGAACCCGTTCCTCGAACCCGATCTCACGCCCCGCCCGTCGACCACTCCGCGTCGTCGCCTCGACGGCTGGGAACTGATGGGCCCGCTCTACAAGGCGTTCGAGAGCGGCGCGGGCGGTTCTGTCGCCACCATGGAGCTGCCTCCCGCACCGGAATACGATCACCTGTCGCCCAAGGGCCTCGAGGTGATGGTGCATCAGTCCCGGTTCCTCGAAGCCGTGCGCAGCGGACACCGCAGCTTCCTCCTCGCCGATGAACCCGGCCTCGGCAAGACCGCCCAGTCGTTGCTCGCCGCATCGGTCGCCGGCGCCTACCCGCTGCTGGCCGTGGTGCCCAACGTCGTGAAGATGAACTGGGCACGCGAGGTCGAGCGGTGGACGCCGCAGCGGCGCGCCACCGTGATCCAGGGTGACGGCGACGACATCGATGCGTTCGCCGACATCTTCATCGTCAACTACGAGATCCTCGATCGCCACCTCTCGTGGCTGGCATCGATCGGGCTCCGGGGAATGGTCGTCGATGAGGCGCACTTCATCAAGAACCTGTCCTCGCAGCGTTCCCAGAACGTGCTCTCGCTCGCATCACGCGTGCGCGAGCGCACGCCCGGCGGAAACCCGCTCATGCTCGCTCTCACGGGAACGCCACTGATCAACGATGTCGAGGACTTCGACGCGATCTGGCGGTTCCTCGGCTGGACCACCGGCGAGAAGCCCGGCCCCGAGCTGATGGAGAAGCTAGATGCGACCGGGTTCACCCCGGCCGATAAAGCCTTCTACCCGGAAGCCCGCGAAGCCGTGATCTCGATGGGCATCGTTCGGCGCAAGAAGAAGGATGTCGCGGCCGACCTGCCCGACAAGCTGATCGCCGATCTGCCCGTGCAGCTGGATGACGAGTTCGGGCGCAGCATCCGCCAGGCCGAGCGAGAGCTCGGGGAGCGGTTGGCAGCACGCTACCGGCGCATCATCGAGGCCCGCGGCGATCGCGGCCTCGCTCCCGGCGAGATCGACGAGGACATCGTGCGTCTCGTGGCGCAGAACGAGCTCGAGGAGTCGAAGGCGGCGGGCACCGGGGGAGACAACGTCTTCACCATGGTCCGGCGCATCGGTCAGGCCAAGGCGCAGCTGGCTGCGGACTATGCGGCTCAGCTGCAGCGTTCGGTGGGCAAGGTCGTCTTCTTCGCGAAGCACATCGACGTGATGGATCGGGCGGAGGCGCACTTCGCCGCCGTCGGCATCCGTTCCGTCTCGATCCGTGGTGATCAGACATCCACTGCGCGCCAGCAGGCGATCGACGACTTCAACAGCGACCCGGACGTCGGGATCGCCGTCTGCTCGCTCACCGCGGCCGGTGTCGGGCTCAACATGCAGGCGGCGTCCAACGTCGTCCTCGCGGAGCTGTCGTGGACGGCCGCCGAGCAGACGCAGGCGATCGACCGCGTGCACCGCATCGGGCAGGACGAGCCGGTCACGGCATGGCGGATCATCGCCGCGCACACCATCGACACCAAGATCGCCGAGCTCATCGACCAGAAGCAGGGTCTTGCGGCGCGCGCACTCGACGGCGAGGCCGTGGAGGAGAGCGCCGGCGAGCCGGTGCAGCTCGGTGCCCTCATGCACCTTCTGCGCCAGGCGCTCGGCGGTTCCTGATCTCGTTAAGAATCGGACTTCTTGAGGGGGATTCGGTGCGTACGCGGGGCGATTTCACCAAGTTTTGAACTTCGCCTCTGAACGGGCGTCAAGATCGAGGGTTTTCTCGTGCCTCGAATGGCGCCTGACCGACGCATGACGCTAGTGTCGATCGCAGGCAGCGTCGCCTTTCCCCCTTTTTCCCGAAACGTCTGAAGGCAGCAGCATGAAGATCGGAATCCTGACGAGCGGTGGCGACTGCCCCGGTCTCAACGCGGTCATCCGCGGAGTCGTGCTCAAGGGCACCACGACGTACGACATCGAGTTCGTGGGCATCCGTGACGGCTGGCGAGGTGTCGTCGACGGCGACTTCTTCCCGCTTACGCGTCACGAGGTCAAGGGGCTCTCGAAGGTCGGCGGAACGATCCTCGGCACGAGCCGCACGAACCCCTACGAGGGTCCGCGGGGCGGTGCGGAGAAGATCGCCAAGACGCTCGCCGCGCACCGCATCGACGGCATCCTCGCGATCGGCGGCGAAGGCACCCTCGCGGCGGCCAACCGTCTCGCCAACGACGGCATCAACGTGATCGGTGTCCCGAAGACGATCGACAACGACCTCCGAGCCACGGACTACTCGTTCGGATTCGACACCGCGGTGAACATCGCGACGGATGCGATGGATCGCCTGCGCACCACCGGCGATTCGCACCAGCGCTGCATGGTGGCCGAGGTCATGGGCCGTCACGTCGGCTGGATCGCTCTGCACGCGGGCATGGCGGCCGGCGCTCACGTCATCTGCATCCCCGAGGTGCCGATGTCCATCGACGAGATCACGGCGCTCGTCAGCAGCGCACACGACCGCGGGCGCGCGCCCCTCGTCGTCGTCTCCGAGGGGTTCACGCTCACCGGCATGGACTCCGCGTACAGCGACAAGGGCCTCGACGCCTTCAACCGACCGCGTCTCGGCGGCATCAGCGAGGTGCTGGCGCCCGAGATCGAGCGCATCACCGGTATCGAGACCCGCTCGACGGTGCTCGGTCACATCCAGCGCGGTGGCTCGCCCTCCGGATTCGACCGTGTCCTCGCGACGCGCCTCGGCCTGCACGCCGCAGACTCTCTGGTGGCGGCGTCCTGGGGCAAGATGGTCTCTCTCCGCGGCACCGACATCGTCGAGGTTCCGTTCGCCGAGGCACTGGGCGAGCTGAACACCGTGCCCCGCAGCCGGTACGACGAAGCCGCCGCACTCTTCGGCTGAGCGCCGAAACGGCACCCGAGTGGCAATCGCTCAGGCAAACAGCGCCGATGCGTCGAATCGGAGAGGCTCGAGGCGCGTCTGGGCGTTGATCCTCGTCATGCTCCTGGTGGGCCCCGCACTGATCGTCATCGGCTCCGTAGTCATGGGGAACGAGGCCGATCTGCGGGCTTCGGGGGGACGCGTGCAGGGCGTGGTCACGGAGGTGAACACCGGTCGCGAGGCATCCGACCGCGACTTCAAGGTTGAATACGAGGTGGACGGCGACCGATACGCGATCTGGGTGGATTGGCTCGTCGACGACGAGCCGACCATCGGCCGGGAAATGACGGTGGTCTACCGCACGTCGAACCCGGGCGACGCGGTGGTGGAGGGCTACGACGGTCCGGGAGTGTCGGTCGTCGGGCTGGGCCTCGTCATGACGGCGGTTCTCAGTTCCGTCGCCGTGGTGATGATCGCGTCGTTCCGCGCTTCGAGACGACGTCCTCGCCCCTTGGCATGACGAGGACGTCCTGTCCCGGACGTGCGGTCAGTCGGCGAGCCCGAGCGTGTCGAGCAGCCAGGCGAGTTCGAATGCCCGCTCGCGCCAGGAGTTGTATCGCCCGCTGACGCCACCGTGTCCAGCGACCATCTCGCACTTCAGCAGGACATCGGATGCTCCGGCCTCCCGCAGGCGTGCGACCCACTTCGCCGGCTCCACGTACAGCACCCGGGTGTCGTTGAGCGAGGTGACGGCGAGAATGCGGGGATAGGTCACGCCATCGCGGACGTTCTCGTACGGTGAGTACGACTTCATGTACGCGTAGACGTCGGGGTCGTGCAACGGGTCGCCCCACTCGTCCCATTCGATGACGGTGAGGGGCAGCGACGGGTCGAGGATGGTCGTCAGCGCGTCGACGAACGGAACCGCCGCCAGCACCCCGCTGAACAGCTCGGGAGCGAGGTTCGCCACGGCACCCATCAGCAGGCCGCCGGCGCTTCCGCCTTCGGCGACGAGGCGATCGGGGGACGTGATTCCCACCGACACCAGATGTTCGGCGCATGCGACGAAGTCGGTGAACGTGTTGCGCTTGTGGAGCAGCTTGCCGTCTTCGTACCACTGCCGCCCCATCTCGCCCCCGCCGCGCACATGGGCGACGGCGAAGATCACGCCACGGTCGAGCTCGGAGAGCCGCGCGACGGAGAAGCCGGGATCGATCGAGTGCTCGTAGGAGCCGTAGCCGTAGAGATGCGCGGGTCGCGCGGTGTCTCCGGGGGACCCGAACTCCTTCTTCCACATCAGGGAGATCGGCACCTGAGTGCCATCGGCTGCGGTGGCCCACGCGCGGCGCTGGTCGTAGTCCGCGGCGTCGTAGCCCCCGAGCACGGTGACCTGCTTGCGCAGCACCAGTTCCCGGGTCGCCAGGTCGAGATCGTAGACCGTGCCCGGCGTGACGAACGAGGTGTAGCCGAGGCGCAGGAACGGCGAATGCCATTCGGGGTTGCCGCTCACCCCCGCCGAGTAGAGCGGCTCGTCGAAGGCGATGTCGTCGACGGCATCCGTGGAGTAGTCCAGCAGGCCGACGCGCTCGAGCCCCTCGGAGCGATACTCGACCGTCGCGAAGTCGCGGAAGGCGTCCACACCCAGCAGCCGTCGACCGGCGCGGTGGGGGAGGATGATCCGTCGCTCGCCCTGCGGGGCGTCGGCGGCGACCGAGACGAGTTCGAAGTCGAGAGCATCCTGGTTGTGCAGGATGAGCAGGCGGTCCTCGCCGTCGACGATCGCATGCTCGAGCGAGTACTCGACGCCCTCCTTCCGGGGCCACACGATCTGCGGCGGCGCCGTGAGGTCGCCGTTCAGGTCGACGAGGTATTCCTCGCTGGTGATGCTCGATCCGACGCCGATGACCAGGTACTTCCTGCTGCGGGTGATGCCCGCACCCAGCCAGAACTTCTCGTCGGGTTCGTGGAAGAGCTGCACGTCGTCGGACACCGCTGTGCCGATGCGGTGCAGCCAGAGAGTGTCCGGGCGCCAGGCATCGTCGCGCGTCGTGTAGAGGATGGACGTGCCGTCGGGGGTGAAGAATGCGCCGCCGGTGTTCGGGATTTCGTCGGCGAGGGTCTCGCCCGTCACGAGATCGCGCACCCGCACGGTGTAGACCTCGTCGCCTTCGAAGTCCGTCGACCACAGCATCATGGTCGCATCGTCGGTGGTGTCGAACGCGCCGAGTGAGAAGAAGTCATGCCCGTCGGCTTCGACGTTGCCGTCGAGCAGCACGATCTCACCGGCGACGGGCGCACCCGGGACGAGCTGCGGGGGAGTCCAGTCATCGGGTGCGGCTGCGGCGCGGCAGTGGATGGCGTACTGGGAGCCCTCCTCGGTGCGGCTGTAGTACCACCAGTCGCCGCGTCGGGTCGGGACGGAGAGATCGGTCTCCTGCACGCGACCCTTGATCTCCTGGAAGAGCGTCTCCCGGAGCGGAGCGAGGTGAGCGGTCGCGGCGTCGGTGTGGGCGTTCTCGGCTTCGAGATGCGCGATGACCTCGGACGATTCCTTCTCGCGGAGCCACTCGTACGGATCGTCGAAGGTGTCGCCGTGATGCGTGCGGAGGGAGGAGCGGCGGGCTGCGGTCGGAGCGTTGGTCACCGCTCCACGCTATCCCAGGTCAAGTTGACCGGCGGGGAGTCGGGTGGGAGGATTCATCGGGGCCGGTTAACGGAAGTCAAACCCACGGTGAACTCTTCGTTCGTCACGTCGATCACGTCGACACCTCCCTCTTCCTCAACGACCGAAAGCGACCGGTGGAAACCGCAGCCCTCATCGTCGTGCTGGTGATCTTGCTGGCACTGTTCTTCGACTTCACGAACGGGTTTCACGACACCGCGAATGCGATGGCCACGCCCATCGCCACGGGTGCACTGAAGCCCAAGACCGCCGTGCTGCTCGCGGCGGTCCTCAATCTCGTCGGGGCCTTCCTCTCGACAGAGGTCTCCAAGACCGTCTCGCACGGCATCATCCACGAAGAGGGCATCCAAGCCGAGGTCTTCCTGCCCATGATCTTCGCGGGCCTCATCGGCGCCATCACGTGGAACATGCTCACGTGGCTCCTCGGCCTTCCCTCCAGCTCTTCGCACGCCCTGTTCGGCGGCCTCATCGGTGCCACCCTCGTGGGCGTCGGCGTGCAGGGCATCGACTTCGGGATGGTTCTGTCGAAGATCATCCTGCCGGCGCTGATCGCTCCGATCACGGCCGGGATCATCGCCTTCGTCGCGACGAAGGTGGCGTACTCGATCACCCGTCGCTACGACGGCAAGCCCGACGGTCGCGATGGATTCCGCTGGGGCCAGATCTTCACGTCGTCGCTCGTCGCGCTCGCGCACGGCACCAACGACGCGCAGAAGACGATGGGTGTGATCACGCTCGCGCTGATCACGGTGGGCTGGCAGAACTCCGAGCAGGCGGATCCTTACCTCTGGGTCATCATCGCCTGTGCGGTCACGATCGCCCTGGGTACCTACCTCGGCGGATGGCGCATCATCCGGACGCTCGGCAAGGGCCTCACCGACGTGAAGCCGGCGCAGGGCTTCTCGGCGGAGAGTGCGACCGCCGCGACGATCCTCGCCTCCAGCGCCTTCGGCTTCGCACTCTCGACCACGCAGGTCGCGTCCGGGTCGGTGATCGGCTCCGGTCTCGGTCGCCGCGGCTCGACGGTGCGGTGGCGCACAGCCGGTCGGATCGCGATCGGCTGGCTGCTCACGCTGCCCGCGGCCGGCGCTGTCGGTGCGGTTGCGGCTCTCATCGCCCTGTGGCTGGGCGGGTGGGGTATCGCCATCGATGCGATTCTCGCGCTCATCGTGATCGTGGCGCTCTTCCTGCGTTCGCGGCGCGACGCGGTCACCCCGGCCAACGCCATGAGCGATGTCGCAGAATCGGGGCTCGCGATCGATCTGCCCGACACCCCGCCGCTGACCCGCCGTCAGCAGAAGGCCGCTCAGGCCAGGGCCGAAGCGAAGGCCCGTCAGCAGGCGAAGGCAGACGCCAAGGAGCGTGCGAAGGCCGACGCCAAAGCTCGGGCGAAGACCGCGACCGATCCGAAGACGAAGAAGGGGAAGAGCGAATGAACGTCTCCATCGACTGGAGCGCCTTCCTGCTCGTATTCGTCGCGGCGCTCGTCGGCGCGGTCGCCATCGTCACCTTCTACTCGGTGGGCCTTCGCCTGCTGGTGCGCAGCGGTCACGCGCCCGTCGTGAGTCCGGCGGAGTTCACCGACGCGATCACGGTGATCACCGAGAAAGATCTCCGGCGCGCCGAGAAGCAGGCGGCGAAGGCTGCGAGGAAGAGTCCCCTCACCGATGCGCAGAGACGCCTCGCGCTCGTCGGTGCGTACGCCTGCTTCGCCCTGTGCGCGGCGGCCGTCGTGGCGGGGATCCTCATCATCGTCGTCGGACACTGACGCCTCCGACCGGGTGGTGTCGCGGGGTCGACGTAGGCTGGTGCCATGCCTGGGCCCTATGTGTTCGGTCGGCATCAGCCGGCGTCGCACACGATCATCCATGTCAGCGATCCGCACTTCCTCGCGGAGGGCGCCCGCCTCGGCGGACGGTACGACGTGGAGACGACCTTCGCGCGCACGCTCGATGCGATCCGTGCGGTGCATCCGTCGCCCGCGGCGATCGTGATCACGGGAGACCTGACCGACCTCGGTGAACCCGATGCCTATCGGCGGCTCCGCGCTGCCGTCGAGCCCGTGGCCGACGAACTCGGTGCCCCGATCGTCTGGGTGGCGGGCAATCACGACGAGCGTCCCGCGTTGCGCGCCGGGTTGCTCGACGCACCGCCGACGGAAGAGCCGGTCACGGGCGTCTGGGATCTCGACGGTCTGCGCCTCGTCGCCCTCGACACATCGGTTCCCGGATGGCATCACGGCGACCTCGACGGGGCGCAGCTGGCCTGGCTCGAGAGCGTACTGGCGACGCCCGCTCCGCACGGCACGCTGCTCGCCATGCATCATCCGCCGCTGCCGAGCCACCTGCCGCTCTTCGACATCCTCGAGCTCCGCCATCAGGATGAGCTGGCTGCGGTGATCCGAGGGAGCGACGTGCGCGGCATCCTCGCGGGGCACCTGCACTACTCCGCAGCCGGCACGTTCGCCGGCGTACCCGTGAGTGTCTCGTCCGCGACCTGTTACACGATGAATGTCGCGCGGCCCGCCGCGGAGGTGAACGGCATGGACGCCGCACAGGCGTTCCAGCTGGTGCATGTGTATCCCCAGAGCATCACGCACACGGTGGTTCCCGTGACGGATGCACCGACCGGCGAGTACTTCTCGGAGGACTGGCTGGAGACGATGGCGCGGCTGAGTCCCCAGGAGCGTCTCGAGGCCTTCTCCCGGAAGCCGACGCGCTGACACGACCAGGAGCCGTGCAAGGGGGCGGGCGTAGACTGGATGCATCCCCCACCTCTCTCACCCGCCACGACCCACAAGGATGTGACATGGCTTCTGCCGCGCCAGCCCTCACCCGCACAGAGACCGACTCCCTCGGGAGCATGGAAGTGCCGATCGACGCATACTGGGGCATCCACACAGCCCGCGCCGACGAGAACTTCCCGATCACGAAGCGCCCGATCTCGGTGTACCCCGACCTCGTGCGCGCGCTCGCGATGGTCAAGCAGGCCAGCGCCCGCGCCAACCGCGAGATCGGTGTGCTCGACCCGGACCGAGCCGACCTCATCGACCGCGCGGCGCAGCGCGTGATCGACGGCGAGTTCCACGATCAGTTCACCGTGGGCGTGATCCAGGGCGGTGCCGGTACATCGACGAACATGAACGCGAACGAGGTCATCACCAACATCGCGCTCGAGATGGCCGGCCGCGAGAAGGGCGACTACGCCTTCCTCTCTCCGATCGACCACACAAACCGCAGCCAGTCGACGAACGATGTCTACCCGACCGCTGTCAAGATCGGTCTCTCGCTGACCCTGCAGTCGCTCCTCGAGGAGCTCGATCTGCTGCGCCGGTCGTTCCTCGGAAAGTCGCGCGAGTTCCACGACGTTCTCAAGGTGGGGCGCACGCAGCTGCAGGATGCCGTGCCGATGACGCTCGGTCAGGAGTTCCACGGCTTCGCCACGACCCTCGGCGAGGATCACAGCCGTCTTACCGAGAACGCCTCGCTGATGTTCGAGATCAACATGGGCGCCACCGCGATCGGCACCGGCATCACGACGCACGCCGACTACGCGCCGGCCGTCCTCCGGCACCTGCGCGAGATCACCGGTCTCGACCTGGAGACGGCGACCGACCTGGTCGAGTCGACCAGCGACACCGGATCGTTCATGTCGTTCTCGTCGTCGCTCAAGCGCAACGCCATCAAGCTGTCGAAGATCTGCAACGATCTGCGCCTGCTGTCGTCGGGCCCGCAGGCCGGATTCGGCGAGATCAATCTTCCTGCGCGTCAGGCCGGGTCGAGCATCATGCCCGGCAAGGTGAACCCCGTGATCCCCGAGGTCGTCAACCAGGTCGCCTTCGCGGTCGTGGGCGCCGACATGACGGTGACGATGGCGGTCGAGGCCGGCCAGCTGCAGCTGAACGCCTTCGAGCCGGTGATCGCTCACTCGATCTTCCAGTCGATCACCTGGATGCGTCAGGCGATGTGGACCCTGCGCGTCAACTGCGTCGACGGCATCACCGCCAACCGCGATCGCCTGGTCACCATGGTCGGCGCGTCGGTCGGCGTGATCACGGCCTTGACGCCGTTCATCGGCTACGCGGCCGCGGCCGCCCTCGCGAAGACGGCGCTCCTGACCAACCGCAACGTCGCCGATCTGGTCGTCGAGGCCGGACTCATGTCTCGCGACGAGGTCACGAAGCAGCTGTCGCCGGCTCGCCTTTCCGGCCTCGAGGCCGTGACGGCTGCGATCCCGATCATCGCGACGGACGATCTGATCGAGATCTGATCGAACGACGAAGGGGCGGATGCATCAGCATCCGCCCCTTCGTCGTTCCTGCGGGCTCGCGGTCTACTCCAGAATCCGGCAGTGCGTCGTGAGCTCTCCGATGCCGTCGATGCCCACCGTCACGGTCGAACGATCGCGGAGGAAGATCTGCGGGTCGCGTGAATAGCCCGCTCCGCCGGGGCTGCCGGTCGAGATCAGCGTTCCGGGCAGCAGGGTGAGCGACTGGGAGAGATGCGCGATCAGCGTGGCGACCGAGCGGACCATCTGGCCCGTCGATGCATCCTGCACGGTGTGCCCATCGACGATGGTCCAGATGTGCAGATCCTGAGGATCGGGGATCTCATCGGCCGTGACGGCGAACGGACCGGTCGGAGTGAACCCGTCGAATGATTTGCAGCGTGACCACTGCGCCTCGGAGAACTGGATGTTCCGGGCCGTGATGTCGTTCACCACGGTGTATCCCCAGACGTGGGAGAGCGCATCCTGCGCACTGACGTTCTTGGCCGGGGTGCCGATCAGCACGCCGAGCTCGGCCTCGTAGTCGACGGCCTCGCTGAGCGCGCGCGGCCATGATGTCGTCTGCTCATGTCCGGTGAGCGAGTTGGGCCACAGCGTGAAGACGGTGGGAGCCGCGTCGGTCTTCAGACCCAGTTCGCTCGAGTGCGCCGCGTAGTTGAGACCGACGGCGAGAACGGCCGGGGAAGTGAGCACGGCGGAATCGAACGACCATTCGCCGAGCGGATGCCGCGGTGCCGAGCCCGATGCGAGCGCGGAGCGGAGGGCGGTGAGCACCTCGTCACCGCGTTCGATGAGCTGCTGCAGGGTCGCAGGAGCATCGGGGAGGAGATCAGAGACGAGGATGGCGTCGGCGTCTTCCACTACGGCGAGAACTGCAGAAGGGGAATCCGGACGGCGCAGATGAGCGAACCGCATGCATCTACGGTACCGGGTGGTGCGACCGACGGCCGGCGATGCGGGCGATGTCGCAGCGGGCGGCCCGCAGGCCCATATGCTGTGGGCTATGAGTTTCGGAGGCCCGTCCCAGCCGCAGCAGCCCTCGCCCTACACGCCGCCGCCGCCTCAGCAGCCCGCCCAGCAGCCGGCCGCGCCGCAGTATGCGCCTCCTCCCCAGCAGCCGGCCGCGCCGCAGTACGCGCCTCCTCCTCAACAGCAGCCGCCGCAGCAGTATGCGCCGCAGCAGTACGCCCAGTCGCGATACACGCCGACGCATTTCTCGCAGCAGCCGACGTATGCCTCTGCGCTCGCGCAGCCGACCCCGTACACCCCGCCGGCGCCGACCGCGCCATCTCCCGCCGAGGCGCTCCCGGCGCTTCCCGTTCCTACGAAGAAGGGCCGGAGCATCTCGCTGTGGTTCTTCGGGTTCCTCGGGTTCGTGATGCTCGCGCTCATCGGGTACTTCGGGTGGGCGCTCGGGCCAGCGGCCTCCGTGATCGGATTGCTGCTCGCGCTCATCCCGCTGGCGATCGTGTTCCTCGGTGTGCGGTTGATCGACCGTTGGGAGCCGGAACCGAAGAGCCTGGTGATCTTCGCGATCCTCTGGGGTGCGATTGCTGCGGTGGGGCTGACCCTCCTCGTCGACCTCGGGCTGACGTTCGCGTTCGGGTTCCGAGACGACGCGGTGTCGGCCGTCCTGCAGGCGCCGATCGTCGAGGAGTTCTGGAAGGGCCTCGGCGTCTTCGTGGTGTTCCTGGTGGCGCGCCGAGCCTTCGACGGTCCGGTCGACGGCGTCGTCTACGGTGCGCTGGTCGGTGCCGGGTTCGCCTTCACGGAGAACATCCAGTACTTCGCGATCAGTCTCATCGAGGGCGGCAGCGGCCAGCTCACCGTCACGTTCGTGGTCCGTGCGCTGCTCTCTCCGTTCGCGCATGCGATGTTCACCGCTCTGACCGGTTTCGCCATCGGACTCGCGGCGCGTCGTCACGCCTCCGCCGGTGCGGCGTTCGGCATCGGCCTTCTGGGCCTTCTGGGCGCGATCCTCCTGCACGCGCTGTGGAACGGCTCGGCCACATTCGCCGACTTCTTCGCGCTGTACTTCACCCTGCAGGTTCCGCTGTTCGTCGGTTTCATCATCGGCATCATCGCCCTGAAGAAGGAAGAGGCGCGGCTCACGAAGGCGCGGCTCGGGGACTACGCGGCGGCGGGATGGTTCACGCCCGAAGAGGTGACGATGCTCGCGACGCCGGCGGGACGCAAGGTCGGGATGGCATGGGCGGCGCGGCTGCGCGGCGACCGGCGTCCGCTCATGCGGGAGTTCATCAAGGACGCCACGACCCTCGCCTCGGTCCGTCAGCGTGCGATCACCGGTCGGGACCCGCTCGCCTCCGAGGACGAGCGTGCGCTGCTGATCCGCACGCGGGCGACGCGCGCCGCGCTGCTGGCGTACTGACGGTCGTCCGGACAAAGACTCAGCGCTCGGGGCTGCGGCGATGCCTGCATGTCTCCCGAGCGCTGAGTTGGTCTGTAAACAGGGTGCACCCGCTCTCGGGGGCTGTCAAGAGTGTTTTGCGAGCGGTTCGAGACCGATCACGGGCGCGAGGCGAAGTGTTCGCTGTGAGCAGGTGCGTTCGCGTTGACCTCCGCGCCGCGGCTCCGGTTGGATGGATCCATGACTGATCGTACGAAGCCTGAGTTCGACGCCCCCTCCGGCCCTGCCCCCGCAGAGCTGGTCATCCGCGACATCATCGAAGGTGACGGCACCGAGGCGAAGCCCGGCGACACCGTGACCGTGCACTACGCCGGTGTCGAGTTCGAGTCCGGTGAGGAATTCGATTCCTCCTGGGGTCGTGGTGAGACCATCCAGTTCCCGCTGCGCGGCCTGATCCAGGGATGGCAGGACGGCATCCCCGGCATGAAGGTCGGCGGGCGCCGCGAGCTCGTGATTCCTCCGCACCTGGCCTACGGCCCGGCCGGTGGCGGTCACTTCCTCTCCGGCAAGTCGCTGATCTTCATCATCGACCTCGTCGCCGTCGGCTGAACCGACACCACTCAGAAGACGCTCTTCCCCATCGGGGGAAGAGCGTCTTCTGCATCCACGCGAACAATTTCTTATTCATAGGAATAGATCTGTAGCGTGGGTGGTTCTTACCCCTGTCGCCGCACAGGCGGCCCCCGTTCCTAAGGAGATCCCCACATGACCACGATCGATGTTCCCGGCTACCGCGCCGGCACCTGGGTGCTCGACCCCTCGCACAGCGAGGTCACCTTCAGCGTCCGCCACATGATGATCTCGAAGGTGCGCGGCTCCTTCGGCGTCAAGAGCGCCACGTTCATCGCTCCGGAGAACCCGCTCGAGGCTCGTGTCGAGGCGAGCGTCGACGTCACCTCGATCGACACCAACGACGAGGGCCGCGACGGTCACCTGCGTTCGGCGGACTTCTTCGACACCGAGACCTACCCGACGATGGAGTTCGTTTCGACCGGCGCTCGCGTCGACGGCGACGACTTCTACATCGACGGTGATCTGACGATCCGCGGCATCACCAAGCCGGTGAGCTTCGAGTTCGACTTCGGTGGCTTCGGTGACGACCCCTACGGCAACTACAAGGCCGGTGCCTCGGCGAAGACGGTCATCAACCGCGAGGACTTCGGCCTCACGTGGAACGCCGCACTCGAGACCGGTGGCGTGCTCGTCGGCAAGGACGTCACGATCAACCTCGACCTGCAGGGTGCGCTTCAGCAGGGCTGATCTCCGCATCGCGCGAACCCCGGGCCCTTCAGGGCTCGGGGTTCTCTGCGTCGTAGCCCCGGAATCGCGGGCTGCGTCGTGCCAGGAACGCGACCAGGGCGATGACGAGCAGGCCTCCCAGCAGTGGCGGGAACCAGAGGGCCGTGAAGGTCGACAGTGTTCCCGCATAGAGAGCGCCGACGCGCGGGCCGCCCGCGACGACGACGATGAAGACGCCCTGCAGACGTCCGCGCATCGAGTCCGGAACGGCCGCCTGCATCATCGTGTTGCGGTAGATCGAGCTGACGTTGTCGGCCGCGCCCGAGAATGCGAGGAAGGTGCAGGCCGCGATGATCAGTCCGATGTTCGGCGCATGCTCGGTGGCGGGGGAGGCGAAGGCGCCGATGAGCAGGACCAGGCCGAACCCGAGGATCGAGGCTCCGTACGCCTCCACGGCGCGTTCGATCCCGCGGCCGTGCCAGCGGTACTGCACGACTCGACCGGAGAGCAGGCTCGACGCGAAGGTGCCGACGGCGACGGCGGCGGTGAGGATGCCGGTGGTTAGGGCTCCTCCGCCGAGGAGGATCGTTCCCAGCGCGGGAAAGAGAACGAGAGGCTGCCCGAACGTCATCGCGATGATGTCGAGGATGTACTGCATCCGGATGTTGCTCGCGCGCTGCAGGAAGCGCCATCCATCGACGAGCGAGGCCAGGCCGGCGCGCACGATATCGCCCTCCGGGCGCAGGCTCGGCAGAGTCCAGAGTCCCAGGAACATCGACAGCATCAGGACGACGTCGATCGTGTACGTCCACCCGTAGCCGGTCAGCGCCACCAGGAGACCGGCCAGTGCCGGGCCGGCCATCACGGTGAGTCCCATCGAGATGCCGTTCAGAGCGGATGCCGCCGCGAGTTTGTCTCGGGGGATCAGACGCGGCACGATGGCGGTCCGTGTCGCCATCCCCACCGAGTTCGCGGCGGAGATGATCATGCTCAGCACGTACAACCACCAGATCGTCTCCCCGCCCGTCCACGTGAGCGCGGCCAGGAGCGCGGTCGCCGCGAAGGTGACGGAGGCTGCGATGAGGGCCACGCGGCGGCGATCGAATGCGTCGGCGAGCATCCCGCCGTACAGGCCGGCCAGGATCATGGGCACGAGTCCTGCGACGGCGATCATCGACACCGCGAACGTGCTGGCGGTGAGCTCGAACACGTGCAGCATCACGGTGACGATCGTGAGCTGTCCGCCGATGCCGGCGAGGGCCGATCCGATCCACATGCGGGCGAAGGCGGGGCTCGCCTTGAGAGGAGAGAGGTCGATGAAGTGTCCGCGGGTATCGCTCATCCCAGGGTCTGACTCTGTTGCACGTCTCGAGCGTATCGGAGCGTGTGGGAGCGGGATCCGTGGAGACGGGTCATGCGGGCGCCCGAGGGCTGATAGACTCTAAAGGTTGCCGTTTGATCGGCCGCGGATAAAGAGAGCCCTCGCATCAGGCGTCGGGCGCCGCGCAACAAGCTGAAAGGGGATCCCATCTATGCCACTCGAGTCTGACGCCAAGAAGGCGATCATGGAAGAGTACGCGACGCACCCCGGTGACACCGGATCCCCCGAGGTGCAGGTTGCAATGCTGACGCAGCGCATCAAGGACCTCACCGAACATCTCAAGGAGCACAAGCACGACCACCACTCGCGTCGTGGTCTGTTCCTCATGGTGGGTCAGCGCCGTCGTCTGCTCGGCTACCTCCAGGACATCGACATCGCGCGTTACCGCTCGTTGATCGAACGTCTCGGACTTCGCCGCTGAGCGACTCCGCGTTCTATCGCGCAAAACATTCTTGAGAAGGCCGTCCCAGGTGTGGGGCGGCCTTCTGCTTTGCCCGGCGGGCAACCATCTTGCTTTCCTGGTGGAAAGTATGTAACTTTCCTTGTGGAAAGTGGAGGTGATCCTCATGGATCAGAAGTCGGTTCCCGGACAGGGCGCACTCGTTCCCCCGAGCGCGGACATCGCCCGGCAGTATCTCGATGAGGCGCAGGCCGTCACGGCGCGACGGGAGCGCGCGGTCGACCGTCGCGCCCTCGCCTGGTTGCAGATCGTCAACGCCCTGGCCACAGCGGTCTACCTCGTCGCGTTCGCGCTCATCATGCAACGCGACGACTCGGCCGCGTCACAGGTGCTGCTGTTCGCCTTCCTGATGTGGGTTCAGCTCGCGAGCGGGATGGCGCAGCGCAGCGGCATGCAGTGGCGGATGAGTCGCTCGCGCTGGCCGGTCATCGTCGGTGGGGGATTGGTGGTCGTCGCTGCCCTGGTCCTCTTCGGATTCGTGATCTGGGATCACGATCTCCCCGCGTTCGTCACCTTCATCCCCGGAGCGCTCGTCATGGTGGGTCTCGGCGGATACGGCATCGTCCAGCTCATCCGTGCGTCGGGAGATCCGCGACAGCCGCGCGCGCGGCGTGCACTGATGCCCCGGAGCCTGCGAGCGGGAACGATCCTCGTGGGCGGCGCGATCGGCATCCTGACGTTGCTCGGCGGAGCACCCGAGGGAGTGCTCAAGAGCGTTCTCCTGCTTCTCATCGCGCTGATGATTCTCGTCTGGATCATCGCCGGCCGTTCCGACCTCGGGCTCCCGGGCATCGGCGCCGCCTGGCGGTGGCCGCACATCACGGCGTTCGCGATCTCGGCATCCGCCCTCGTCGTCCTCACCGTGTTCGGTCCGGAGACCAGCGCCGGCCATCTGCTCGTGAGCGCGATCGCCGGCTTCGCCGTGATCGTGCTCTTCGTCGCCGTTTCGTTCCTCCCCGGGCGTGATCTCCGTGAGTGAGCCGTCTGCGACGCCGCACCCGCGGATCCGGCTCGACGACAACTTCGCTTCCCCCATCCGGTTCTCGCTCATGGCGTCGCTCGGCGACGGCATCGAGCTGGACTTCGCCGCGCTGCGCGAGATCCTCCAGTGCGCGGACTCCCCGCTCAGCAAGGCGATCACGCACCTGCAGGCTGGGGGATACGTCGTGGCGCGCAAGGCGAGCCTCGGGAGTCGGCCCCGTACGTGGGTGCGCTCGACTCGACTCGGTCGGGACGCGTTCGAGGGTCACCTGCAGGCTCTTCGCGAGATCGTCGCGCTCGGCGGGCAGAACTCGCTCTGACGGCGCTCGTCAGGCCGAGGCGTCCACCAGATCCGCGTGGTGGATCGCCGCGACGTCGGGGTGGGCGCGCAGGCGCGACTTCAGGGCGTTCTCGCCGTAGAGCGCATGGATCGGGTTGCTCGGGTCCTCGGTGACGCCCGTGGCCTCGGTGGCCAGATCCGCCGGCAGCTCGATCAGCGGCAGACGCTTGTCGAGGGCGGGGTTGAAGAAGAACGGGATCGAGATCCGCTCGTTCGGAGCCTTCGGGGAGACGACGCGGTGATTCGTCGCCTTGAGGTAACCGCCCGTGGCGTACTCGAGGAGCTCGCCGATGTTGACGACGAACGCACCGGGAACCGGGGGAGCGTCGACCCATTCGCCCGCGCGCTCGACCTGGAGTCCGCCCTTGCCGGGCTCGACCCAGAGCAGGGTGAGCACGCCGGAGTCCTTGTGCGCACCCACGCCCTGCTGGGGCTCGGGTTCGTGCGTGCCGGGGTACCGGACGATCTTGATGAGGGTCGACGGCTCGCCGAAGTGCTCATCGAAGTAGCTCTGATCTGCGCCGAGAGCCTCGGCCCAGGCGCGGAGGAGTCGCCGGGCGACGTCGGACAGCGTGGCGTGCCACTCGCTGACGATCTCCTGCAGTTCCGGCTGCGCCGTGGGCCACAGGTTCGGACCGACGAGGCGGTTGAACGCCGGGCCTCCGTCGATCGCGTCGCGTTCGGGCCCGATGTCGATCTGCTCGCGCCAATCGACCTTGCCCTGCGTGCGCTCGCCACCGATGCGCGTGTAACCCCGGAAGTGCGGGCTGTTCACGTTCTCGATCGCGAGCTTGTCTTCTTCGGGCAGCGCGAAGAAGTCGAGTGCGGCCTGGTGGAGGCGCGCTTCGAGCTCGGGGGAGATGCCGGTGCCGGTGAGGTAGAAGAAGCCGACATCGTGGGTCGCCGCGCGCAGATCATCGCGGAAGCGCGCTGCGGCATCGGGGCCCTCATCGAGCTGGGAGAGGTCGAGGATCGGGAGCGAGAGTTCAGCCATGACCCGAGAGTACGTCGCCCGCCGGAGAGGAGGGGCGTGTGTTGCGTCGGGTTACCGCTCACGCAGGACGGTCCGGCGGTGCTAAAGTCTCGGAGGTAAGGAATGCCTTACCTCAGTTCCTCCCAGAGAGTTTCCATTCCGTGCTCGCCACCTTCCTCATCGGCCTTCGTGAGGGCCTCGAAGCCGCGCTCGTCGTCGGCATCCTCGTCGCCTATCTCGGCCGCCTCGGTCGCCGAGATGTGCTGCCCCGGCTGTGGGTGGGCATCGGACTGGCCATCGCGCTCGCCCTGGGCATCGGAGCGGTCCTCACCTTCGGCGCCTACTCGCTCACCTTCGAGGCGCAGGAACTGATCGGTGGAAGCCTGTCGCTCCTCGCCGTCGCCATGGTGACCTGGATGATCTTCTGGATGCAGCGGGCCGGGCGCACGATGAAGGCCACGCTCGAGGGCGGCATCGATCGCGCGCTCACCGAGGGCGGGTTGTGGGCGCTCATCGCGATCGGATTCGTCTCGGTGGCGCGCGAAGGTATCGAGACCACGCTCCTGCTCTGGTCGATGGTGCAGTCCTTCGGCGACGCGCCCTCGGCGTTGCTCGGCGCGCTCCTCGGCCTCGCTGCGGCGGTCGTCATCGGCTGGTTCATCGCGCGCGGCGCCGTGCGGCTGGACCTGCGCCGCTTCTTCGCGTGGACCGGGGGATTCCTCGTGATCGTCGCAGCGGGAGTGCTCGCCTACGCCCTCATGGATCTGCAGGAGGCCGGCGCGCTCCCGGGGCCGTTCACGGCAGCGGCGCCCATCGATGCGGTGACCGGCGCCGTCGCGATCGGTTGGCAGGCATTCCCGTTCGGATGGGCGTTCGACGTGACTTCGGCGATCGCTCCGGACAGCGCGTGGGCGGCGATCCTCCAGGCGACCATCGGATTCATGCCGCGCATGACCTGGCTGCAGGTCACCGCGTGGGTCGTCTACATCGTCGTCGTCGGCTTCCTCTTCGTGCGGGGTCTGCGCTCGCGCCGCCCCGCGAAGCCGGTCGATTCGACGCCTCCGACCGCACTGATTTCCTCACCCACACAACAAGGAGCAGCATGACCACCTCCCATCGGATCCTGGGCGCCATGGCGGCCACCGGCGTCGCAGCGCTCGTCCTGACCGGATGCGTCGCGAAGAGCGACGTCGCCGCAGGCGCGGCCTTCGACGTCTCCTCGACCGACAGTGACTGCGTCGTCTCGGGCGGCACCGCCGAGAGCGGCACCCTCACGTTCGAGGTCACCAACAACAGCGGTCAGGTCTCGGAGTTCTACCTCCTGGCCGACGACGGTCTGCGGATCGTCGGCGAGGTCGAGAACATCGCGCCTGCCGCATCCCGCACGCTCACCGTCGTCGCGCAGCCCGGCGACTACTTCACCCTCTGCAAGCCCGGAATGATCGGCGAAGGCGTCGGCAAGGCGGCCTTCACCGTGACGGGCGATCGTGTCACGGTCGACGGTCCCGACGCCGAGCAGAAGCAGCAGGCGGTCGATCTCTACGCCGCGTTCGTGAACGACCAGGTCGGCCAGCTCGTCCCCGCGGTCGAGGAGTTCGTCGCGGCCTACGAGTCCGGCGACGACGAGACCGCACGCGCGCTCTTCCCCCTGGCTCGCGCCTACTACGAGCGCATCGAGCCGGTTGCGGAGGCGCTCGGCGATCTCGACCCGCGCATCGATTACCGCGAGGTCGACGCCGTCGCCGAGGAGCTCGACTGGACCGGCTTCCACCGCATCGAGAAGGACCTCTGGGTCCCCGCGCAGGATGCGCTCAACGCCGACGGCGAGACCCCTGCGTGGCAGGACTGGGCGCCGTCGACCCCCGAGGAGCGCGCCGACTTCGGCGACCTGCTGCTCGCCGACGTGCAGGAGCTGTACGACTACGTGCACTCCGACGACTTCACCACGTCGCTCGACGACCAGGGCATCGGCGGCATCTCGAACGGCGCGATCGCCCTGCTCGACGAGGTCGCGACCGGAAAGATCTCGGGCGAGGAGGACTGGTGGTCCGGAACCGACCTCTACGACTTCGCCGCCAACGTCGAAGGATCGAAGATGGCGTTCTCGCTCGTGAAGGACTTCGCTGAAGCCCAGGGCGACGATGGGGCGGCTCTCGTCTCCGAGATCGAGGCCGGTTACACCGCCCTCGAGGAGTCGCTCGCCGCGCACGGCTCGCTGACCGACGGCTTCGTCGGATACTCCGAGCTGACCGACGCCGACAAGCGCGAGTTCACCGACCTCATCAACGCACTCGCCGAGCCGCTCTCGCAGCTCACCGGCACCGTGCTCGAGTGAACGCATTCATACGCTGAAAAGGTACGATCACGCACGTGAATGAATCAGGAACGGATGCCGCGCCCGACGCCTCGCCCGAGGGTGGGCGTGGGGCCGCGGCATCCGCTCCGACCGGTCTCAGCCGGCGCGGCCTGCTGGGGCTGGCCATCGGTGGTGGCGTCGCGGGTCTCGCGGTCGGGGCCGGTGCCGGTCTCGCCGGCGGCGTCGCGCTCGGACGAGCACGCGCGACCGAAGACGCCCGCACCGCATACGACTTCTTCGGTGGACACCAGGCGGGAATCACGACGCCGGTGCAGGAGCATCTGCACTTCGCCTCGTTCGACATGATGCCGCGCACCGACCGCGACGATCTCATCTCGCTGCTCCAGGACTGGACGTATGCGTCCGCCCGGATGACGCAGGGGCTCGACGTCAGCGCGACCGGCGCCGTCGGCGGGTCTGCCGAAGAGCCGCCGGACGACACCGGCGAGGCCCAGGGCCTGTCGGCCGCGGGACTCACGATCACGTTCGGATTCGGCCCGGGGCTGTTCGAGAACGAAGACGGCGATCGCTATGGCATCTCCGCGCAGCGCCCCGCGGATCTGGAGCGACTGCCCGCGTTCCTCGGGGATGATCTCGATCCCGAGGCCTCGCACGGCGACCTGTGCATCCAGGCGTGCGCCGACGACCCGCAGGTCGCCGTGCACGCGATCCGCAATCTCAGCCGCATCGCATTCGGGCGCGCGCGTCTGCGCTGGTCGCAGCTCGGATTCGGCAAGACGTCGCGGACGACCGCCGCGCAGGCGACCCCCCGCAACCTCTTCGGCTTCAAGGACGGCACCGCGAACATCCTCGCCGACGACACGGCGGCGCTCGACGAGCATGTGTGGGTCGGAGCATCCGATGAGCCGTCGTGGATGACCGGGGGGTCGTATCTCGTGGCGCGGAAGATCGCGATGCTGATCGAGACGTGGGATCGGGTGCGGCTCTCCGAGCAGGACACGATCATCGGTCGCGACAAGGGCGAGGGGGCGCCGCTCTCCGGCGGCACCGAATTGACGCGCCCCGACTTCGCAGGGAGCGCAATCGACGAGAACTCGCACGTGCGTCTCGCGCATCCGGAGCAGAACGACGGTATCCGAATCCTTCGACGTGGATACAACTACGTCGACGGGAACAACGCGCTCGGGCGACTGGACGCAGGGCTCTTCTTCCTGTCGTACCAGCGGGATCCGGCGCAGTTCATCACGCTGCAGAAGCGTCTGTCGACGGACCGGCTGAACGAGTACATCCGGCACGTCGGCTCGGGGATCTGGGCGATCCCGCCCGGAGCGAGCGCCGGGTCGTACATCGGTGCCGACCTGTTCGCCTGAGCCAGACAGGGCGCAGGAACGTGCGGCTCAGTCTTCGAGCATCCTCACGGCCGATGCGGCGATCGCGTCGGCGCCGAGGTGGTCGTCGGCCGTGATCGTCACCACCGCGTCGCCGACGAAGATGAGCAGTTGCCCGTAGGCGCCATGCAGCCTCCACCCGGATCCGGGTCCGCCCCACCCGGCGAGGGCATAGCGGTCGTACCCGGGGTTCTCTCCCGCGACCACCCAGTGCGCGTGCATCCCGTCGACCACCTCTGCCGAGACCAGCTGCTGCCCGTCCCACGCGCCGCGGTCGCGGATGAGGTGCCCGATGCGGGCGAGCTCGGCGGTGCTCAACCGGAGCCCTCCGCCGGCGACGATCCACCCGTTCGGGCAGCGCTCCCACTCGGCGTCGTGGATTCCGAGCGGCGCGAACAGCCGCGGATCGAGGTAGTCGACGATGTCGCCCACGACCGAGGCGAGCACCCGCATCGCCGTGTAGGTGCTGGCGTTCGAGTACTGGAAGACGCGTCCTCGGGAGGGGCGGCCGAGGAATTCACGGGCGAGATCGGGCCAGTCCGTCATCATCGTCTCGGACCAGGCGAGATCGATGCCGCTCGACATCGTCAGCAGATGGCGGAGCGTGACCTGGTCGACTCCCGCGCCGAGAGGGACGTCCGGCAGGTAGTGCGAAACCGGCGCATCGAAGGAGACGAGTCCTTCGTCAGCGGCGATACCGGCAGCCAGGACGCAGACTCCCTTCGCGGCGGAGTGGATGTCGCGGCGTACATCGGGAGCCCAGAGATGCTCCGCCGTGTCGGCGCCGATGCGCACATGCAGGCCATGTGCCACGAAGCCCGTGGCCTCGACCTCTCGAACGAGGAGATCGCGGACGGTCTGAGCTCGGGTCACGACTTCAGGCTATCGCGCGGTCGACGCGAGCCGGTCGGGTCGTTCCGACGTCCTTCACGGGAGGCCAGCGCGGGGTCGATGAACAGCCATTTCGGCCGGGGCTCCACGAGCGGGCGGAACAGCCAGCGCACGGGCTTCGTCGCCAGGGCGAGGGCGATGAGCACCGAGAGCACCGTCACGAGCGGCAACCAGATCCAGGTCGGATCAAGGCCGCGCAGAACTCCGGACTCCCGGAACGGGTAGAGCACGAAGGAGTGCAGCAGGAAGACGTACATCGTGTACTGGCCGAACGTCGTCCACCAGTAGGTGCCGCGGGGGATCAGCGCGAAGAAGGCCGCGCACAGCAGCACGGCGAAGCACATCAGGGCGATGCGGATGCCGCCGGCCCACCACTGCTCGCCGCCCAGGTCGGCGTAGGAGTCCTCGTAGAAGAGCCAGTGGCGCAGGTCTACCTCCTGCCAGAGCGGAAGCCAGTTCCACGCCGCCCACCCGGTCGCACCGAGCACGGCGAGGGCCGACACCCGTACCCACCACGGGCGGAAGTCCAAGAGGCGGAACCGCGCGACGATGTCGTGCTCGCGCAGCCACCACCCGAGGGTGAAGAAGGGGAGCAGCCCGAGGGTTCGCGAGAGCGAGAAGGTGCTGTCGATGTTCGGGAGGTATCCGACGCCGATGGAGATCGCGATCGTCCAGAGCAGCGGCCAGCGCAGGAGGGCGAGGTAGGGGAGGACCAGGCGGAAGATGCCGAGGGCGAGGAGGAACCAGAGCGTCCACGACGGCTGGGTGAGGTTCGGGTTCGCCTGCCCCTCGACGAGCCATTTGGTGAGGGTCCAGAGGACTTCGAAGATGACGTAGGGCAGGAGGATGTCGGTGATGACGCGCGCCATCTGCGTCTTCGTGGGTGAGCCCGACTTCGAGAAGTATCCCGAGATGATCGCGAACGCGGGCATGTGGAAGGCGTAGAGGGCGAGATAGAACGCGAAGGCGATGTCGGAGTCGTAGATGAGGCGTTGGATCGCGTGGCCGAGCACGACCAGCACGATGCAGGCGTAGCGCGCGTTGTCCCAGAACGGGACGCGTCGACGGGGACGGGCGGTCGACCCCGTCGCGGGGGCCGAGGGGGTCGCTCCGGCGGTGCTCATCCTCCGAGGCTACCGCCGGGAATAAAGTTGGAGCGATCGTGTTGACTCATATATATTCAAGTGAATAGAAACGGATGCCGAGTCATCCGCTTCGGAGAAAGACGGAGCAATCATGAGTGAGCAGTCAGGGTCGCAGGCGATGCAGTTCGGCATCATGTCTGTCAGCGACATCACGCGGGACCCCACCACCGGGGTCACGCCGAGCGAGCAGGAGCGCATCAAGGCGACCCTCGCGATCGCCACGCACGCCGAGGAAGTGGGACTCGACGTCTTCGCCATCGGAGAGCACCACAACCCGCCGTTCTGGTCGTCCAGCCCCACGACGTTCCTCGCGGCGCTCGCTGCCCGGACCGAGCGCCTCATCGTCTCGACCTCGACGACGCTGATCACCACGAACGACCCGGTGCGCATCGCCGAGGAGTACGCGATGCTGCAGCACGTCTCCGACGGCCGCATGGACCTCATGCTCGGCCGCGGCAACACCGGGCCCGTGTACCCCTGGTTCGGTCAGGACATCCGTCAGGGTCTGCCGCTCGCGATCGAGAACTACGCGCTGCTGCACAAGCTGTGGCGTGAAGACGTCGTCGACTGGGAGGGCAAGTTCCGCACGCCTCTTCAGGGCTTCACCTCGACCCCGCGCCCGCTCGACGGCATCGCGCCGTTCGTCTGGCACGGATCGATCCGCACGCCGGAGATCGCCGAGCAGGCCGCTTACTACGGCGACGGCTTCTTCGCGAACAACATCTTCTGGCCGAAGGAGCATTACCAGCGCCTGATCGAGCTCTACCGCCAGCGCTACGCCCACTACGGGCACGGCACCCCGGAGCAGGCGATCGTCGGCCTCGGCGGTCAGGTGTTCATGGCGGCCAAGTCGCAGGACGCGGTGAACCAGTTCCGCCCGTACTTCGACAACGCCCCGGTCTACGGTCACGGGCCGAGCATGGAGGACTTCACCGAGATGACCCCGCTCACGGTGGGATCGCCGCAGCAGGTCATCGACCGGTACGCCGGGATGCGCGAGCACTACGGTGACTACCAGCGCCAGCTCTTCCTGATCGACCACGCCGGACTTCCGTTGAAGACGGTGCTCGAGCAGCTCGACATCCTCGGGTCCGAGGTGGTTCCCGTGCTCCGCAAGGAGCTCGCGAAGAACCGACCGGCCAGCGTTCCGGATGCTCCCACCCACGCCGCACGCGTGCAGGCCGAGTTCGGCGACGGTCCGACGCGTCAGGCCCGCCCGGGCGCCAACCGGGGCGACAACCTGACCGGGGACTCGCCCTACCAGGACACCCCTGCACCCGCGGGTGCGGCGTTCGGGCTCAGCCGGAAGGATGCCTGAGATGACCACGCGTCGTATCGCCGTCGTCGCCGCAGGGTTGTCGAACCCGTCGTCGACCCGCATGCTCGCCGACCGTCTGGCGGCCGAGACGGTCAAGGCGCTCGCCGAGCGCGACATCCAGGCGAGCGTCGACGTGATCGAGCTGCGCGACTACGCGCACGACATCACCAACAACCTGCTCACGGGGTTCGCCCCGCCCGCGCTCGAGACGGCGATCAACACGGTGGTGTCGGCTGACGCCCTCATCGCCGTGACGCCGATCTTCTCGACGAGCTATTCCGGGCTGTTCAAGTCGTTCATCGATGTGCTCGACCCGGATGCCCTCACGGGGAAGCCGGTGCTCATCGGCGCCAACGCCGGAACGGCCCGCCACTCGCTGGCGATCGACTACGCGATCCGTCCGCTCTTCGCCTATCTGCACGCCGACGCGGTCTCGACGGGAGTCTTCGCCGCGTCGAGCGACTGGGGCGGAGCGGGCGACGATGTGGCTCCCCTCGCGAAGCGCGTCGAGAAGGGCGCGCGCGAGCTGGCCGATGTGATCGCACGACGAGAGGCCGCCGTGGCGAGCGACCCGTTCGACCCCGCCACGTACCTCGGCGAGGGCAAGTCCTTCGGACACATGCTCGGAGGCCTCGCGGGCGAGTGATCGCGCAGGCATGACGCCATCGACAATGTCCGAGAGGCATCGTACGGTGGCGTCATGTCTGCATCCGAAGCTCTGGCTGTGCTCCGTCGGTCTTTCGACGGGTCGTTGATCCTTCCCGGCGATGACGGTTTCGAAGACGCGCGAAAGCCGTGGAATCTCTCGATCGAGCAGCAACCTGCCGCCGTCGCGAGCCCGGCGCATCTCGATGATCTCCGGCATGTGCTGAGTGCCGCGCGGGATGCCGGGCTCCGGGTTGCCGTGCAGCCCAGCGGCCACGGAGCCGATGGAGACCTCGAGGGTGCCGTTCTCGTGCGCATGGACCGCTTCGACGATCTCGAAGTCGACCACGACGCGCATGTCGTCCGCGTGGGCGCCGGGGTGCGTTGGGGGCGCGTCGTCGATGCCCTCGAGGGCAGCGGGTGGGCGGCCCCGTCCGGGTCGAGCCCGGTCGTGAGCGTGGCGGGCTACACCCTCGGCGGCGGGCACTCCTGGCTGAGCAGGACGGCCGGACTCGGCTCCGACAACCTGCGGGCGGCCTGGGTGCTGCGCACCGATGGGATTCACGAGCGGATCGACGACGACAGCGACCCCGAAGCGATGTGGGCTCTGAGGGGCGCGGGTGGCATCGTCGGCATCGTCACGGCGCTCGAGATCGATCTCGTGCCCGCGGCCGAGCTGTGGGGCGCCTCCCTGATGTTCGACGCCGCAGATACGGCGGCCGCCATCGGCGCGGTCCGCGATCTCGCCGCATCCGCCCCGCCGACGCTCAACGTCTTCATGAACTCGATGCGCATGCCCGATGCTCCGCAGCTTCCCGCCGCGATCCGCGGCAAGAGCTTCTTCACGGTGCAGGCTCTGTCGACGGCCGGCGATGCCGGGGTCCATCTCGCCGGTGTGCGCCGAGCAGGCGCGCTGCGCGGTGAGTCAGCGGGGCCGACCTCGCCGGCCACGTTGGTCGCGCAGTCGACCGAACCCACCGAACCCACGGCGGGGCGTGGCGCGTCCATGGCCCTCGGCACTCTCGACGATGCGGCGATCGAGGCGGTGGCCGAGTTCCGTCAGCGGCCCGAGCAATGGCCGATCATCGGTATCGAGTTCCGCATGCTCGGAGGCGCGCTCGACACCCCGAGACGCGCGGGCTTCGCGAGTCTCGAATCGGCCGGCTGGTTGGTGTACGCATTGGCGCCCCTATTCCCCGGCGTCCCGGCCGCCGCGGGCGACGCCAGTCTCGACGGATTCCGGAAGGTGCTGGCCCCCGGTGCGGTGCACAGAACAGTCCCGACGTTCCTCAGCCCCGGGCAGGCTCTCGATCTCGCGGGCTCCGCCCAAGATCTCGCTCGCCTGCGTGCGACGAGAAGGCGATGCGATCCCGAGGGAGTTCTGCACGAAGGACGCCTGCCGCGGTGATCCGACCCGGGAAGAGATGAGGAATGCGGGAGCCGATGATCATCGACTCCCGCATCCGGTGGTCAACCGCTCTTGCGTCGGAACTCGCGCCGCGTCTGCGGGGCGGCGGCACCGTGCACGGCGGAGTCGCCGTCCATGTGCGACTCGCCCTGTCGGTGCTGCGCGTTCTTCTTCTCGAGCGCTTCCTTGAACTTGCGCTTCATGTCCTCAGAGGAGGAGGCGCCTTCTTCGGTGCTCATGCTCGCCAGCCTAGGGCACGGGCGGTTCCTCGGCGAGGCCTCGGCGCATCCGGCGCGTGATGTGGTCGATCACGAGACCGAATCCGATGGCCACGACGACGGAGACCGGAACGGCGACGAGCGGGCCTCCGGGGAGGATCGCAGCGATGGCGGCTCCCACCGACGCCTGATACAGCGCCCATCCGGTCGCGGCTGCGACGACCAGCGCGAGGTAGCGGGGAGCCGACACCCGGGAAGCCCCCGCGACGAGGTTGATGGCCAGTCGTGCGAAAGGAATGAAGCGCGCGGTGAACAGCACTGTCGCAAGGCCCCCGTCGAGTCGGCGCCGGGCCCACGTGAGAGCGCTCTGCACCCGTGGCGTGCGCATCCATCGCCAGCGATCCGTGCCGACCAGCCGCCCGAGCACGAAGCACGCGATGTCGCCCGCAGCGGCGGACGCAGACGCGCAGACGATCACCCCCCACAGGGGCGGAGACCCCGACGAGACGGATGCGGCTCCCAACGCGGTCACGGCGATCTCGCCCGGGATCACGACGAGGAAGGCATCGCCGAAGACGAGGATGCTCATCAGAACCAGGGCCCAGGGTCCGGCGAGCAGATCACTGAGGATGTCGGAGGGCACGGGTTCAACTGTGGAGGTCGGCGGTGAACGGCGACTGAAGTCCGGATAGCCGGTGACGGGCTTTCGTGCATCCGGTGAACATCTGGTGCCAGATGGCGAATCTGCGATCTCGACCTCGAATACCTCGTCATCCTGGGGATGTGAGAGTCGCGATCGTGACCGAGTCCTTCCTGCCGCACATGAACGGCGTCACCGGATCTGTCCTGCAGATCCTGCGCCACCTCGAGCGCACCGGGCACGAAGCCCACGTGATCGCTCCCCACGCCAAGGGCATGCCGCTCGAGGTGAGCGGCGCGCGCGTGGAGTCGATACCGAGCCTCGCACTGCCCGGGTACCGCACCGTACGCGTCGGAACATCTCCGGCGCATCGGATCGCGGCCTCCCTGCATCGCTTCCGCCCCGACGTCGTGCACCTGGCATCGCCGTTCGCGTTGGGCTGGCGCGGGGCGCTCGCCGCGGAACGTCTGAGTGTCGCCTCGGTCGCGGCGTACCAGACCGATGTCGCCGCCTATGCCGAGCGCTACCGGGTGCCCGCGACGACGGGCATCGCCCAGGCCCACATCGCCCGCCTCCACCGACGGGCGACGCTGACGCTCGCACCGTCGTCGGAATCCGCGCAGCAGCTCGAACGGCTCGGAGTGGACCGCTTGCGACGCTGGGGGCGCGGCGTGGATGCCGAGCGCTTCCACCCGCAACAGCGAGACCAGAGTCTGCGCACACAGTGGGAGACCGACGTGGTGATCGGGTACGTCGGCAGGCTCGCGCCCGAGAAGCAGGTCGAGGACCTGGCCGTGCTGCAGTCCATCCCGGGCGCGCGGCTCGTGATCGTCGGTGATGGCCCGAGCAGAGCCCGTCTGGAGACCCTGCTCCCGCACGCGCTGTTCCTCGGACACCTGAGCGGCGATGCGCTCGCCGCGGCGACGGCATCCTTCGACATCTTCGTCCACCCGGGCGAGAGCGAGACCTTCGGTCAGACCCTGCAGGAGGCGCACGCGAGCGGTGTCCCGGTCGTCGCCACCGGCCGCGGAGGACCACTCGACCTCGTGCGGATGGGCATCGACGGCTGGCTCTACCGGCCGGGAGACCTCGACGACCTGCGGATGCGCGTCGCCGACCTCGCCGGAGATGCCCGCAAGCGCCGCGCCTTCGGCCGTGCAGGGCACGAGGCGGTCCAGGCGCGCTCGTGGGAGAGCGTCTGCGATCAGCTTCTCGGGCACTTCGACGAGGCACGCGCACTGCACGCCGTCGACACCAGCCTTCGCGCTCGCCGCAGTATGCGCCCAGAGCTCCCCGTACCCCGCACGCCCACCCGATGGCAGCGGTACTTGGCACTCGGAGACTCCCTCACCGAGGGACTGTGCGACCCGGCGCCCGACGGTGCCCTCCGTGGATGGGCCGACCGTCTCGCCCTGCTGCTCGCGGCGCGCGGGGGACTGCACTACGCGAATCTCGCGATCCGCTCCAAGCGTGTGTCCGACGTCTGCGGCACCCAACTGGAACGCGCCCTGCAGCTACGCCCCGATCTCGTGTCGATCCTGGTCGGTGCCAACGACCTGGTGAAGCGACGCGTCGACATCCCCGCGCTCGCCGCGTCGCTCGAAGGAGCGGTGCGGCAGCTGAGGGAATCCGGCGTCACGGTCGTCCTCGTGACTCCGTTCCTCCCCGGGCGTCGGGCGGCGAATATCTACACCGCGCGTTTCTCGGCATTCGCGACCGCCCTCGCCGGCGTCGCCGCACGCACGGGCGCGATCCTGATCGACACGGATCTCACCCCTGCTCTGCGAGAGCGCGAGCACTGGGGGGAGGATCTCGTGCACCTCAGCAGCAGCGGCCACCGTCTTCTCGCCTATCGGGCGGGCGAGGTGCTCGGAGTGCCGCATGCCGACGCGCTCGGCGCGCTCGACGCGGCGATGCACGAGGAGACCCGGATCGGCACCGGTCAGTGGTGGTCGCAGCACGCCCTGCCGTGGGTCTGGCGGCGTCTGCACGGTCGCACGGCCGGGGACGGCCGTGTCGCCAAGCACGACGACTACGTGTACCTCGGGCGGTCCACGGTCGATCAGCGCCAGCCCGTGGTGTGAGGCGCCGTTCCGGGGGTCAGCGCCGGCCCATCCCGCGATAGTTCCACCCGGCTGCGCGCCATGCTGCGGCGTCCAGGCAGTTGCGCCCGTCGATGATGATCCGGTTGCGCACGAGCCCGCCGGCGTGAGCGGGGGAGAGATCGCGGCGGTACTCGTCCCACTCGGTCACCACGACCACGGCGTCGGCGTCGCGCAGGGCGTCGTCGCGATCGCGGGCGTAGCCGAGCTGCGGATGCACGGCGGCAGCGTTGTCGATGGCCGCGGGATCCGTGACGATCACATCCGCACCGAGGCCGCGGAGCCGAACGGCCACGTCGAGGGCCGGAGAGTCGCGGATGTCGTCGCTGAACGGCTTGAAGGCGGCGCCGAGCACCGCGATGCGCCGCCCGAACACGCGGCCGTCGAGCGCATCGATCACCAGCTGCACGGCACGATCCCTGCGGCGCAGATTGATGGCGTCGACCTCGCGCAGGAAGACGACCGACTCGCCGCGGCCCAACTCCTCGGCGCGAGCGGCGAAGGCGCGGATGTCCTTGGGGAGACAGCCTCCGCCGAATCCGATGCCCGATCCGAGGTACCGACGACCGATCCGGGTGTCGTGGCCGAGCGCGTCGGCCAGCAGAGTGACGTCGGCGCCCGCTGCGTCGGCGATCTCGGCCATCGCGTTGATGAAGGAGATCTTCGTGGCGAGGAAGGCGTTGGCCGCGCCCTTGACCAGCTCCGCGGTCGCGAGATCGGTGACCAGGAACGGCGTTCCGGCATCGATGGCCGACGAGTAAGACGCGCGGATCGTTTCGACCGCCGCGGCGCCGTCGGTGGTGTCGGGCACCCCGACGACGATCCGGTCGGGGGTGAGCGTGTCGTGCACGGCCCAGCCCTCGCGCAGGAACTCCGGGTTCCAGACGACGGTCGCGCCCGTCGGGTCGATGCGACGAGCGATCGCCGCTGCGGTGCCGACGGGCACGGTGGACTTGCCGGCGAGCACGTCCCCGGGGCGCAGGTGGGGGAGCAGGGCGTCGACGGCGGCGTCCACGTACCGCAGATCCGCGGCGTGCCCGCCCTGCACCTGGGGCGTCCCGACGGCGAGGAAATGGACGTCGGCGCCGCCGGCATCCGCCATCCGGCTCGTGAAGCGTAGGCGGCCGGCATCGATTCCCTGCCGCAGGAGCTCGCCGAGCTGCGGTTCGAAGAAGGGCGCATCCCCGCGTTGCAGCATCGCGACCTTCGCTTCGTCGACATCGATGCCGATGACGTCGTGTCCGATCGAGGCCATCGCTGCGGCGTGCACGGCACCGAGGTACCCGCAGCCGATCACTGACATGCGCATGGTTCTCACCTCACCCGATGCCCGCCACGTGCCGGGAGCCGAGAGGTGAACGCCCCGTGGCCGGTTCATGACCGTTGGACGCGGAGCCGGATCACGCGGTATTTCAGGGTGTCGCTGGTAGAGTTGGTGCGGCTGTCTTCTAAGAAGCCGCACAATTTCATATCGACTCATGGAGCGATCGGCGGAGAAGCTGGTCCCCTGTGGTGGGTTCCTCGGCGCGATGTCGGGTGGCTTTCTACTGGTGGCCAGCGCAGGCGATGTTCGCGACACTGCTCGTGCGCCCGATATCCGGCCGTTCCGCTCCTTCATGAATGCGCTCGCGCGTCACACGGATTCGCGAGTCTAAACAAAGAAGGAGAGACCTCTTGGAAGGTCCTGAAATCACCGCCACCGAGGCCGTTCTCGACAACGGCCGCTTCGGCACCCGCACCATCCGCTTCGAGACCGGCCGCCTCGCGCAGCAGGCTCAGGGCGCAGTCGCCGCGTACCTCGACGGCGAGACCATGCTCCTCTCGGCCACCAGCGCCGGCAAGCACCCGCGTGAAGGCTTCGACTTCTTCCCGCTGACCGTCGACGTCGAAGAGCGTTCGTACGCTGCCGGCAAGATCCCCGGCTCGTTCTTCCGCCGTGAAGGTCGCCCCTCCACCGAGGCGATCCTCGTCTGCCGTCTGATCGACCGCCCCCTGCGTCCGTCGTTCGTCGACGGTCTGCGCAACGAGGTCCAGGTCGTCATCACGGTCCTCTCGATCGCACCCGGCGAGTTCTACGACGCCCTCGCGATCAACGCGGCCTCCGCGTCGACGCAGATCTCCGGTCTGCCGTTCTCGGGCCCCGTCGCCGGTGTGCGCCTCGCGTTCATCCCCGGCCAGGGCGAGCACGCCGACCAGTGGGTCGCGTTCCCGACCGCCGCGCAGGTCAGCGAGGCCGTGTTCGACCTGATCGTCGCCGGTCGCGTCGTCACCAAGTCTGACGGCAGCGAAGACGTCGCGATCATGATGGTCGAGGCTGAAGCCACCGAGGGCAGCTGGAACCTGATCAAGGCCGGCGCCACCAAGCCCGACGAGACCGTCGTCGCGCAGGGGCTCGAAGCGGCGAAGCCGTTCATCGCCCAGCTCGTCAAGGCTCAGGCAGAACTCGCCGCCACGTCGTCGAAGGAGCCGGGTGTCTACCCGGTCTTCCCGCCGTACACCAGCGAGGTCTACGACTTCGTCGCCGGCCGCTCGTACGACGACCTCGTGGGCGTCTACCAGATCGCCGACAAGCAGGAGCGTCAGAACGCCGACGACGCGATCAAGGATCGCGTCAAGGCCGAGCTCATCGCGGCGACCGAAGCGGGCGAGCTGCCCGCCGCGGCTCCGCTGGAGTTCTCCGCCGCGTACAAGTCGGTCACGAAGAAGATCGTCCGCGGTCGCATCCTCACCGAGAGCGTGCGCATCGACGGTCGTGGACTGGCGGACATCCGTCCGCTCGACGCCGAGGTGCAGGTCATCCCGCGCGTGCACGGTTCCGCGATCTTCCAGCGCGGCGAGACCCAGATCCTGGGTGTCACCACGCTGAACATGCTCAAGATGGAGCAGCAGATCGACTCGCTGTCGCCCACCACGAGCAAGCGCTACATGCACCACTACAACTTCCCGCCCTACTCGACCGGTGAGACCGGCCGCGTCGGTTCGCCGAAGCGTCGCGAGATCGGGCACGGCTTCCTCGCCGAGCGCGCGCTCGTGCCGGTGCTGCCGAGCCGCGAGGAGTTCCCCTACGCGATCCGCCAGGTGTCTGAGGCTCTCAGCTCCAACGGTTCGACGTCGATGGGATCGGTCTGCGCCTCGACACTCTCGCTGCTCAACGCGGGTGTGCCGCTGCGCGCCGCCGTCGCCGGTATCGCCATGGGCCTCGTCTCCGACGAGGTCAACGGTGAGACCCGTTACGCTGCTCTGACCGACATCCTCGGTGCAGAAGATGCGCTCGGCGACATGGACTTCAAGGTCGCCGGTACCAGCGAGTTCGTCACGGCCATCCAGCTCGACACGAAGCTCGACGGAATCCCGACCTCGGTTCTCGCTGGTGCGCTGACGCAGGCGCGCGACGCGCGTCTGACGATCCTCAACGTCCTGAACTCGGCGATCGACGCTCCTGACGAGATGGCGCCCACCGCGCCGCGCGTCATCAGCGTGCAGATCCCGGTCGACAAGATCGGCGAGCTGATCGGCCCGAAGGGCAAGACGATCAACGCGATCCAGGACGAGACCGGTGCTCAGATCTCCATCGAGGAGGACGGCACCGTCTACATCGGCGCGACCGACGGCCCGTCGGCCGAGGCCGCCCGCGCCCAGGTCAACGCGATCGCGAACCCGACCAACCCGGAGATCGGCGAGCAGTTCCTCGGTACGGTCGTGAAGATCGCCACCTTCGGTGCGTTCATCTCGCTGCTGCCCGGTAAGGACGGCCTGCTGCACGTCACCGAGGTGCGCAAACTCGCCGGTGGCAAGCGCGTCGAGAACGTCGACGACGTCCTCTCGGTCGGCCAGAAGATCCTCGTGAAGATCACGAAGATCGACGACCGCGGCAAGCTGTCGCTCGAGCCCGTCATCGACGAGGCTCCTGCGGCGGATGCTGCCCCGGCCGAGGAGGCCGCAGCCGAGTAATCGGCTTCTCCGAAGTCGAGGGTCCGGTGTCATCCCTGCGGATGGCATCGGGCCCTCGCCTTTTTCCCGTGATCAAACCGTTACGGGAAGTTTCCCCGCCGTTCCGCGGATTGGTCAGAGCATTCGTCGGAGTCGCTTACTCTCGAAGTACGCACCGGGGGGTGCAATCACAGCAGGTACGAAGGTCGGCACGCACCGATTGACGTGGGGGTGAGGATATGCGGTTGTTCAGCGTAGGCGCGGGAGCACCGGACGAGCGCGCCCAGGACGGCGCGGAACATCCTTCCGCCCCGATCCCGATCGTTGGTCCCGGCATCGGCGAGTCCATTCGCGTGCCCTTGGGCGAGACCGGCTTCGATACCTTCCCGCTCATGCTCGGTGCGGCCGAGTTCGGCTGGAACGTTGACCTCGAGACCAGCCACGGCATCCTCGACCGCTACGTCGAGTTCGGCGGCAACGCGGTCCACACCGCCGACGGCTTCTCCGGTGGGCGCAGCGAGCACATCATCGGCCAGTGGCTGCGGTCTCGCGGCCTCCGCGACGGCATCGTGCTCAGCGCGCGCATCGGCGCCCACGCCGACAACCCCGGGCTCGGATCGGTGAACCTCGTCCGTGCCGTCGAAGGCTCTCTCACGCGACTCGGCGCAGAGCGCATCGATGTGCTCTACCTCGATGCCACGCTCGACGGCACTACCAATCTCGAAGACACTCTCGCCACCGTGGAGTGGCTCGTCGACGCGGGCAAGATCGGCGCACTCGGCGCCTTCGGCTTCGCGCCGGAACGCCTCGTCGAGGCTCGTATCCTCGCTTCGGCGGGCTACCCGCGCATCGAAGTGATCGATACGCCGTACAACCTCGTCCGTCGACAGCCCTTCGAGGGCGATCTCCGCCTGGTCGCGGGGGCACAGGGGCTGGCGGTCACACCGTCGCACGCACTCGAGCACGGTTTCCTCTCCGGCCGCCATCGCAACAAGGCGCTCGCGTCGCGCGGTGTGCGCGGCGAGCAGCTGCGGGGGCATCTGAACCGTCGGGGCATCCGAATCCTGCGCGCGCTCGATCAGGTCGCCGAAGAGCTGAGCGTCCCGGTCGCGGCCGTTTCCATCGCCTGGTTGCTCGCCCAGCGCACCATCGCGGCTCCGATCGTCAACGCCTTCGCCGCCGACCACGTCGACGAGCTCATGCAGGGCGCCGGGGTGGCGCTGTCGCGCACGCAGCTCGCCGAGCTGGCACGTGCCGGTAGCTGAGCGTCTTCACACGACTGTCATACGGGTGGCATAGGGTGGATGAAAGCCCGGCAGACGCTGGCAATGAAGCGAGCGAGTTGTGACGCACTACATCTATCTGGTCAGACACGGTGAACATCAGGATGCCGAGCACGGCCTCACCGACGGCCCCCTGTCGCCTCGAGGCCAGCGGCAGGCCGAACTGATCGCAGACCGGCTGTCCGGCCTGCCGCTCGACGCCGTCTGGCATTCGCCGTTGCTGCGAGCCAACGAGACGGCACGGGCCATCGCAGGCCGGCTTCCCTCGGTCGATCCGGAACCCACGGCACTCCTCTTCGACTGCGTGCCCACAGGGATGACCGAAGAGACCCCGGCCGCATTCGAACCCTTCTTCGGCTCGGTCTCGGAGGCGGAGATTGAGGCCGGAGGCGCGCAGATGTACGACGCGGTCAACGAGTTCCTCGTGCGCAAGACCGGTGATGTGCACGAGGTGCTCATCACGCACAACTTCGTGATCTCGTGGTTCGTGCGCGAGGTGCTGGGTGCACCCGAGTGGCGCTGGATGACTCTCAACCAGGCGCATTGCGGTCTGACCGTGATCGCTCAGAAGCAGGGACGCCCCTGGACGCTGCTGACCCACAACGACACCGGCCACCTGCCTGTCGAGCTGCGCACCGGCATCCCCGACGCGATCCCGGTCTGAGGCGAGAACACCGCCCGTCCCGCGCGCCCGTGACGGTGTGCGCGGGTGCGCTCAATAGACTGGACAGATGACCACGCAGGTAGCACTCGTCGGTGGGACCGGCAAGCTCGGAGCGATCATCCATGGGGTGATCAGTGAGCTCGACGGTTTCGAAGTCGGCCGGGTCCTCACGTCCTCGGGCGATCTCGCCGAACTGGACGGTGCCGACCTCGTCGTCGATGCATCCACGCCCCAGGTCAGCATCGATGTCGTGCGGTCGGCCGTCGAGCGCGGCGTCAACGTGCTCGTCGCGACCTCGGGATGGTCGGCGGAGCGCATCGCGCTGATCCGCCCGCTCGTCGATGCTGCGGGTACGGGCGCGGTCTTCATCCCGAACTTCTCGCTCGGCTCCGTCCTGGGGTCCGCGCTGGCCGCTCTCGCGGCCCCGTTCTTCGATTCGGCGGAGATCGTCGAGGCGCACCGCGAGACGAAGATCGATTCGCCCAGCGGCACCGCCGTCCGAACGGCCGAGCTGATCGCCGCTGCGCGTTCCGAGCGCGGCCCGGTGAGTGCGCCTCACGCGGATCAGCGCGCACGCGGACAGCAGGTCGGGAGCATCCCGATCCATTCGCTGCGTCGCCCCGGAGTGATCGCGAAGCAGGAGGTCATCCTCGCGGGACCGGGGGAGTCGCTCACGTTCACTCACGACACGGTCGAGCCCGCGCTCGCGTACGCGCCCGGCATTCGTCTGGCCGTTCCGTTCGCGCGCGATGCGTCGGGCGTCGTGGTCGGCCTCGAGAACATGATCGATATCGGCATCCGCTCATGATGTCGCGCATCGGCGTGGGCGTGATGGGGCTCTGCCTCGCGCTCTACATCGTGGTGGTCGGACAGCGCGCGGTGCTGATGCTCACGACCGGTGAGCCGATCGCGATCGCGTTGGGCGTCGCCCTGATCGTCATGCCTCTCATCGGCGCCTGGGCGCTCGTCAAAGAGACGCAGTTCGGTTTCGCGGCAGATCGACTCGGGCGAGAGCTCGATGCCGAGGGCGGGATGCCGGTCGCCGAAACCGAACTCACGCCGAGCGGTCGCATCGCGCGTTCCGACGCCGATCCGTTGATCCAGCGGTACGCGGCCGAAGCCGCGGAGCTGCCAGCCGATTGGCGTGCGCGCTTCCGGCTCGGAGTGGTGCAGGATGCTGCGGGGCGGCGCAAGGATGCCCGTGCGAGCATCCGAGAGGCGATCCGCCTCTCACGCAGCTGAGCCGACGTCTCAGGCGAGCGTCGCCTCCAGGGTGATCTCGATGCCGGACAACGCCTGAGAGACCGGGCATCCGGACTTCGCGCCGTTCGCGATCTCCTGGAAGGCTTCGGGCGAGAGGCCGGGAACGACCGCGTTCACGTTCAGGTGGCTTCCCGTGATCCCGACCCCGGGCTTGAACGTGACGGATGCACTCGCATCGATGCGCTCCGGCGGGGTGCCGTTCTCGCCGAGGGCGTGCGCGAGGGCCATGCTGAAGCACGAGGCATGCGCGGCGGCGATGAGCTCTTCGGGCGTCGTGGTGGTGCTGCTTCCCTCGCTGCGCGCCTTCCAATCGATGGGGAAGGTGCCGAGGTTCGACGAGGAGAACGCGACGGTTCCCGACCCGTCGGCGAGGGATCCGGTCCAGGTGGTGGCTGCTTCGCTGGTGACGGGCATGATTCCTCCGGTTCTCGCGCTGCAGAGCAGCAGCGACGCGTCATCGCCAGCCTAGCGACCGGGTCGGCGCGGGGAAACCGCGTTCAGACCGCGGGGCGCGTGCGTCCGAACAGCCCGGCACGCTGCAGCAGCAGGTAGAGCTGGCAGCCGAGGCAGAGGCCGATGGCGGCGTTCAGGAATGCGGCGATGAACGCCGCGGCCGTCGCGATCGGAAGAGCCCAGGGAACGCCGGCCAGATGCAGGATGAGGCCGATGCTCACGACGAAGAGGCCGACGCCCTGGGCGAAGCGCGGCGGACGGGGGTCTTCGAGCTCGGTCGGCGGCGCCAGTCGCGGGCGGATGGCGCGGCGGAAGAGAACGCCCCACGGCGCCGTCGCCGGTGCCACGACGCTCCAGACGAACAGCAGCGCGATGACCAGAGTGAGCAGGAATGCCGGATCGAGGGCGCGCTGTGCGAGCGAGCTCGACGCGATCGCCCATCCGGTCGGTGCGAACGTGGCATCGGCGAGGGGCTGGTAGGCGAACCATCCGAACGATGCGTCGTCGGCGCGCGCGGTGGACAGCCCGACGAGGCCGAGGAACGTCGCGACGAGGAGCAGCACGGCGGTGATCGTCGCGGCGAAGCGCGGACCGCGCGGGTCGATGCCTGCAGGAGTTGACATGTGGTGTCCTGTCCGCGCCTCAGAAGGCGGCGAGTGCTTCGGTGAGGGCGTGCCGCTGCGGCACGCCGTGGAACCGTGCGCGCACCGCGCCGGTGTCATCGACGACGAAGGTCGTGGGCGTCTGGAGCACCCTGTAGCGTGCCGACAGATCGGGGCGATGCGTGAGATCGACCTCGACGTGACGGAGACCGCCGTCATCCGCCGCGTAGCCGCTGAGCATCCGCCGCACCTGCGGGCAGCGGGCGCACATCTCCGTGCTGAACTGCACGAGCGTCGCGCGCGACCCCCACTCGGCGGCCGGTGCATCGAGCGGATCGAACTGCAGCGCACCGCCCGTGCGTCGGCGGCCGTCGCGACGTCGCACGACCAGCCCGATGATCACCGTGAGCGCGAGGAGCGCGGCGATGATCCCGAGGGCGAGGAGGGGCGACATGAATCGAGGATATTCCGCCCTTGAAGCGTCGAGGGCGGATATGTCGGAGCGTGACGAATGCGGATCGCGCGGCTCGGGCATCCGCCCGTCGCGCGACGCGGCGCGGTATCGTGGGGGGCATGAGCGAAGCCGTCCCGACGCCGTACGAAGACCTGCTCCGCGACGTTCTCGAAAGCGGTACGCACAAGTCCGATCGCACCGGCACCGGCACCACGAGCGTCTTCGGGCGCCAGATCCGATTCGACCTGGCCGAGGGCTTCCCGCTGATCACGACGAAGCGCGTGCATTTCAAGTCGATCGCCTACGAACTGCTCTGGTTCCTGCGCGGAGACTCGAACGTGCGCTGGTTGCAGGACAACGGCGTCACGATCTGGGACGAGTGGGCGGATGAGTCCGGTGAGCTCGGCCCCGTGTACGGGGTGCAGTGGCGTTCGTGGCCGGCTCCCGATGGGCAGAGCATCGACCAGCTGTCGGACGTGATCGAGCAGATTCGTCGTTCCCCGGACTCGCGGCGGCTGATCGTCTCGGCTTGGAACCCCGCCGACATCCCCGACATGGCCCTCGCCCCGTGCCACGCACTGTTCCAGTTCTACGTCGCCGACGGAAAGCTCTCGTGCCAGCTGTACCAGCGCAGCGCCGACTTGTTCCTCGGCGTGCCGTTCAACATCGCCTCGTACGCGCTCCTGACCATGATGGTCGCCCAGCAGGTCGGGCTCGAGCCCGGCGACTTCGTATGGACGGGCGGCGACTGCCACATCTACGACAACCACATCGAGCAGGTGACCGAGCAGCTTTCGCGCGATCCGTTCCCGTACCCGACGCTGCGCATCGCTCGCCGGCCGGAGTCGATCTCCGAGTACCGGTACGAGGACTTCGTCGTGGAGGACTATCAGCATCACGCGCCCATTCGCGCGGCGGTGGCGGTATGACCTGGGTCGGCCTGATCTGGGCCGAGGCGGCGGGTGGGGTCATCGGTGCCGAGGGCGGCATGCCCTGGCACGTGCCCGAAGATCTCGCGCACTTCAAGGAGGTCACGCTCGGCTCGCCCGTCGTGATGGGCCGCAAGACCTGGGACTCCTTGCCCGAACGGTTCCGCCCGCTCGCCGGTCGCGAGAACATCGTGATCACGCGGCAGCAGGACTGGTCGGCCGACGGCGCCCGTCGAGCTGCCACCGTGGCCGACGCCGTGCGCGGTCAGGACCGCGTCTGGATCATCGGTGGCGCGGAGATCTTCCGACAGGTGATCGGCGATGCCGATCGGCTCGAGGTCACCGAACTCGATCTTGAGGTCGACGGCGACGCCTACGCTCCCTCGACGGCGGGCTGGCGACTCGTCGACGAGGGGGCGTGGCAGACTTCGCGCTCCGGCATCCGCTATCGCTTCCTCGGGTACGAGCGCTGATGCCCACCGCACTGATCACGGGCGCGAGTGCCGGGCTCGGCACGGAGTTCGCCCGCCAGCTCGCCCGCCGGGGGGCTGATCTGATTCTCGTCGCCCGCACGGCGGACGCTCTCGAGTCGCTCGCGGCCGACCTCCGCGGCGAGTTCGGTGTCGCCGTCGAGGTGCTCATCGCCGATCTCGCCACCGACGACGGTGTCGAACGCGTCGCGGATCGTCTCCGCGATGCGTCCGATCCGGTGGACCTTCTCGTGAACAATGCGGGTTTCGGTCTGTCGTTGCGCTTCGCCGACAACGACATCGACGACGAGGTGCGTCATCTGCGCCTGCACGTCGAGGCGTCGATGCGCCTGATGCATGCTGCCCTGCAGACGATGCGCGGGCGCGGCGGACGCATCATCAACGTGGCATCCGTCGCCGGGTTCATCTCGCGCTCCACGTACTCGGCGTGCAAGGGATGGCTCATCCAGTTCAGCCGCTGGGCGAACGGGGAGTATGCACGTGACGGCGTGAGCGTCACCGCTCTCTGTCCCGGTTTCACCCACACCAGCTTCCACGAGCGGATGGGACTCGCTCCCGGGAACGAGGGAGTGCCGGCGATCATGTGGCTCGACGCGCCCCTGGTCGTCCGCGAGGGCTTGCGAGACGCGGCACGTGGCAAGGCCGTATCGATCCCGTCTCTGCGCTACAAGGCGCTCGTGGCGCTGGCCAGTGTGCTCCCGAGCTCGCTGACGTCGGGTGTCGCGCGGCGGGGCCGGATCTGACGGACCGCGGTCAGCGGAAGCGACCGAGCCGGATTCCCGCGTAGGTGATCGCGGCGATCGTCTCCCCGTCTGTGATGCGCCCGTCGGAGATCATCCGGAGGATGTCTGCGAAGGGGATCCAGGTGACGGCGTCGATGCCCTCTTCCGCCTGCGCGTCGGACGTGGCGGGCGACCCCGTGGCGCGGATGCCGCGGGCGAGGAAGACGTTCTCCGCGGCGTCTGCGATGCCGTTGAGCGCGTGCATCGTTCCCAGCGCGGTCCATTCGGATGCCTCGTACCCGGTCTCCTCGCGGAGCTCGCGCTGTGCGGCGGTGAGGGCGGGCTCGCCGTCGCTGCCGCCGGCGGGGACCTCGACCGAGGGGCCCGTGGTGTAGCGGTCGAGGGTCACCAGGCACACGCGCTCCTGGTCGTCGAGCGCGACGACGAAGACCGCAGGATGCCGCATCGTCACGACTCCGTAGATGCCGTCGCCGCCGGGGCCGGTGATCGAGTCTTCGCGCACCTCGATCCACGGGTTCGTGTAGACGATGTCGGAGCCGTGCGTCACCCATGCCATGCGACGAGCCTATGTCGAGGGTGGCTTCCCAGGATCGCCCGATGAGCTGGCTCCTCCGCACGGAGCACGACGCGCAGCGGCGTCATCGGGGCGGCGGCGTCTGCATGAGCCGGAGCCGAGACGATACGCTGGTGGCATGACGCACTCGGGTAACCCATTCGGACAGGTTCTCGTCGCGCTCGTCACTCCGATGACGGCCGACGGTGAAGTCGACTGGCCCGCCGTCGAGAAGCACATCGATGACGTCATCACCGCGGGTGCGGACGGAATCGTCGTGACGGGAACGACCGGCGAGACCTCGACCCTGACGGACCCCGAGAAGCTGAAGCTCGTAGAGGTGGGCAAGTCCGTCTCCGCCGGCCGCGCCAAGATCATCACGGGCGGTGGCTCGAACGAGACTGCGCATGCGATCGAGCTCTACAAGGCCAGCGAGAAGGCCGGTGCCGACGGCATCATGATCGTCACGCCGTACTACAACAAGCCCACGCAGGCGGGCATCCTCACGCACTTCCGGCTCGTCGCCGATGCCACCGACCTCCCCGTGATCCTGTACGACATCCCGGGCCGTACCGGGGTGCCGATCAAGTACGAGACGATCCTCCGGCTCGCGAAGCATCCGAACATCCTCGCCGTGAAGGACGCCAAGGGCGACTTCTCCGAGGTGAGCCGCGTGCTCAATCAGACCGACCTCATGTACTTCTCCGGCGACGACGCCAACGTGCTCCCGCATCTCGCGATCGGTGCGACCGGACTCATCGGCGTGACGGCAAACATCACCGCGACCCCTTACCGCACGATCGTCGACGCGGTGAACCGAGGCGACCTCGCGACGGCGACCGCCGAGCACCAGAGGCTCGAGCCGCTCGTGCGGGCGGTCATGACGCACGTTCCGGGAACCGTCGCGGCGAAGTACATCCTCCACGGACTGGGTCGCATCTCCAGCCCGCGCGTGCGGCTTCCGCTCGTCGGTCCGGAGGAGTGGGAAGCAGCCCTCATCGAAGATGAGCTCGATCTCGTGAACGGCGTCCCGGGCGCCGATTTCTCCAACTTCCGCCCCGACCGCAATGCGGCCGCCGGTGGTGCCCTGCCGAAGGTGCACGGCACGACGCGCTGACCCGCGTCGCCATGAACGAACGGACGCGCACAGTGTCCGACTGAGGAGACAGCATGTCCATTCCCCTTGCAGAACCCGCGTCACTCGAACAGGGAACGCTGCGCGTCACCCCCATCGGAGGACTCGGCGAAATCGGTCGCAACATGACCATGTTCGAGTACGACGGCAAGATCCTGATCGTCGACTGCGGCGTGCTCTTCCCCGAGGAGCACCAGCCCGGCGTCGACCTGATCCTGCCGGACTTCGAACCGATCCGCGATCGACTCGACGACATCGTCGGGGTCGTGCTCACCCACGGTCACGAAGATCACATCGGTGCCGTTCCCTACCTGCTCCGTCTGAAGGGCGACATCCCCCTGATCGGCTCCGGACTCACCCTCGCGCTCGTCGAGGCGAAGCTCAAGGAGCACCGCATCAAGGCCTTCACGCTGACGGTGAAGGAAGGACAGCACGAGAAGGTCGGCCCGTTCGATCTCGAGTTCGTGGCCGTCAACCACTCGATCCCGGATGCTCTCGCCGTCGCGATCCGCACGCCTGCGGGCCTCGTGCTCGCGACCGGCGACTTCAAGATGGACCAGCTTCCTCTCGACGGTCGCATCACCGACCTGCGCGCGTTCGCCCGCCTCGGTGAAGAGGGCGTCGATCTGTTCCTCGTCGATTCGACGAACGCCGATGTGCCGGGCTTCACGCCGACCGAGCGCTCGATCGGTCCCGTGCTCGACCAGGTGATCGGCAAGGCGCCCCGTCGAGTGATCGTCGCCAGCTTCTCGAGCCACGTGCACCGCGTGCAGCAGGTCATCGATGCCGCTGCCGCTCACGGACGGCGGGTCGCTTTCCTGGGGCGCAGCATGGTGCGCAACATGACGATCGCCGAGCAGCTGGGTTACCTGAAGGTCCCGGCCGGAGTCCTCATCGACTTCAAGAAGGCCCGCGATCTCCCCGACGAGCAGATCGTCTACATGTCGACGGGTTCCCAGGGCGAGCCCATGGCCGTGCTCAGCCGCATGGCGAACATGGACCACGCGATCGAGGTGAGCGAGGGCGACACCGTCATCCTCGCGTCGAGCCTGATTCCGGGCAATGAGAACGCCGTGTACCGGGTGATCGACGGGCTCACGAAGCTGGGAGCCAATGTCGTGCACAAGGCGAACGCCCGCGTGCACGTGTCGGGCCACGCCGCCGCCGGCGAGCTGATCTACTGCTACAACATCCTCACGCCGAAGAATGTTCTTCCCGTGCACGGCGAGTACCGTCACCTCATCGCGAACGCGAAGCTCGCGCAGGAGACGGGAATCCCCGAGGAGCGCACGATCATCGGTTCGAACGGCACCGTGATCGACCTGAAGGACGGCATCGCGAAGGTCGTCGGTCAACTCGACCTCGGTTTCGTCTACGTCGACGGCTCGACCGTCGGCGAGATCACCGATGCGGATCTCAAGGACCGTCGGATCCTCGGCGAAGAGGGGTTCATCTCCGTCATCGTCGTGGTGGATGCCGCGACGGGACGGATCATCTCCGGACCGGAGATCCACGCCCGTGGTGTGGCCGAGGACGACTCCGTCTTCGACGACGTCACGCCGAAGATCGTCGCGGCCCTCAAGGAGGCCGCCGGCAACGGCGTGCGCGACACGCACGCGCTGTCCCAGGTCGTCCGCCGCACGATCGGCCGGTGGGTGAACCAGCGGCTCCGTCGTCGTCCGATGATCGTGCCGCTGGTGATCGAGGCCTGACCACCAGATCGGCGGATTGCCGCGTCATTACGGGGCGATGTCTGTTCCTGCCCGTAACGTGAGGGCATGGCCAGGAGTACCACGAAATCTGCGCGCGCTTCGGAGAGCGCACCGTCACGCCCCAAGCGGCAGACGGCCCCCAAAGCCACGCCTGCGCCCAAGAAGTACATCGATGAGCTCGACAAGCCGCCGGTGATCGTCCGGGCATGGGTGGGCCTCGCCCACGGCGTCGGGGGGATCTTCCGCGCCTTCGGGCCGGAGACTCTCGAGAAGGATGACCGCCGCGACGGTTTCCCGTTCCTGCTGGTGCTGCTGGCGGTTCTCGGCGCGGTCAACGAGTGGTTCTTCATCGGCAACGAGGTCGCCTCGAACATCAGCGCCTACTCGGTGGGGCTGCTCGTCGGGCGCATCGCGTTCTTCATGCCGGTGCTCTTCCTCCTGCTCGCGGGATGGCTCTTCCGCCACCCTTCTTCGGTGCACGACAACGGTCGCATCGGCATCGGCTTCGGCCTGTTCGTGATCGCCCTCGCCGGCATCAGCCATGTCGCTGCCGGTACCTCTGACCGCGCCGGCGTCCTGTCTCGCCCGCACCCGAGCCAGGGTCCTCCCGCAGTGAGCGAAGCCGGAGGGCTGGCCGGCTGGCTGGTGGGGGAGCCGTTGGCTCTCCTGCACCCGCTCGTCGCCTACGTCGTGCTCGGTCTGATCGCCGCGCTCAGCATCCTGATCCTGACCAAGACGCCGCCGAATCGCATCGGCGCCCGTCTCGGCGATCTCTACGCCTGGATGTTCGACGCCGAACGACCGGCCCCGAAGACGGCAGACCCCGTCGTCGACGAGTCCGACAAGACCGACGACGAGAACGTGCTGCCCTGGTGGCGCCGCAACAAGACGGGCCGGGAGGAAGACCCCGACGAGGGGACCCTCGGCTCCGACGACATCACCGCTCTGCTGTCTACCACCGAGGCCACGCCCGCCTACGACCAGGCCGTCGTCGTCGAGAACCCCTACGACGCGGCCACAGAGGTCCTCTCGGAGGTCCGCTCGGTCGCGGATTCGCTCGCCGAGCAGCAGACGACCGCGCTGCTCGACGACGCATCCGACACGGGAGAGATGCCGGAGCTGCCCGGGCTCGACGGATTCGGCACGGAAGGCCCCGGAGACGGCGGCCCTCAGGCTCCGGTCACTCCGTACATCCTTCCGGCCCCCACCCTGCTCGTGGAGGGCCCGCCTCCCGTCATGCGGTCCGAGGCGACCGACAAGGTGATCGAGCAGATCACGAATGTGCTGACGCAGTTCAAGGTCGACGCCAAGGTCACCGGGTTCTCGCGCGGACCGACAGTGACGCAGTACGAGGTCGAGGTCGGCCACGGCGTCAAGGTCGAGAAGATCCTGCAGCTGAGCAACAACTTCGCCTATGCCGTCGCATCGAACGATGTGCGCATCCTCTCGCCCATCCCGGGCAAGAGCGCGATCGGCATCGAGATCCCCAACGCCGACAAGGAGATGGTCGCTCTCGGTGACGTGCTGCGCTCTCCGGCCGCGCAGAAGAGCACGCACCCGATGACCATCGGTGTGGGAAAAGACGTCGGTGGAAACATCGTCATCGCGAACCTCGCGAAGATGCCCCACCTGTTGGTCGCCGGTTCCACGGGTTCGGGAAAGTCCAGCTTCGTCAACTCGATGATCACCAGCCTGCTGATGCGTGCCAAGCCGACGGACGTGCGCATGGTGCTCATCGACCCCAAGCGCGTCGAGCTCACGAGCTACGCGGGTGTTCCTCACCTCATCACCCCCATCATCACGAACCCGAAGAAGGCAGCAGAAGCGCTGCAGTGGGTCGTGAAGGAGATGGACATGCGGTACGACGACCTCGCATCGTTCGGCTACCGTCACATCGACGACTTCAACCGCGCCGTCCGTGCCGGTGAGATCGTTCTGCCGGTCGGCAGCGAACGTGTGCTCAAGCCGTATCCGTACCTGCTGGTCGTCGTCGACGAGCTCGCGGACCTCATGATGGTCGCCCCGCGCGACGTCGAGGATTCGATCGTGCGCATCACCCAGCTCGCGCGAGCATCCGGTATCCACCTCGTGCTCGCGACCCAGCGTCCCAGCGTCGACGTGGTCACCGGCCTCATCAAGGCGAACGTGCCCTCGCGGCTCGCCTTCGCGGTGACCAGCGTCACCGACAGCCGTGTCATCCTCGACAGCCCCGGAGCCGACAAGCTCATCGGTCAGGGCGACGCGCTGTTCTCGCCCATGGGCAGTTCCAAGCCGTTCCGTCTTCAGGGTGCGTGGGTCGATGAGAAAGAGATCGACGCCGTCGTCAAGCACGTCACCCGCCAGGCGCGACCGGAGTACCGCTCCGACGTGCAGGAATCGCTCGAACCGCGCAAGAAAGAGGTCGACGAAGACATCGGCGACGACCTCGAGCTGCTCCTCGCGGCAGCGGAGCTCGTCGTCTCGACGCAGTTCGGTTCGACGTCGATGCTGCAGCGCAAGCTCCGCGTCGGTTTCGCGAAGGCCGGACGACTCATGGATCTGCTGGAATCGCGCGAGATCGTCGGCCCGTCCGAGGGATCGAAGGCCCGTGACGTGCTCGTCACGGCCGAGCAGCTCGCGGGCGTGATGTCGAGGCTCCGCGGCGACGATGCTCCTGCTGCGGCTGCTCCCGCCGCGCCCGCCGCGGCCGCGCCGATGTCGGGCATGGCGTCGGATGCCGTCGAGGCGCAGTTCGACGGGCTGCCCGTCGTCGAGGCGGAGGGCGACGAAGACGCCTGGGGCCTGACGGGACGCGACTGATGGCCATTCCTCGGCAGCTGCCCAACGCGATCACCGTCGCACGCATCCCGCTGGCGGTGGTGTTCTTCGTGCTCCTCTTGATGGGAGGAACATTCGGAATCCCTGATCTCGGTTTGCGCTGGGCCGCGGGGATCCTGTTCATCGTGGCGATCTCGACGGACTGGGTCGATGGCTATCTCGCCCGCCGTTACGACATCGTCAGCGACTTCGGCAAGCTCTGGGATCCGATCGCCGACAAGCTTCTCACCGGCGCCGGGTTCATCGGCCTCGCGATTCTCGGGGAGGTCAACTGGTGGATCGTCGTCATCATCCTCGTGCGCGAGTGGGGCATCACGATCCACCGTCTGATGGTCGTGAAAGAGCATGTGGTCGCCGCGGCATGGATGGGCAAGATCAAGACCGCGGTGCAGGGTGTCGCACTCGGATGGGCGCTCCTCCCGCTGCACGTGGTGATCGGGCTCGAGCCGTGGACGCTGGTGACGGCGATCCTCATGATCATCGTCCTCATCCTCACCGTGGTCAGCGGGATCGATTACATCGTCGCCCAAGTGCGAGGGTCTCGGACTCCGCGGTGAGCGCTTCGGCTCGGGCGGCGATCGAGGCGCTTCGCGAGCGAGGTTGGACGGTCGGTGTGGCCGAGTCGCTCACGGGGGGCGCGGTGAGTTCCGCGCTCGTCTCCGTCGCCGGTGCCTCGTCCGTGTTCGTGGGAGGGGTCGTGGCGTACGCGACGCCGATCAAACACACGCTGCTGGGTGTCGACGCGCGACTTCTCGAGGAGTACGGCCCGGTTCATCCCGAGGTCGCGCTGCAGATGGCCGAGGGAGTGCGTCGGGCACTGGCGGTCGACGGGGCGGATGCGGCCGTGGGCATGTCGACGACGGGAATCGCCGGCCCCGAGTCCACGGACGGGCAACCGGTCGGGACGGTGCACATCGGCGTCGTCACGCCGGAGCGCGCGGAGACGCAGGCGTTTCTGTTCGATGGGGACCGGGCGCGGATCAGAGAGCAGGCCGTCGATGCCGCTCTCTCCATGCTGGTGAGTGCATTGAGGGAATAGCGGAGTGAGGACGGCTGTTGTGACCATCGTGCTCACATCGAAACCACAGCGTGCGAAGGTAGATTGTGTGAACGTCGATACGACTAGACTGGCTGTCCCGTCGGGGGATACCCCGGGACACCGATTGGGGAGGAGGTTCCGATGATTCTTGTACGACAGGAAATCGGCGATGTGCTGAGGGACTTCCGCCTGCAGAAGGGCCGCACCCTTCGACAGGTCGCAAGCAAGGCTTCCGTTGCTCTCGGTTACCTCAGTGAGGTCGAGCGCGGTCAGAAAGAGGCATCGAGCGAGATCCTCGCCTCGGTGGCCGATGCGCTCGACGTTCCCATCTCGACCATCATGCGCGAGGTCGGCGATCGTATCTCGGTGCTCGAAGGCATCCAGGTGTTCCCGGACGTCGTTCCTGACGACCTGGTCGCTTCGATCGAGCCCGAACTCACTCTGCACTGAGTTCCGCACCACCGTTCTTTCGCAATGCGACGCAGTGAATTTCTTCGTGCCGTCGAGGACGAGTTCCCGGGGCGGTCGTCGTCGCTGTTGAACGACCTCGTTCTGAGTCCTCTGTCCGGCCGCACCGCCAAGGAGGCGCTGGCGGCCGGACTGCCTCCGCGCGATATCTGGCTCGCTCTGTGCACGGAGATGGAAGTGCCGGAGTCGCGACGGTACGGCGTGGGAAGGCTGGAACCCCGCAAGCGGTGACGCGCGCCATGTTCGAGTGATCCGGGATAACGATCGCCTCTGACGGCGTGTCGTCGAATATCTGTTCGAAGCGAGCGTAGTCTTCTGCACAGTGGCTCGCAGAAGCTTGTTGTCCACCGATGCAGAAGGACCGTCGACGGAATGTCGGAGGCCCCTCGTACGGTGATGACATGGCCGATGAGCCATACGCCTTGTCGGAGAGTTGTTCCCAACCGGGAACGCCGCGACAGCCTACAGGCGGCACCACGCGAGCAGTAGGAGCATGACATGCCATCACCCGCAGACCGCGAGAAGTCCCTCGAGACCGCACTCGCCCAGATCGACCGCCAGTTCGGAAAGGGCTCGGTCATGCGGCTGGGCAGTGATGATCGGGCTCCTGTCGCCGTCATCCCGACAGGATCCATCGCACTCGATGTCGCTCTCGGAGTGGGTGGTCTGCCGCGCGGCCGCATCGTCGAGATCTACGGACCGGAGTCCTCGGGTAAGACGACCCTGACGCTCCACGCGATCGCCAACGCGCAGCGTGCCGGTGGCATCGCAGCGTTCATCGATGCCGAGCACGCACTCGACCCCGACTACGCCGCCAAGCTCGGTGTCGATATCGACGCCCTCCTGGTGTCCCAGCCCGACACGGGTGAGCAGGCGCTCGAGATCGCCGACATGCTCGTTCGTTCCGGTGCCATCGACCTGATCGTTATCGACTCGGTCGCCGCACTCGTGCCTCGCGCCGAGATCGAAGGCGAGATGGGCGACTCCCACGTGGGTCTCCAGGCTCGTCTCATGTCGCAGGCACTGCGCAAGCTCACCGGTGGGCTGAACCAGACCAACACGACGATGATCTTCATCAACCAGTTGCGCGAGAAGATCGGTGTCTTCTTCGGCTCGCCCGAGACGACCGCCGGCGGTAAGGCACTGAAGTTCTACGCCTCCGTCCGCCTCGACATCCGTCGTATCGAGACGCTGAAAGATGGCACCGACGCAGTGGGTAACCGCACGCGCGTCAAGGTGGTCAAGAACAAGATGGCTCCGCCGTTCAAGCAGGCAGAGTTCGACATCCTCTACGGTGTGGGGATCTCGCGAGAGGGCAGCCTGATCGATTTCGGCGTCGAGCACGCCATCGTGAAGAAGTCGGGCTCTTGGTACACCTATGACGGTGACCAGCTCGGCCAGGGTAAGGAGAACGCGCGCACGTTCCTCCTCAACAACCCCGACGTCGCACTGGCGATCGAGACGCAGATCAAGCAGAAGCTCGGTATCGGAGGCGCAGTCGCCGCTGCGGAGCCGGCTGATGAGCTCGCCGAGCGTCGCCCGGCCTGATCATGAACAGTGACAATGGGGGCGGGCCGGACGGATCCTCCGAGCGGCTCGCCCCCGTCATCCCGCTTTTCGATCGCGGTGCGAGCGCGCGTGGTGTCGAAAAAGCAGATTCGATGCCAGCGACCGTGGTCGCAGCCGATTTGCGGTCGGACGTGCCTGCGCGGCCGACCCCGTCCGCGAGTCGTGAGGGAACGCCGAGCGATCGTCCCCCGGCTCATGGTGGGCGTGATCGTGTGGTCGCACCCCAGCTCCGCGGACTCCAGTCTCAGAATGACGGCCCGTCTGACGAGGCCGATGACCAGGCACCCGATCCTGAGCAGGTGCGCGTGGCGGCGGAAGAGGCCCTCGTCCGGAAGCTGCGATCACGATCGCTCTCCGTGTCGGAAGCTCGCCAGGTGCTGCGCGGACACGGCCTCGATGCAGCACAGATCGACGATGTGATCGACGACTTCTTGCGCCGCAACTATCTCGATGACGCGACTCTCGCGCAGTCGCTCGTCACCTCGGGCGCGGAGCGAAAGGGTCAGGGACGCGTCGCACTGTCGCGGTCTTTGGCTCAGCGGGGCATTCCTCGTGATGTGATCGCCGTGGCTCTCGACGAGCTCCCCGACGATGACGCAGAACGTGCGCTCGACTTCGCCCGCACCAAAGCGCGGTCCCTCTCCCGCCTCGACAACGACACCGCACTCCGCCGCCTGGTGGGGCAGCTCTCCCGCCGCGGGTACAACGGAGCAGTGGCGATGCGTGCGGCGAAGACCGCGCTCGGTGAAGCCTCGTTCGGCGGTCGTCCCTCCGGGGTGCACTTCGTCGAATCCGACTAGGGGGCAGCGGTGGTGAGGCGAGTTCTCGCTCGTACAATGGATCCATCATGACTATCCCGCGCAGTGAACCGACGATCATCTCCTCGTCGTCAGCAGCATTCGATGCCGACGGTCGCCAGCGATCGTACGAAGTGCGCACCTTCGGGTGCCAGATGAACGTGCATGACTCCGAGAGGCTCTCCGGATCGCTGGAGAGCGCCGGCTACGTACGCGCCGTCGAGGGCACGGAAGCCGATGTCGTGATCATCAACACGTGCGCGGTGCGCGACAACGCGGCAGGAAAGCTGTACGGAACACTCGGCCAGCTCGCCGGTGTGAAGCGCCGGAAAGACGGCATGCAGATCGCAGTGGGCGGATGCCTCGCGCAGATGGACAAGCAGACCGTGATCGACAAGGCTCCCTGGGTCGACGTCGTGTTCGGCACGCACAACATGGGATCGCTTCCCGGTCTGCTCGAGCGTGCTCGTCACAACGGCGACGCCGAGCTCGAGATCCTCGAGTCGCTCGAAGTGTTCCCCTCCACGCTTCCGACGAAGCGCGACGCGGCGCACAGCGGATGGGTGTCGATCTCCGTCGGTTGCAACAACACCTGCACCTTCTGCATCGTGCCCAGCCTCCGCGGCAAGGAGAAGGACCGCCGTCCCGGAGACATCCTCAACGAGATCCGGCTGCTCGTCGACGACGGCGCGATCGAGGTCACCCTGCTCGGACAGAACGTCAACTCGTACGGTGTGGAGTTCGGTGATCGGCATGCCTTCGGCAAGTTGCTTCGTGCCGCCGGTGAGATCGATGGGCTGGAGCGCATCCGATTCACCAGCCCGCATCCCGCGGCCTTCACCGACGACGTCATCGATGCGATGGCCGAGACGACGAGCGTGATGCCCCAGTTGCACATGCCGCTCCAGTCCGGTAGCGACCGCATCCTCAAGGCGATGCGCCGGTCGTACCGCAGCGAGAAGTTCCTCGGCATTCTCGACCGGGTGCGCGAACGCATGCCGAACGCGTCGATCACGACCGACATCATCGTCGGCTTCCCCGGAGAGACCGAGGAGGACTTCGAAGACACGATGCGCGTGGTGGAAGCCTCGCGGTTCTCCGGAGCGTTCACCTTCCAATACTCGATTCGCGAAGGTACACCTGCGGCGACCATGGAGGACCAGATCCCCAAGGCGGTCGTTCAGGAACGGTACAACCGTCTCATCGCCCTCCAGGAGCGCATCTCCCTCGAAGAGAACCAGAAACAGGTGGGGCGCGAAGTCGAAGTCCTCGTATCGATGGGCGAGGGCAAGAAAGACGCCGAGACGCATCGCCTCACAGGGCGAGCAGAAGACAATCGCCTGGTCCACTTCGAGGTCACGCCGGGCTCGGAGCTGCCGCGCCCGGGCGATATGGTCACCGTCACGATCACGCGCGCGGCGCCCTTCCATCTGCTCGCCGACGACCCGACGGGGCAGCCGCTCCGCATTCGCCGCACGCGCGGCGGTGACGCCTGGGATCGTTCGCAGTCCGAGTCGTGCGCCGTGCCCGCTCCGGTGGGCGACGGCGGGCCCCGTGCCGTCTCGCTCGGTCTGCCCACGCTCCGCGTCGGCGTGTGAGTACGATCTCCCTCCACGAGCACGCTGCGCCGCGCCTCTGGGCCATCGTCGGAGCGACGGGAACAGGCAAGAGCGACCTCGCTCTCGACCTCGCGGAGTTGCTGCGATCGGGCGGTAACGCCGCCGAGGTCGTCAATGCCGACGCGATGCAGCTCTACCGGGGAATGGACATCGGCACCGCGAAGCTTCCGGTCGCCGAGCGCCGCGGCATCCCGCACCACCTGTTCGACGTGCGCGACGTCGATCAAGAGGCCGCGGTGGCTTGGTATCAGCCGCACGCGCGCGCAGTCGTCGCAGACATCCAGGAACGCGGCGGCGACGCGATCCTCGTCGGCGGTTCGGGGCTCTACGTCTCGAGCGTCGTCTTCGACTTCCAGTTCCCTCCGCGCGACCCCGCTATTCGCGAGAGGATCGAGCAGGAGCTGGCCGAACGAGGAGCAGCGCATCTGCTGACGCGGCTGAAGGATGCTGATCCGGGGGCCGCCGCGCGCATCGACCCCCATAACACCCGGCGCGTTGTCCGCGCTCTGGAGGTGCTCGAGCAGGGGAGCGCGACACATGGCGCAGCGCTTCCCGACGCTCCGACGCTCTGGCAGCCGCGCACACGGCTCATCGGTCTCCACGTCGAGCGATCCGAACTGGTCGCCCGGTTGGACGCGCGCGTCGAACGCATGTGGGATGCGGGATTGGTCGGCGAGGTCGAGGCGCTGCGCGACGGGCTCGAACGCGGCGTCACCGCGGGGCGTGCGATCGGCTACGCGCAGGCGCTCGGACAACTCGAAGGTCGCCTCAGTGAACATGACGCCATCGCCGAGACGCAGGCTCTGACCCGACGTTATGCACGGCGTCAGGTGTCGTGGTTCAAACGCTACCCGGGTCTCGAATGGCACGATGCGCCGGTGATTGCGAGCACGCTGCTCTCGCCGTGAGCTGAACTCGATGTCGGTGGCCGGTGCCAGACTCCTCAGATGACCACGCACTTCTACACGGCGTCGAGCCTCGACGGGTTCATCGCGACGAACGAGCACTCTCTCGACTGGCTCCTCAAGCAGGACATCGATCAAGACGGACCGATGGCGTATTCGGCCTTCGAGAAGCGCATCGGTGCTCTCGCGATGGGCGCGTCGACGTACGAATGGCTGCTCCGGAATCAGGGCGACGATCCGTGGCCCTATGAACAGCCGACCTGGGTCTTCACCCACCGTGACCTCCCCGGTCCGGTGGGTGCCGATATCCGTTTCGCATCCGGTGATGTCGCCCGGGTTCACGACGAGATGCGCGCCGCGGCGGGGGAGAAAGACCTCTGGATCGTCGGAGGGGGGGAACTCGCCGGGCAGTTCGCCGACCTCAGGCTGCTCGATGAGGTCTGGATCCAGTACGCGCCCGTCACCCTCGGATCCGGTGCTCCGTTGTTGCCGCGGGAGCTCGACCTCGAACTGCTCGAGGTCGCGCAAAACCGCAGCTTCCTCTGCGGGCGCTACCGCGTCGTCACGTCATGATCCTGGCCCGATAAGCTCGTCACCTCTGTCGTCGTAAGAGAGGTGAATCGGTGACCTGGAACGTGCGTGCATTCGATCGGAGCGACACCGACGAGGTGATCGCGTTGTGGACCGAGGCGGGCCTGACACGCCCCTGGAACGACCCGCGGCTCGACATCGAACGCAAGCTCGGCGTGCAACCGGAAATGTTCCTCGTGGCGGTGGAATCCCCGAGTGATGCGCAGTCGCTGCAGGAAGAGCAGCACGGAGACGTGTCAGCTCGGGTCGTCGGCTCGGTGATGGCCGGGTACGACGGCCACCGCGGGTGGCTGTATTACCTGGCCACCGCAGCGTCGCACCGTGGGCAGGGCATCGCTCGCGCGCTCGTCGGCGAGGCGGAACGGATGCTCCGAGATAGAGGATGCCCGAAGGTGCAGCTCATGGTGCGCGAGGGCAACGACGAAGTGCTCGGCTTCTACGACGCTCTGGGATATGAGCGGTTCTCGGTGGCGAACACCGGCAAGCGCCTGATCGCCGATGTCTGATCTCTAGACTGGTGTGATGGTCGCATTCACCAAGGGGCATGGCACGGGCAACGATTTCGTCATCATCGCCGACCCGGAGGGAGCACTCGATCTCACGGATCAGCAGGTGGCGGCCCTCTGCGATCGACACTTCGGCATCGGTGCAGACGGTGTGCTCCGGGTCGTCCGTTCGTCGGCTCTCGATGCCGGGGCGGCCTCACTCGCCGAAGAGCCCGACGCCGAGTGGTTCATGGACTACCGCAACGCCGACGGCTCGATCGCCGAGATGTGCGGCAACGGCATCCGCGTCTTCGCGCACTACCTCGTGTGGTCGGGACTGGCGTCGATCGAGCCGGGAACGACGCTTCCCATCGGCACACGCGCCGGAGTGCGCGACGTCACTCGCAGCGAGAACGGGTACCAGGTCGATCTGGGGCGTTGGCGGCTGTCCGGCGACGACCCGCTCGTGACCGCCAGCGGACTCTCGGTCACCCGCCCCGGCCTCGGTATCGACGTCGGCAATCCTCACGTGGTCGTCGCCGTGGCATCGGAAGCGGAACTCGCGTCATTGGATCTTCATCGCATTCCACTGCTCGAGCCGGCTCTTCCGGCCGGAGCGAACGTGGAGTTCGTCGTTCCCAGTGAGCCCCTCGTGCGCGATGGCATCGGACATGTGACGATGCGAGTCTTCGAGCGCGGAGTGGGCGAGACCCTCAGCTGCGGTACCGGCGTGGCCGCCACGGCTCTCGCGGTTCGATATTGGGCGGGGGAGCAGGCTCCGCACAACTGGCGCGTAGAAGTGCCCGGTGGCACGCTCGGAGTTCGCATGTTCCCGGCGGAAGACGGCGAGCATGTCGCACTCGCCGGTCCCGCACAGCTGTCGTTCCACGGCGAGGTGGAACTCGCCTGACCTGCGGTGAACCGGATCGTTCAGGCGATCTGGATCGGCTGCGTCGGCGGGGTGCCATGTTTGCGCACCTTGAGCACGCGATAGCCCTTGCTCGTCGTGGTGCGGAAGACGCTGAATCCCGGGTGGAACGTCGATCCGATCCAGCGCTGGAGCGAGTCCGCGCCGAGGTTGCGCTGCACGACGAGCCACGCATCGCTGCGCTCATCCAGCCGGGGAATCCACCGCTCCAGGAGATCGTGGAGCACGTCCTTGCCGACGCGGATCGGAGGGTTCGAGCGGATGGTGCGGAACGTCACGTCGGCGGGAACATCCTCGGGCAACGATGCGTTGACATTGGTGAGGCCGAGGGACGCGGCGTTGCGGCGGACCAGATCGAGCGCACGTTCATTCACGTCGACTGCCCAGACGGTCGCGTGCGGAGAGGCGAGCGCCATCGACAACGAGATGGGCCCCCATCCGCTGCCGAGGTCGAGAAGATGGCCTCCCGGCGGCACCGGGGGCATGTTGGCGAGAAGCACTGACGTACCGGCATCCAGGCGATCCGGGCTGAAGACACCACCAGCGGTGGTCAACTCCAACTCCCGGCCTGCGAGCGTCACACGGATGGTACGCAGGTTTTCAGGACTTGCCGGGGCCGCAGTGAAGTAGTGGTCTGACCCCATACGGTGAGCGTACCGGAGACCCGGGGCTAAGGTTAAGACTCGAAACGAAAGCAAGAGATCAGGGACGGATGACGGAGACCACCACACAGCACGACGAAGGCGACGCGCTCGATCGCGTGCTCGCGACGGCGGAGAGCCACTCGGAAGTCCGCGTCTTCGGCGCCGCACAGGCTCTGCAGGATCGTTCGACAGCCGCGCATGGCGCGTCGGACGGCGATCAGTGGGATCTGGAGGATCGTCACGCCCTGCGTCGTGTCGCCGGGCTCTCGACCGAACTCGAAGACGTCACCGAGGTCGAATATCGACAGCTTCGGCTCGAGAACGTCGTCTTGGCCGGGGTCTACCCGCAGGGTGCGCAGACGGATGCCGAGAACTCGCTGCGCGAGCTCGCCGCACTGGCCGAAACAGCCGGAGCGGTCGTGCTCGACGGTGTGCTGCAGCGTCGACCTCACCCGGACGCTGCGACCTACCTCGGCCGCGGCAAGGCCCAGGAGCTCAAGGACATCGTCGCGGCCGTCGGTGCCGACACCGTGATCGCCGACACCGAACTCGCCCCGAGCCAGCGACGCGCGCTCGAAGACGTCGTCAAGGTGAAGGTGATCGATCGGACGACCGTCATCCTCGACATCTTCAGCCAGCACGCCAAGAGCCGCGAGGGCAAGGCGCAGGTCGAACTCGCCCAGCTGGAGTATCTGCTTCCCCGCCTTCGCGGCTGGGGTGACTCCATGAGCCGTCAGGCCGGTGGACAGGTCGGTGCCGGTGGCGCGGGCATGGGCTCGCGTGGTCCTGGTGAGACGAAGATCGAACTCGACCGCCGTCGCATCCGCACGAAGATGGCGCTGCTGCGCCGCCAGATCCGCGACTTCGGTCCGGCACGCGAAGCCAAGCGCGCGGAGCGGAAGCGCAACACCATTCCCTCCGTCGCGATCGCCGGATACACCAACGCCGGCAAGTCGAGTCTGCTCAACGCTCTGACCAGCGCCGGGGTTCTCGTCGAGAACGCCCTGTTCGCGACACTCGACGCCACGGTGCGCCGGTCGGAGACGGCCGACGGACGCGTGTACACGATCACGGACACCGTCGGATTCGTCCGCAATCTGCCGCCCCAGCTCGTGGAGGCTTTCCGTTCGACACTCGAAGAGGTCGGCGAGGCCGATGTCGTGCTCCACGTCGTCGACGGCTCTCACCCCGACCCTGCGGGTCAGCTGCAGACCGTTCGTGATGTGCTCGGCGATGTGGGTGTGCGTGACATGCCCGAGATCGTGGTGTTCAACAAGGCCGATCTGATCGATGACGACGAGCGCCTGATTCTTCGAGGGCTACAGCCTCACGCGCACTTCGTCTCGTCGCGTTCGGGTGAGGGCATCGCGGAGCTGCGTGCCGTCATCGAAGACGCCTTGCCGAAGCCCGCAGTCGAGGTTCACGCGGTCGTTCCGTACGATCGCGGAGACCTCGTGGCGGCCATCCACGAGACGGGGATGCTCCTGTCGGTCGAGCACCAGGAAGACGGCACCGCCGTGCATGCCCGCGTGTCGGAACGCCTGGCGGCGGACCTCGCGCCGTTCTTGCGCTGAACCTCTCGCCCGCTCCGCTCAGCGTGCGATGAAGCGGCCCTCCACGGTCGCTGAGACGACGATCTCCTCCGGCTCGTACTCCATGCCGGGGGAGGAATCGGCGGACGCGAACGCCGCTCCCCGTGCCTTCAGCATCGGTGCGGCGCCGGCGGAGTCGTGGCTGGAGATCAGTCCGACGTCGGCGATCTCGACGGGGGTGACGGAAGACCGACCGAGAGCCTCCGCATACGTCTCGGCGCGGGTCACCGCGACGCCCACTGCGGCGGCCGCGACCTCCCTCTCGACGCGTGCGCGCGTCGCGGGCGTGAGGTGCCAGTCGACCCATCCCACCTCGACGCCGTCCCAGGCGGAGATGTCGGAGACCCAGATCGAGAGCTCGGATGCCTCCGTGAACGTCGCGGTGACGTCGATGCTCGCGTAGTACACGGGTGCCAGGCGCTTGCCCTCGTTGTTCCAGGGGCGTTCCGCACGCACGGAGAGGCGCTTGCTCGACCATTCGACGACCGTGCCCGCGTCTTTGCGGTCGGTGATGCTCGTCCGCAACGGTTCCGCGAGACGCATCGCCATGTCGACGACTGCGGCTCGCTCGGGGCCCTCTGCGCGCACGGTGGCACGGATGGTGGCACGCTCGGGCGCGACCCGCGCTTCGGACTCGCCGCGGACGGTGACGGTGACATCGCTCATGCGCCGACTCTACGCCAGCGGACGCGGCGGGGAATGGCGCGGCGCCCGCGATCGTTGTATCCTGTGATGCTGGGGTGCTTTCGCACCCGAGGATGAAAACTACACAGTGCGACAGCGGCTCCTTCGCAAGAAGGACCACGGGGCTGATCGGTTTCGACAGCGCCTGTGAATCCACGAGAAGCGGGCCGAGGATGCAGAGTTATCTCGTAAACGCTCTCTGCAAAAACATAGTTGCCGAAACCAAGCGCAACGACTTCGCCCTCGCTGCATAAGCGAGCCCGATAGTCCGTCAGGCCGTGTGTGATTCCGACACGGATCCTGGCGTCATTTAGGAATCTTGCTGTGTGATGGCGTTTGGACGTCACACGGGACTCTTCCCAGGCTGGGCTTGTCGACTTAGGTGTCTGTGACAAAGGTCGGAGCCGAGTAGAACGTCTTCACAGACTGCGCCCGGAGAAGGCGTGGAGACTCAGCGTTGGACGGGGGTTCGATTCCCCCCAGCTCCACCAGGTCGCTGTCGCGAACAATGAGGCCTGCCTCCCTAGTTACCACTAGGGAGGCGGGCCTTTTTGCGTGTGCTGACCGAGCGCCGGCTCGTGGGACGGCGCTATTTCTTCCATACGGAGAGCATCTGCCATCCGTCGGGCACCATCTGCTCGAGCGCTGACATGTCGTCTGCTTCGATCTCGCGCACGTCGTCTCGGCGATCGAACCTCGCGGTGGCCTTGATGCCCTGCGCCCCTGCGAGCATCCGCACCGGCGCGGATACGAGGTCGAATCCCTCGGGGGCGTGCTCGGCGAGCTGTGCGTACACGTCGTGCAGGGAGTCTCCGACGAGTTCGACCGAGTGGGATTCGACGGGACGGATGAGGGCGGCGAGCATCAGTCCAGCTTAGGGCGGCTTCGCCGGAGCCTCTTCCGTCGGGGGCGCGGACGGTGCACTCTGGAGACGATCAGGAAGAGGTGCGCATGACCGAACTGATGATCGGGACGGCGATCGATGACGACGCGCCGGTCCTGCTGGATCCTCGCCGATTCAATCGCCACACCTTCTGGTGCGGTCAAAGCGGGAGCGGCAAGACCTACGCGCTCGGCGTGGTTCTGGAGCAACTGCTTCTGCACACCGAGCTTCCCCTTCTCATCCTCGATCCGAACGCCGACTTCGTCCGGCTGGGTGATGTGCGACCGACCACGGGAACCACGGATTCCGTGCACCTGGCCGGGCTCGACATCCGAGTGTTCCGTTCGGGGCGCGCCGACGGGGAGCGGCTTCGTGTGCGCTACGTCGACCTCTCGCCGGCGGCGAAGGCGGCGGTGCTGCAGATCGATCCCATCGCGGATGCCGAGGAGTACAACGTCCTTCTGCATCTGGAGGTCTCGGCCGCACCGTTCGACTCGGTCGAGATGGTGCGTGGCCTACGCGCGAGCGGTGAGCCGGTACGCGCACGACTGGCGAACCGCATGGAGAACCTGCAGGTGCTCGAATGGGAGCTCTGGTCGAGGGGCGCAGCATCCGTCGTCGATACGATCCACGAACGCCCGCGAGCCACCGTTCTGGACCTGGGCGGGTTCGAGAACCCCGCGGAGCCGCGGGTGGCCGCCCTCGCCGTGCTGGAGCACCTCTGGGCGCACCGAGAAGAGCGTCGTCCTGTCTTGATCGTGATCGACGAGGCGCACAACCTCTGCTCGCCCGACCCGGTGACGGCGGTCGAAAGGGCCCTCACGGCGAAGCTGGTGCAGATCGCCGCGGAGGGGCGCAAGTTCGGCCTGTGGCTTTTCCTTTCGACGCAGCGGCCGACGAAGATCCACCCGAACGTGCTCTCGCAGTGCGACAACCTCGGTCTCATGCGGGTGAACGCGCCACGAGATCTGGCCGAGCTGGGAGAGGTGTTCGGTTTCGCTTCGGAAGACGCCATCCGCCGGGCGCAATCGTTCGTGCAGGGTCAGGCGCTGTTCGCGGGCGGCTTCATCGCGGAACCGACGTTCGTGCAGATGGGGGAGCGGCTCACCCAGGAGGCGGGCGGGGACGTGCGCGTGCCGCTGACGAAGTGACGGTCAGCCGGCCCATTCGATCAGGATCAGTCCCTGTTTGGTGTCGGCGAACTTCACCCAGCCGTCGCCGAACAGGTACGTCATTCCATAGCCCGCGTCATCGGTGCCCATCGAGTATTGGGGATCTTCGGTGATGTAGATTCCCTCCTCGGAGTCCTCGCGGGTCCACCCGCTGGCGAGCAGCGAGATCTGCGCGTCCGCCGCGTCGGCGGCACTCATCGCCGACCATCCGTAGAGCTGCCCATGGTCGGATGCGACGTCGTAGTCCGCCCAGAAGCACAGCAGCCCCTCGGTCATCGCGATGTCGCCGATGACGAAATCCTTCGGCTGCGCGGTCCACCCGGCATCGGTGAGAGCGTCGACGGTGCCCGGCGAGATCATGGAGTCGCACGTGAGCTCGGTCGCGGCCGCGGTCGGCTCGGGCGTCGCAGCCGGCTCGACGCTCGCCTGCGGGTCGGGGCCTGTCGCCGGGGGCGACGCGGAAGGCCCCGGCGTGGAGGGGCCCGCGCATGCGGTGAGGGCGACGAGCAGAAGCAGTGTCGCTGCGGCGGAAGTGATGCGGGGGATCATCGCTGTCCTCGGGATCGGTTCAGGGGTGCAGGAAGGTGAGGAAGGCGTCGTGGAGGATGCCGTTGGTGGCGAGTGTCGAGCGCGCGGAGATCGTCTCGGCGCCGTCGAACGCGGTCATCCGTCCACCCGCCTCGCGCACGATGGGCACAGCGGCGGCGATGTCGTACTCCTTGACGTCGAACTCGGCGACCATGTCGAGGCGGCCTTCCGCGAGCAGCATGTACGAGTACACGTCGCCGTACGCGCGGTCGCGCCAGACCCGTTCGGACAACGCGAGGAGCTGATCGGTGCGTCCGGCGCCCGCCCACTGCCCGATGCTCTGGAAGCTGATGCTCGCATCGTCCAGCGAAGTCACCGACGACACCTGCAACGGCCGGGGCGCGGCATCCGTCGCCGACCACGCGCCTTCGCCGCGAGCGGCCCACCAGCGGCGTCCGAGGGCCGGCATGCTGACCACCCCCACCTGGGGGTCGCCGTCGATCGCGAGCGAGATCATGGTGCCCCAGAGCGGAACGCCGCGGAGGAAATTGGCCGTTCCGTCGATCGGGTCGATGATCCACTGGCGATGCGTGTCGCCCTGCGCACCGTACTCTTCGCCGAAGATGCCGTCGTCGGGGCGTTCGACCGCGAGCATCTCGCGGATCGCACGCTCGGTCGCGAGGTCCGCGTCGGTGACGTGCGTGCGGTCGGCCTTGGTCGAGATCTCGAGATCGGTGGCATCGAATCGCGGAAGCGACTGCAGATCCGCCGCATCGGCGAGGCGCAGGGCGAGTTCGAGATCGCTGCGGAAGTCGGTAGCGCGGGGGGAGGCGGTCACCCGTTCAGCGTAGTCGGCGTTGCTCGTCGACTCTCGGTTAAGAAGCTGCGAGTCAGAACCGTTTAAGAAGCTGCGAGTCAGAACCGTTCGAAGCCGCCCGGACCCCGGAAAGCGAAAAAGCCCCGAAGACTGGCGAGAGTCTTCGAGGCTAATCCGTGCACCCCCTCGGACTTGAACCGAGAACCCACTGATTAAGAGTCAGTTGCTCTGCCGATTGAGCTAGAGGTGCGTGATCCGGGATGACCCCGACCGAGGAATTACATTACCAGTCGCGCGGCGCTGTGTGAAATCGAGCCGGACGCGCGGGAGTGTCGCGCCGTCGCGACACTCCCACGCGGGTCTCCGGCATGCTCAGGCGGCGTCTCCGACGAGGATCGCCTGCGCGTCCTCGACCGCAGGGTCGGCGGCGTGGTCGTCGATGTGCGCCAGCACCCGACGGCCCAGGAAGATCGTCAGGGCGGCGATCAACACGGATGCTGCGGCGAAGAGATACGGCACGGTCGCCGAGAACGCGTGCCAGAGCAGTGCGGCGATGGGCGGGGCCATGGCGCCGCCGAGGAAGCGCACGGCTGAGTACGCCGACGATGCGACGGAGCGCGGCAGATCGGTCGCCTCCATCACGGCCTCCGTCAGAACCGTGTTCATGATGCCGAGCAGCAGCCCGCCGATCACGATGCACGCGACGAGGCCTGCGGGATTCGCGACGACGAGCCCCGCAGCGACGAGGTCGAGAGCGAGCAGGGGCAGCACGATCAGAATGATCCGCGTGCGGGGCATGCGGCGCATCAGGAAGGGCGCGACCCACACGCTCGTGACGGCGAGTGCGACGCCCCATCCGAAGAACGTGAAGCCGATGCCGAGCGCGCCGAACCCGAGGGGGAACGGAGAGAAGGCGAGGAGCACGAAGAACCCGATGTTGTAGAACAGCGCGGCGGTCGCGAGAACCGCGAGGGCGGGGCGACGCAGCGCCCGGAACGGTGCCGAGAACGGGATCGGCACGCGCTTCTCGCGGGGTCCGCGGAGCAGCACCACGATGGCGACGAAGGCGATGGCCATCAGGGCGACGACGCCGAAGAAAGGACCGCGCCAGCTCACCTCTCCCAGCAGGCCGCCAAGCAAGGGGCCGACGGCGATCCCGAGACCGAGGGCCGCCTCGTAGAGGATGATCGCGGCGCTGCTTCCGCCGGACGCGGCGCCGACGATCGTCGCCAGCGCGGTGGAGATGAACAGGGCGTTGCCCAGTCCCCACCCTGCGCGGAACCCGATGACGGCGTCCACGCTGCCGCTCAGGGCGCACAGCAGGGAGAACACGATGATCAGGGCGAGGCCGATGAGGAGCGTCGCCTTCGCGCCGATGCGGCTCGAGATCCAGCTCGTCACGAGCATCGCCAGCCCGGTGACGAGAAGATAGCTCGTGAAAAGCAGCTCGGTCTCGACGGGCGAGGCCTGGAGGGACTCGGCGATCGCGGGAAGGATCGGGTCGACGAGCCCGATCCCCATGAATGCGACCACGCAGGCGAAGGCGACGGCCCAGACCTGCGCGGGCTGCTTCCACACCGAGGGGGTGGTGGAGGGGTTCACTGTTGTGCGTCCTTTCGGTCGGCGATGGCGGTGTGCGCGGCGAGGATCTCTGCGGTGCGGGTGATCGCCGCCCAATCCTCGTCATCGAGCGAGGTGAATCGTGGCGCGAGAACCGATCGGAACTCGGCGCGCCAGTCTGCGAGTGCGGCGGAACCCGCCGGCGTGATGTCCACGACCACGGCGCGCGAATCCGAGGGGTCGGGGGAGCGCCCGATGAGACCGTCGCGCTCGAGCACTCCGAGTAGGCGCGTCATCCCGGGTTGCGTGGTGCGGGAGGCGGTCGCGAGTTCTCCGACGCGGGCGGTACCGCTCTGATCGAGCAGACTCAGGACTCGCCACTGCGCGGCGGGGGCATCGTTTCCGGCGTCCTGCGCCGCGATGCGGCCGAGCGCGTACGCCGAGAGCACGATCGAGGGAATGACATCTTCGCGTTGCATACCAGAAAGTATGCACCTGTTGGTATGTATTGCGGAGCGGGGCTCAGTGGCGTGCGCCGCCGATGCGGCTGGATAGCTGGTGGGCGTGCGCGAGCAGGGTGCGCCCGAGATGCGCCATACGGTCGGGACCGAAGCGGAATTCGACGCCGGTGAGGCTCAGCGCCCACTCGGGCCTTCCGTGTCGATCGAAGACCGCCGCGCCGATTCCCCAGCTCCCCTCGACGATCAATCCGGGGTTGATCGCGTACCCGCGCTCCTTCGTCTCGAGGATTCGCGTCCGGAGCGGCTGTGCGGAGTGCGGGCGGCCCCAGCTCGACTCCAGCTCGGGATGGCGGTCGAGATACGCGTCCACATCGTGGTCGGGCAGGAAGGAGAGGATGGCCAAGCCGGCGCTCGCGACACCGAGGGGGAAGCGCACGCCCTCGCTCAGCACGAAGGAGCGGATGGGGAACGACCCCTCCTCGCGCAGCAGGCAGACCGTCTCGTCTGCGCGACGCACGGAGAAGAATGCGCTCTCCTCCGTCTTGACCGCGAGGGACCGCACGATGTCACGGGCCTGGGCTGTCACGTCGTACCGTGCTGCGGCAATGGTGCCCATCAGATACAGCTCGGGCCCCGGCATCCACCGCGTGCTCTCGTCGTCCCGGTCGACGAGCCCCTCGGCCTTCAGTGCGCTGAGGAGTCGGTGCGCCGTGGAGCGGGTGAGGTCCGCAGTGCGGGCGAGTTCCTGCAGAGAGGCGCCGTGCGCGCCGCTGGCCGTGACGAGACGCAGGAGGTGCGCCGCGCGGGCGATGGCCTGCGCCCCGGGGATGCTACGCGCCGACTGTTCCATAATGTGGACGCTATCCCTCCATCTGGCCACATCGCAAGCACTGGCTGTCGCTTCGCCGCGCGAAGCGCGAAGCTGGAAGTACGCCGTTTCGAAGGAGTACGCGTGATCGATAAAGAATGGCCGTCCGCTGCGGAGGCCGTCGCAGACATCGCCGATGGAGCTTCGCTCGCCGTCGGCGGGTTCGGCCTCTCCGGCAACCCGATCGCCCTGATCGACGCACTGCTCGCACAGGGCACGACGGATCTGAGCGTCGTCAGCAACAACTGCGGGGTCGACGACTGGGGCCTGGGTGTGCTTCTGCGCGCGCAGCGCATCCGCAAGATGACATCGTCGTACGTCGGAGAGAACAAGGAGTTCGAACGGCAGTTCCTCAGCGGCGAACTCGAACTCGAACTCACTCCCCAGGGCACGCTCGCCGAGAAGCTCCGCGCCGGGGGATCGGGGATCGCCGCCTTCTTCACGCAGACCGGCGTGGGAACGCAGGTCGCCGAGGGAGGCTTGCCTCGGCGTTACGCGCCCGACGGCACCATCGCTGTCGCCTCGCCGCGCAAAGACGTCCGGACTTTCGGGTCGGGGGAATCAGCGCGCGAATACGTTCTCGAAGAGGCCATCGCCACCGACTTCTCCCTCGTGCACGCCGCGGTGGGGGATCGTCACGGGAACCTCATCTTCAACAAGGCGGCCCGCAACTTCAACCCGCTCGCCGCGATGGCGGGGCGGGTGTGCATCGCGCAGGTCGAGAGACTCGTGGACCCCGGCGAACTCGACGCCGACAGCATCCACCTTCCCGGGGTCTTCGTGCACCGCATCGTCGAGGTCGGTCCCGACATCGAGAAACGCATCGAGCGACGGACCGTCGCCACGGAAGGAGCCTGAGATGGCGCTCACCCGCGACCAGATGGCGGCGCGCGCCGCAGCCGAACTGCAGGACGGCTCCTACGTGAACCTCGGAATCGGGCTGCCCACGCTGGTGCCCAATCATGTGCCGGCCGCCGTCACCGTCGTGCTGCAGTCGGAGAATGGCATCCTCGGCGTGGGCCCCTATCCTCGAGAAGACGCCGTCGACCCCGACCTGATCAACGCGGGTAAGGAGACCGTCACCGTTCTGCCCGGGGCGGCCTTCTTCGACTCGGCGACGAGCTTCGGAATGATCCGCGGGGGCAAGATCGACGCCGCGATCCTCGGAGCCATGCAGGTGTCGGCGTCCGGAGATCTGGCGAACTGGATGATTCCCGGAAAGATGGTCAAAGGTCCCGGAGGGGCGATGGATCTCGTGCACGGCGCGGGACGGGTGATCGTGCTGATGGAGCACGTCGCCAGGGACGGGTCCGCGAAGATCGTGAACACGTGCTCGCTGCCGCTCACGGGTCGAGGCGTCGTCGACCGCATCATCACCGATCTCGCGGTGATCGACGTGACCCCCGACGGCCTGGTCCTGATCGAGACCGCTCCCGGCGTCTCGATCGATGACGTCATCGCCGCCACGGAACCCGTCCTCGACGTCACGCACGTCACGAACAGCTGAAAGGCACAGTGAGATGCAAGATACCGACATCGTCATCGTCGCGGCCGCACGCACCCCGCAGGGACGTCTGAAGGGGCAGCTCGCCTCGTTCACCGCCCCGCAGTTGGGTTCCTTCGCCATTCGCGGCGCGTTGAAGCAGGCATCCGTCGATCCGACCGAGGTCGACGCCGTGATCGTCGGACAGGTGCTCGCGGCAGGATCCGGGCAGAATGCCGCCCGCCAGGCGTCGATCGGCGCCGGCATCGGCTGGGACGTACCCGCGCACTCGGTGAACAAGGTGTGCCTCTCGGGCCTCACCGCGATCATCGACGCCGCGCGCATGATCCGCACCGGCGACGCGGACGTCGTCGTCGCGGCGGGCATGGAATCGATGACGCGCGCCCCGCACCTGCTGATGGGATCGCGCGACGGATGGACCTACGGCAGCGTCGAAGTGCTCGACCACATGGCATTCGATGGGCTGACCGACGCCTACGATCACGAGAGCATGGGGGCGTCGACCGAGCGCCACAACGCGCGATTCGAGCTGACGCGTGAAGCGCAGGATGCCGTCGCCGCGCTGTCGCACCAGCGTGCGGCCGCCGCGCAGAGCGCCGGCGTCTTCGCGGACGAGATCGTGCCGGTATCGGTGCCGCAGCGCCGCGGCGAGGACGTCGTCGTCTCAGTCGATGAGGGCGTGCGCCCGGACACGACCGTCGAGTCGCTCGCCGGGTTGAGAGCAGCATTCGCCGAGGGTGGATCGATCACGGCGGGCAACTCCTCGCAGATCTCCGATGGCGCGTCCGCCGTCATCGTCACCCATCGCGCCCATGCCGAGGCGAAGGGGTGGCCGGTGCTGGTCACGGTCGGTGCGAGCGGCCAGACCGCCGGGCCGGACAACTCGCTGCAGGCTCAGCCGGCACGGGCGATCGAGCGCGCCTGCGCGAAGCAGGGGATCGAGCCCTCGGACCTCGACCTCGTCGAGATCAACGAGGCCTTCGGTGCCGTCGTCGCCCGTTCCCAGACCGAACTGGCACTGGACCCGAGCCTCGTGAACATCCATGGCGGCGGAATCGCCATCGGACACCCCATCGGGGTATCGGGCAATCGGCTCGTCGTCCACATCGCGCACGAACTCGCTCGCCGGGGGAGCGGCACCGCCGCTGTCGGCCTCTGCGGGGGCGGCGGTCAGGGCGAGGCACTCATCCTGACGCGGTAGTCAGCGCGTGCGGGCGCGCTTGGAAGCGGCGGCCTTGGCCGCTTCCTTCTCGTCGCGGCGGGCGCGCTTGGCCTGCGTCGGTGCGAGCGGGGAATCCAGTGCGACCTCGATGCCACGGTCGTAGCGGCGGGTGTCGATCACCGCGCCGATCGCGAGCGAGAAGGTGATCGCCCAGCTCACCCAGGCGAGCACGGCACGCCACGTGACGGGCGACTCGCGGGTGCCGCGGATGAGCGAGACACCGGTGGTGATCGCTCCGAACAGGCCGGTGCTGAACAGATAGCGCATGCCCCTACGCTACCCCGCACCGCGACACGAGCGCGGGGGATTGACATCGTGGCGATGTCTCCGGCAAGAGCGGGGAAATCCCACAGGCGCTTTCGATGTGCGATCGGTATCATGGGGGAGTCGCGGCAGGTCCGCGGCCGCACACCGTGTATCTACCGGCCGCCGGCATTCCGGCGGACAGCGGCGGCACCCGACAACCGCGTCCGCGGGCGCGCGAGAGCCATGACCCAGACACACACCTCTGCCGAGCCGAGCCTTTTCCGCCTCGCCGGCTTCCCCTACTTCCTCATCGCCTTCGTCGCGCGCCTCCCGTTCGCGATGATGGTCGTCGGCGTCCTCACGGTCGTCGTCTCCGCCCGCGGCTCCCTGTCGCTCGGCGGGCTGACCTCCGCCGCCGTCGGCCTCGGGACCGCCTGTTTCGGACCGCTCCTCGGCGCAGCCGCCGATCGATTCGGGCAGCGGACCGTGCTGCTGCTGCTGGCCATCGCCAACGGCGCGATGATGATCGTGTTCACGGTCGTCGTCTACGGCGCTGCCGCCGACGGATTCGTCCTCCTCGCGGCCGTGGGCATCGGCGCGACGGCTCCCCAGGTGGCCCCGCTCTCGCGTGCACGCCTGGTGACGATGATCACCGAACGCATGCCGGCCGGGCGCCATGCGCGCACCGTCTCCGGAACGATGGCCTACGAATCCGCAGCGGATGAGACCGTCTTCGTGTTCGGACCGTTCATCGTGGGCATCCTGGCCTCGGTCATCGCACCGTGGGCACCGCTCGTCGGCGCCGCCGTGCTCACCGTCGTGTTCGTCGGTGCCTTCGCCCTCCACCCGAGCGGTCGATACGTCTCCATCACGCGCGGCGCCGACGGCAAGGCGCCGTCGGCCGTCTCGGAGCTGTTCCGGCCCAGGCTCCTGATCGTGATCGTGGGCATTCTCGGCATCGGCATGTTCTTCGGCACCATGCTCACCTCGCTCACCTCGTTCATGGCCGATCGCGGCGCTCCCGAGCAGGCCGGCCTCCTGTACGGCGTGATGGGTGTCGGATCCGCGGTGCTCGCACTGGGCGTCGCCTGGCTGCCCCCGGCGTTCTCGCTCCGCGCGCGGTGGTTGCTCTTCTCCGGGATCCTGCTGCTGGGAACGCTGCTGCTCGGCTTCGTCGACTCCCCGGCGATGATGATGCTCGCGCTCGCGATCATGGGTATCGGGATCGGCCCGACGCTGGTCACGCAGTACAGCTTCGGCGCGGCCCGGAGCCCGCTCGGGCGATCGGCGACCGTGATGACCATGCTGGGCTCGGGCATCGTCGTCGGACAGTCGATCGGGGCCGCGGTGGCGGGCGAGATCGCCGAGAACGTCGGCACCTCCGCGGCGCTCGCCCTTCCCCTGGTCGCTGCGGCGGTCGCCTTCTCCGCCGCGGTCGTGAACTGGATCCTGAGCCGTCCGCAGCGGCCGGCGGTGGCCGTTCCCGCCTGACCGCGGCATCGGGCACGGCCCATCCTCGATAGCCTGGAGTCAACCCTGGCGTGAGGAGTCATCTTGGCTGTTGCAGATTTCGTCGTCGTCGCCAACCGTCTTCCGGTCGATCGGGTCGAGGGACCCGACGGCGAGGAAGTCTGGCGCACGTCACCCGGAGGGCTCGTCGCAGCTCTCGAACCGATGATGCGCAGCGCCAACGGCGCGTGGGTGGGGTGGGCAGGCCAAGCGGATGTGCACCTCGATCCGTTCGACGCCGTCGGCATCCACCTCATCCCGGTCTCGCTCAGCGCCGACGAGGTGGCCGAGTACTACGAAGGCTTCGCGAACGACACGATCTGGCCGCTCTATCACGACGTGATCGCGCCGCCGCAGTTCCACCGCGAGTGGTGGGATGCCTACGTCATCGTCAATCGCCGGTTCGCCGAGGCCGCGGCATCGGCGGTGTCCGAGAACGGCACGGTCTGGGTGCACGACTACCAGCTGCAGTTGGTTCCGCAGATGGTGCGCGAGCTGCGACCTGACGTCACGATCGGCTATTTCCACCACATCCCGTTCCCGGCCCACGGCCTTTACGCGCAGCTGCCCTGGCGGGATCAGGTGCTGCAGGGACTTCTCGGAGCCGACGTGATCGGCTTCCAGCGCGCACAGGACGCCACGTACTTCCTGACGGCGGTGCGTCGCCGCCTGCGGTACGAGGTCAAGGGGGCGAACGTCGCCGTGCCGGAGAGCGACGGCACCACCCGCACCGCTGTGGCCCGCGCCTTCCCGATCTCGATCGACACCGAGCCCTATCTCGAGCTCGCGGCCCGACCGGACATCCAGGCGCGAGCCGCCGAGATCAGGGCGAGCCTCGGAAATCCCAAGCGTATCCTGCTGGGGGTCGATCGACTCGACTACACCAAGGGGATCCGCCATCGCATCAAGGCCTACGGCGAGCTGCTCGCCGAAGGGCGGTTGAACGTCGAAGACGTCACCCTCGTGCAGGTCGCGAGCCCGAGCCGTGAGCGCGTCGACGCCTATGTGCATCTGCGCGACGAGATCGAACTCGCGGTCAGTCGCATCAACGGCGACACCGACACGATGGGGCACACCGCGATCCGCTACCTGCACCAGGGGTATCCCCGTGAGGAGATGGTCGCGCTGTACCTCGCCGCCGATGTCATGCTCGTCACCGCCCTGCGCGACGGCATGAACCTCGTGGCGAAGGAGTATGTGGCCACGCGCATCGACAACCGCGGCGTGCTCGTGCTCAGCGAGTTCACCGGGGCGGCGGACGAACTGCGACAGGCGGTTCGCGTGAACCCCCACGACATCGAAGGCGTCAAGGCCGCGATCATGACGGCGGTCGAGATGACGCCGGCGGAGCAGGGCAAGCGCATGCGCTCTCTGCGCCGTCGGGTGCTCGAGAACGATGTGGCCGCGTGGTCATCGTCGTTCCTCGCCGCTCTCGCCGACGTCCGCGGCCGCTGAACACCTCTTCGACTACATTCCCCGATCCCACACCGACTGGAGACATCATGACGCGCCCCTGGACCCCGGGAACCCCCTCCGCCGAGCTCAGCGCCATCGCCCGCACGGCGCGCCTCGTCGTCGCCCTCGACTTCGACGGCGTGGCCTCACCGCTCGTGCCCCAGCCCATGGAGGCGCGCGCGCTTCCGGAGACCGTCGCGCAGATCGCGCGCCTCGCCGCTCTTCCCGACACGGTCGTCTCGTTCGTGTCGGGGCGCAGCCTGCACGACCTCCGCATCATCACGGAGCACACCGACGACTCACCCGTCGCGCTGGCGGGCTCGCACGGCGCCCAGTACTGGTTCCCGGGCGAGGGCGAGATCGTGCCGTCGGCCGAGGCGACCGCCGAGGGCGACCGCGAAGAGCTCTGGGCCGCTGCCCGTCCGATCATCGACCGCTACGAGGGCGCGGAGTTCGAGCCCAAGGCGTTCGGCATGGGAGTGCACACGCGTCGCACCGACCGCGAGACCGAGAAGCAGCTGTTCGCCGAGATCGATGCCCTCGCCGCCGAGCGGTTCCCGCACTGGCGGCGTCGGTCGGGCCACCGGGTGCTGGAATTCTCGTCGCGCAACGAAGGCAAGGATGCGGCGATGACGGCCCTGCGCGAGAAGTTCGACGCGACCGGCATCCTCTTCGCAGGCGATGACGTCACCGACGAAGACGCGATGAAGGTGCTGCTGCCGACCGATCTCGGCGTGCGAGTCGGACCGGGCGAGAGCGCCGCTGCGCTGCGTGTCGAGAACCCACAAGAGATCGCGATGCTTCTGGAGGCGCTGGCGGACGAGCGCAGCGCTCTGCAGGAATAGACTTCCTGCATGTCTCCGCACGATCCTGCAGCCAGCGCGTCCATCGACATCAAGCCACGCAGTCGAGTCGTCACCGACGGCATCGAAGCGACGACCTCGCGCGGCATGCTCCGTGCCGTCGGAATGGGGGACGCCGACTGGGACAAGCCCCAGATCGGCATCGCCTCGAGCTGGAACGAGATCACCCCCTGCAACCTGAGCCTGGACCGCCTCGCTCAGGGTGCGAAGGAGGGCGTCCATTCGGGCGGCGGATACCCGCTGCAGTTCGGAACCATCTCGGTGTCCGACGGCATCTCGATGGGGCATGAGGGCATGCACTTCTCGCTCGTGTCGCGCGAGGTCATCGCCGACTCGGTCGAGACGGTCATCATGGCGGAGCGCCTCGACGGCACGGTCCTCCTCGCCGGCTGCGACAAGTCCATCCCTGGCATGCTCATGGCGAGCGCGCGCCTCGGCCTCTCGAGCGTCTTCCTCTACGCCGGGTCGATCGCGCCGGGGTGGGTGAAGCTCTCCGACGGCACCGAGAAGGACATCACGATCATCGATTCGTTCGAGGGCGTCGGCGCCTGTCGCGCGGGCCGGATGAGCGAAGAAGACCTCAAGCGCATCGAGTGCGCCTTCGCTCCGGGAGAGGGGGCCTGCGGCGGCATGTACACGGCCAACACCATGGCCTCCGTCGCCGAGGCGCTCGGCCTGAGCCTTCCCGGCTCGGCGGCACCGCCGTCGGCCGATCGCCGCCGCGACTACTTCGCGCACCGCTCGGGAGAGGCCGTGGTCAACCTGCTCCGCCAGGGCATCACCACGAAGGACATCCTCACGAAGGAGTCGTTCGAGAACGCGATCGCGCTGGCCATGGCCCTCGGCGGTTCGACGAACGTCGTTCTGCATCTGCTGGCGATCGCGCGCGAAGCCGAGATCGACCTGACCCTGCACGACTTCAACCGGATCGGCAGCAAGACCCCGCACGTCGCCGACATGAAGCCGTTCGGCAAGTACGTGATGAACGATGTCGACCGACACGGTGGCATCCCGGTCATCATGAAGGCGATGCTCGACGAGGGACTCATCCACGGCGACGCGCTCACCGTCACGGGCAAGACGGTCGCCGAGAACCTCCGCGACCTCGACCCCGCCCCGGTCGACGGCGACGTCATCCACACCTTCGACAACCCGATCCATGCCTCCGGTGGCATCACGATCCTGCATGGATCGTTCGCTCCCGAGGGCGCCGTCGTGAAGTCCGCAGGGTTCGACGCCGACGTGTTCGAGGGGCCGGCGCGCGTGTTCGAGCGCGAGCGTGGAGCGATGGATGCCCTCGCCAACGGCGAGATCAACGCCGGAGACGTGGTCGTCATCCGGTACGAGGGCCCCAAGGGCGGACCGGGCATGCGGGAGATGCTCGCCATCACGGCGGCCATCAAGGGCGCGGGGCTCGGAAAAGATGTACTACTCTTGACGGACGGACGATTCTCAGGCGGCACAACCGGCCTGTGCATCGGCCACATAGCACCCGAAGCGGTGGACGCAGGTCCCATCGCCTTCGTGCGCGATGGTGATCTGATACGGGTCGATATCGCAGCTCGCTCTCTCGACTTACTCGTCGATGAGGCGGAGCTCGCCTCCCGCCGTTCTGGCTGGGAGCCGCTTCCCCCGCGCTATACCCGTGGCGTTCTTGCCAAATACTCTCGTCTCGTGCGGTCCGCCGCAGAAGGCGCGACGACCGGCTGATCCTCGATTCGTTCAGGACCGGAAGAGTTGTCACCGGCATCCGATGCCCTACAGATCACCAGAAGGAAAGTCATGACTGCTGACTCCGTCTCGGCCGTGCCGAGGCCGCCCGCCCGTCAATCCAACGCCCCGGAGATCACCGGCGCCGAAGCCGTCGTCCGTTCGCTCGAGCTGCTCGGTGTCACCGACGTGTTCGGTCTTCCCGGCGGCGCGATCCTTCCGGTCTACGACCCGCTGATGGATGCCGAGCACCTGCGTCACATCCTCGTGCGTCACGAGCAGGGTGCGGGGCACGCCGCCGAAGGCTACGCGTCCGCGTCCGGCAAGGTCGGCGTGTGCATCGCGACCTCCGGTCCCGGCGCGACGAACCTGGTCACCGCCATCGCCGATGCGTACATGGATTCGGTGCCGCTGCTCGCCATCACCGGTCAGGTCTTCTCGACGCTGATGGGCACCGACGCCTTCCAGGAGGCCGACATCGTGGGCATCACGATGCCCATCACGAAGCACTCCTTCCTGGTGAAGGATCCCGCCGACATCCCCGGCGCGATCGCCGCGGCCTACGAAGTCGCGTCGACGGGTCGCCCGGGCCCCGTGCTGGTCGACATCACGAAGGACGCGCAGCAGGCGACGGCGCCGTTCATCTGGCCGCCCAAGATCGACCTTCCCGGCTACCGGCCGGTGACCAAGGCGCACGGCAAGCAGATCCAGGCCGCAGCGGCGCTGCTCGCCGAGGCGAAGAAGCCGGTGCTCTACGTCGGTGGCGGCGTCATCCGCGGCCGCGCGGCCGCCGAGCTCCTCGCACTCGCGGAGTCGACCGGCGCTCCCGTCGTGACGACCCTGATGGCACGCGGCGCTTTCCCCGACTCGCACCCCCAGCACCTGGGCATGCCCGGCATGCACGGCACCGTTCCCGCTGTGCTCGCGCTGCAGGAGGCCGACCTGCTGGTGTCGCTCGGGGCGCGCTTCGATGACCGGGTGACCGGCAAGGCGGCGCTCTTCGCCCCCCACGCCAAGGTCGTGCACGTCGACATCGACCCCGCCGAGATCTCCAAGATCCGTACGGCGGACGTGCCGATCGTCGGCGACGTGCGTGACGTTCTCGTCGACCTCGACGCGGCGTTCCGCGGTGCGACTGCCGCCGCCAAGCCCGACATCGAGGAATGGTGGTCGTACCTCGACGGGCTGCGCAACGAGTTCCCCCTCGGGTACGCCCCGACGACCGATGGTCTGCTGGCGCCGCAGTACGTGATCCAGCGCATCGGCGAGCTCACCGGCCCCGAGGGCATCTACGCCTCCGGAGTGGGACAGCACCAGATGTGGGCCGCCCAGTTCATCAAGTACGAGCGCCCGAACGCCTGGCTGAACTCCGGCGGCGCAGGAACCATGGGCTACTCCGTGCCCGCCGCCATGGGCGCCAAGGTCGCAGAGCCCGACCGCGACGTCTGGGCGATCGACGGCGACGGATGCTTCCAGATGACCAATCAGGAGCTCGCCACCTGCGCGATCAACAACATCCCGATCAAGGTCGCGATCATCAACAACTCGTCCCTCGGCATGGTCCGCCAGTGGCAGACGCTGTTCTACGACGGCCGTCACTCCAACACCGACCTGAACACGGGACACGGCACCGTCCGCATCCCCGACTTCGTGAAGCTCGCAGAGGCTTACGGATGCCTCGCGATTCGCGTCGAGAAGGAGGAGGAGGTGGATGCGGCGATCAAGCTCGCACTCGAGACGAACGATCGTCCCGTCGTGATCGACTTCGTCGTCAGCGCCGACTCCATGGTGTGGCCGATGGTCCCGCAGGGCGTGAGCAACAGCTACGTCCAGTACGCGCGCGAGCACGCGCCCGAATTCGATGAGGAGGTCTGAGAACATGTCGACCCACGTGCTGAGCCTGCTGGTGGAGAACACCCCCGGACTTCTCACCCGCGTCGCCGGGCTCTTCGCCCGCCGCGGCTTCAACATCGATTCCCTCGCCGTCGGCGTCACCGAGGTTCCCGGGATCTCTCGGATCACCGTGGTCGTCGATGTCGAGGAGCTCCCGCTCGAGCAGGTGACCAAGCAACTGAACAAGCTGATCAACGTCATCAAGATCGTCGAGCTCGATTTCCCCACGTCGGTGCAGCGCGAGCACATGCTCGTGAAGGTGCGCACCGACAACGCGACGCGGTCGAACGTGATCGAGGTCGCGAATCTGTTCCGGGCATCCGTCGTCGACTACGCATCCGACGCACTCGTCATCGAGGTGACCGGCGACAAGGGCAAGATCGACGCGCTGCTGCGTGCGCTCGAGCCGTTCGGCATCAAGGAGATCGCCCAGTCGGGTCTGCTCGCCATCGGGCGCGGCGGGAAGAGCATCACCGAGCGCGTGCTCCGCGGCTGAACCAAGACCATCCCAACCGACCCGCTCCGGGCGTTCCCGAACGAACGGAGCGAGATGAACCGCCACGAACAAGGAGAAACACAAGTGAGCACCGAGATCTTCTACGACGCTGACGCAGACCTGTCCCTGATCCAGGGCAAGAAGGTCGCGATCGTCGGCTACGGCTCGCAGGGCCACGCCCACGCGCAGAACCTGCGCGACTCGGGCGTCGAGGTCGCCATCGCCCTCAAGGAGGGCTCGAAGTCCGCCCCGAAGGCCGAGGAAGCCGGCTTCGCCGTCAAGACCGTCGCCGAGGCCACCGAGTGGGCCGACGTCATCATGATCCTCGCGCCGGACCAGCACCAGCGCACGATCTACAGCGAGTCGATCGCCCCGAACCTGACGGCGGGCAAGACCCTCGCCTTCGCGCACGGCTTCAACATCCGGTTCGGCTACATCGATGCACCCGAAGGCGTCGACGTGATCCTCGTCGCCCCGAAGGCGCCGGGCCACACGGTTCGCCGCGAGTTCGTCGCCGGTCGCGGCATCCCCGACATCATCGCCGTCGAGCGCGACGCGTCGGGCAAGGCCTGGGATCTCGCCCTCTCGTACGCCAAGGCCATCGGCGGCACCCGCGCCGGCGTCATCAAGACGACCTTCACCGAAGAGACCGAGACCGACCTGTTCGGCGAGCAGGCCGTGCTCTGCGGTGGCGTCAGCCACCTCGTGCAGGCCGGCTTCGAGACGCTCACCGAGGCGGGCTACCAGCCGCAGATCGCCTACTTCGAGGTGCTGCACGAGCTCAAGCTCATCGTCGACCTGATGTGGGAGGGCGGCATCGCCAAGCAGCGCTGGTCGATCTCCGACACCGCCGAGTTCGGCGACTACGTTTCGGGCCCGCGCGTCATCGACTCGCGCGTCAAGGAGAGCATGCAGGGTGTGCTCGCCGACATCCAGTCCGGTGCGTTCGCGAAGCGCTTCATCGACGACCAGGACAACGGTGCCGAGGAGTTCCTCGCCCTCCGGGCCAAGGAAGAGCAGCACCCGATCGAGGTCACCGGCAAGGAGCTGCGTTCGCTCTTCGCATGGAAGCAGCAGGACGAGGACTACATCGACGGCAGCGCCGCACGCTGATCCGATCAACCGAAAGAACGGGCGTCCCCTCGGGGGCGCCCGTTCTTTCGCGTTCACGACACCGTCAGGGACGGGTGAGTTCCTCGAGCACTTCGACGACATGACGGTACGGCCGGCCGGTCGCGCGGCTCATGCCGATCTCGCACGTGCGATTCGCCGAGACGAACGCATCGAACCCGCCCTGCTCCGTCTCCGCCGCTCGGATCTCGGCGGACTCGACGGCCGTCGCGCTGGCGGTGAGCTCGGGGTGCAGCATTCCGCGGTCGCCGGCGAACGCGCAGCATCCCCATCCCTCGGGCACGTAGACGTCGTCGGCCACCGCGCGCGCGATGTCGGTGAGTGCGCCCGTCGCGCCCAGCGCGGTCGTCGAGCATGTCGGGTGCACGGCGATGCGGTCGAGCTTGGACGAGACGCTGATGCGGGGGAGTACCTCGCGGGCGATGAACGTGGTGGCGTCCTCGATGACCAGTCCGGCGTACTCGGGGTACTCCGCCACGGACTTCTCGAGCATGGTGTGCAGGCCCTCCGTGCACGAAGCGGCGTCGCACACCACCGGGAGCGCGCCGTACCGGCTCGCCTCCCACAACGACGAGAGCACGCGCCGCGTCATGCGGTCGTAGCCGGCGAGATGTCCCTTCGACTTCCATGGGGTGCCGCAGCACATCCCGCCCGTGTCCTCGGGGATCACGACGGGGATGCCGACGCGATCGAGCAACGCCCGCACGGCGTCGCGGGAACCCTCCCCGTGCTCTTCGGCGCCGAACATGGTGCCGATGCAGGCGCCGAAGAAGACCGCCTGGGCATCGACCGGGTCCTGCGGTGCCGGGGGTTTCGTTCCCCCGCGGGGGAGTCCGCCGTCGTAGAGCGGAACGGTGTCGGCGCCGAGGATCGCGCGCCCGACGACGGTCGCGGCCTTGACGAGAGGCGCAGGCATCGCCGACGCGAAGGTCAGCGCCGTACCGCCGACGCGGGTGACCGCGCCCCACTTGTTCGCCGCGCCATCCCACAGCGCATCTTCGACCTTGGACGACTCCTCCGCCCGGAGCCGTCGAACGAGATCGCCGGTGTTGATGTCGACCGGGCAGGCCACGGCGCACATCCCGTCGACGGCGCAGGTCTGCACGCCGTCGTAGTCGTAATCGGCTCGCAGATCGGCGAGCAGAGCGGTGTCACCCTGTTCCTCGGCCCAGGCCATGTCGCGGCGCAGCACGATGCGCTGACGCGGCGTGAGCGTGATGCTCTTGCTCGGGCAGGTCGGCTCGCAGTACCCGCACTCGACGCAGCGATCCACTTCGCTCTCCACAGTCGGAACCCGTTTGAGGTCGTGCAGGTAGGAGTCGGGATCGTCCGAGAGCACGACGCCGGGGTTGAGGATGCCGGCCGGGTCGATGAGCTTCTTGATCGCCCACATGACCTCGGTCAGTTCGTCGCCGTACTGTCGACGCACGAACGGCGCCATGATGCGACCGGTCCCGTGCTCCGCCTTCAGCGAGCCGCCGTGCCCGAGGACGAGCTCGACGAGATCGTCGGTGAAGCGTCGATAGCGCGCCAGGCTCTCCGGGTCGTCGAAGCGCTCGTTGAGCAGGAAGTGCACGTTGCCGTCCTTCGCGTGACCGAAGATCACCGATCCCTCGTAGCCATGACGCTCGAAGAGGACGATCAGCTGTTCGCACGTGGCGAGCAGGCGATCGACGGGGACGACGATGTCTTCGAGCAGCGCGGTGGTGCCGGACGGTCGTGCTCCGGCGACCGCGGTGTACAGCCCCTTCCGCACGTGCCACAGTGCCGCGCGTTCGCGGGTGTCGGTGGTGAGGCTCGCCGCGATCGCGAGGGGGAGCGAGCCGAAGTGGGCGAGCGCGCGGTCGCTGTGCGCCGCGAGGGTGTCGGCGTCCTGTGCATGCACCTCGACGAGCAGTGCGGCGTGGCCGTCGACCTCGATCTCGGCGATGGCCGCGGGCACGTCGCCGAGCCCCTGAGCGACCCGCAGGGATGCGGCATCGAGCAGCTCGATCGTCGCGAGCCCCAGGGCGGCGAGATCGGGGAGAGCGGCCATGGCGTCCGACAGCGTCTCGAAGACCAGGAGGCCGGTGGCGATCGCCGGACGGATCTCGATCGTGCGGAAGCGGGCTTCGGCGACGAACGCCAGGGTGCCTTCCGAGCCGATCACGAGATGCTCCAGGATGCGCACCGGATCATCGAAGTCGAGCAGCGCGTTGATGCCGTATCCCATGGTGTTCTTCATCGAGAACTGGCGGCGCAGGAAGGCGACGTTCTCGGGGGAGGAGAGCACGCGTTCGCGGAGTGCGAGCAGACCGGCCGCGAGCTGCGGCTCGGCTGCGCGCAGGCGTTCGTTCGCGTCGGGGAGAGCTGTGTCGAGGATCGTCCCGCTCGGCAGCACCAGCAGCAGGGACTCGATGGTCTGATACGAGTTCTCGGTGATGCCGCAGGCCATACCGCTGGAATTGTTCGCGACGACGCCGCCGATCGTGCACGCGATCTCACTCGCCGGGTCGGGGCCGAGCTTGCGTCCGTATCGCGCCAGTCGCGTGTTCACCTGCCGCACCGTGGCGCCCGGTCCGACCCGCACCGAGGCTCCGTCGTTCTCGACCGCGATGCCGCGGAAGTGACTGCGCGTGTCGACGAGGATGTCGTCGCTCACTCCCTGGCCCGAGAGGCTGGTGCCGCCGGAGCGGAAGGTCAGCGTCCGCCCGGCGGCGCGCACGGCATCGAAGACCCGTGCGACGCCGTCTGCGTCGGAGGGCGAGACGACGGCATCCGGGATCAGCAGGTAGTGCGAGGCATCGTGTGCCCGGGCGAGGCGATCGATCGACCGGGAATGCACCTCGGTCGTGGGGCCGAGGATGGTCGGGTCGAGCGGTTCTACGAGAGTGGTCGGCACGATGCTCCTCGGCGCTGATGGGCGGATTGTCTGACAAGTGTACCGAGTGTGGGAGGAGATCGATATGCTGTGCGCATGACTTCGATGACGGATGCCCCGCTCGGAATCGTCGGCGTCGTCGACGCGGTGACGGCTCGGTTGCGCGAACGCATCCTCAGCGGAGACCTCCGATCCTCGACGCCCGTGACCGAAGCATCCGTCTCGGACACGTATTCCGTCGCGCGTCCGAGCGCGAAGGCGGCGATCGAACAGCTGGTCGCTGCGGGTCTGCTGGTGCGCACGGCGCACCGGAGCGCCCGCGTCGTCGCGATCGACCCCGCGACCGTCCGAGACGTCTACCGCACGCGCGCACGCCTGGAGAGCGCTGCCCTCCGCGAGTTGGCTGCCGCGCACATCGTGCCCTCGGGCGCACTCGACGCCAATGCCGAGATCCTCGCGATGGCACCGGGTCCGGATCCGGCGACCGTCGACCCCGATCTGCGGTTCCACACGGCACTCATCGACGCCCTCGAGAGCGAGCGGACCGGTCGCATGTACCGCAGCGTGATCGACGAGGCGCGCATGTGCATGGCGCAGGTGCAGGGCAGACGGCTGCTCGACGCGGCGACGATCGCCGCGCAGCACGCCGAGATCCTCGAAGCGACCGCCGCCGGCGAGGGAGAGCGAGCCGTGCGGATGCTCGGCGTGCACCTCTCCTCGGCGGAGGAGCGGCTGGTCGAGGCGCTGGGCGCTGACACCGGCGCCTGAGGCCGGGGGTCAGCTCGCCGGAGCCTCCTCGACCTGGATGGGCGCGTCCGCCGGGTCGGCCCAGACCGGCGCGGGAAGAAGGGTGCCGACCTGGCCGGCCTGGATCGCGCGGAGCGCCTCGGTGATCTCGTCGGCGTTCTCGGGCACTGCCAGATCGCAGGTGCGCAGTTCGGAGGCGAACTGGAGGGTGAGGCGGATCTTGCCGGCCTCGACGGCCTGCGCGGTCGTGCCCGTGCGGATCTCGCTACCCGTCTGGATCGCCGAGACCTGATCGCACACGTGGTAGACCTCGCCGCCGTCGACCCACACGACCTCGTCCTGCCCCAGGAGCTGGATCACGGCCGACTGATCGGCGGTGTACTGCTCGACCGACGGCGGGTTGAAGTCGATACCGAAGAACACGGCGAGTGCGGCCAGGGCGATGCCGACGATGCCGGCGGTGGTCTTCTGCCCCTTGTCCATGTCCTTGTTGAGGAAGACCAGGACGATGAGGGGGAGGAACGCGACGATCGCGATGATCGCGCCGAGCTGGTTCTGCACGAAGAACCGCGTGGTCTCAGACTTGCGTGCGGGGTCCAGGCGGTTCGCCTTCTTCCACAGGAACGAGCCGGTGATTGACAGTGCGGCGATCACGACCAACAGCACCAAGAGTGCGATGAACGCCCACTGCGGGAACTGTGCGGTGACGCCCTGCTCTTCGAGAAGCCCGGTGTCGGGGTCACGAACGAGCGTGCCGTCTTCTCCGACGAAGACGCGCTGACGCAGCAGCCAGAAGATCCCCACGGCCTCGCCCACGATCGCGACGGCCCAGAGGATGCCGGCGATCCAGCGGAAACGCGTCGCGGTGGACTTCGCTGCGGGAGTGGGAGTCCAGTTCGCGGGCGGCTCGGCGCCGTCGGCGATCTTCTTGTTCTGCTCAGCCACGATGGCCCTTTCCCTCGGTTTCACGCCCGAGCCTAGTGGACGGCGTGTCCTACGCTGGGGACATGACTTCCAATTCCGACGACGCCCTGAGCTGGGACGGCGACGAGGATGCTTCCTCGCGAAACTCCGCGCTGCCGAAGGGCTGGAATGCGGTGGGTAAGGGCAGCGACGAGATTTCGGCCGCAGACGCCGAGACCCACGTCGACGGCGACGCCGCAGACATCGCCGCGGAGGAGCGCCCGCCGTTGAGCACGGCGATGCTGCTGGTCACCGGTGTGGTCGGCGGCATCTACCTGCTGTACGCCGCGGGTTGGATCGTCGGCGGCCTGCGGCTGAAGCCGCTCGCGAACTTCTTCGTGGCCGACGCGATGTTCCTGCCGTGGTTCGTGCTGGCCGTCGCCGCACCCGCACTCTGGTTCCTCGCAACCTGGGTGCTGACGCGGGGCAGGGCCGCATGGATCCGGATCGCCCTCCTTCTGCTCGGGGTCGTTCTGCTCGTGCCCTGGCCGTTCGTGACCGTGGGGGTGATCGGCGCATGAGCGTCATCGACGAGACGACGAAGGTCGGCGGATCGCCGCGGTGGCTGGCGGCGCTGGTGCTCGGACTCGCGGGCCTCTTCTACGCCTATGCCGTCTGGAACGCGGTCGCGCACCTGATCTCCATGGCGCAGGGCGGGCTGACGACGGCGGGCTGGGTGAGTCTCGCGTTCGGGGTCGTCTTCCCGGCTCTGGTGTTCGTCTTCGCGTATCTGATCGGTCGACGTCGCCGCGTGGGCGAGCTCGCCCTGGTGCTCCTCGCCGGGCTCGGGCTCGTCGCCGTGTTCTGGATGAGCCTGCTCGCCTACAGCCTCACTCTCGTCGGGCCGTAGACCCCGACCCGGGCCGTCACACGGCAAGGCGTCGCGATCTGCTCGGGTACAGTGGAGGAGATCGCGCCCCCGACGGTGTGCGGCGCATCGGCCCATCTCGCCTATTGCGCTGCCCCGAAGGATCCACTGTGCCGAAGCCCGTTGTGCTCATCGCCGAAGTTCTCTCTCCCGCCACGATCGAGGCCCTGGGCCCGGACTTCGACGTCCGCAACGTCGACGGAACCGATCGTGAAGCGCTCTTCTCGGCGCTCTCCGACGCGGACGCGGTGCTGGTCCGTTCGGCCACGCAGATCGACGAGGAGGCGCTGACCCACGCGCCCAAGCTCAAGGTCGTCGCCCGGGCCGGCGTCGGACTCGACAACGTCGACATCAAGGCGGCGACGGCCGCGGGTGTCATGGTCGTCAACGCTCCGACCTCCAACATCGTCTCTGCCGCAGAGCTCACGGTCGGCCACATCCTCAGCCTCGCCCGCCGCATCCCCGCCGCGCACGCGTCGCTCTCCGCCGGCGCCTGGAAGCGCAGCTCGTTCACCGGCGCCGAGCTGTTCGAGAAGACGGTCGGCATCGTTGGCCTCGGTCGCATCGGCGCCCTCGTCGCCGCGCGCCTCGCTGCTTTCGACATGCGCGTCGTCGCCTACGACCCCTACGTCACCTCGGCGCGCGCCCAGCAGCTCGGCGTGCAGCTGCTCTCGCTCGACGAGCTCGTTGCCGAGTCGGACTTCCTTACGATCCACATGCCGAAGACGCCCGAGACCACGGGCATGATCGGTGCGGACCAGTTCAAGGCGATGAAGCCCACGGCGTTCGTCGTGAACGTCGCGCGCGGCGGGCTGATCGACGAGGAGGCTCTGCGCGAGGCCCTCGTCGCGGGCGAGATCGCCGGAGCCGGTCTTGACGTCTTCACGTCGGAGCCGCCGGCCGAGGGCGGCACAGCGCGCGCTCTGCTCGACCTGCCGAACGTGGTCGTCACCCCGCACCTCGGTGCGAGCACCGAAGAGGCGCAGGAGAAGGCGGGCGTCTCGGTGGCACGTTCCGTGCGCCTGGCGCTCGGCGGCGACCTCGTGCCCGACGCGGTCAACGTCGCAGGCGGAGTCATCGACCCGTACGTGCGTCCCGGCATCTCGCTGGTCGAGAAGCTCGGCCAGATCTTCGCTGCTCTCGCGACGTCGCCGCTCACGAGCCTCGATGTCGAGGTGCACGGCGAACTGAACGATTACGACGTGAGTGTGCTCAAGCTCGCAGCCCTCAAGGGTGTCTTCACCAACATCGTCAGCGAGACGGTGTCGTACGTGAACGCGCCGCTGCTCGCCGAGCAGCGTGGCGTCGCGGTGCGTCTCCTCAAGGACGACGTCAGCGACGAGTACCGCAACGTGATCACGCTGAGCGGTGCGCTGTCCGACGGCTCGCAGCTCTCGGTCTCCGGCACCCTCACCGGGCCGAAGCAGGCCGAGAAGCTGATCGGTATCAACGGCCACGCGCTGGAGCTGCCGATCGAGAAGCACCACGTCGTGATGCTGTACACCGACCGCCCCGGAATCGTCGCGGTCTACGGGCAGAAGTTCGGCGAGGCGGGCATCAACATCGCCGGGATGCAGATCGCACGCGAGGCGGCGGGCGCGCAGGCGCTCAGCGTGCTGACGCTCGACTCGCCCCTCTCGGACGAGCTGCTCGAAGACGTGAGCGACTCGATCGACGCCGACCTCTTCCGCCAGATCGAGATCACCGAGGTCTGACATCGGATCAGAAGAGGGCGGGGCGCGTGAGCGCTTCGCCCTCTTCTCGTCGGTGGCTGTCTGAGCGCCGCGATCAGGGAGCGGTGGTGCGCAGTACCAGGGCGATGAGTGCGGTCAGGGCCTCGCGCTGGGGGACCAGGTGCTCCTTGCCGTTCACGTCGAGCGAGTTGTTGAAGTACAGTCCGTCGCTGAGCAGCATGACGAGGTCGAGTGCTGCCTGGTCTCTGACCTGCGGCCGGATGGCGTCTTCCCATCGGCGGCGCGAGTCGCGCAGCGCTTCGGATGCCGGCACCGAGCCGCCCTGCGCGAGTCGCGAGGCGACGACCAATGCGCGGTCGAGCGCATCGTCTTCCATGACCGACGTGCGGATGTAGTAGGCGACGGGGCCCTCTTCGGCGGCGGTCATCCGCTCGAGGTCGGCGATGGTGAGCGCATGCAATCGCTCGAGTGCGCCGGCCACCAGTTCCTCTTTCGAGCTGAAGTGGTAGAGCAGTCCACCCTTGGAGACACCTGCGGCCTTGGCGGTGGCGTCGAGGGTGGCGGCGCGCTCGCCCTCGGTCAGGACGAGCTCTTCGAATGCGTCGAGGACGCGCTCGCGGGCGAGGGGCGGTCGGGGCATCGGGTCCTCTGCGGGTCGGACGATCAGGCGGGATTCTGTTACTATACCATCCGGACGGTTTAGTAACGATTCGTCCCAGAATGTGAGAGGTGCTTCATGACCCGGACCGCGTCGATCCCGACGGCAGGAACGGATGCTCCCCGCGTCGGGGCCCGAGGATGGGCGGCGCTCGTCGTGCTCATGCTGCCGGTGCTGCTGGTGTCGGTGGACAACACGGTGCTGAGCTTCGCGCTGCCCGAGATCTCCATCGCGCTCGCCCCTTCGGGGGCCGAGCAGCTGTGGATCATCGACGTCTACCCCCTCGTGCTCGCAGGCCTCCTGGTGACGATGGGAACGCTCGGCGATCGATTCGGGCGTCGTCGGATGCTGTTGATCGGCGCCAGCGGTTTCGCCGCCGTGTCCGTTCTCGCGGCGTTCGCACCGACCGCCGGTCTGCTCATCGCCGCGCGCGCCCTGCTGGGCTTCTTCGGCGCCATGCTGATGCCCTCGACCCTCTCGCTCCTGCGCTCGATCTTCCAGAACCGCGACCAGCGTCGTCTCGCGATCGCGGTCTGGGCCTCGGCCTTCTCGGCGGGCTCCGCTCTCGGACCGATCGTCGGCGGCATCCTGCTCGAGCATTTCGCCTGGGGATCCGTGTTCCTCATCGCGGTCCCGGTACTCATCCCGCTGCTCATCGCCGCGCCGCTGCTGGTGCCCGAGAGTCGTGATCCGGACCCGGGCCGCATCGACCCGATCAGCATCGCGCTCTCGATGGGGGCGATGATCCCGGTCGTCTACGCGATCAAGTCGTTCGCGACCGACGGTCCGTCGGTGACGGCCGGCGCGTGGGCGCTGCTCGGCGTCGTGATGGGCGTGCTGTTCGTGCGTCGTCAGCAGCGCGCGGAGATCCCGATGCTCGATATGGCGCTGTTCCGGCGCGGAACGTTCTCGGGAGCGATCCTCGTCAACCTGCTGAGCGTCGTGGCGCTCGTCGGCTTCCTCTACTTCGTCTCGCAGCACCTCCAGCTCGTGCTCGGACTGTCGCCGATGTTCGCCGGGCTCGCGCTCGTACCCGGAATGGCCGTCATGATCATCTCGGGCCTCGCGGTCGTCCCGATCTCGCGCCGGGTGCCGCCGCACATCGTGGTGCCCGCCGGGCTCGCGTTCTCCGTCGCCGGCTACCTGATCGTGGCATTCACCACCCACGCGCACGGCGTCGTGCCGCTCATCATCGCGTTCGTCGTGCTCGGCATCGGCATCGGCGCTGCCGAGACCATCTCGAACGAGCTGATCCTCTCGAGCGCGCCCGCGGAGAAGGCCGGTGCGGCCAGTGCCGTCTCCGAGACGGCATACGAACTCGGCGCCGTGCTGGGCACCGCCGTGCTGGGCGGCATCATCACCGCGTTCTACCGCTCCGCGATCGTTCTTCCCGAAGGGCTCCCGGCCGAGACGGCGGATGCTGCGCGGGAAACCCTCGCCGGTGCCTACACGGCGTCTCACGAACTGCCCGCGAACCTCGGAGATGCCCTCTGGGCTGCGGCAGCGGACGCCTTCGGCTCCGGTGTCTTCATCACGTCGCTGATCGGTGCCGGGTTGGTGGTCGTCGCGGCGGTCATCGCCGCCGTCACACTGCGCACGCGCGTCCCGCGCTGACCAGTACGCTGGGGGAACCGGATCACCGCAGTCCGCGTGGTCCGGTTCCCGAAGCAAGGAGTGCCATGTCGCGTGTCGTGAAACTGGCCGTCATCCCGGGTGACGGCATCGGTCCTGAGGTCGTCGCCGAGGCGGAGAAGGTGCTCGACGCCGTCACCGCCGGGTCGGATGTGACCTTCGACAAGACACGCTTCTCGCTGGGCGCCGCGCGCTATCTTGAAACAGGCGACACGCTCACCGACGACGACCTGGCCGCCATCTCCGCGCACGATGCGATCCTGCTCGGCGCGGTCGGCGGAACGCCCGGCGACCCCCGTCTCAAGGACGCGAACATCGAGCGGGGGCTGCTCCTCAAGCTGCGCTTCACGCTCGACCACTACGTCAACCTGCGCCCGTCGAAGCTGTTCGTCGGAGCATCCGGTCCGCTCGCGAACCCCGGCGAGATCGATTTCGTCGTGGTGCGCGAGGGCACGGAAGGCCCCTACGTCGGCAATGGGGGAGCGATCCGCCAGGGCACGCCGCACGAGGTCGCCAACGAGACCTCCGTGAACACCGCGTTCGGCGTCGAGCGAGTCGTCCGCCACGCCTTCGACCTCGCCGAGCGTCGTCGCAAGAAGCTCACCCTCGTGCACAAGACCAACGTGCTCGTGCACGCCGGCGCCATCTGGCAGCGGATCGTGAACGAGGCCGCAGCCGAACACCCCGACGTCGCGGTCGACTACCTGCACGTCGACGCCGCCACGATCTTCCTCGTGACGGATCCGTCGCGCTTCGACGTCATCGTCACCGACAATCTCTTCGGCGACATCCTCACCGACCTCGCCGGTGCCGTCACCGGTGGGATCGGACTCGCCGCCTCCGGGAACATCAACCCGTCCGGCGCCTTCCCGTCGATGTTCGAGCCGGTGCACGGTTCGGCTCCCGACATCGCGGGGCAGCAGAAGGCCGACCCGACCGCGGCGATCCTCTCGGTCGCCCTGCTGCTCGACCACCTCGGCCTCACGGCCGAATCCGCACGCGTCAGCGCAGCGGTCGAGGCGGACATCGCGAGCCGCGACGGCGCGCGCACGACCTCGGACATCGGCTCCGCGATCGCCGCACGCCTCTGATCGACAGGCGTAGGCTGACATCGCGCGAGGACGCGCCCACCCCTCAGAACGGATGATGAACATGACGACCATCGACGCACAGGCAGCCGTGGCGCCGCTCGATTTCGCTGTGACCAAGAACCTTGCGGCGGCGTCGCCCGCGCGCATCGCCGAGGTCCTCGAGGACCCGGGCTTCGGCGTCACCTTCACCGACCACATGGTCGACATCTGCTGGTCGATCAAGGGCGGTTGGCACCGACCCCGCGTGCAGCCCTACGGCCCGATTCCGCTCGACCCCGCGGCATCCGTGCTGCACTACGGGCAGGAGATCTTCGAAGGCATCAAGGCCTATCGGCACGCCGACGGGTCGATCCACACGTTCCGCCCCGACCGCAACGCCGCGCGCCTGCAGTCCAGCGCGCGACGTCTCGCGCTCCCCGAGCTGCCGACCGAGTGCTTCATCGAGTCGCTGCGCCAGCTGATCGCGGTCGACGGGCGCTGGGTGCCGTCCGGCGCCGACCAGAGCCTGTACATCCGTCCGTTCATGTTCGCCAAGGAGGCTTTCCTGGGTGTTCGAGCGGCCCAGAAGGTGGCCTACTACGTCATCGCGAGCCCGGCGGGCGCGTACTTCACCGGTGGCGTGAAGCCCGTGCGCATCTGGCTCTCCGAAGACCACTCGCGTGCGGGACGCGGCGGCACGGGCAAGGCCAAGACCGGTGGCAACTACGCGTCGAGCCTGCTTCCGCAGGCACTGGCGAGTGCCAAGGGCTGCGACCAGGTCGTCTTCCTCAACGAGAAGAACGACGTCGAAGAGCTCGGCGGAATGAACGTGGTGTTCGTCTTCAAGGACGGCCGCATCGTGACGCCCGAGTCCGACAGCATCCTCGACGGGATCACCCGCGACTCGCTGCTGCAGCTGGCGGAAGACCGCGGCCACACCGTCGAGCGCCGGGCGATCTCGATCGACGAATGGCGTGAAGGTGTCGCCTCGGGCGACATCCTCGAAGTGTTCGCGTGCGGCACCGCCGCGGTCGTCACCCCGATCGGCGCGCTCGTCGGTGAGGGCTTCGAGGAGCCGCAGCCGATCGGCGAGCTCGCCCTCTCGCTGCGCGAAGAACTGACGGACATCCAGTACGGCCGTCGCGAAGACCGTCACGGCTGGCTCGTCCGCCTCGACGCCTGACGTCGTCGCCACTCCGGGACCCCGCCTCGCATCCCTCGCCAAGCGGGGTCTCGGTCTGCGCGGGCTGGCTAGGCTGGTGGCATGAAGATCGCCCGATTCAGCCATGACGACGCCATCCTCTTCGGGATCGTCGACGAAGCCGACCTCGTCGTCCTCTCGGGCGACCCGTTGTTCGCCGGGTACGAGCCCACGGGCGCGCGTGTGCCGATCGCCGATGCCGTCATCCTCGCCCCGGTGATCCCGCGCTCGAAGATCGTGTGCGTCGGCAAGAACTACCACGATCACGCCGCGGAGATGGGGGGAGTGGCGCCGGAAGAGCCGCTGCTGTTCCTCAAGCCGAACACTGCGGTGATCGGCCCCGGCGACACGATCGTTCGCCCCTCGCTGTCGCAGCAGACGGAGTACGAGGGTGAACTCGCCGTCGTCATCGGCAAGGTCGCGAAGAACGTCTCCGCGGCCGATGCCCTCGACTACGTGCTCGGGTACACGATCGGCAACGATGTGACCGCGCGCGATCTGCAGCGCAAGGACGGCCAGTGGGCGCGCGCGAAGGGGTTCGACACCTTCTGCCCGCTCGGCCCGACGATCCAGACGGACTTCGATCCGGCCGAGGCGACGATCGAGACGAGGGTCAACGGCGAGGTGCGGCAGAAGGCGCCGCTCACCGACATGATCCACTCCGTCGAGGCCATCATCGAGTACGCCTCCGCCGTCTTCACCCTCCTGCCCGGCGACGTCATCCTCACCGGCACCCCCGCGGGCGTCGGCACGTTCAACGCCGGCGACACCGTCGAGGTCGAGATCACCGGGCTGGGCATCCTCCGCAACGCCGTGCGCGACGCCGCTCCCGTCGCATGACGTCGCCGGCGCTCACCGCGCAGCAGCAGGCGTCGGTGCAGCGCCGCACCGTCATGGTGCTCTCGCTCGGGCAGGTCCTCGGCGGGATCGCCTTCGGAGCGACGGTCTCTCTCGGTGCTCTTCTGGCCGCCGACATCTCGGGCGACGACTCCCTGTCGGGGTTGGCGACGGCATCCGTCACTCTCGGCGCGGCCCTCTGCGCGATTCCTCTCGCACGCATGGCGGCGCGACTCGGCCGGCGTCGCGCACTCACGCTCGGCAACATGTTCGCCCTGGCGGGCATCGCCGTCGTGATCCTCGCGGCGGGACTCCGCGTGTTCCCTCTTCTGCTCGTCGGCATCCTGATGATCGGCGCGGGCAACGCGGGCAATCTGCAGTCCCGCTTCGCCGCGACCGATCTCGCGGCTCCGGCGCACCGCGGACGCGATCTGTCGATCGTGGTCTGGGCGACGACGATCGGTGGTGTCGCGGGGCCCCTCCTGCTCGGTCCCGGAGAGATCGTGGGCGCGGCGATCGGCATGCCGCCCCTCACCGGCTCGTACGTCTTCTCGTTCGTCGCGCAGGTCGCGGCTCTCATCCTGTACCTCGTGGCCCTGCGCCCCGACCCTCTGCTGACGGCGCAGAAGATCGCGACCGTCGCGGCCGCGACCACGGGTGTGCACGCACCGGATCGTCCGGTCGCGGCGCGCTACGCGATGTTCGCGATCGCCGGATCGCATGTCGTGATGGCGTCGGTCATGGCGATGACGCCGATCCACCTGTCGCACATGGCCCACGGCGCGCACGGGATGGCGGCGACGCCGGCCGACGTCTCCCAACTCGTCGGCATCACGATCGCCCTGCACGTCGCGGGCATGTACGCACTCTCTCCCGTCTTCGGCATCCTGTCGGACCGGTGGGGGCGGCTGCAGGTCGTGTTGTTCGGGCAGGTGCTGCTGGCGGCCTCGCTCGGATTCGCGATCTTCGCCAGCGATCAGCCCTGGGGCGTGATGGTCGCGTTGATCCTGCTCGGACTGGGGTGGAGCGCGGCCACGGTCGCGGGCGCCGCCCTGCTCACGGAGTCGAGCGCGCCGGAACTGCGCACCCGCAGGCAGGGGCGCAGCGATTCGCTGATGAGCCTGTCCGCGGCCGCGGGAGCGGTGCTCGCCGGCGTCGTCCTGTCGAACTTCCAGTACCCGGGGCTCGGCATCGCGGCATCCGTCCTGGTCGTCGCGATCGTCGCTCTGTCGCCGCTCGCCCGGCGTTCCCGGCGATGAAGTCCTGGGACGGCGTGGGGGAGGCGTACGCGGCCTCCTACGCCTCTCTCTGCGCGGGTACGATCGCGCCGTTGCTCGCGATGTTCGGTCCGGCGGAAGGACGCCGTGCGCTCGACGTGGGCTCGGGCACGGGAGAGCTGGCTGCGCGCTTTCGAGACGCCGGCTGGGATGCCGTCGGGTGCGAGCCGGAGGCCACGATGCGCGCCGTCGCGGAGCGCGAGCATCCGGGCATCCGATTCGTGGATGCCGGCTTCCCGTCGCTGCCGTACGCGAGCGGGTCCTTCGATGCCGTGACGGCGAACTTCGTGCTCAATCACGTGACGGATCCGCGGCGGTCCGCCAGCGAGATGGCTCGCGTCGCCGCCGCGGGCGCCGTTCTGGGCGCAACGATCTGGGTGCTCTCGCCGTCGTGGTTCTGGCGGGATGTCTGCGAGTCGGCGGGCCTTCAACCCGCTGCCGGCGAACGACTGCCATCCGAGAAGGACTTCGAGCGCACGTCCGCCGGGTTCGCGACGATGCTGGAGGATGCCGGGTGGCGTGAGGTCGTGACCGAGGACATGAGCTGGACGTGGGAGGCGTCGCCCACGGCGCTGTGGGCGTCTGCGGAGGGCGGCGTGGCATCGGCCGGCCTGTTCTATCAGGGACTGGACTCCGCCGAGCGCGCGCGATTCCGGTCGGCCTTCGACCGTGTGTGCGCACGGCACGCGATCGACGACGTGATCCCGCTCGCGCACACGGCGGCGGTCGCCGTGGGGCGCGCGCTCTAGAATCGAAGGGATATGGCTACTCCTCACCCCCTCACCACGACCGCCAGCGGCGCCGACGTGCGCGTCCGCTTCTGCCCGTCGCCCACCGGCCTGCCGCACGTCGGCATGGTTCGCACCGCGCTCTATAACTGGGCATACGCCCGCCACAACGGCGGCAAGCTCGTGTTCCGCATCGAAGACACCGATGCGGCGCGTGACAGCGAGGAGAGCTTCCGACAGCTCGTCGATGCGCTCACCTGGCTCAAGATCGATTGGGACGAGGGGGTCGAGGTCGGTGGACCGCACGAGCCGTATCGCCAGTCGCAGCGTCACGACATCTATCGCGGCGTGATCGACAAGCTCCTCGCCTCGGGCGCCCTGTACGAGAGCTACTCCAACGCGGATGAAATCGACGCACGCAACGAGGCGAACGGCCGCGCCAAGCAGCTCGGCTACGACAACTTCGACCGCACGCTCACCGACGAGCAGAAGGCCGCTTTCCGCGCGGAGGGCCGCCAGCCCGCCCTGCGCCTGCAGGTGCCGGATGAAGACCTCACCTATGTCGACCTGATCCGCGGCGAGGTGACCTTCCCCGCCGGTTCCTTCCCCGACTTCGTCGTGGTCCGGCCCAACGGCATCCCGCTCTACACGTTCGTCAACCCGGTCGATGACGCCCTCATGGGCATCACGCACGTGCTGCGCGGCGAAGACCTCATGCCGTCGACCGCGCGTCAGCTCGCGCTGTATGCCGCGCTGATCGACGCGGGCGTCACGACCTTCGTGCCGCGCTTCGCCCACATGCCCCTGGTGCTGGGGGAGACCGGCAACAAGAAGCTTTCGAAGCGCGACCCGCAGGCCGACCTGTTCCTGCACCGGGAACGCGGCTTCATCCCCGAGGGGCTGCTCAACTACCTGGCGCTGCTGGGGTGGTCGATCGGGCACGACCGCGACATCTTCTCGCTCGACGAGTTCATCGCCGCCTTCGACATCGAGAACGTCAACCCGAACCCGGCGCGCTTCGACCAGAAGAAGGCCGAGTCGATCAACGGCGACCACATCCGCATGCTCGACGTGAAGGACTTCGCCGAGCGCACGATCCCGTACCTCGCCGCCGCGGGTCTCTTCGACGAGCCCACGCACGAGCAGCTCGTGCTGGCATTCCGTGCTGCTCCTCTCGTGCAGGAGCGCGTGCAGCTGCTGGGCGAGGTGCCGGGCATGCTCGGCTTCCTGTTCACCGATGAGATCGCCTACGAGGCCGATGCGCTCAAGGGGTTGCCGGCGAACGCCGGTGAGGTGCTCGATGCGTGCGTCGCCGCGCTCGAGCCCGTGACAGAGTTCACGCCGGAGAAGATCCAGGATGCTCTGGCGACGGCTCTCGTCGAGAACCTCGAGCTCAAGCCGCGTGTCGCCTATGGCCCGCCCCGCGTCGCCATCACCGGCCGCCGCATCTCTCCGCCGCTCTTCGAGTCGATGGAACTCATCGGCAAGGATGAGACGCTGCGTCGACTGCGTCTGCTGTCGGAGACGTTGGCACGCTGATGCCTGGCCGAGACGAGCAGGGAGGGCGCACCGGGTCGGTGCCCCTCCCTTTCTCGTGCCCGGCCTCAGTGCGCATCGCGACACGCGCGACGCGCGGAGAAGCCGCTCCATTTGGCGCACGTCGCGGAGTCGGGTAGGCTTGACTCTCGGTGCGAGGCTTCGGTTTCGCCCTTGGGGTATGGTGTAATTGGCAACACGGCGGTTTCTGGTTCCGTTGTTCTTGGTTCGAGTCCAGGTACCCCAGCAAGACGAAGAGGCCCGGAATTCCGCGAGATGCGGAAGATCCGGGCCTCTTGCTTTGTGCCTGGGGGAGAACCCCGGAGGGTGCTACTCGCACTCTCCGAGGAACTCGAAGTAGCAGACCGCCTCATGCGTGACGGCCGGCTCGTAGTCTTCGTTCGACACCTCGCGGGTCGATGTCTCGGCCGTGCGGGTCAGGTGCCCGAACGAGCCGAGAGCGGCGACGATGTAGCCCTCCTGGTCGAGAGACCTCATGCGGTCGATCTCCGTGCGGTGCTGGGCGCAGAGCACGGTCGCCGGCACCGTCAGCTCGACACCGGCACAGGCACCGGCGTACTGGGCCTCCATCGCGTCGGCGCATTCGGTCCAGTCCTGATCGATGGCGCAGACGCTCACTCCGTCATCGGCCACGTTGTAGAGGCCGGTCTCGTAGGTCTCGGTGTAGAAGGTCTCGGGCTTCTCGGCGACGTCGGTCTTGGTCCAGTGCCGTGCGGTCGTGAAGGCCAGGATGACGACGATGCCGATGATGAGGATCAGCGCGCCCAGGATCGAGAGCGTGATCCAGAGGCCGGTGCGCTTCTTCTTCGCCGGCGCATCGGACGACGGCGCGCCCGCGAAGCCGACAGCAGGGGCGTAGCCGGCGGGCGCCTGACCATGACCGGTGGGGGCCTGGCCGTAGCCGGCGGGAGCCTGGCCGTAGTCCGCAGGAGCAGCTCCGTAGGCGGCGGTCGCCGTGTGGTCGGCAGCCTGGGGCAGTTCGTGCCCGCCGAGTGCAACGGTCTCGGCAGCCGGGGGTGCTGTCGGGGCCGCGGTCGCTGCGGGAGGCTGATTGGTCGACTGCCAGTAGTCGAACCAGCTCTGCGTGGCCTGCGGGTCGGCGTAGACCTGGTGGGCCTCGGCATCCGTCAGGTGGATACCCAGCGCCTGGCGGCCCTCCGCGTTCAGGAGGGACGTGCGGAACTCTTCGAATGACAGGGCCATGCTCGTGATGATGGCAGAAACCACGCCCTCACGACAATCCGACCCTCGGCATACCAGACCCGTTCGACCGCTCGCCAGCCCCTTCTCCTGCCCGGTTGCACGCGGAAGGATGCTGTCGGAGACGAGGGCCAGACCGTCCGGTCCGCTCAGAAGGAGGAGGCGACGATGGCCGCACTCGTGCGTGTGATCCCGGGGCAGGACCTGGGGTTCGTCCGGAAGCGATCGGGTTCGGGCTTCCGCTATCTCGACCAGGCCGGGACTCCGGTGGAAGAGGCCGATCGTGAGCGCATCCTCGACCTGGTGATCCCGCCGGCCTGGACGGATGTCTGGATCGCCGCGGATCCGCTTGCCCACATCCAGGCTGTGGGAGTCGATGCCGCCGGACGCAAGCAGTATCTCTACCACCCGCTCTGGAGAGTCAAACGGGATCGACGCAAGTTCGGCCGCGCGCTCGCACTCGCCGAGGCGCTTCCGCACGCGCGGGGCCGCGTCACGCGTGCGCTGCAGGAGGAGACCCTCTCGCGCAGCAAGGTGCTCGCGACGGCCTTCCGGCTGCTCGACGACGGGGCCCTCCGGATCGGCTCCGAACGCTACCTCGTGCGGCACGGCAGCCGCGGTCTCACGACGCTGAGGCGTCGTGATGTGACGGTCGACGGGAACGATGTCTCGCTCTCGTTCCCGGCGAAGAGCGGGCAGACCGCCTCGATCGAGATCACGGACGACGTGCTCGCTGCGGTGCTCGACGATCTCGCCGCAGGGCCGGGCCGCGCCCCTCTGCTCGCGTACCGCCGTGGACGCCGTCGCGTGCGCATCACACCCACCGAGGTGAACACGTACCTCCGCGACGTCACCGGCGATGCATTCACCGCGAAGGACTTCCGCACTCTGCACGGCACGATCCTCGCGGCAGACGCGCTGGCGCGCATCGGCCCGCTCGATTCCCGCAAGGAGCGCGATCAGGCCGAGCGCCTGGCCGTGCAGGCGACCGCATCGGCGCTCGGCAACACGATCGCCGTGGCCCGGGGGAGCTACATCGACCCGCGCGTCTTCCGTCTCTATGCGCGCGGCAAGACACTCGACCTGACGGTTGCACCCGAGACGGCGATCCGTCGACTCCTCGACGACGGTAAACGATCGAAGTGAGGCCCGTGCGCGACGAAACGGCCGCCACGATGTCGTGACGGCCGCTTCGGATGCGCAAGGTCAGTTCGTGCGCGGGTAGGTGTAGAAGCCCTCGCCGGTGGCGACGCCCAGCTTGCCCTGGTCGATGTAGCGCTCCTTGATGAGGTCGGCGAAAGCCTGCTGCTTCTCGTCGCCCATGCGCGAGATGTTGTAGGCGGTGGTGAGTCCGACGATGTCGTAGATCTCGAAGGGGCCGGCGGGTGCTCCGGTTCCGATGCGCCAGGTGGCGTCGATCGCCTCGGGCTCGGCGATGCCGTCGACGAGCAGTTCGCCGGCAGCCTGCAGGAACGGCACGAGCAGCGAGTTGAGCAGGTAGCCGGCCTTCTCCTTCTTGATCTCGATCGGCACCATGCCGATCTGACGGGCGAACTCGACAACGTCGCCGTACACGGCGGGATCGGTGGCGGGTGTGCCCATGACCTCGGCGGTGTTGTGCGCCCAGATCTCGTTGGCGAAATGCAGGGCGAGGAACCGGTCGGGGCGACCGGTCGAGTCGGCGAGAGCACTGGGCAGCAGCGTCGAGGAGTTGGTCGCGAAGATCGTCGCGGCGGGGGCGGCCACCGCCATGCGGCGGTAGATGTCCTGCTTCAGCTCGAGGTTCTCGGGAACGGCCTCGATCACGAGGTCGGCGGCGGACACGGCGTCGGCGAGGTCGTGGCTCAGGCGGATGCGCTCGATGGCGGCTGCGGCACCGCCGTCTGCCCCACCTGCGACGCCGTCTCGCGTGTAGCGGTCGGCGAGGGCGCGGAAGCGGTCCGCCGCGCGGTCGAGGGCCGGCTGGTCGATGTCGTACGCGACGACGTCGAATCCGTGGAAGGCGGTCTGGAACGCGATCTGCGATCCGAGAACGCCGGTGCCGAGAACGGTGATGCTCTTCATTTCTCTTCCTTCTATTTCTGACCTCGAGGGTCTGGTCGTGCGGACGATCTGCTCGGTCAGCGCGGGTCGGCGCTGCGATCGAAGCGGTCGAGATCGTGGGCGAAGCGCGCGACCTCGTCGTTCGTCCATGACGTGAGATGCGCGTCGATGATCTTCTGCAGTGCGTCGAGGGTTCCTCGATACGCGGTCGTTCCGGCTTCGGTGAGCTCGAGCGGCCGACCGCGGCCGCCGTCGGAGGGCGTTTCGCGCACGATGTCGAGGGCGATGAGGGCCGCGAGCTGGCGTGAGACGGTCGAGCGGTTGAGGCGGAACATCCGTGCGATGTCGATGGAGCGGATGCCCGGTTGTTCGGCGATCGCCATGACGATCGACTGCTCGGTCACCGACAGGGGCGTCTCGCCGAACCGCGCATCGGCGAGACCGCGGCGGGAGATCGCGACGAGCGACCTCAGCACCGTGGTCGTGTGCTGGTGACGATCATTCCGAGTCGACATGATTCCTCCTGTTGCTTTATGCAACGCTACGCCTGTCTGTTGCATAAAGCAACACCGCGAAGAGGCCCACGCCGACACGGGGCGAGTGGAAGGATGGAGGCATGGATACCGCCAATCTCACCCGTGACGAGACCGCCGCGAGATCCGCTGCGATCACCGCGCGCAGCATCCGGGTCGAACTCGATCTGACCGGCGCGCCGGAACGCGCCCGCACCGGATTCCCGACGGTCACCACCCTCGAGTTCGATGCCACGACCACGACGACGTGGGTGGACTTCATCGGCGAGTCCGTGCAGCGGGTGGTGCTCAACGGCGAAGAGCAGGAGGTGGTCTACGACGGCGCACGAATCGCTCTGACCGGCCTGGCCGCATCGAACGTCGCGGTCGTGCACGCCGTGGGCACCTACAGCCGCTCGGGCGAGGGGCTGCACCGCTTCCACGACCCCGCAGACGACGAGACCTATCTCTACACGCAGTACGAGCCCGCCGATTCCCGTCGCGTCATGGCCTGTTTCGAGCAGCCCGACATGAAGTCGCCCTTCACCTTCGTGATCGATGCGCCGGCCGGGTGGGAAGTGCTCTCCAACCAGGTGCAGACCCGCGTCGTGCCCGGTGTGGGAGTGCAGCACGTCGAGTTCGCCCCGACCCTGCCGATCTCGAGCTACATCACCGCGGTCGCCGCCGGCCCGTACACCCGCGTCGATGGCGAGTGGGAGCGCGGCGATAAGAAGATCGCGCTCGGCGTCTTGGCCCGTCGATCGCTGGCCCCATACCTCGAGGCCGGCGAGATCCTCGAAGTCACCCGTCAGGGCCTCGACTTCTTCTCCGATGCCTTCGCCTATCCCTATCCGTGGGGCAAGTACGATCAGATCTTCGTGCCGGAGTACAACCTCGGCGCCATGGAGAATCCGGGACTCGTCACGTTCACCGAGGCGTATCTCGCCCGGGGCGCGGCCACCGACTCGCAGCGCGCTGCGCGGGCGAATACGATCCTGCACGAGATGGCCCACATGTGGTTCGGAGACCTCGTGACGATGCGCTGGTGGGACGACCTGTGGCTCAAGGAATCGTTCGCCGACTACATGGGCGCACACGCCTCGGCCGCGGCGACGCGGTTCACCGATGCCTGGGTGAAGTTCGCGGCGAGTCGCAAGGCCTGGGCGTACCAGCAGGATCAGCTGCCGACGACGCACCCCATCGTGGCGGACATCGCCGATCTCGAGGCGGCGAAGCTCAACTTCGACGGCATCACCTATGCCAAGGGCGCCGCCGTGCTCAAGCAGCTCGTGGCCTTCGTGGGCGAGGACGCGTTCTTCGAGGGGGCTCGGCGTTACTTCGCCGCTCATGCCTTCGGCAACACGACGCTCGACGACCTGCTCTCGCAGCTCAATGCCGTGTCCGGGCGCGACATGGACGAGTGGTCGCGTGCGTGGCTGCAGACCACGGGCATGTCGACGCTGTGGCTCGAAGCGGAGCCGGACGGCGCGCAGGTCTTGGTGCAGTCCGATCCGAGGCCGCACCGACTGCGCATCGGCACCTACGGGTTCGATGGCGACCGGATCGTTCGGCGCGAACAGGTCGCGCTCGACATCGCCGATGAGCGCACCGGTGTCGACCTGCCGGAGGCGGAGCTCATCCTGCTCAACGACGACGACCTCACCTATGCGAAGGCGCGACTCGACGCTCGCTCGCTCGAAACCGTCGAGGAATCGCTGTCGCTGATCGATGACTCGCTGGCGCGGGCCCAGGTCTGGGCATCGCTGTGGAACGCGACGCGCGATGGCGAGCTCGACCCGTCACGCTACCTCGCCATCGTTCGTCGGCACGCGCCCGACGAGCCCAACAGCGGACTCCTCGTCGGAGTCGTCGCCAACGCGGCGTTCGCGGTGCGGCACTTCGTGACGGAGCGGCTTCGGGAGACGGAGCAGCGCGCGTGGGTGGAGACGGCCTTCGAGAGTCTTCTTCGCGCAGACGCCGGCAGCGACGCACAGCTCACGTGGGCACGGGCATTCGCCGCGGCATCCGCATACGACGACGTGCACGCGGTCGAATTGACGGCGATGCTCGAGGGCCAGGTCCCGGAGGGGCTGCCGGTCGACCCCGACCTGCGCTGGCAGCTGCTCACCGCGCTTGCGACGACCGGGCACGCATCCGCGTCCGATATCGCGGCCGAGCTCGAGCGGGATGACACCGGAGACGGCCGCACGGCCGCCCGCCGCGCGCTCGCCTCTCGCCCGGACGCTGCGATCCGTGCAGCGGCCTGGGAGGCGGCGTGGAACGACACGTCGCTGAGCAATGATCACCTCGACGCTGAGATCGCCGGGTTCCGAGCCGGCGGACGCCGAGACCTCGTCGAGCGATACGACGGCGAGTACTTCCGGCGCATCGCCGAGGTGTGGAGAACGCGCAGCATCGAGCTCGCGAGACGTCTCGTCATCGGACTCTTCCCCGCGTCGCCGACGGTGGATGCCGTCGACGCCTGGTTGGCGCAGAACGAGTCCGCACCTGCCGCGCTCCGCCGGCTCGTGATCGAGCAGCGTGATCATCTCGCGCGGGAGATCCGGGTGCGCGCGCTGCGACGGTGACGGGGAATGACCGTGCCGTACGATCGCGATGGATGCGAAGCGTCGGACTGAGAGTCCGGGACTGGGATGAGGGAGGGGGCGAGATGTTCGGCTCGAAGAAGAAGAAGGTGACGCTCGACGATGTGATGGCGCAGCTCAGGCCCGATCTGAGTCGCGAATCACTCGGCGTCGGGCCGGCGTTCCCGGGCATCGCCCCGAATCCGCTCCTGAGCCGCGCAGCACGGACGCGCACCGCGGAACTCCGTGCGGGGGTGCTCGCGCTCGGCGTGCTCGTCGACTGGCGGGAGGTCAGCAGCGACGGCAGTCCGCGCGTGGTTCTGATGCTCGACGTGGAGACTGTCGAGGGCGTCTCGTTCCGCGGCGTCGCAGATGAGGACTTCACGATCACCGAACTCGTCCGTCTCGCCCCCGGACAGACGCTGCCCGTGCGCTACCGGCCGGCTGTCATGGACCACTACGTCGCCCTCGCCCGCGACGCGGACCCCACCGACGTGCAGCGGCTCGCCGACGAGATCGCACGGCGCACGCAGGCGTGACCCGATGCGCTCTAGCTGTACTGACCTCGACCGTTGTTGATTCGGTCGATGGGGGTCTTGCCTCTGATGCCGAGGTGGGCTCGTTCTAGGTTGTAGTAGTCGAGCC